>JAPLAU010000021.1 GCA_026393115.1 Actinomycetota bacterium
CCGACGCCAACGCGCCCTGGGCAAACTCACCCCGGTCGAGTTTGAGATGATCTACCAAGCCGCAGACGCGGCGTAGGAACCATCAACCCCGAGTGTCAACCAAACCGGGGGCAGACCCTTTGGGTGGTTGGGGGGTGATGAGTCCGGCTTTGGTCAGGGTGTGCCAGATGGTGGAGATTGCTGGTGGGGTGTGGCCGGCTCGTTCTAGTCGGGCGGCGATGGATCGCGGGCCAGCGTCATGGCCGTCGGCGCTCAGTGTTCGGCGCATGTGGCAGATCAGAGTGACCATGTCTTCGCTGATCGCATTGGGGCTGGTGTGAGGTCGTTGGGTGCGGGGTTCCAGTGCGTCCCAGCCTCCGTGTCGCCAGGCTGCCACCAGTTGGCTCACGCGTGGTTGTGAGATGCCGTAGAGGCGGGCGACCTCGGTTTGGGACTTACAGGCCAGGACAGCTTCGACGATGACTCGTTGCTTGGACATGCGGTGAAGGATGTCCGATTTGCTCGTTATAAGGATGTCTCGAGACAGCCTATAAATATGTCCCCGAACACCACACCCTCAGCTCCACGTTGTGAAGTCTCGGGACATCCTTATGGGATGTCTCGGGACTTCCTTATTTTTTTGAACTTGTAGCCCTTGGGCATGCCGCCTGACCCTTGTCGACCGTCCCAGTGGGCCGGAATTGTTTCGATGGGTGGAGCCAACGTTGCTGCGGTTGGGTGTGACCTCGCGGCAATGCTCTCTTCGGCGGATGCAGACCTGTACTCTCACAGAAGATTGAGGTGAATTGCTTCCGAGCGGTTGGGGAAGGTGACTGGTGAGCGGGCTATCGCGCAGAGACTTCTTGGCCCTGACCGGAGTTCTTGCCGGAGCGGTGGCTCTTCCTGCCGGCGCTTTGGGCTCGGCGCTGGCGGCGCCAACCCTAGCCACCGACGTTCCGACCACTCTGCTGCAGACCATCCGCTACGGCCCCATCGCGCGTGGCACCTATCGCACTCTGCAGAACGCCCCTGGCGAATCTTTCCTCGAGCGCATTGACCTGCTCGGAAAGGCTCCGGCGGCCGGCCGGGCGGCTTCGCGTCGCTCGTTGTGTTACGTCGGTCACTTCAGCGATATGCACATCATCGACGGGCAATCTCCTGCACGGCTTGAGCCGATGCTCGGTCAGGATGCGTCGTTATGGGCTGGTGCCTTCCGGCCACATGACGCTCTCACCGTGCACGTGGCATCAGCCATGGTCGCAGCGATGACCGAGGCACGCCGCAGTCCGCTCACAGGCGCGGCGATGACCGCCGCAGTCGTCACCGGTGACAGCGCCGACATGCACTCGCGATATGAACTTGATTGGTACATCGACATGCTCGATGGCGTCACCGTGACGCCCAACAGCGGTGCGGTGGGCGTATACGAGGGCGTGCAAGCGTGGGCGGAAGCCACGTACGCGTATCACCCCGAAGACCCCAACGATCCCTTCGGCATTCTGGGATTCCCTCGACTTCCCGGTCTGCTCAGTGCGGCCGTCAGTCAGCCGGTTCCATCGGTCGGTCTGGTGTCGCCGTGGTACTCGGTGTATGGCAACCACGACACGTTGCTCCTAGGTACGTTCCCGATTGGCACCGACCTGCAGGGCTGGGCGACCGGCGACCGCAAGGCCGCGCTGTGGCCAGCGCTCGGCGTGGGGGCGTTTCGGGGATTGGCTGCCGATGCCAGTGTCTTCACGCAGTTGTTCAACCGCCTCCAAGATCAACTCTCGGCGCAGTGGGGGATTCGTCGCATCACCTCCGATCCCGGACGCCGGCTATTCAATCAACAGGAGTTCATGCAGGCGCACCTCGACAGTCCGTCGGCCCCTGGTCCGGTGGGCCACGGCTTTACGCCGGCCAACATCGACAGTGGCCAGACCTGGTGGTCGGCCGACTTCGGACCATTCGTGCGCGCTTTCGGTCTCGACACATGCAACCAGGTGGTAGGTGCAGACGGAGCAATTCCGCAAGACCAGTTCGAGTGGCTCAAGGAGCAACTGGCGATCGCCACGCGTGAGAACAAACTGGCGATTCTGCTGTCACACCACAACAGCCTCACGTTGGAGAATGACGCGGTTCCGGACGAAGGTCCTACCCAGCCACTGATTCACGCGGACGAATTCATTGCCGCCGTGCTCGAGTTTCCGAATGTGGTGGCGTGGCTTAACGGACACACGCACATCAACACCATTCAGGCCCACCAACGCGCAGGCGGCGGCGGATTCTGGGAGATCACGACGGCCTCGTGCATCGACTTCCCGCAACAGCAGCAGACGGTTGAAATCGTCGACAACCGCGATGGAACCTTGTCGCTGTTCACCACCGTTCTCGACCACCGCTCGCCGGCTGATTACACCGATGGCGACTTCTCGGTGGTTGGTCTTGCCTCACTGAGTCGACAGATGGCGGCGAACGATGTCAACGAGAATCCGACGATGCGCCTGGGGTCGCTATCCGATCGCAACTGTGAACTGCTCCTTCCATCTCCCTTTGATCTGTCAACCATCACCGATGCCCAGATTCAAGTGGCCCAGGCTGAAGCTCTCGCCCGGGTTGTCGCATTCGAACAGAAGGCACCGAAATGAGCGCGCGTTTGCGCCGATTCGGCGCCATCCTTGCCGTCGGCGTCATGGCCGTGACGTCGCTGAGTGGTTGTGGGCGGTTGATGTCGCAGGTGGGCGCACTCACCGCCGTGGGTGGCGATCGTGTAGCGGCAGTAGGCGCTGCGGCCGACGACATATTGATCCGCGAACGAGTACAGGTGATGCAGTGGCCTCAGTGCAGCGAGGCGAAGAAAGCCGTCTCGTGCACAGGAGCGGCCCTTGATGGTGTGCCCATCACTGTCGAGTCAGATGGCAGTTCGCCGCTCACGATGACGATTACCGTCGGCACACGCGAACTGTTCCGCGGTGAGGTCCAGCCGATTCTCAATGAGGCTGCGGGGCAGAAGCCATGAGCGCGGGGGAGGCGGCGGTGAGCCCAGCGGTTGAGGTGCCGCGTCGGTATGGCCGCTCGGTATTGGTGGCTGGGTTGCGCGGCATCGGTCGGGCGTGGTTGCCGCTGCTGATCGTGGTGATCGTCAATGCGATCGTTCAGGCTCTGCTTGTCACTCTCGGAGCCGTGCCAGGTATCGATGGCATCGCCATTGTGTGGGCGCTCGTGTCGCTGGCGATCATCGTGATCACGTACGCGGTGGTGTCCGCGGCCGCACTCGAATCGGTTGACGGCAAAGTGTCGTGGGCCGCAATGACACAGCGACTGCGCGCACACTGGCTGCTATTCGTCATCTGGACCGCAGTAGTGGCCGTGGGCGTATTCCTCGGACTGCTGCTGTACACGTTGCCGGGCATCCTCATTGCAGCGCTCACGGTGTTCATTCCAGTTGCAGCGATGGACGGCCAGCGCGACGCGTTCGCTGACAACTTCGCGGCGATCAAAGCGCGCCCTGGCCGTTGGCTGATCACCGTGGTGATCATGGGAGCAATCGTCGGGTTCGCGTGGCTCTTCGCAGCGCTGTGCGGGTTCTTTGTTGGCGGTTGGCTCGGCGCGCTGCTCGTGTGGCTGGTCTTTGGCGTGCTGCTCGTGTGGTTCACCTGCGCGTGGGCCGCGCTGTTCCGAAGCACCCCCCGCGGAATCGGAACGAACGCACCCGCGTCTTAGACGCCGACTTCAGTTCCCAAAGTGATAGTGCGTTCGGGTGGAAGTTCGAAGTACTCGATCGGGCTGGTCGCATTCTTGGTGAGGCTGACGAATAAGTGCTTGCGCCAGCGAGCCATTCCGGGCTCGTTGTTGGGCTTGACGGTGATGTGTGAGGCAATGTAGATCACCGAATCGGGATCGAGATCGGGAATCAATTTCTGATCACGAGCCATCTCGAGCATGTGCGGAGCACTGATTTCATCTCGGAAGCCGACCCGCGCCTTGAGTACGGCGATGCGCGGAGTGGTTTCGGTCAGCCACTCAACCGACAGACTTTCGCTATCGGCAACGTGGGGTTCGGTCTGCGGCTGAATCGACAGCACGATGACCTGTTCGTGGGTGACGTGAATCTGCTCGGCGCCCAGTCGCATGGCCAGTGGCACGGTTGTTCCGGTGAGGCTCAGGTGCACAGCAGTTCCGGGAACCGTTTCGACTGGGGGAGTCATAGTCGACAGTCGCGCAATGAAGTCGGTCAGTGGTCCTTCGCGTTCCCGACGCTGGCGACTGACTCGCTGGTTTCCGAGGTACCACGTGCTGAGAATGATGAAGACGATCACAGCGACACCCAGTGGGAACCAACCACCGGTCACGATCTTGGTCGCGTTCGCAGCGAGGAACAGTGTGTTCACGGTCAGGAAGACGGCGCCGGCGAGAATCACGTTCCATAGTGGGCGTCGCCACAGCAGTCTCATGACGACAAGGAATAGCAACGTGTCGATGAGCAAGGTTCCCGTGACGGCGATTCCGTAGGCTGACGCCAATCGCGTCGATGAGCGGAAAACCAGAACCAAACCGACGACTGCGATGCATAGGGCCCAGTTGATCGCCGACGAGTACACCTGACCCATTTCGGTATTCGATGTGTGCTTGATGTTCATGCGTGGCAGGTAGCCACTGCGAATGGCTTGGTTGGTGACCGAGAATGCGCCGGAGATCACCGCCTGAGAAGCGATGACGGTGGCGAATGTCGCGAGCAACACCATCGGAAGCTGCGCCCACGAGGGGAAGAGCAGGAAGAACGGGTTCTTGACAGCAGCGGGGTTTTCAAGGATGAGTGAACCTTGGCCGGCGTAGTTCAGCAGCAGTGCTGGGAAAACGATCCAGAACCACGCCCGGGTGATGGCGGGCCGACCGAAGTGACCCATGTCGGCGTAGAGCGCTTCGGTTCCGGTGATGGTCAGCACGATGGAACCGAGGGCTACGAAGGAGATCATCGGGTGTTCGAGTAGGAAGTCGGCGGCGTAGAGCGGTGAGGCCGCGCGAAGAATATTGGGATCTTTCAGCACCTGTGCAAGACCGACAGCCGCAATAATCACGAACCACAGCACCATGACGGGGCCAAAGATGCGGCCAATCACTGACGTGCCGAAACGTTGGAATGAGAACAGCCCGACGAGAACCACCACGGCAATCGGCACTACCCACTGGGCCATGGCGGGCGATACGACTTCAAGACCTTCAACGGCCGAGAGAACGGAGATAGCAGGGGTAATCATCCCGTCGCCAAAGAAGAGTGCGACACCGAAGAGACCAGCGGTCACCAGTGCGGGTTTCACCCAGGGGCGCTTGATGGTCAACTTCTTCACCAAGGCGATGAGGGCCATGATGCCGCCCTCGCCCTCATTGTCGGCGCGCATGATGAGGATGACGAACTCAACACTGACGACCAGTACCAGAGTCCAGAACACCAGTGAGATGACGCCGTAGACGTCAACCGCGGTGGCTTGGATGTCGTTGTTATCAGAGGAGAAGACGGTTTGGAGGGCGTAGAGTCCGCTGGTTCCGATGTCACCGAACACGACACCCAGTGCGCCGAGCATCAGAATCGACGGTGCTGCTCGGCCACGGCGAGTGCGTGCGCCAGGTTGTGCCGGGGTGTCTGACATGGTGGGCCCACGCTACACGGCACGCTGTGGCCGACGGCTAATGTCGGCTCATGCCCGCGTTCACCCGCTACGTCCTGGTGCTCGGTGACTCCTTGGCCTATCACGGTCCGCAGGCTGCGGTGCCGCTCACCGATGAACGCCTGTATCCCAACGTGATGGCCGCTGCTCTCGGCCACGAGGTGCGTGTCGACGTGCTGGCGCAACTGGGCTGGACGGCGCGTGAGGCATGGTGGGCGCTGACGAAGGACCCGCATTCGTGGGGGGAATACGTCGGGCGAGCAGATGGCTTGCTGCTGGCAGTGGGCGGATTCGACCAACTTCCGGCCGCGGTTCCTACCTACGTTCGCGAGAGCCTGGCCTACGTGCGACCCGGTTCGCTGCGACGCCGCGCCAAGGCCACCTACTCATCATTGGCCCCGCACGTGATGCGTGCGACCGATGGTCGGATGCGGCAGCTACCACAGCGAGCAACCGACGTTTACTTGACGCGCTGCCTTGAGGGCGTACGTGCCTTCCGTCCTGACATTCCCACGGTGTTGATGGGCCCTTCGCCCTACGACTCGGCGATGTACCCGTCACAGCGCCCACACTCGCCCGCGGTTGCAGCGGCGCGGTCATGGGCGCAGGGTGCGGACGTGGGTTTTGTTGACATCGACCCGCTCGTGACACCGTGCCTTGGTGAAGGACGCAACAACCCTGATGGCCTGCACTGGGGCTGGCAGGCACATTCGAATGTCGGGCAGGCTTTGTCGACCGCGTTCATTGCAGCAGGCTGGAATTCGCCGGATGAGGCGCTGGGGTAAGTTGTCGGTATGCGTACGCGACTGCTCCTTACCGGGCCGCGTCGGTAGAACCATCCGACGCGGCGACCCCTTGCATGTGCGAGGGGTCCTGTCATTTCAGGGGCAGCAGCGATCAGTGAGGACACGGAGAGCATGAGTCAGATCCAGCAGGACGAGCGAGACGCAGACCGGTACGACACCGACGCGATTCAGGAGCGCTGGCTGCCGGTGTGGGACGAGATCGCCCCATTCCGTTCAGGCCGGCCCGATGACACGCGACCGCGTAAGTATGTGCTCGACATGTTCCCGTATCCCTCAGGTGACCTGCACATGGGACACGCAGAGGCCTATGCGCTCGGTGACGTGATCGCCCGCTACTGGGTGCAGCAGGGGTTCAACGTGATGCACCCCATCGGTTGGGATGCGTTCGGCCTGCCCGCCGAGAATGCGGCCATCAAGCGTGGTGAGAATCCGCGTACCTGGACTTATGAAAACATCGCGCAGCAGCGCGCTTCGATGCGTCGCTATGCGTGCTCCTTTGACTGGGATCGCGTGCTGAACACCTGCGATCCCGAGTACTACAAGTGGAACCAGTGGATGTTCCTGCGCATGTTTGAACGCGGTCTCGCGTACCGCAAGGCATCCAATGTCAACTGGTGTCCGTCATGTCAGACGGTGTTGGCCAATGAGCAGGTAGTCGACGGACGATGTGAGCGATGCGAAACGGTCGTCACCAAGAAGAAGTTGACCCAGTGGTATTTCCGTATCACCGACTACGCCGATCGACTGCTCGACGACATGCAGCAACTTGAAGGTCAGTGGCCAGAGAAAGTGCTGCAGATGCAGCGCAACTGGATCGGTCGTTCGCGTGGCGCCGAAGTGTCGTTCGACATTCAAGGACGCGACGAACCGGTCACGGTGTACACGACGCGACCCGACACCTTGTACGGAGCAACGTTCTTCGTAGTCGCAGCCGACTCTGATTTGGCTGCTGAACTGGCGGCCGGAACGCGGGCTGAAGGCGACTTCCTCGCGTACCTCGAACAGGTCAAGCGCATCTCGGAAGTTGATCGGTTGGCGACCGATCGCGAAAAGACCGGGGTCTTCTTGCAGCGCTACGCAGTCAACCCCGTCAATGGTGAGTTGCTGCCGATCTGGGCCAGCGACTACGTGCTGGCCGACTACGGAACCGGCGCGATCATGGCCGTGCCCGCACACGACCAACGCGACCTCGACTTCGCGAAGGCCTTCGGTTTGCCGGTGCGGGTCGTTGTCGCATCGGAGACCGACCCTGCGATCACGGGCGAAGCAACCGCTGATGATGGCCCGCACGTCAACTCGGGGCCCCTGGATGGTCTCGACAAGGCTGACGCGATCGAACGCATGATCGGCGTGCTGGAGGCCGATGGGCGCGGTCGTGCCGCAGTTAACTTCCGGCTGCGTGATTGGCTCATTTCGCGTCAGCGGTACTGGGGTACCCCGATTCCGATCATTCATTGTGATGCGTGTGGCGAAGTTCCTGTTCCTGACGACCAGTTACCCGTCGAACTGCCCGAACTCAGCGGTGTTGACCTGCAGCCCCGCGGCGCGTCGCCGCTCGGTGCTGCCGAGGAATGGGCAGCCGTGCCGTGCCCCAATTGTGGTGCTCCCGCGCGACGTGATGCCGACACGATGGACACCTTCGTCGACTCGTCGTGGTACTACCTGCGCTATCTCGATCCGCATCTGGACACCGCGCCGTTCGATCCTCAGCAGGCGCGCGACTGGATGGCAGTTGACCAGTACGTCGGTGGTGTGACGCACGCGATTTTGCACCTGCTGTACAGCCGGTTCTTTACCAAGGTCATGCATGACATGGGCATGGTCGAATTCACTGAACCCTTCACACGGCTGCTCAATCAGGGCATGGTCGTGATGGACGGATCGGCAATGAGCAAGTCGCGCGGCAACTTGGTGCGTTTGAGCGATGAGTTGGCCGACCACGGTGTTGACTCGGTGCGCGTTGCGATGGTCTTCGCTGGACCACCCGAGGACGACGTCGACTGGAAGGACGTGTCGCCGGCGGGTGCGCGCAAGTTCCTCGCTCGGGCTTGGCGGGTGTCCGGTGATGTGACCAGCGAGCCCGGTGTCGACGTCACAACGGGCGATGTCGCGTTGCGTCGGGTTACTGCGCGCGCCTTGAGCGACGCCACGCAGGCGGTTGAGACGTACCGTTTCAACGTTGCAGTAGCGCGCACCATGGAACTGGTGAACGCCACTCGCAAGGCCATCGATTCGGGATGCGGTCCTGCCGATCCTGCCGTGCGTGAAGCGGCCGAGGTCGTTGCAGTGATGTTGTCTCTCGTTGCTCCTTACACCGCCGAAGACATGTGGGCTCGACTCGGTCACGAGCCGAGCGTGGCACTGGCTGGGTGGCCCGCAGTCGATCCTGCGTTGTTGGTGCAGGAAAGCGTGACGTGCGTGGTGCAGATCGCCGGCAAGGTGCGCGATCGGCTTGAGGTGTCGCCCGATGTCACCGAAGACGAGTTACGTGAACTCGCACTTGCTTCAGACGTCGTTCAGTCAGTTCTCGATGGCCGAGCGATTCGTACCGTCGTCATTCGGCCGCCCAAGCTTGTCAACATCGTGCCTGAGTAGACGTGAAGGCCTAGGCTGCTCGCATGTCGACGGCCATTGTTACCGATTCAACGGCGTCGATCGGCGGCGAGAATGCTGTCGAGAAGGCGATTTCCGTCGTTCCGTTGACGGTCATTGTTCGCGGTGAGCCCCATGATGAGGGGGCGCCGGGCTTGCTTGCGCTCATGGCCGAAGCGATGCGCGCTGGCGAAACGGTGACCACCTCACATCCTGGGCCAGGAGCCTTTCTTGAGCGTTACCAGCAGTTGGCACAGGCCGGTGCTGACGAAATCGTCTCGATTCACCTGTCGTCGCAGTTAAGTGGCGCCTGTAATTCTGCGCGTTTGGCTGCTCTCGATTCCCCGGTGCGTGTGCGCGTGGTGGATTCGCGATCGGTGGCGATGGGCCTTGGCTTTCCTGTGTTGGCGGCCGCTGAGGTGGCGGCGGCGGGCGGATCTGCTGACGAGGTGGCGGCGAGGGCAGAGGAGATTGCCGGGGGAGTAGCCGTCTGGTTTTTCGTCGATGATCTCGACGTGCTGCGGCGTGGCGGTCGCATTGGGGCCGCTCGTGCACTCTGGGGAAACGCTCTGGCGATCAAACCCGTGCTGACCATCACCGGCGGTGAGGTAGCACCTTTCGAAAAGGTGCGCACCACAGCCCGCGCCGTAGCTCGACTTGAGGACCTCGCCGTTGAGCGATCGGTGTTCGAGGCCACACAGATTGCTGTGCATCACGTCGATGCGCTTGACCGGGCTGATGATCTTGCGGCCAGACTTCGCGACAGGCTCCCCAGTACCTCGGTTGAGGTCAGTGAACTGCCGGCGGTGATTGCGGCCCACAGCGGCCCGGGAACACTTGCGGTTGTAGTGGCACCGGTTCCATCGCTGGTCGGGCATCGATGAACGACGTACCTGTGCTGCTCTACATTGGCGCCGCACTCGTCGGTTACCTCGTTGGGTCCCTCAACCCAGCAGCCACCATCGCGCGTCTACGTGGCGTGGACTTACGCCATGAGGGCTCAGGAAACCCGGGTGCCACGAACGCCGCACGCACGATGGGTCGTGGAGTGGGCATTGCAGTCGGGGTGCTCGACGTTCTCAAGGGTTTTGTTCCAGCGGTTGTCTTTACCCACTTCGGCGGTGAGTTGGCCGGTGAACTGGCCGGTGTGGCAGCGGTCGTCGGGCACATCACCTCTCCGTTCCTCAAGGGGCGTGGTGGAAAAGGAGTTGCCACGGCGCTCGGTGCCATTCTCGGAACTCACGCATGGTGGGCGTTGCCGGTACTGGCGGCTTTTGCTGTCACGGTGGCCGTCACTCGCCGCGTCGGGCTCGGAGCCGTGGCGGCAGCGATTGTGCTGATTCCGACGGCCATTGTCATGACCGACTCGTGGCATGCGCGGCTCATGGCGGTGCTCATCGCGCTGCTGATCTTGGTGCGGCATCGGGCCAACATTGAGTCGGCGATCGATCGAGCGCGAGGCGCGGTATCGGGCAACTCCTGACTGATCTGATCCCCATGCGGATTCGATCGGGGATGTCCACAGGCCACTGCAGACCCACAGAGGCGCGACATGTCTGCACCTAACGTCTCCCCTGTGGTTCGTACTCCCATCCAACGAGGTGGTGGCTGGACGCCGCCACGCGCAGCGAGGCCGCTGACTCGACGGCATCTCGCGGCCGTGGCTGTGGTCGTTGTCATGGGCCTCGCGGTGGCCGTTGGCTGGTGGTGGGTCTCCCGGGCGCGGCCGGCGACCGCACCGCTCGTGGTCGCCGCGGGGGCGGCGCTCAGCGTGATGCCGACCGCCGCGTCAGGATCGCCGAGTTCTCGGCCGAGCGTTCCCGTGGGCGAGGTGGTGGTGCATGTTCTCGGTCGCGTGCGCCACCCCGGCCTGGTGCGCCTGCCAGCGGGGTCTCGGGTTGCCGATGCCATTCGAGCGGCTGGAGGTGTGTTGGCCGGAGTGCCGCAACCAACCCTCAACCTGGCGCGTCACCTTACCGACGGCGAGCAGATTGCCGTCGGAGTCGATCCACCGGTGGCTGAGGCAGGAAGTCCCTCCGCTTCCGCCGACGCGGTCATTGATCTGAATTCGGCCACCGTTGATCAACTCGACACCCTTCCCGGTGTCGGACCGGTTCTCGCCTCGCGCATCGTTGACTGGAGAACGGCGCACGGGCGATTCACCAGCGTCGACGAACTTCGCGAAGTTGCGGGTGTGGGTGAGCGCAAGTTTGCCGATCTCAGTGCGCGAGTTCGCGTATGAGCGCCGAGCTTCGATTGTGGCCGGCTGCGGTGGGCCTCTGGGTCGCGAGTGCACTTGCTCTGTCGAGCGTCGTTCCGCCATTCGCGATTGCTGGTGGCCCGTGGGTAGTCGCAGGACTTGTGATAGCAGTGCCGTCATTGCGGGCGGTCATGAGACGGCACTCCCACCTGCTTCCCTCGTTGGCATTGGTGGCGTTGGTGTTCGCTGCCGGTGCCCTCAACGTGGTCGTGCGAGTGGCACCCTTGGAGTCCTCACTACTACCTGAACCGGGTACGTCGGTCATCGTCGAGGCAGTTCTCGATACTGATCCGCGCGTCGTCCAAGGTTCGGTAGCGGGGATCATGCGGGGTCCTCCACGGGTGGTGAGCACTGTGACTGGCACGCGACTCACGTGGCCACGCGGTTCGGTCGAAGCGCGCCTACCGATGCGCTTGTGGACGCCCATTGATTCGGCAGCGCTACTCCCAGGAACGCGCATCACCGGACGTGCCACCGTTCAACCTGGCGATCCTGCGGCGGGTAACGCTCTCACGCTCACCATGCGCACGACACCGACTGTGCTGGATGAACCCCCCGTCTGGCAACGAGTGGCAGGTACGTTGCGGGAGGGCCTCCGCGCAGCCGTTGCCGATATTCCGGGAGAAGGAGCGGCACTGCTGCCCGGCATTGTGCTCGGAGACACGTCGACTGTCCCTGATTCCGTGGCGACCGACATGCGTACGGCCGGGCTCTCCCACTTGACTGCGGTCAGCGGTGCAAATGTCAGCATCGTGCTCGGCGCTGCACTTGCTGTTGCGTCAGTGCTGCGAGTGCGCGGGCGGTGGCGGGCTCTCGTGGCGCTTCTTGCCCTGCTCGGATTTCTCGTGCTGGTGCGCCCGTCGCCGAGTGTGGTGCGGGCCACGGCGATGGGAGGTGTGGTCGTTCTCGCACTCGTTGCCGGCGGCAAACGTCGTGGTTCGCCAGCGCTGGCAGGCGCGGTGTTGGTGTTGCTGTTAGTTGATCCGTGGCTCTCGACCTCACTGGGTTTCGCACTCTCGGCGGCGGCCACGGCGGGATTACTCCTCCTCGCACCAGTACTCCGTCGTTGGCTTACCGAGCACCTACCTCAGATTCCGGCTGGGCTGAGCGAGGCCTTGTCCGTCACCATCGCGGCACAGGTGGCGACCGCGCCGTTGCTGGTTCTCATGGGAGCGTCGGTCGGGCTCGGTTCTGTTCCGGCCAATCTGATGGCGGAGGTGGTGGTGGCACCAGCCACTGTTCTGGGAGTCATTGCCACGCTGCTCTCCCCGGTTGCTCCCGCGTTGGCCCATGCCATTGCTATACCTGCTGCCGCATGCGCTCAGTGGATTGTTGATGTCGCTCACGTCGTGGCAACCTCGGCCGCACTACTGCTGCCATGGCCTTCTGGAACTCCCGGCGCGCTGTTCATGGGTGCGGTGATGGGTGGCGTTGCTACTGGCGTGCGTTATCGGCGGCGGCTAGCCGCGGTGGTGTGGGCGTTACCGCGAGCGCCCGTTGCGTGCGTAGTTGCCATCGCAGTCGTCGGCGTCATCGCGATTCCCCGGGCCGCATCCTCGGCGTGGCCGCCACCACACTGGCGCGCCGTCGCTTGCGATGTGGGCCAAGGCGATGCCCTCGTCATCCGGGTTGACGACGACACAGCGATTGTGGTCGATGCAGGCCCGCGACCCGATGCCATCGATCGCTGCCTGCGCGACCTGTCCATCAGTCGGGTGGCCGCGCTGGTGCTCACCCACTTCCACGCCGATCACGTCGAAGGGGTTCCGGGGGTACTGCGTGGGCGGTCCGTTGCCACCGTGCTGGTGTCTCCGCTGGCCGAGCCACCTGAGGAGGCCGAGCGGGTGATGAGGTGGTGCTCGGAAGCCCAGGTCCCCGTTGAAGTCGGTCACGCAGGAGACGTACGCCGCGCCGGGAACGTGACGTGGCGATTGTTGTGGCCCGCCAGACTTATTCGCGGTGAGGGAAGCGATCCGAACAACGCCAGCTTGGCCGCCTACGTTGACGCCGACGGGGTTCGACTACTGCTCTCGGGTGATATCGAGCCGGCGGCTCAGGCCGGGCTGATGGCAGCCGTCGGTGACCTTCCAGTCGACGTGCTCAAGGTGGCGCACCACGGTTCGCGGCGGCAGAATCCACGATTCGCGGCCTGGACCCACGCGCGTCTCGCGATCATTTCGGTGGGTGCCGACAACGACTACGGTCATCCTGCGCCCGAGACGCTCACGGCACTGTCGGCGCTTGGGATTCCACTCCTGCGCACCGATCAGAGCGGTGACATTGCCGTCGTCCTCAATTCCGAGGGCATTGGACTGTTAGGTTCGCGTTCATGAGTACTGAGCCCGACGATCTGGCGATTCCGCCGGGGGCGAGTACTGGGCGCGCTGTCGATCGGCTGATCAACTTCAGTGATGCCGTCGTCGCGGTAGCGATCACCTTGCTCGTCCTGCCGATCATTGATTTGCGCCCGGGCGACGGCCAAACATTTGCTCAGTTGGTCGCTGAGAACGCGGCACAACTGGGCGTCTTCATCTTCACTTTCCTGCTCGTCTCGCTGATGTGGCGAGTACACAATCGGGTGCTCAACGGAATTCGCGCCTACGACTCCACGGTCTTTTGGGTCAATACCCTGTGGCTGACCTCCATCGCTCTGCTTCCATGGTTGTCGGCCCAACTCGGTGACTCGGGCTGGGATACCGACACGCCTGATGGCACGATCGGATGCGCCTTCTGGGGAACTCTGGGCGTCACGAGTCTGCTCACGGCCGCCATGTCCCTCTACCTACGCCACCATCCGGCCCTCCTCCAACCGGCCGAGCGCCGCGATCCGTCCGAGGGTGGCATCGGCCGTCTGCGCGGGCTGATTTTCGGCGCGTACTTTATGGCTTCCGCGGTGCTCTGTCTCTTCTGGCCCGAGTGGTCGCACTACGCCGGGATCGTGATCATTCCACTGAGCATCTGGGTTCGACCCGCCCGCTGAATGAGTCGTGGGATGCTGTCGTTGATGTCTACCGAAGCGGCACCCGCCACCCTCGTGATCGGCCCCGAGCAGTTCCTTTCCGAACGGGCCGTGGCTCGAATACTGGCGTCGGTGCGCAAGCGCGACCCGGGCACCGAGCGCCGCGACCTCGACCTATCCGACGACGGAGCCGCGGGTGCGTTGGCGGAAGCGGTATCACCGACGTTGTTTGGGGGAGGGGTCGTTCTGGTCGCCACCGGAATCGAGTCGGCGGAACCGGCCGTCATCGACACGGTGGTCGCGGCCGTCGTCGAGCCGGAGGCGGAGGTGCACCTCGTGCTCGTGCATCCAGGTGGTGTGAAAGGTAAAGCTGCTCTTGAGCGACTTCGGGCCGCTGGCATCGCCGAAGTATCGGCCGACAAGATCAAGGGCCGTGGCATCGCTGACTTCGTCGTGGCCGAGTTCCGTAGCCACGGGCGCACCATCAGCACGGCGGCGGTCGCTGCCCTTCGAGCTGCCGTTGGTGACGATCTGCGCTCACTGGCTTCGGCCGCGTCTCAACTGAGTTCGGACATCGATGGCGATGTCATCGGCGAAGAGGAAGTAGGCGCCTACTACGAGGGCGTCGCGGGTGCCAGTGGCTTTGCGGTGTCGGACGCCGTGTGGAATGCCCAGCCGACTCAGGTGCTGGTGACGCTGCGCTGGGCGCTCAGTGCCGACCCGGGCTTTGGGCCAGCCGTTGTTGCCACGGTGGCGGCCTCGCTGAGGCAGTTGCTCAAGTTGGCGGGGGCGCCGCCTGGAATGGGCGATGGCGAATTGGCCCGAGAGGTGGGGGTTCCGCCGTGGAAACTAACGACGGTGCGGGCTCAGCTTCGTCGGTGGACTCCGCGCGAACTGGCCGACGCGGCACTCATGCTGGCTGAAGCCGACGTCCAGATGAAAGGTGGGCACGAAGGGGGCGGCCTTGACCCGGTACAAAAGCGCGCGCTACTAGAGCGCTCGCTACTAAGGATTGCCGCGCGAGAACGCCCGGCTGAGGACTAGCGGCCCGAAGGCTGACGCGAAGGTCAGACCTTGGTGGACTTGGCAGCGAGCGACGACTTGCGGTTGGCGGCCTGATTGGCGTGAATGACGCCCTTGCTCGCAGCCTTGTCGAGCTTACGGTTGGCATCGCGCACGGCGGCCTCAGCGGCAGCAGCATCGCCAGAAGCGATGGCATCGTTGGCCTTGCGCACCGCGGTCTTGAGCGAGGACTTGACCGCCTTGTTACGCAGGCGCGCAGTCTCGTTCGTGCGGTTACGCTTGATCTGGCTCTTGATGTTTGCCACGGGATCCCTTGGGTGCGTCGGAAATGATGCTAGACGTGCCCGCTCAGGATAGCCGGGAACACGCTGGGTGACCAAATGGCCCCCCTCAAGTGCCGTGCGGAGGGTTCTCGGGAGCCTTGGAGCGCGCACCACCTCAGACGTGGGACGATAGGGGGCCAGCGCCCCACCTAGCCGAGGACACTCCAGCCACCGTGAGCAGCCCGTCGTGAGCAGGAATGCCAGCGCCCCCCCGCCCGGGGCCACCGATCCAGCGGTGATCCGTAACTTCTGCATCATCGCTCACATCGACCACGGCAAGTCGACTTTGGCCGACCGGATGCTCCAACTCACCGGCGTGGTCGACGGTCGGCATATGCGGGCCCAGTACCTCGACCGCATGGATATCGAGCGCGAGCGCGGCATCACCATCAAGAGTCAGGCGGTGCGCCTGCCCTACACCGCGTTTGACGGTGTGACCTATGTTCTGAATCTCATCGACACTCCCGGCCACGTCGACTTCACCTATGAGGTGTCCCGCAGTCTTGCTGCCTGCGAAGGCGCCGTGCTGCTGGTCGACGCAGCCCAGGGTATTGAGGCCCAGACCCTCGCGAACCTGTACTTGGCCCTCGAGAATGATTTGCAGATCATTCCGGTGCTCAACAAGATCGACCTACCGGCGGCTCAACCTGAGAAGTACGCGGCCGAATTGGCGCACATCATCGGCTGTGATCCTGCTGAGGTGCTCAAGGTGAGCGCGAAAACAGGTGAAGGCGTTCGCGAACTGCTCGACGTCGTAGTGCAACTCGTGCCCGCGCCCATCGGAGTTGCCGATGCCCCGCTTCGGGCACTGATCTTCGACTCGGTGTACGACACGTATCGCGGTGTTGTCACCTACGTGCGAGTCATCGATGGGCATGTGGCACCGCGTGAACGCATTGAAATGATGAGCACACGTGCACATCACGAGATCTTGGAAGTCGGAGTCATCTCGCCCGATCCGGCGCCCTCGCTGGGGTTGGGTGTGGGCGAAGTCGGCTACCTCATCACCGGTGTGAAAGATGTGCGTCAGTCGCGCGTTGGTGACACCGTGACGACTTTGCACAAGGGCGCCACCGAAGCGCTCGGTGGGTACCGCGACCCCAAGCCGATGGTGTTCTCGGGGCTGTACCCGCTTGATGGCTCTGACTATCCCGAACTGCGCGATGCCCTCGACAAACTCAAGCTCAACGACGCGGCCTTGGTGTACGAACCTGAGACGTCGGCGGCGCTTGGGTTCGGATTCCGGTGCGGCTTTCTGGGTTTGCTGCACCTAGAAATCGTGCGCGAACGACTCGAACGCGAGTCGAATCTCGACCTCATCTCCACCGCGCCCAACGTGGTCTATCGCGTCCTGCTTGACGACGGGGGCGAGCAGGTAGTCACCAACCCCAGCGAATACCCCACCGGAAAGGTCGCGGAGGTCTACGAGCCGATGGTGCGGGCCACGATTCTGGCTCCGAGTGAATTCGTCGGCACAGTGATGGAACTGTGCCAAACCCGCCGCGGTTCACTGATGGGAATGGACTACCTCAGTGAAGACCGGGTCGAACTTCGCTACACGCTTCCACTGGCCGAGATTGTGTTCGACTTCTTCGATGCGTTGAAGTCGCGCACGCGCGGGTATGCCTCGCTCGATTATGAAACGACGGGCGAGCAAGCCGCCGACCTTGTGAAAGTCGACATCCTGTTGCACGGAGATGCCGTCGACGCATTCAGCGCGATTGTGCACCGTGACAAGGCGTACGCCTACGGGGTGTCGATGACCGCCAAACTCAAGGAACTCATTCCTCGTCAGCAGTTCGAAGTTCCTATTCAGGCGGCAATCGGTTCACGCATCATCGCGCGTGAGAGTATTCGTGCGATTCGCAAGGATGTTCTTGCCAAGTGCTACGGCGGTGACATCACCCGTAAGCGCAAGCTGCTGGAAAAGCAGAAGGAAGGCAAGAAGCGCATGAAGATGGTGGGTCGTGTCGAGGTACCTCAAGAGGCCTTCATCGCCGCCCTGTCATCGGATGGGGATGCTCCCGCCAAGGAGAAGAAGTGAGCGCGTCGGTCGTTGCCGTCTGCGTCGTGCACGCCGTGCGCGACGACCCGGGCGGCAAGCCCGGAGTCACGGCAATCGATAAGCGTCCGGTCTCGGGGCCGCGCGCGATCGGACTTGCCGGTGTGGACGGTGATCACGTCGAAGCAGTGGAAGTTCATGGTGGCCGCGACCAGGCGGTGTACGTCTACGCGCAGGAGGATCGCCAACGCTGGGCTTCCGAGCTCGGCCGCGATCTGGCCCCCGGATCGTTCGGCGAGAACCTCGTCACCGTCGGACTCGACGTCAGTGGCGCGGTGATCGGTCAAACCTGGCGCGTCGGAACGGCACTACTGCAGGTCACGAGCCCACGCATTCCGTGCGCGACATTCCAGCGTTGGCTCGGCGAGGAGCGCTGGGTGAAGAGATTCACCGAAGCGGAGCTTCCCGGCGCGTATCTCCGCGTGCTCGAGCCTGGAGAGGTCGCGGCCGGAGACAGCGTTGAGATCGTCGATACCCCGGGGCATGGAGTGACAGTCGTAGAAGCCTTCACCGGCCGTCTGGGTGACCGCAACCGCCTGCGCCTGCTCTTGGCCGAGGGAGTTGACCTTCAGCCCACGTTGGTCGAGCGACTACAACGCGAACTCAACGTGGGAAGCAGCGACGCCTAGTTGGAGGCGGGCATGACGTTGAGAATCACGGCCGTCTTGCCCGACTCGACTGACTCAATCAGGCCGATCTGCCACTTGGAGTTGCTCAGCTGCCAGACTCCGCCGGCGTTCGGGCTGGCGCTGCCACCGAATTGGCTGTCGATTTTGAATCCCGAGGCCTTCAGTGTGTCGATGTAGTCGCTAACCGACTGGCTCTGGTCGCCCTCCTGGATGAAGGTCACCGTGTAGGCGTCTTTTCCGTCGACCTGCGTCTTGGCGCTGGCGCCGACTGTGAATCCGGGCGGCGTGGCGACGTCGCTCGGGAAACCATCGGGAAGTTTGTCTGAGCCGACGACGATGGAGCCGGCGCTGTCTGAGATCGAGATGCCGCCGGACGGGTTGATGCTGACGGCCTCGCCACCGGGGGTCGTGATCGAAGTGCCCCCGCTGCAGGCAGCTAGGAAGAGAACGCTCGCCAGTGACACCGCGCCAGCTGCGGCCGTAATCGAGCGGGTCCGAGTGTTCATGGTGTCCATCCCTTTCAATGCGCTGACTTCGGATCTCTAGCCTAGGTCAGTAACCCCAGTGAAACCGAGATGAGCGGCCAATCTCCACCCATCTGTCACCCGGCGAACACTCCACTCATCCCCCGCCCACTTCCCCGCGAGTCCATCGGGTACGCGGCTCAAGAGGGGCAGTTGCCCCGCGTAAGTGATGGACTCGCGCGGAAGTGTGATGCGTGGCGGCTCTGGGTGGAGCTGTGTTCAGTTTGGCGGTGATGTGGACAGATCCCGCAGGCCGGGTCGTAGAGTGAAGACCACATGAACGGTGGGAATGTCCCGCCCGTCCCTGGAGGCAGAACTATGGTCAGCACCGCCGGATCACTCACCGCGCCGTATTCGACGCCCGCGTCAAGCGTGGGACGACTCTTTCTCGACCGGGTAGCCTCCAGCGCCGACAGCGAGGCCTTCCGCGGCCCTGTCGACGGTGGCGGGTGGCGGTCGTGGACGTGGAAGCAGGCGGGTGACGAGGTCGCCGCACTCGCGGCGGGGCTACTCTCGCTCGGTCTGACCATCGAAGACCGGGTGGCGATCTCAAGCAGCACGCGCGTCGAGTGGATTCTCGCCGACCTCGCCATCATGTGCGCTGGCGGTGCCAACACCACCGTCTACCCCAGCACCAGTCGCGAGGATGTCGCATTCATTCTCGGAGACTCAGGTAGCCGTTTCCTGTTCGCAGAGAATGAGGCGCAGGTCGCCAAGGTGCGCGACAACGGGGTGGCCATCGAGAAGGTCATCGTGATTGACGGCTCCGGCGATGGCGATTGGGTGATTTCGTGGGAGGCACTGATCGAGCGTGGTCGTCAGCACCTTGCCGACAACCCCGATGCCGTGCTGCAAGCCGTAGATGCCACCGGGCCCGACAACCTCGCCACGCTGATCTACACCTCGGGTACCACCGGTAAGCCCAAGGGCGTCGAACTCCCGCACCGCTGCTGGACCTACGAAGGTGTCGCCATCGCGTCCACCGGAATCCTGCGTCCTGATGACGTGCAGTTCCTCTGGCTTCCGTTGGCGCACTCGTTCGGAAAGGTGTTGCTCTGCGCCCAGTTGCAGATCGGCTTCTTGAGTGCCGTCGATGGTCGCGTTGACCAGATCGTCAGCAACCTCACGCAGATTCAGCCTACGTTCATGGCCGGTGTTCCCCGCATCTTCGAAAAGATCTATGCCGCAGTTGCTGCGAATGCGATCGCGGAGGGCGGCGCCAAGGCGAAGATCTTCGAATGGTCCTTCAAGGTCGGTAAGAAGTACCAGGCCGAGAAGTTGGCCGGTGGCTCACCGTCAGCTCTTAAGTACAACATTGCGAACAAGCTCGTGTTCTCCAAGATCCAGGAGCGCATGGGCGGCCGCATCCGTTACTTCGTCTCCGGCTCGGCAGCACTGTCACCCGAGATCGCCGAATGGTTCAACGCCGCGGGTCTGCCCATTCTTGAGGGCTACGGTCTCACCGAGACTTCTGCGGCCACCTGCATAATGCGCCCTGAGCGCATCAAGTTCCGCACCTGTGGCGAACCTTTCGCCGGAACCGAATTGAAGATCGCAGAAGACGGCGAAATCTTGGTTCGCGGACCGGGCGTCATGCGTGGCTACCGCAACCTCCCCGACGCCACCACCGAGGTCATGTTGGCCGACGGTTGGTTTGCCACGGGCGATGTCGGTGAGGTCGACGACCTCGGGCGCCTACGCATCACCGACCGTAAGAAGGATCTGGTCAAGACCTCGGGCGGCAAGTACATCGCACCGAGCGCGATCGAGAGCCAGTTCAAGGCGCTGTGTCCCATCGCCAGCAACATGGTGGTGCACGTCGAAGGCCGCAACTTTGCATCGGCTCTCATCACTCTTGACCCCGACGCCCTCGCCAAGTTTGGTGCGGTGGCAGGACTTCCGGCTGACTTCGCTTCGGCCTCGCAGACCGATGTGGTGCGCGCTGACGTTCAGAAGGCTGTCGACCAGCTCAACGCCGGCTTGAACAAGTGGGAGACCATCAAGAAGTTCACGATTCTCGATCACGACTTCTCGATTGAAGACGGCGAACTCACCCCGAGTTTGAAGGTCAAGCGCAAGGTTGTTGAAGGCAAGTACTCCGACCTTCTCAACGCGATGTACTCGAGCTGATGTCACCGGGACCGCTGCCCGAGGGCGAGCCGGTTCCATCGGACGGATCCCTTCCCCGCGGGGTTGTTGTGGGGAAGCGCCCACTGTCGTTCTATGTGCACGTGCCGTTCTGTGCGTCGCGTTGCGGTTACTGCGACTTCAATACCTATACCGCCGATGAGCTCGGCGAAGGTGTCACGCGCGCGACGTATGCCGACGATGTGATTGCCGAAATTGCTTGGGCACGACGCGTACTCGGCGATTCGGAGTTGCCGGTGCAGACGGTGTTCTTCGGTGGCGGCACGCCGACCTTGCTCCCACCAGAGGATCTGGCCCGCATCCTGGCTGCGATCGATGGCGAATTCGGGCTCGTCACTGATGCCGAAGTTACAACCGAGGCCAATCCCGATTCGGTCGACGCGAGTTCGCTCGCGCAGTTGCGCGACGCAGGATTCACCCGCATGTCGTTCGGAATGCAAAGCGCCGTCCCCCATGTGTTGGCCGTACTTGAGCGAACCCACACATCAGGTCGCTCGCTCGAAGCAGTCCAGTGGGCCAGACAAGCCGGCTTCGACCACGTCAGCCTTGACCTCATCTACGGAACGCCTGGGGAGTCGTCTGTCGACTGGCGCACGTCGGTGGAAGCCGCGGTGGCTGCTGATGTCGACCACGTGTCGGCCTATGCGCTCGTGGTCGAGGAAGGCACCCGACTTGCTGTGAAGGTGCGTCGCGGTGACATGACCGAGCCTGATGATGATGACGCCGCCGAGAGGTACGAAGTGGCCGATGCACTGCTGTCGGCAGCGGGCTTTGACTGGTACGAGGTGTCGAACTGGGCCAAGCCCGGTGGGCAGTGCCGTCACAACCTCGCCTATTGGCGCGGCGATGATTGGTGGGGTGCCGGTCCCGGTGCGCATTCGCACATTGATGGTGTGCGCTGGTGGAACGTGCGCCACCCGGCCGAATACGCCCGTCGGGTGCGTGCGGGAGTTTCGCCGGGGGCAGGGCGCGAAGTTCTCACGCAAGCCGATCGCGAGGTCGAGGCATTGCTGTTGGGCATACGCCTGCGTGAAGGTGTCTCACTGTCGACGCTGCATGGGCGCATGAGCGACATCGGGGAACTGGTGGCCGACGGACTCGTCAGCGGCGATGAAGCAGCGCGCGGGCGACTTGAACTGACTCTTCGGGGACGCCTGCTGGCCGACCGTGTGGTGCATGCGTTGACCTAGGTCGACATGACGCACAGCGCCCGCCCCGACGTATCGGGACGGGCGCTGCGCAGTGAAGCGAAACGACTTACTTCGTCGACAGAACGATCGCGCCGGTGGCCTTGTCGGAAATCAGGCACTGACGCTTGGAGTCCCACAGCGGCCAAAGAACACCGATGTAGCAAATCCAGAAGTCAACGCCCAACAGGATCTGACGCAGGAAGTTCAGTCCCGCGCCGAGCGGTTCACCGGTGGATTCCTTCACTGCCTTGGTGCCAGCGACGCCCATGCCGATCGAGGAGCCGGTCTTGCCCATCTTGAACACGCGGTTCCAGAGCCAGTACACGAAGGCGAGCAGCAGGCAGAGGATACCGATGAACAGACCGGCACCCGACGGACCTTGTGTGGAGGTGCACGAAACGCCAGCGTCGGTGGTCACGCAGTCGGCATTTTGCATTGAACCTGCGAAAAGGATTCCGTAGCCAATTCCGGTCAAGATGGCGAGCGGGATGTAGTCGATGATGTAGGCAATGACGCGCTTACCCCATCCGGCGTAGGCGCCGGGGTTGGCTGTCGGGCCAGCGCCACCTGCAGGCGGGGGCGGGGGCGCTGCAGGCGGGGGCGGGGGCGGGGGCGGGGTATCAGACATGTTTCCTCCGGGCTGAGTGGCGTCGTCGGTCGCGTTGGCGACCGGATGTGGAAAACTTACCGCTTTCGCCGGGTTTCATGGGGGAATTCGATGGCGAACGCGCGGCAAACCGCCCAGACGGACGCAGTCTGCGAAATGTCAGCCACCCACGTAGACTTGGCAGTCGGAGCGGCTGAGTGCCAATCCAGGTATCCGCGGGTGCCATCAAGCGCTGGGAGTCTGCATGACCGACGATCGTCGACTGGCGGTCCTGCGCGCCATCGTCGAGGACTTCGTCGCCACGCGTGAGCCGGTGGGTTCCAAAGCGCTTGTCGACCGCCACCAACTCGGTGTCTCGCCTGCCACCGTGCGCAATGACATGGCGGTCTTGGAAGAAGAGGGATACATCGCCGCACCGCACACCAGCGCCGGTCGTATACCCACCGACAAGGGCTACCGACTGTTCGTCGACCGACTTGCCTCCGTCAAGCCATTGAGTGCGGCCGAACGTCGGGCCATCGCATCCTTCCTCGACGACGCCGTCGACCTCGACGACGTGATGCAGCGCACGGTTCGGTTGCTGGCGCAACTCACCCACCAGGTTGCGCTCATTCAGTACCCCTCGCTCACCCGTTCAGCTGTTCGTCACGTGGAATTGGTGCCACTGAGTTCCACTCGAATGCTCATGGTGCTCATTGCCGACACCGGTCGAGTTGAACAGCGCATGCTCGATACGGCCACTGCCTTCGATGAGCAATTCGTTTCTGAAGTGCGTGCGCACCTCAACTCCGCCGTCGATGGTCAGCGATTCGCCGATGTGCCGGCACGTGTTGCCGAACTACCTTCCTCGTTCCCTGAAAGCAGCCGGCCCAATGTTGCGGTCATCGTTGCCACGCTCCTTGAGTCAGTCATCGAGCGCCCCGATGAACGCATCCTGCTGAGCGGCACGGCCAACCTCACCAAATTCGGCGCCGACTTCACTCGTTCTGTGCTGCCGGTTCTCGAGGCGTTGGAAGAACATGTGGTGCTCCTCAATCTCTTGGGTCAGGCGACGTCCCCGGACACTCTCACCGTCACCATCGGGCATGAGAACAGCCTTGAGTCACTCTCAGCAACCTCGGTCGTGTCGATTGGCTACGGCGGCGGTGGTGACGCGCTCGCTCAACTCGGCGTTGTCGGGCCCACTCACATGGACTACCCCGGAACCATCGCGTCGGTGCGCGCAGTCTCTCGCTACGTTGGACGAATTCTGGCGGATGGCTGATGGCTGCCATCGATCCCTACGCGATTCTCGGAGTGGCACGCGATTCCACAGCCGAGGAAATCAAGCGCTCGTACCGCAAGCTTGCGCGCGAACTACACCCCGACGTCAATCCAGACCCGGAGAGTCAAGAGCGATTCAAACAGGTGACTGCTGCGTACGAGGTGCTCTCTGATCCGGAAAAGCGCGAAATGTACGACCTAGGCATCGATCCGAGAACGGGTGCTGCTGGCAACTTCGGAGCCGGCAATTTCGGATTCGGCGACTTCATGGACTCCTTCTTCGGCCAGCAGGCCCGCGGTCCACGTTCGCGTATGCGTCGTGGCCAAGACGCATTGATTCGGTTGACCATCGACCTCGACGAGGCCGCGTTCGGAACTGAGCGCGACATCACGGTCGACACGGCAGTCGCGTGTGCTGGTTGCTCGGGTGCCGGAACGGCCCCGGGCGCCAGCGTCGTGATGTGTCCGATGTGTAAGGGCCGCGGTGAAGTGCAGTCTGTGCAGCGATCGTTCCTCGGACAGGTCATGACCTCGCGGCCCTGCCCGCAATGCCAAGGGTTCGGTTCACTCAATCCCAATCCGTGTGTCGAGTGTTCGGGTGACGGCAGGGTGCGCACGCGGCGCACGATGACTGTTCGCATTCCAGCCGGAATCGACACCGGTACTCGCATTCAACTTGCAGGTGAAGGTGAAGTCGGTTCGGGCGGAGGTCCTGCCGGTGATCTCTACGTTGAAATTGTCGAGACTCCGCACCCGGTGTTTGAACGACACGGCGACGATTTACATTGCAGTGTCACGCTTCCGATGACTGCGGCGGCACTCGGAACGACGTTGACGCTCGACACCCTCGATGGAATCGAAGACGTGGTGATTGCAGCCGGAACTCAGTCGGGCAGCGTCAAAGTCTTGCGGGGTAAGGGTGTTCCTCACCTGCGCTCGTCCGGTCGCGGCGATTTGCACGTGCATCTCGATGTCACCACGCCCACCAAACTCGATATTCAGCAGGAAGAGTTGCTTCGCCAACTGGCCGAATTGCGCGGTGAGGAACGCCCGGAACTTGCGGTCACGACCGATGATCAGGGCTTGTTCTCGCGCCTGCGCGGAGCATTCGGATCCAAATGACTCGGCCGGTGCATCTGGTGCCCACGCCGGTTCTTGAGGCCGTGGGTGTCGGTGACACGGTGGTTCTCGACGGAGCCGAAGGGCGCCACGCCGTGGTGGTGCGACGACTGCGCGTAGGCGAAGTGATCGATCTAGTCGATGGCGCCGGAGCGCGTGCGACTGTGCGTATCAGTCGTCTTGTTGACCCGTCCGCGCTCGAGGCGGAAGTTCTCACCATCGTGACTGAACCTGTGCCGGCACCGCGCATTGTGGTCGTTCAAGCACTTGCCAAGGGTGATCGAGGCGAGACGGCCGTCGAAACGCTCACGGAAGTGGGCGTCGATGTCATCGTCCCTTGGCAGGCAGCGCGTTGCGTCGTGCAGTGGACGGGCGGCAAAGGTGCCAGTGGCCTTGCGCGCTGGAGTCGCATCGCCGTCGAATCAGGTAAGCAGTCGCGGCGCGCACGCTTCCCGGAAGTGGGAGCGGTTGCCAGCACCGATGAGGTGAGTGCGCTCATTCGTTCGGCCGCGGTCGCGCTGGTACTCGACGAGACGGCAGACCTCGCACTCACGCTGGTGTCTCTTCCCTCTGTGGGAGATGTGGTGCTTGTCGTGGGCCCCGAGGGCGGATTCACAGAAGAGGAGAGCGCTGCATTCGTTGCCGCAGGTGCCGTACCGGTTCGACTGGGGCCCACGGTGCTGCGTACCTCGACGGCCGGCACTGTTGCGGCGGCCGTCATTCTCTCGGCCACGTCGCGGTGGCAGGTGCAGTGATGAACGAAGCCGTGGATACCGTGGATACCGTGGATACCGTGGATACCGTGGATACCGTGGATACCGTGGATACCGTGGATACCGTGGATACCGTGGAGTTGAAGACTGCCTGTTCTGCGAGATCGTGGCCGGTGACGTCGATGCCGACATCGTGCTGGATGAACCGGACGTCCTTGCCTTTCGTGACATCACTCCGCAAGCGCCGACGCACGTGTTGGTCATTCCCAAGGCTCATCACCGCGATATTGCGGCACTCACCGCGGCCGATCCGGCGGGCGCGGCGACTTTGATGGCGGCGGCGGCCCGGGTGGCGGCCGCGGAGGAGCTGGTCGACGGCTTCCGGGTGGTGCTCAACACCGGTTCAGACGGGGGCCAATCGGTATTCCATGTGCACGCCCACGTACTGGGTGGACGGCCGCTGGCGTGGCCGCCCGGCTGAGCCTGCGCCTAGACTGATTCCGATATGACCACCCAGGAAGGGATGGCTGGCCCGCAGGGCCGACCCATGACGAGTTCCGCCGAAGCAGTTCAGTCCACCATCGTGGTGCCGCCCGCTCAGCCGATGGTTTCAGTCGTCGGCAGTGGTGATGAGTTACTGCGGTCGATTGAGGGGCTCTTTCCTGACCTTGACATCTTGGCGCGAGGCAACGAAATCACGCTCTCCGGCCCCGCCGATGAGGTGCGCCTCGTTGAGCTACTGATTGGCGAAATGCTGGTCGTGCTGCGTACCGGTCAAGGCCTTACCCCCGAAGCAGTTGAGCGCTCGGTGGCCATGCTGCGCGGATCGAGTGAGGTGAGTCCGGCGCAGGTACTCACCGCCAATATCTTGACCAGTCGCGGCAAGGCGGTACGGCCCAAGACGCTGAATCAGAATCGGTATGTCGATGCCATCGATCAGCACACGATTGTGTTTGGAATTGGGCCGGCCGGAACGGGAAAGACCTATCTGGCTGTGGCCAAAGCAGTGCAGGCGCTGCAGGCCAAGAAAGTCAACCGCATCGTGCTCACTCGGCCGGCAGTCGAGGCAGGCGAGCGACTCGGATTCCTTCCCGGAACATTGAGCGAGAAGATCGATCCGTACCTTCGGCCGCTGTACGACGCGCTGCACGACATGATCGACCCTGACAAGATTCCCCGCCTCATGGCAAGCGGCACCATTGAAGTGGCGCCGCTCGCCTACATGCGAGGTCGCACTCTCAACGACGCTTTCATCATCCTTGACGAAGCGCAGAACACCACGCCTGAGCAGATGAAGATGTTTCTCACGCGACTTGGTTTCGGGTCAACGATGGTGGTTACGGGAGATGTCACCCAGGTCGATCTGCCTTCCGGAACGCAGAGTGGTTTACAGGTAGTGCAGGGCATTCTTTCCGAAGTTGATGACGTCACCTTCTGTCGACTCACGAGCCACGATGTGGTGCGACACCGACTGGTCGGGCGCATCGTTGACGCCTACGCGGCGTACGACGCCGAGCAAGCGTCGGTTGCGGCGCGCGACCGGGGCACCTCCCGTCGCTCTGGTCGGCGGTGACCGTCATGGGCGTGGGGGTCGTCAATGAGTCGTCAGCCGAAGTCGACGTTGAGTCGCTGGTTGCGCAGGGTGAATGGCTGATCGCTGCGCTCGGTCTGCATTCGGAGTGCGAATTATCAGTGGCGCTCGTCGACGCTCATCGCATGGAGCAATTGCATCTGGAATGGATGGATGAGTCAGGCCCCACCGACGTCCTGAGTTTTCCAATGGACGATCTACGCGCACCTGAATCCTCCACCGATGAGCCTCCGCTGGGAGTCCTTGGCGATGTGATCTTGTGCCCGGAAGTAGCCGCCGCACAAGCGCAGACGGCGGGTCACAGCACCGCATCAGAGTATGAACTGTTGCTGACGCACGGAATGTTGCACTTGCTTGGGCACGATCATGCCGAGCCCGAGGAGCATGCCGTGATGTTTGGGCTGCAAGACCAACTACTTGCTCGTTGGCGTGCACGGTCAACAGAGAGCGCGACATGAGTGACTCAGTGATGGAACTCGTGGTGGCTGCGGTTCTCATCATTGTGGCCGGAGTGCTTGCGGCGGTAGAAACTGCAGTGGGGCGTATCTCGCGCAGTCGAGTCGACGAGATCTCGAAGGAGTCGCCAGCACGTGGTGCGCGGTTGAGGCCGATCGTTCAAGATCGCGCGCGTTACGTGAACGTGCTGCTGTTCCTTCAGTTGGTGTGTTCGACAGTTGCGGTACTCCTCGTCGGTCTGTACTTCTTCACCGTCTGGCCCGACCACACATGGAACGCACTCATTGTCGCGGCTCTCGTCATGGTGGTGGTGGCGTACATCGTGCTCGGTGTAGCCCCGCGCACGCTTGGCCGCCAGTACGCCGAAGGCATTTTGTCGTGGTCCGCCGGACCCACTCGATTCGTAGCGACCCTGTTGTCGCCTCTTACCCGGTTGCTCATCCTCGTGGGTAATGCAGTGACACCGGGCAAGGGCTACCGCGAGGGCCCCTTTTCTACGACCGCCGAACTTCGCGAACTTGTCGATCTCGCCGAGGCCGACATGTTGATCGAAGATGACGAGCGACGCATGATTCACTCGGTGTTCGAACTTGGCGACACGTATGCGCGCGAGGTGATGGTTCCACGCACCGACATGGTGTTCATCGAGTCTGACAAGACGTTGCGTCAAGCGGTGTCGCTGGGATTGCGCTCGGGATACTCGCGTATTCCTGTTGTCGGTAAGGATGTTGACGATGTCGTGGGCGTCGCGTATTTGAAGGACATCGTTCGGCGAGTGTTCGACGACCGTCAGTCGGAAAACACCATGCCCGTCGGATCACTCATGCGGCAAGCGTTTTTCGTACCCGATTCCAAGCGCGTCGACGTGCTCCTGCGTGAAATGCAAGCTGAGCGTGTGCACCTCGCGATCGTGGTCGACGAGTACGGCGGAACTGCGGGCATCGTGACGATTGAAGACGTGCTCGAGGAGATTGTCGGCGAGATCGATGACGAGTACGACACCGCGGCACCTGAAGTTCAAGCGCTTGACGGCGGTGCTTACTTGGTAAGCGCACGTATGAACGTCGACGATTTCGCCGAACTGTTGCGCATCGAAATTGACTCCGATGAAGAAGGAATCGACACCGTCGGTGGCCTGATGGGTAAACGCCTCGGGCGAGTTCCGATTCCAGGAGCCGAGATCGAAATCGAGGGATACAACCTGCGTGCCGAACGCACTGAAGGTCGTCGCAATCGATTGGGGCTCGTGCGGGTGGCCCCCGTCGGATCTGACTCGGGAAGCGATGATGACTGACGCAGAGGAAACCAAACTCGTGACGTTAGCGCGCGGTGCGAGGTCGCGTGTGCTCGCCACCGAGGGTGCCGCTGTTCGTGACGATACCGGGCGTACCTATTCCGCCTCGGTCGTTGAGTTGCCGTCACTGAAGCTGTCGGCCCTCGAACTGGCGGTGGCGGTGGCTGTTTCTTCAGGTGCGCAGAGTATCGAGGCAGCCGTGGTGTGCGCGCACTCCGCCGAGTTTGTCGGCGTCGATGCGCTGCGCGACCTCGCAGGTGTGGGAGTGCCGATTCTTGTCGTCGACGTGCGCGGTGACGAGATCGCGCGCAGTCTCACGTGACACCCCACGCGACCCATCCGGGGCGAGCGGTCGCCGAGGTGGTGGCCGCCGCCACGCTCTTTGGCACGACAGGTACCGCCGCGCACTTTGCTCCCGCATCAGCCGCACCAGGGTCCATTGGTGCTGCTCGTGTGGTCATCGGTGGAGCTGGGCTGCTCGCCGTGCTGCCGTGGCTCGATGGAAACCGTCGCCGCGCGATTGGTCTGTGGCGATCTCCGTGGGGACTGACCGCGGGAGTGATGACCGCGGTCTACCAATTGGCATTCTTCGCGGGCGTGGCGCGCGCCGGGGTGGCACTCGGTGCGCTCGTGGCTATCGGAAGTGGACCGGTGCTTGTCGGCATCCTGTCGTGGATTGTGCTCAAGGAGCGTCCTCGGCGGGCGTGGTGGATCTCCACGGCGTTGTGCGTTGCTGGGCTGGTACTCCTCACACTCGATGGCGCCAGTCAGCCGTCTGTCGACCTAGCCGGAGTCGCTCTGGCGTTCCTCGCTTCATGCGGGTACGCCGTGTACACAGTCGCGGCCAAGCACATGATGAATTCAGGAACTCCCGCTGTTGAAGCGATGGCGTCGGCGTTCTCGCTCGGGGCGATCCTGCTGCTCCCCGTTCTGCTGTTCACGAAGCCGACGTGGTTAGCCGAGCCCTCAGGCCTCGCGGTCGCGCTGTGGTTGGGTCTGGTGACCACGACGTTGGCGTACGTGTTGTTCGGCCGTGGGTTGCGTGTTCTCGACGCCGGGCCGGCGGCGACACTGGTACTCGCTGAGCCAGTCGTGGCGACACTGCTCGGAGTACTGCTACTCGGTGAGACGATCGGTGTGATGGGTTGGGTGGGAGCCGGACTCGTTGTGATTGGTCTTGGACTGCTCGGAACGACCGCTGTGCGTCACGGACCTGATGCCGCCATTATCGAGGAGATGCTTCCGTGAGTGAACATCGTTCGGGCTTTACCTGCTTCATCGGCCGACCGAACGCGGGTAAGTCGACGCTCATGAACGCATTGGTGGGCAAAAAGGTTGCGATCACATCGGATAAACCTCAAACGACACGTCACACGATTCGTGGCATTGTGCATCGCCCCGACGCGCAGTTGATCATCGTTGATACACCCGGTCTGCACAAGCCACGTACGTTGTTGGGTGAACGTCTCAACGATCTCGTGCGCAGTACGTGGGCTGAAGTCGATGTCATCGGGTTTTGTCTGGCCGCCGATGAAAAGCCAGGCCCCGGCGATCGGTACATCCTTTCCGAACTTGCAGGCATCAAGCGGCCACTGGTTGGCATCGTCACCAAACTTGATCTCGTTCAACCCGACCGCGTCGCTCAGGAATTGATGGGCCTTGAGAAAGCCGCGCGTGATGTGGGCGTTGAGTTCGCTGACCTCGTGCCCGTGTCAGCCGTAAGTAGCGACAACCTTCAGGTGCTGTCGGATGTGCTGGTGTCACATCTTCCTCCCGGCCCTGCGTTATACCCCGCTGGCGACATCACCGACGAGCCGGAAGAAACGCTGATCGCTGAACTGATTCGCGAGGCTGCTCTCGATGGAGTGCGTGACGAGTTGCCTCACTCCATCGCAGTGACTATCGAGGAAATGGGAATGCGTGAAGGGCGTCGCGCTGAGGATCCGCTGCTTGACATCTTCGCGATGATTCACGTCGAGCGTGACAGCCAGAAGGGCATCGTCATCGGCCACAAGGGCGAGCGACTCAAATCGGTCGGAATCCGCTCTCGTAAGCAGATCGTGGCGTTGCTCGGAACCCCGGTACATCTTGACCTTCGCGTGCGCGTCGCCAAGGACTGGCAACGAGATCCCAAGCAGTTGCGTCGACTCGGCTTCTAACTTTCGTTTTGGGTGGCCTGCTGCGCGTCAAGTTCGCGTTCGCGCCGCCACGCTTCGGCGATGACTGCCTCATCATCGAGCGGTAGTGGGTGGGGCAGCGTCGGATCAGTGGCATCATCGCCGTCAAGAGTCGCTTCATGTAACTCGGGGATGAGTTCGTAGCGTCGACCGTAAGTCTCAATGACTGCCAACACTGCGGCCATAATCGGCATGCCAATGATGGCGCCGATGGGTCCGAAGATGGCAAGGCCGATGAAGACTGAAGCCAAGGCGACCGCGGGATGCATGTTCATGGTCCATCGGCTGATGCGCGGCATCAGCAGGTAGTTCTCAATTTGCTGGTACAGCGTGGCAAAGACGATGATCCAGAGGACATCGACGGTCTGTCCGTCAGCGAGAGAGAACACGGCGGGGATGAGAATGCCGATGTAGGTACCGATCGTGGGAATGAACTGCGATGTGATACCCGCCAAGATGCCCATCGGAAGCCAGTAGGGCACGCCAATAATGGCGAAGGCAACCGAGTGGGCGATGGCAGACAAGGTGGCAAGCGCAACCTTCGAGATGACAAAGCCACCGGTCTTCTCAACAGCGATATCCCAGACCGTCATGAAGACCTTTTGCTGTTCGGCCGGAAGCCACGACCCGATCGTTCGCCTCATGCGGGCGTTATCGGCCGACAGATAAAACGCGAACACGACCACGGTGACGGCGTCGAAGATGCCACCGACCACACTGCCGAGCAAGCCGAGCAACCCGCCGGCGAATGAACTCGCCACTTCAGCGATCTTGCCGGGAGTGATGTTCAAGCCCGCGGTGATATCGGCGGGATTGATCGTGGTGCGGAACGTGGAGTTGATCCAGGTCACTGCCGATGTCACGGCGCTGGGGAGGTTCTCGAGCAGCGCATTGACTTGCTGGGCGAATAGTCCGCCGAAGACGACCGAGAAAATAAGACTGATAAGGAACAGCAGGACCATCACCAGACCCGTGGCGGCACCCCGTTTCCACCCTCGGGCGGCCAGGCGACGCACGATCGGTTCCATGGCGATTGCCCACAGGAACGCCAGCAGCAGGATGAATAGGAAGTGCCCCACGGCGTCGAAGAGCCAGTTGAGAACCAGGTACGCAATGAAAATTCCGAGAATCAGGATGACCGAATTGCGAAGTCGTCGCGGCTCGAAGGCAACCAACTGAACCGAGGGCTCAGTTGAGCTCGAGGCAGCTGGTCGGGCGGGGCTCGGATCGCTCACGCCTCTAGGGTAGCCGTCGGCCGTCACTTAATCCGGCGCGCCGCGAAGGACGGCCGCCACCTCACGCGGCGCGTGGGTGGCGGGTGACACGATGGGGCGGTGGGTCTTTACCGTGATCAAGCGATTGTGCTGCGCACCCAGAAGCTGGGTGAGGCAGATCGCATTGTCACGCTGCTGACGCGCCACACAGGTCGAGTGCGTGGCGTCGCCAAGGGAGTTCGACGTACCTCCAGTCGATTTGGGTCGCGTCTTGAGCCGTTCACGCACATCGACGTGCAGTTGCACACCGGGCGCTCACTTGACGTCGTCACCCAGGTCGAAGCGATCACTACCTACGGTGCTGATTTGTCGAGTGACTACGGTCGTTGGACCGCAGGTCAGGCGATTCTTGAGACCGCCGAGCGGTTAACTCCCGAGGAACGCGAGCCTGCGACTCAGCAGTTCCTCCTGGTCGTGGGCGGTCTACGTGCACTAGCGACGACCGAGCATGACCCGCCGCTGATCCTTGACGCATTTCTGCTGCGCTCTCTGGCGATCGCCGGGTGGGCGACGAGTTTCGACGAATGCGCGCGCTGTGGTGAGCCTGGGCCGCACCGGTCCTTCTCGGTGTCGTCGGGTGGCTCGGTGTGTTCGGACTGCCGCGTTTCCGGTTCGGTCATGCCCAGCCCCGACACGATTGCGCTCATGGGAGCCCTCTTGGCCGGTGACTGGGAAACCGCTGACGCCAGCGACCCGCGGCATCGCCGTGAGGCGGCCGGACTGGTGGCCGCTCAAGTGCAGTGGCACCTCGAGCGCGGGCTCCGTTCGCTTCGGTTGGTCGAGCGCTAGTGCCCCTCGAACGCCCGGCCGATGACGTCGGCATCACGCTCATTGAGGCACTTGAGTGGCAGCGTGCCTATTGCGGAAGCGCCGGCTCACCGATGGCGGCAGCACTGCTGTCGGCACTAGTTGACGATCTCACCGGACCCCGCACAGTGGCCGACCTCATTGCTGACCAGTGGCGATTCGGAGACCTGCCCGGGCTTCGTCTGATGTCGGTGGTGCACCGACTGGCTCTTGAGCGTCGTGCTCCGCTCGTGGCATTGCACTGCCCGACACTGGGCGGGAGCATCCCCTCAGGTGACGAGGCTCTGCGCGTGTGGCAGGCAGCCGTGGTGCAGTGCGTGCTCGATCACCCTGATGAGGTGCAGCGCGGACTCAGCCATGTTCCCCAGACCAATGAGACCGGTCGTGCGCGACTGTTACGCGGGGCGATGAGTCGCCTCGGCCCTCAACCAGTGCGGTTGGTTGAGTTGTGCGCGTCGGCCGGCTTGAATCTGCGTGCCGATCACCTGCCGGGCGACGCAGCCCTGGAAGTCGGGCCCCTTCCGCCAGTGATCGAACGCATCGGCTGTGATCTCGCACCCATCGACCCCGCCACCCCTGAAGGGCGCACGCTGCTCAGTTCCTACGTCTGGATTGATGATGTCGAGAGGTTTGCGCGACTGTCGCACGCTCTTGATGTCGCGGCAGACATTCCTGTGAACCTCGTGCAAGCTGACGCGGCCGACTTTGCCGAGTCGCTGACGTTGACCCCCGGCGCCACCACGGTGATCTGGCACAGCGCGATGTGGGTGTACCTCGACGCGACCACGCGTTCACGCATCCTTGCTGCCATCGACGCGTTGGCCTCGAAGACCACGCCGGTGGCACCTCTGGCTCACGTGTCGTGGGAATGGCGTCCGACGGGCACCGCCGATGGTGAACCATTCGCCCTCATCATGAGGCGTTGGGGAGCGCCGGAAGCGGATGGTCGTCCGCGGGTGATCGCTCGTGGACATAGCCACGGACCAGGTGCTCACCCTGTCGATGAACTTCTCGATCGCGAGCCGTTGGCCGACGTCTAAGGTGTGAGCCCCGTGCGGCAGGGCCACGACGCGGTACCTGAGGACGGATCACGCGGGACCTGCCCCGTGGATGCGAGGATGGAGGCGTGGCCCGACGACGTGAACAGGTGCAGCCTCCGCTGCCGCATGCCTCGGGGGCGCAATCTCCAGCCATTCCCCGTGACCTCGTGCCTCGCCACGTCGCCATCGTGATGGACGGCAATGGCCGTTGGGCCAAGGAGCGCGGGCTACCGCGCACCCGTGGTCATGAGATGGGTGAATTCGCGCTGCTTGACGTCGTGCACGGAGCCATTGAATTGGGTGTCGAGTGGCTCTCTGTCTACGCCTTCTCAACTGAAAACTGGAAGCGCTCACCGGACGAAGTGCGCTTCCTCATGGGCTTCAACCGCGACGTGGTGCACCGCCGCCGCGATGAGATGGATGCACTCGGCGTGCGAGTGAGGTGGGCCGGGCGCCGCCCCCGTCTGTGGAAGAGCGTGATCAACGAACTTGAGATTGCGCAGGAGCAGACCAAGGACAATCGCACTCTCACACTCACGATGTGCGTGAACTATGGCGGTCGAGCTGAAATCGCTGATGCGGCCGCGGCACTTGCTCGTGATGTGAAGGCTGGCCGAGTCAACCCTGACAAGATCGACGAGAAGGTATTCGCGCGCTATCTCGACGAGCCCGAAATGCCTGACGTCGACCTGTTCATGCGCACGTCAGGTGAGCAGCGCACCAGCAACTTTCTTCCGTGGCAGTCTGCATATGCCGAGATGGTGTTTATCCCGGCGTTATGGCCTGATGTTGATCGTCGCCATCTTTGGAAGGCGTGCGAGATCTATGCGTCACGTGATCGTCGGTACGGCGGGGCGATACCCCATGAGTTTCGGAGCGACGAACTGACCGATGGTGCTGAGTCGACGGACGACTCGCCGTGAGCAGCACCGACACGTCGTCGAGCACGAAGTCAGGTGGATGGCGATTTGGTCCGCTTGAAGCACTGACAGTCGGTCTGATTGCCCTGCTCATCGGTCAGCGATGGATTAGCGGCCTGTTTGAAAGTCCCGCGTTGCAGGCGGGCGCCACAATCTTCGTCTCGATCGTGGTGCAGGCGATGCCATTCCTCGTATTGGGAGTGGTGCTGTCGGCGGCGATCGCTGCGTTCGTACCGACATCGTTTTGGACCCGCGCGCTACCCAAACGCGAGTCGTTGGCCGTTCCTGTTGCGGGAGTCGCGGGGGTGGTGCTGCCCGGTTGCGAGTGCGCGTCAGTTCCGGTCGCCGGCTCACTGATGTCGCGCGGTGTCGCACCGGCGGCGGCGCTAGCCTTCCTGCTCTCGGCGCCGGCCATCAACCCGGTGGTGCTGGTGTCAACCTGGGTGGCTTTTCCCGGTAACCCGATGATGGCGGTTGCGCGTTTTGTGGCGTCGCTGATTACGTCGGTCATCATGGGCTGGCTCTGGATGCGCTTTGGTCGCACCGAGTGGCTGCGGATTCCGAGTCGTGACCACCTGGCTGGTCGCAGTAGTTGGGAAACGTTTCGGCTGACGGCGACTCACGATTTTCTGCACGCCGGCGGGTTTCTCGTGATCGGCGGACTCACTGCTGCCGTGCTCAATGTGGCCGTGCCACCAAGTGTCATCGACTCGCTTGCAGGGCACGCGCTCTTCAGCGTTCTCGTGCTCGCACTGCTGGCTGTGGTGCTCTGCATCTGTTCGGAAGCCGACGCATTTGTCGCTGCCAGTTTGAGCCAGTTCTCGCTGACGGCGCGGTTGGCGTTCCTCGTCGTGGGTCCCATGGTTGATATTAAGTTGGTGGCACTGCAGGCGGGATTCTTTGGTCGACGGTTTGCTTCGCGCTTTGCTCCCGCCACGTTTGTGGTCGCTGTCATTGTGTCCATCGTCGTCGGGTGGTGGCTGCTGTGACGCGCGAAGTACAAAGTGTGATCCTCTTCCTCGTCGGAGGGGCGCTGCTGCGCATCTCGGCCGGCGATGTGTTCATGCGTTACGTGAAAGAGAGCATGCGTCCGTGGCTGCTGATCTCCGGTGCATTGCTCGTGCTGGCAGGTGTTTTCGTTCTCATCGACGTGGTGCGTGCTGCCCGTCGCGGAGATGTCCCGGACGATGATCCCGCGGTCGTTGACGTTGACGAACATGCCGCTGAGGGAGGTCACGACCACGGTCATCACGGCCCGCGTTCGGCGTGGCTGCTGGTGCTGCCTGTCGCGGCGATCTTCTTGATCGCGCCGCCGGCTTTGGGCGCATTCACGGCGGGGCGCGAAGCATCGTCCGTTGCACAACCGGCTGATGCCGACGTGCCGCCACTGCCACCGGGCAATCCAGTCACCGTGATGCTCGCCGATTATGCCGCTCGCGCCGTGTGGGATGACGGTCGCACGTTGAAAGGTCGCACGGTCGAGATGACCGGATTCGTGACTCCCAATCCCAAGGGTGGCTGGTGGCTGACGCGCCTGCAATTGGCGTGTTGTGCTGCCGACGCGATTCCGACCAAAATCCATCCGGTCGGTGGCCCCGAGTCGCTGCCCGCCAACACGTGGGTGAAGGTCGTCGGCGAATGGGTCCCGGGGGGCGGCACGCAAAGTGACACCGCGATTCCGTGGGTCAAAGTCGATTCGCTGGCCAAGGTCGAAGAGCCGCGCAACCCCTACGAGTAGGGCGCACGAATTAGAGCGTGCAGGTCGCGCAGATTCCCGTGATTTCGACGGTGTGACGCACGTCGCGGAAGCCGTGTCGCTCGGCTTCCGCGGTGGCCCAGGCTTCCACAGTCGGACCGGTGACCTCTTCGGTGCGACCGCATTCGCGGCAGACCAAGTGGTGATGGTGCGCGCTACTGCAGCGTCGATAGACCGATTCGCCGTCGTCGCGTAGCAGTACGTCGACTTCGCCCGTCGATGCGAGTGAGGCAAGCGTGCGGTAGACCGTAGCAATTCCCACGCGTTCGCCCTGAGCCGCGAGGCGATCGTGAAGGTCACGAGCTGAGAGGAATCCGCCCGTCTCGGCAAGTGCTGATGACACGGCGGTGCGTTGGCGGGTAGTGCGTCGAACGCCCGTGGGTGCCGACTCGTGGCCGTCGGTCATGGATGCTCCAATCTTCGACGTTTGCGTATCGGCACTGCGATCAGCGCAGCAATCGGGAAGAGTGCGAGGGCCGCAAACACGATGGTAGGTCCGGGTGGCACGGCGAGGTAGAACGAGGAAGTGAGACCAACGGTGGCAGCGATGACGCCGAGCACGGCAGCGAGCGCCATTGTCGACAGGAACGAGCGAGTCAATTGCTGAGCGGCCGCAACGGGAACGATCATGATGGCGCTGACGAGTAGCAGACCTACCGTGCGCATTCCCACGACGACAGCGACGGCTGCCAGAACCGTGAGCAGTGTGCTCATCCCGGTGGTACGGATTCCTTGAACGCGCGCCGTGTCAACATCGAGGCTCAGCGCGAACATCTCACGACCGAACACGACGAGCACCACAATGACAATGAGTGCGAGTAGGGCAAGGCCGACGAGGTCTGAGGCACTGACGGTGGTGAGAGATCCGAACAGGTACTGCGTGAGGGCTGCCGTTCCGCGACCGCCGGCGAGCGAGGCAAAGAGCACACCGCCCGCGATGCCGCCGTAGAAAATGAGGGCCAATGCGAGATCGCCCGCGGTGCGACTGCGCGCCCGAATCACTTCGATGATGACGGCCCCAATAGCGGCAACCACCATGGCCGTAGCGATAGGTGCGGTGTCGAGGAGAAATGCGATGCCAACGCCAGTGAGAGCGACATGCCCCATGCCATCGCCGAGCAGGGCGAGACGACGTTGAACGAGGTACGTGCCGATGAGCGGAGCGATCACGCCGACGATGACCGCCGCTATCAGCGCGCGCTGCATGAAGTCGTACGACAACATGTTCATGGCGATTCCGACAGGGGGTCGTCGAGCAGTGGTGTGGAGAGTCCCCCAGTGTGATGGTCGTCGTCGTGGTGAGCGATGTCGTGTCGCAGATGAAGAGGCAGGGGAGTGGGACCGTCGTACAACACCGATCCGTGGTCAGTGCGGCCGAGCACAATGGCGCGCGTGGCTAAGTCGGCCACGGCCCCGAGCTCGTGCGTCACCAGCAGGATTGTGTTGCCCCGTTCGCTCAATCGCGCCAACGTGCTGGCCAACTGCGTCTGGCTTTCAGCGTCGATGCCGGCCGTTGGTTCGTCGAGTACGTACGTGTCCGCGTCGCTGACGAGCGCGCGAGCGATCATGGCCCGACGCTGCTGGCCGCCGGACAGGGAGTCGAAGCGATCGCGCTGACGGCCGGCTAAGGCGACCGCTTCGAGGGCTTCCTGGGTGCGGCGCTTCCCTTCGCGGTCGGGACGAAATCGGTTATGGGGACTAAACCGTGCCGATCGCACCACCTCGCCCACCGACACTGGCACGTTGCCCGCCGCCAAGAGTCGCTGAGGCACGTAGGCGATGCGCTGCCAGTCGTGAAAGCGCTCAAGGGGCTTATCGAACAGTCGAAGTGTTCCGTGCGCCAGAGGGACTAGTCCGAGCATGGCCCGCATCAACGTGGTCTTGCCGGTGCCGTTCTCGCCGAGGATGGCCACAAACTCACCCGGTTCAATGGTGAGATCAACCTCGTCGACGACGTGCTCGCCGTCGAATTCGACGCACGCGCGTCTGAGCGCGAAAGGTGCGACGGGTGCGTTGCTTACGGACATGGCTGGCCTTCGGTTACGGCGGCGAGATTGGCTTCCATCAGCGTGAGGTAGGTGGCGTTGGAACCTGCAGGGATTCCCTCGATGGGATCAAGAACAGCGGTGCGGGCTCCCGTTTCCTGTGCCAGCACGGTGACCACCTTGGGGTCGACGAGTGCCTCAGAGTAGATGGTGCGCACTGAGTGGGCCTTCACGAATTCGGCGACCTTGGCCAGCGTTGCCGGATCGGGTTCGGCATCGGGGGAGATGCCGGACAGACCGATCTGAGTGAACCCGTAACGGTTGGCGAGGTAGCCGAAGGCTTCGTGGCTCACCACGAGGTCGTGGCTTGCGCACGTGGTGGTGCCGGCCTTCCACGAGGAGTCCAGTGCCCCGAGTTTCGCCGCAAAGATGGCCTGCCGCGCGGCGAATGCCTCACCGCCTTGAACGTTGAGTGCCGCCAGTCGCGATTCGACGGTTTGACCGATGGCGCTCATGTTCAGCGGATCGAGCCAGACATGCGGATCAGTGGCAGTGGCTCCCGATTCGGCGTCGCCCGGGGTAGGAAGCAGAGTCAACCCTGCTGTCGCGTCGATGACGTGCGAGGGGTCGACGTCGGCGATGGCTTCGTCAACAGCCGGTTGGAGTCCAGGAATGTAGATCACCAGATCGGCCTCACGGATTTGTACGACCTGAGCGGGGGTGAGTTCAAGGTCGTGCGGCTCGACGCCGGGGGAGGCCAAGGTGGTGATCGCGACCTGACCGCCACCGACCTGCTCGGCGGCGTACGCCAGCGGGTAGAAGCCGGCCACCACCGTGAGGGTGCTGGCCGCGCTGGGACTGGTTCCGCCGGAACTCGACGGGCTGCCACAGGCGGCGAGGGCTAGAGCAGCGATTCCGATTCCCAGTGTTTTAGTGAACATGAGAATCAGTATCAACTAGCGCATACCCGCTCGTCACCCACCCCACTTGCGCATGGGGGGTCACTAAGCTCGCATCGACGCAGTTTTTGGTACCCAGCTAGCTCTTGAAACTCCCGGTAAACCGGGCGTACGCCACTGCGAGGGCCGCCAAGATCGTGATCACGCGCAGGATGCGTCCGGACGTCGTGAGCATCGGCCACGAGAGCGCCGTGAGCCAGGCAAGGAACCCAACAAGGATCAACAGGAGGAGTCCGCCGATGATCTGGTTGGGAATCATGAGTCCGGCGACGAGCACGATGGCCATGAGAATGGGGAATGCCCAGCGAGGCAGACGACTGAGCATCAAGATGGCGGGAGCCGAGCGCTGCTGGAACTTTTGGCGTGCGGTGTAGGGGCCACCCGCGGGTGTGGTGGCAGGATTCCCAGTTCGCTTGGCGGGGTTACCCGACTGGCGTTGGCCGCCCTTCTTTGAAGACATGCGGCTTATCGTGCCATGCCGTGGTGGCACCCGATGACGATGGTGTTGCTAGGCGGCGCGGCGTGCGCACTGCAGGGCAGCATCTCTCAGCGCCTTTTCGCGCGGATCTGAGACAAGGTAGTAGTCCATTCGATTCATCACGTAGGCAAACCCCAGGCCGACTTGCGGATCGGCGAATCCGAAAGATCCGCCTGCGCCGGGGGTGCCGAACGCGCGATCAGAACCGAACTCGAAGCCCGGCCACGGTTTGCAGTAACCGAGCGAGAAGCGCGATTCCTGTCGCAGTACTTGATCCATTCGGCCTTGCTTCGGGTCTTGGGCTGCGCTACTCAACTCAGTGAGTGTGTCGGCGTCGATGCCGAGAATCGGCGAGCCAGCGGCAAGGTCGCCATATGCTGCCGCAATGCTGCGCGCCGTTCCGATTCCGTTTGATGCCGGAAGTTCAATGCGCATCATGGCTCGGTCGTTGTAGCGCAACGGTTGTCCGAGTTCGCGCGGGTTGCCGAAGGTGCGAGCCGTGAGCGACTTGGGATTAAGGAAACCCTTGACGAATCCGAATGGCAACTTGTGGATGTTGAGCGGCATTCGCGCTAGGTACTGAGGTGCCTGTAATACCGCGATGCGTTTCGTGGGAATGGAATCGGGCAGTCCGATATGGAAGTCGAGGTTGAGTGGCGCGGCGATCTCATCGGCGAAGTAACGGCCGATCGTGCGGTGCTGCGGGTCAATGCGCCGCACGAGTTCGCTTTCATACCATCCCAACGAAATCCCGTGGTAGCCATGGAAGTCGCCAGGATTCCATGCTGGTTTCTGTCGACCGATGGCCACTGCGACGGCGTCGGGGTCGGCAAGTGCGGCGAGGTCAAGGGGTGAATCGATGGCACACAGTCCGGCCTGGTGAGAAAGAAGTTGCCGTACTGTCACGCGCTCTTTGCCCTCAGCTGCAAACTCGGGCCAATACTGCGCGACGGGGGTGTCGTAGTCCAAGAGTCCACGCGAGTGAGCGTGTGCCACCGCGATGGAGGAAACGCCCTTAGTGCTTGAGAAGACGTTGACCAGGGTGTCGCGTTCCCATTCAAGCCCGCGTCGGGGATCTCGTTGACCGGCCCAAAGATCGACGACTGTTTCGCCGCCGACGGTGACCGCACATGCCGCACCGACTTCCTTGCCGTTGTCGATGGTGCGTTGGAAAACATCGGCTACCGCTTCATACCCGGGCGCTACCTCACCATGCACTGACGTCACGTCGACCCACCTCCGGTACGAGTGTGAGGTACGGACACCGGCGGTGTCTGCGTGTTGAGTCAATGGGGGCAGGATGGGGCCATGCTTGTGATCACTCGACACCGTGTCGACCCGGAGGCCCAGTCGGCGTTCCTCGATGATGCTCGCGCGGCGCTGGAGATCTTGGCTCAACGCCCGGGATTCATTTCGGTTGCTGTGGGCCGTGCTGTTGATGATCCTGATTTGTACGTTGTCTCCAGCGAGTGGGAAGACGTGGGTTCGTATCGTCGTGCGCTGTCGGCATATGACGTGAAGATCGGAACCGTTCCGTTGCTGTCGACTGCCGTCGACGAGCCCACCGCTTTTGAAGTGCTCCATCGCAATGGAGTCAATGGCGTGATCGATAGTGCGTCGGCGGTCTCGAGTGATGTCGTGGCGCTAGGTCGTCCGGCCGCGGGAGAGCCTGCGTGACTGATTTCCGTGACCTAGCCGACGGAGGGCGAGCGCTTGCCCAGGTGGTAGGTGAGCAGCCGCCGGGGACGATCGTGCTGGGCGTAGTTCCGAATGGAATTCCCGGTGCCGTCGAGGTGGCTCAAGCACTGCAACTTCCGTTGATGGGTGTTGAGTTCGAGCGCGACGCGGCTGGAATCGTCGACGTGCGTGTTCCTGATCTTGCGGGTGTGAAGCGGGTACTGCTCGTTGATGATGCAGTTGAGACAGGTACGGCCGCGCGTGCCGTCGGGCGAGTGCTGAGGAAGGCAACTCGCGCACAGACGGTCCTTGCGGTGCCGGTCTGCCCGCGTGCGGAGTTGGCGTCGCTAGAGGTGCTGTTCGACTCGGTAGTGGCAGTGGTGTACCCGCTCGAGCGTCGGTCGCTTACGTGGCACTACGACGTGTTGGCTCCGGTGCCTCGTGACGTGGCGTACGCGGCGATTGCGGCGCACGCCGATGCACTCGCGTCGCTCGCCGACGACTAGGCTGAACATTCACCGTCCGCCGACAACCCAGCCGGAGTGGAGCTCATCGTGGTCGCCGATCGTGTCGATGCCGTCGTCAACTTGTGTAAGCGCCGAGGATTTGTATTCCCCTCGTCCGAAATCTACGGAGGCACGCGTTCGGCGTGGGACTACGGACCGCTGGGCGTCGAACTCAAGGAGAACATTCGTCGCCAGTGGTGGCAGTCGATGGTGCGAGGTCGTGACGACGTTGTCGGGCTCGACTCGGCAGTGATTCTCGCTCCGCAGGTGTGGGTCGCGTCTGGGCACGCCGAAACATTCACCGACCCGCTCACTGAGTGCAAGGGCTGCCACAAGCGCTTCCGCGAAGACAACCTTGTCGAGGACTTCGAGGCACGCAAGGGTCGTGCACCTGAGGGTGGACTCGCTGGTATTCCGTGCCCCAACTGTGGTGTCACCGGCCAGTTCACGGAGCCGCGGGCGTTCAACGGCATGTTGCGTACGTCGATCGGACCCGTTGAGGAGGAAGGATCGATGCACTTCTTGCGTCCGGAAACGGCGCAGGGCATCTTCGTCAACTTCCTGAACGTGTCGAATGCAGCGCGCAAGAAGCCACCGTTCGGAATCGCGCAGACAGGTAAGTCGTTCCGCAACGAAATCACGCCAGGAAACTTCATCTTCAGAACCCGCGAGTTCGAGCAAATGGAGATGGAGTTCTTTGTTCCTCCGGGTAGTGACGAGGAGTGGCACCAGTACTGGATTGATGAGCGCTGGGCATGGTACGTCGATCTCGGCATGAGCACCGACAACATGCGACTGTTCGAGCATCCCAAAGAGAAGTTGTCGCACTATGCCAAGCGCACAGTCGACATCGAGTACCGCTTCCAATTTGGCGGAAACGAGTTCGGTGAACTTGAAGGCATCGCGAACCGCACTGACTTCGACCTCAAGGCTCACAGCGAAGCGAGCGGAACCGACCTGTCGTTCTTCGATCAGGAAACCAATGAGCGCTGGGTTCCGTACGTCATTGAACCTGCGGCCGGACTCACCCGCGCAACGCTGGCATTCCTGCTTGAGGCCTACGACGAGGATGAAGCGCCCAATTCCAAGGGTGGTGTCGATAAGCGAACCGTGCTGCGTTTCGATCCTCGCCTGGCGCCCGTGAAGGCCGCCGTGTTGCCGCTGTCGCGCAATGCCGACCTGTCGCCGAAGGCCCGCGACCTCGCGGCAGCGCTTCGTAAGCGCTGGTCGGTCGATTTCGATGACGCGGGTGCGATTGGACGTCGCTACCGCCGTCAGGACGAGGTCGGAACGCCGTATTGCATCACCGTTGACTTCGACACGCTCGAGGATCAAGCGGTGACGGTGCGATCGCGCGACACCATGGAGCAGGAGCGCATTGGCCTTGATGCGGTCGAGGGTTGGTTGGCAGCACGGCTCCCTTCCTGCTGAACCCCCTCTTTCCCTTCCTGCTGAACCCCCTCTTTCCCTTCCTGCTGACCCCCCTCTTTCCCTTCCTGCATCGGGGGCACCCAAGCGCGCGCCTAGCGCGTTGAGGCGCCCCAGTCACCCCGCCCAGCGGAAGGGAATGGTTGCTGCGCGATCGAAGATGACGGGCTCAGACACGCGAACATTGGGCCTGGGCGTAAGGGCGGCGGCGTGGTAGGCGTCGGTGATCGCAAGCGCTACCCCGTCGGGATCGTTGCGGATGGCATTGGGTGTGAGCGGAAGGCACGGGATTCCAGCGCGAGCGTAGGCCGCATTACGTCGGATTGTTCGTTCGAGATCGATGCCTCCTGCGTGGTGTTGGTGGCTATCGACTTCGAGTGCGAGTCCGACATCGTCAAACCATGCGTCCGGAATGGCGATGAAGCGGCCGCTGTAGGTGGTGAGGCGCCGGTTGAGTAGTGGCGTAGGTAGTCCGGTCGTGTGCACGATGTCGATGAGATCGCCTTCGGGGGCGGACCATGCGCCGAGCCTCACGTGTGCCAAGGCAGTACGAAGGTGAGCGCTGCCCTTCCGTGGACCTGAATCAAGCACGGCCGTGAGGTCATCAACGGAGGTGATTCCGCGCCTGACTACTTCGGAGATGAGCACCTGGACATTGCTGCGGTCGCGCAGGTGGCGGGCCGCGTCGGCGACAGCCCGATCGGGGGGTGCGATTGAGAGCCGCGGATAAGTGCGAGTGGTGTGAGGCGGGGGCATCTGACGCGTGCGTTCAGTAACGACGAAACTGTTGGACGCCACGCGCCGGGCATGCGGGATGAGGACGTGGATGATGTTCGTGGTCGCCGTCTCGACGTCGGGGTTGAGTGCGAGCCCGTGATAGTGCAGTGCCGTGAGCCCGGTGATCATGGAATCGTCTCCGCAATACAGTGCCGCGGCCACTTCACGCTGGAAGCGATCGGGGTTGCCGCCGGTGATCAGGTGCACGGCAGGAAGGACACGTGTCCACATTCCTCCAGCACGGGAGCGTCTTGAGATGGTCGACGTGGCGACTCCAAGTTGGGCGAGTTGGGCTGCTGTGACGAGCCCGACTTGCGCCTGGGCCACGTCATGGAGTTCGGAAATGCGGTTGAACGAGCGTGTAGGCATGCGACGTACTGTGGCGGTCGCGGGACGAAGAACCGATGTGGTGGTGCCGACTGTGCACGACCACCCGCCGGGGGGCCTTGTGGAAAGTCGTGAGTCCGAATGCTGGGGTGCTGCGACGCGCTAGGTGTACCCGGCCATCACTTTGGTAGCCGGCTGATGGGTGGGAGTCCGCCCAGGGAACTGTGGCGTCGTTCAGTGTTGTAGTGGTTGAGCCATTGTGCAAGGGCGTCGGTGCGTTGGTCGTTGCTGGTGTAGGCGCGTCGGTA
>JAPLAU010000022.1 GCA_026393115.1 Actinomycetota bacterium
CGATCCCTTCGACGTTCTTACCCCGGGTGACCGTGATGCGCTGTGCTTGATGCGGCGATCGGATGTGAGTGCGGGTGAGGGCGCGCGAGCCATGGGGTGTCGTGAGGGTGAAGCGCTGAATCGCGCGACGAATGCCCAGAAGTCATGGAGTGAGGCGGCCGCAGTACTTGCGTTGCTCACCGCCGACCCGAGCGTGTGCCCGGTGGTCGATCAGGTGCTCGTCGAAGTTGCGGAGTCGCGGGGCTTACTGACTCCCGCTGCTCGTCGGCGCCTGCAGCGGCATGCGGGAACCTGTTCGCGGTGCCGCACCGTGTTCATGCCCATGCGCGCGGAGTCGCGTGAATTGCTCGACATCCCAACCTCGGTTCCTGTGCCAGCGGGGCTGCTCACGCGCATTGAGGAAACGCGAAGCGATGCAGCGCGGACGGCTCACCTCGGGAATCGTGTGGGCGCACTCGATGATTGGGGATTCCCAGTTCCGCCCGACCGCGCTGACCGCGACCCGTCGTCGTGGTTGCGGTGGGGGGCGATTGCGGCTGTTGTCAGTGCGGCGCTACTACTTGTGGGCCTCGTGGCCTTCGCTCTCGCCTCGCGCTAATTGTGCGCGATTCCTACGTCTGAGCAGGCCATCGGGCCCTCGAAACCTGCTTGAACGTAGGAATCGCGGGTTAGAAGAGCGGGTGTGTCGGGAGGGGCGGGCGCGCCCAGGTAGAACTACTCAGGGTCGGCGGGGTGCGGAGCAAAGGCACGCATGGCCGACATGTCGCCGCTGCGCTTGCCCACTCGTCGCGCCGCCTCAAGGGCTGACTCGCGGGCGAGGCAGTGCTCAACGAGTACTGCGTACGCCTTCTTACCAATGAGCGACACGAGCGTCGCCTTCTCGCTGACATACACCGGTTCGGGTGCGTTATGCGCTTCGGTGTTGCCTGAGCAGTACCAGTTGAGATCGTGACCGCCAGCGCCCCAGCCTCGACGGTCGTACTCGCTGATTGAGATCACAAGCCGCTTGGTTCCATCGGTATATTCACGCCAGTCGTACTGTCGCCGAACTGGAAGCTGCCAACACACCTCAGGCTTGGTGCGTTGGTAATCCGTGCCGAGGCGACCTGCCAGCAGGTGCAGGGCGCACCCTTCACCGCCGGCGAAGCCGGGGCGATTGAGGAAGATGCAGGCGCCGTCAACGACACGGGTCTTGCGTTCACCGTCTGGATCCTTGGCGGCAAAGCCCTTGCGCTGTGCGACGGCGTGAAACTGCCAGTCGTCAGGGGTGAGTTGTTCCGCGTACTTCCCCGTGCGCTTCTCATCATCTTTATCGGCGAAGTGGGCGCCCAGTGAGCAGCAGCCGGCGTCGGGCATCTCGGCGTCGATACCGCCGCAGCCGCGGCCGAAGATGCAATTCCAGCGTGAGGTGAGCCAGGTGAGATCGCAGCGGAGGATTTGTTGGTCGTTGGCCGGATCAGGAAATTCGATCCAGGCGCGAGGGAAGTCCAGGGGAACCTCGGGCATGCGCCCACCCTAGGGCACCCGTTGTTCATCCTGTGCGGGTACCGTCGTGCTATGCGACTCGGTGTTGTTGACGTTGGTTCAAACACGGTGCATCTGTTGGTGGTCGATGCCCATCCTGGCGCTGCGCCCATTCCGGCGACCTCTCGCAAGATCGAATTGCGACTTGCCGAGCACCTTCGAGTCGACAACACCATTGACGACGAAGGAATCAACGCGCTGGTCGGATTCATGAATGACTCGCAGTCACTCGCCGAGGATCTCGGAGTCACCGAGATGATGGCGTTCGCCACCTCAGCGATTCGCGAAGCGAGTAATGGTGATGAGGTCATCGCTGCCGTTCGTGAACGTACCGGCATTGAACTTGAGGTTCTCAGTGGCGACGACGAGGCGCGACTGACGTTCCTTGCCGTTCGTCGGTGGTTTGGCTGGTCGAGTGGTCGATTGTTGGTCATCGACATTGGTGGCGGGTCGTTGGAGGTCGCCGCCGGCGATGACGAGTACCCCGACACCGCGTTCTCGTTACCACTCGGAGCAGGACGACTGACACGTGAGCACCTTCAGGGTGACCCGCCGAAGCACTCGGATCTACGCGAATTGCGACGGTTCGTGCGGGCGCAACTTGGCTCGAGTGTTGGGCGCCTGACTCGGTCGGGTCAGGTCGGCCACGCCGTCGCCACCAGTAAGACACTGAGGTCGCTTGCGCGTATCGCCGGTGCTGCGCCGTCGAGTGAAGGACCGCATGCTCCCCGCATGCTGGCGCGCAGTGATCTTGCGTTGTGGCTGCCCAAATTGGCCGACATGAAATCATCACAACGCGCTGAGCTGCCGGGAGTCAGCGCGTCGCGGGCTGGCCAACTGGTGGCCGGTGCCGTAGTGGCCGAAGCGGTGATGGACTTGCTCGACATCGAAACTTTGCAGATCTGTCCGTGGGCCCTGCGGGAAGGCATTCTCCTTCGCCGTCTCGATTGGCTGTCTGAGGAGGGCGCGTGACGGCAAGTGATGTCACACTTCCTGCGATTGATCCCAAGGTCGGACTCACATCGGCGCAAGTAGCCGAGCGGATTGCCGAGGGACGAACCAACAACGCACCAGACCCGCGCAGCCGCAGCCTGTCGGACATCATCCGTGCCAACACCCTGACGTCATTCAACCTGGTCATCGGTACGCTCTGGGCCCTCATGATCATTTCGCGGGCGCCTTTACAGGATTCGCTGTTCGGTCTTGTCATCGTGTTCAACTCGGCGATCGGCATCACCCAGGAATATCGAGCCAAGCGAACCCTTGAGCGCTTGTCACTCGTGGGTGAAGCACGGCCGATGGTTCGTCGCGACGGTGTCGATCAGGAAGTACGGCCTATCGACATCGTGCAAGACGACGTCATTGTGCTGCGGCTCGGCGATCAACTCGTCGTTGATGGGCCGGTGTTGTCGGGGGAGGGGCTGGAGTGCGACGAGTCACTCTTGACCGGTGAGGCAGACCCCGTCTACAAGCATCCCGGCGATGAGGCGAAGTCCGGTTCCTTCGTGGTGTCGGGTAGCGGCTTGATGCTGGCGTCACACATCGGACTTGCCTCGTACGCAACGCAATTGACGGCCGAAGCCCGCAAGTTCTCAACCACGCACAGCGAACTCATGGGCTCGATCATGAAGTTCGTTCGCACTATTACCTGGGTTCTGATTCCGCTGGGCATTTTGTTGTTTGCCAGCCAGATGATGGCCAGTCCCGATTGGCAAGTCGCACTGTCGGGAACGGTTGCCGGCGTGGTCACGATGGTTCCTGAAGGTCTGGTCTTGCTGACGAGCATTGCCATGGCGGTGGCAGTGGTACGCCTTGGCCAGAAGAAGGCGTTGGTGCAGGAGATGCCCGCGGTTGAGGTGCTCGCACGCGTTGATGTGATTTGCGTCGACAAAACCGGAACTCTGACGCAACCGGGTATGGCGGTTACCGATGTGGTGACACTCGACTCGTCGGTCGATATCTCAGCCGCGCTCGGGGCGCTGGGGGCGAGTGAAGACAGTCCTAATCCAACTCTGGGTGCTGTGACGGCGGCGTACCCCGCACCCGACGGCTGGACCACCGAAGAACTCGTTCCTTTCTCGAGCGCGCGCAAATGGTCAGCCGCACTTTTCGAAGGTCACGGTTGGTGGGTATTCGGTGCGCCGGAAATGCTGCTTGCCGATGGTGACCCAGTGCGCGCCCGCGCTGAAGACAGTGCCCGCATGGGCTCGCGGGTACTTCTGTACGCCCGCGCTGCCGACGGAAGTGTCCCCGATAGCGCACGTGGCGCGGGAGACCTCATCCCGGCGGCGCTGGTTGTGATTGACCAGCGGCTTCGCCCCGATGCTGCCGACACCGTGAAGTACTTCCTGGATCAGGGAGTCAGTATCAAGGTGATCAGTGGTGACAACCCGCTGACAGTGGGCGCGATCGCGGCGCAGGCGGGGATTCCTGGCGGCGCCGACGCATTCGATGCGCGGCACCTTCCAACCGATCAGGCCGAACTGGCTGACCTGCTCGAGATTCGATCGGTGTTTGGCCGCGTTTCTCCGGCTCAAAAGCGTGCCATGGTGGGCGCCCTTCAATCCCGCGGACACACGGTGGCTATGACCGGCGACGGTGTCAATGATGTGCTGGCGCTCAAGGACGCTGACCTCGGCATTGCGATGGGTTCAGGAGCCGGCGCGACTCGCGCGGTGGCGCAGATCGTGTTGCTCGACGACCAGTTCTCGGTGATGCCCTCAGTGGTTGCCGAGGGACGTCGGGTTCTGGGCAACATCGAACGAGTCAGCGACCTGTTCCTCACCAAGTCGTTCTACGCGGCGATCCTGTCGTTCCTCACGGTGTTCTTCACCCTGACCAAGATCTACGAAGTCGAGTTTCTGTTCTTGCCGCGACACCTCACCATCATTACCGCGCTCACCATCGGCATTCCCGCGTTCCTTCTTGCGCTGATGCCGAACACACAGAGGTTCCGTCCGGGCTTCTTCCGGCGAGTGCTGGCGTTCTCGGTGCCGGCAGGATTCGTGTGCGCGATTTTCTCGTTCACCTCGTACTGGCTCGCTCTACGCGAAGGAAATCCGGTGGTGGGGGCTCGTGTGTCGGCGGCCATCACGTTGTTCCTCATTGGCTGGACGGTGCTGCTACTCGTCGCGAGACCACTCAATCCGTTGCGTTGGGCGATCGTCTTGTCGATGGGTGGGCTCTTCCTCGCCGTCCTGTTCATCCCATTCACGGCCAAGTTCTTCGCGCTCACTCTCGGCACTGACTCGGGAACCATCACGGCGGTGGGCTTGGGTATTGCGGGTTCGCTGGTGCTCTTCATCGGAAGGCTGTTCGTTGAGAGACGCGGTCTCGTCGACTCTCACTGAACAGGTCTGCACCTTTAGGCTGGCCACCGTGACTGCGAAACGTGGCCGCGCTGTGCGCGTGCCAGAGGCCAAAGTGGCCCTCTCCACAGTGTCGGTCTACCCCGAAGGCACAGAGGCGGCTTTCGAGATAGCCGCGAAACTTGGTTACGACGGCATCGAAGTCATGGTGATGGGTGACCCGGTGAGTCAGGATCCGGATGCATTACGTCGGCTTTCGGATCTGCACGGAGTTCCGATCCTGGCGGTGCATGCCCCCTGTCTGCTGATCACCCAGCGAGTGTGGGGAACGGACCCGTGGGCCAAGTTGGTGCGAGCTCAAGCGGCGGCGGAGAAACTCGGTGCATCAACGGTGGTGGTGCATCCGCCGTTCGCTTGGCAACGTGATTACGCGCAGACGTTCGTGCGGGGATTGCGCCGGATGGGTAACGAGACCGATGTGCGATTCGCCGTTGAGAACCTCTATCCGTGGCGGGTACGAGCCCGGCAGATTCCGGCCTATCTACCTGGCTGGGATGTGCGTGAGGAGGACTATCCCCACACGACCCTCGACCTCTCGCACACGTCGGTGAGTGGAAGTGATGCGCTCGAGATGGCGCATGATCTCGGCGACTCGCTGGTCCACATCCACTTGGCCGACGGCACGGGAAGCGCGCGCGATGAGCACCTGATTCCGGGACGTGGTCAGCAGCCGTGCGGCGAGTTGCTCGAACGCCTGGCAGTGAGAGGTTTCTCTGGAACGGTCGTCATCGAGGTCAGCACTCGGCGAGCTGCCTCACGTGCTGAGCGTGAAGTCGAACTTGCTGAAGCGTTGCTGTTTGCCCGCCTCCACCTCGCGGCACCTGGCGAGTGAGCGTCCTCGCCGCCACTCCTCGCCCTCCGCGTAGAGTTGCCCCGTGGCCCAATCCGATGATGTGCGCACCGCCGTACTCGATGCAGCCAAGGTAGCCTTTCGGGCGCGCGGCTACATGGGAACCACCATGAAGGGGGTTGCGAAGGCAGCGGGCGTGGCCCCGGTAGTGGTCAGGCGCTACTACAACAGTAAGGATTCCCTCTTCGCTGCCGCCATGAAACTTCCGTTCGATCCGGCTTCTGCAGTACCCACTCTCCTTGCCCCGGGGCTTGATGGAATGGGTGAGCGACTTGTTCGCGCCACCCTCGAACTCTTGGGTGACGACGAGGCGCGGGAGGATCTCGTGGCACTGGTCACTGCGGGTCGAAGTGCCGGCAAGGCCGCGGGTTCGCTCACGGATTTCCTTGAACACAGCGTGGTCGATCGGGTGGCGGCATCGTTGGGTGTGCCAGATGCGCGCATGCGATCGGCACTCGTCTCGAGTTACTTGGTGGGCATCGCCGCGAGCCGATACGTGTTGCGCCTTGAGCCTTTGGCAAGTGCATCTGAAGACCAAGTGGTGCGTATGGTCGCACCGATGATTCAGGATCTGCTCGATCCGACTAAGCCGCTCAAGGGGTACACCCCACCTAAGAAGTCCTAGTACGCGAGTCGCGGTAACCCGCGGTACCCGTGCGCAGCCTGAGGAGAAAACTGCAGTGACATACACGACCACGATCACGAGTGCTGAATTGGGCGAGCACCTCACCGATCCGAAGTGGGTCGTCCTGGATGCGCGATTCGACCTTGAAGACGAATCGCTGGGCGCGCAGTTGTACGCCGAGAGCCACGTGCCGGGTGCACATTACGCCGATCTCGGTCGTCACATGGCCGGGCCAATCATTCCTGGCGTCACTGGTCGGCGGCCCTTTCCCGATGCCGGTGAATTCGCGCGAACCTTGACTGCATGGGGAATCGACGACGATACGCACGTGGTGGTCTACGACGGTCAGAGCGGAATGATGGCGGGCGCTCGCCTCTGGCTGATGCTGCGGTGGATGGGGCACGACGCTGTGGCGGTTCTCGATGGTGGGTTCGCAGCGTGGACTCAGGCCGGTATGCCGGTCACCAGTGAACCGTCGGAGCCGGCCGTGAGAGAGGCCCCGTTCGCGCCGCGAGTGCGGTCTGAACTGCTCGCTGATGTGGCGGAGGTTGAGGTCATTCGTGCAGATCCGACATTCCGGTTACTGGATGCCCGGTCTGAGTTGGCCTTCCATGGTCAGGGACCAGCACACGACCCGAAGGTGGGTCACATCCCAGGTGCGATTTCCTGCGATCGGGCTGCCACGACTGGTGCTGACGGACATTTCAAGTCAGCGGATGAACTGCGCGAACAGTTCCTTGAGGTGATGGGCGAGGTACCCATCGACAGGGTTGTTGTCTACTGCGGATCGGGAGTGACTGCCGCGCAGAACGTGTTGGCCATGGAGATTGCCGGTCTGTCAGGTGCTCGCATGTATGTCGGATCATGGAGTGAATGGATCACGAACCCCGATCACGGTGTCGCACTCTGAAGTGACGTCCTAGGGTGGGCACGTGAGCGAGCAGACGAATGGAATGCGTCGAGCGCTGAGGCGCGCCACCGACGGGGTCACTCTCGACCGCGCGGAAGCAGCGGTGCTGCTCGCGGCTCGCGGTGACGATCTCGCAGCACTGATGGCGCATGCGGCGTCGGTGCGCGATGCCGGACTTGTTCAGGCGGGCCGACCTGGGGTCATCACTTATTCGCCCAAGGTGTTCATTCCGGTAACGCGACTGTGTCGCGACCGATGTCACTACTGCACGTTCGTGACCACACCCGGAGGTTTACGTCGTGAGGGCGTCGAACCGTACCTGAGTGTCGACGAGGTGCTGGCGATTGCACGCGAGGGTGCCGCACTGGGCTGCACCGAGGCGCTGTTCACACTCGGCGACCGTCCGGAAGACCGCTGGCCCGAAGCACGTGAGTGGCTCGATGAGGCGGGCTACGACTCAACGCTGGCCTACGTGCGGGCACTGGCAATTGCCGTGCTCGAAGAAACCGGCCTGTTGCCCCACCTCAACCCGGGCGTGATGTCGTGGGAAGAACTAGGCCGACTCAAGCCCGTGGCCCCGTCGATGGGCATGATGCTCGAGTCGTCATCGACGCGATTGTTCAGCCAGGCAGGTCAAGCCCACTACGGATCGCCGGATAAGGACCCCGCAGTACGTATGCGTGTTCTTGAAGACGCCGGGCGACTGTCGATTCCGTTCACCACTGGATTGCTCATCGGTATTGGCGAGACGCTGGATGAGCGGGCCGATTCGATCTTCGCGCTGCGCGGAGTTGCTCGCGCCTTCGGTCACATTCAGGAAGTGATCATTCAGAACTTCCGCGCCAAGCCCGGTACGGCGATGCGCGATGCTCCCGATGCCGAGGTTGACGAGTACCTTGCGGCGATTGCGGTGACCCGCCTCGTGATGGGGCCTCGCATGCGAGTGCAGGCCCCGCCGAATCTGTCAGCGCTCGATGATCTTTCGCTGCTGTTGGGCGCTGGTGTCGATGACTGGGGCGGTGTCTCGCCCCTGACTCCCGATCACGTCAATCCTGAGCGCCCATGGCCGCACGTCGATACCTTGCGTGACGCGACGGCTGCCTGCGGATTCGAACTCGCCGAGCGACTCACAGTGCATCCCGAGTACGTGCGTACGGGCGAGCCGTGGATCGATCCTCGGGTCATGCCGCACACGCTTGCTCTCGCTGATTCCGTTACCGGGTTGCGGCGCAGGGGAGTACTTGCCGAAGGTCGGCCGTGGCAGGAGCCTGATCCTGAATGGGCATCGGTCGGACGAATCGACCTGGCAACGGCCATCGACAACGAAGGCCGACTCACCGAAACGCGCTCGGACTTCGACAACGCATTCGGTGATTGGGAAACGATCCGCTCCGACGCAGTGCGGATTGCCGGAGTTTCTACCCACATCGATGGTGACGTTGCAGCGGCACTGCGCGCCGCCGAAGCTGATCCCGCATCACTCACCGACGCTCAGGCACTCACCCTGATGACGTGTGAAGGTGAGGCCTTGGTTGCTCTAGCCTCTCTCGCTGATGCGTTGCGTAGAGAGGTCAACGGTGATGACGTCACCTATGTCGTCAACCGCAACATCAACTTCACCAATGTGTGCTACACCGGCTGTCGGTTCTGCGCCTTTGCGCAGCGACGCACCGATGACGACGCCTTCACGCTGTCGCTTGACGAGGTTGCTGAGCGAGTGGCCGAAGCATGGCGGGTAGGAACGACAGAGGTCTGCATGCAAGGTGGTATTCACCCCGATCTTCCCGGCACTGCGTACTTCGATATTGCACGCACGGTGAAGGCGACAGCCCCCGATATGCATATGCACGCCTTTAGTCCGATGGAGGTCGTCAACGGCGCATCTCGATCGAATCTGAGCATCGCCGAATGGCTTGTGGCTGCGAAGGAAGCGGGCCTCGACACCATTCCCGGAACTGCTGCAGAGATCCTCGACGACGATGTGCGCTGGGTACTCACCAAGGGCAAGTTGCCGACGGCATCATGGGTTGAAGTCATCACGACGGCTCACCGACTCGGAATCCGCTCGTCGTCAACGATGATGTACGGCCACGTCGACGCTCCGGTCCACTGGGTTGCCCACCTTCGACTCCTTGCCCGCATTCAAGATGACACGGGCGGATTCACCGAGTTCGTGCCACTTCCGTTCGTGCACCAGAGTTCGCCGATCTATTTGGCAGGTGTTGCGCGTCCCGGACCCACCTTGCGCGACAACATTGCAGTTCACGCGATGGGGCGCATCATGCTCCACGGTCGCATTCCGAATATCCAGACCTCATGGGTCAAACTCGGAATCGGCGGAACACAAGCAATGTTGCGTTCGGGGGCCAACGATCTCGGCGGAACCCTCATGGAAGAGACCATCTCGCGCATGGCGGGAAGCGAAAACGGATCGTTCAAGCCGCCCGCTGAGATTGATGCGATTGCCCGCGACATTGGTCGTACTCCGCGCCAGCGCACCACCACGTACGGAGTGCCGCCAGAAGAGCGCGTCGCGACCGGCTACCGCGAACTGGCCAGCTGGGGTGGAATGAGCCTTCCCGTCGTCACGGCGTAACGAGGTTGAGCCCGCACGGCGTAGCCTGTGCGCATGGCTATCGCGAAACTGACACTCACCGCAATCGACTGCCCCGACAACCGTGCTCTCGCGCAGTTCTACTCCGAGATCACCGGCTGGCCGGTGTCGCCTGACAGCGACGACGAGTGGGTGTGGCTTGAGAGCGACATGGGCACGACGCTCGCGTTCCAGCGCTCGCCCGATCATGTTCCTCCTACCTGGCCCGATGGTGAGCGCCCGCAGCAGCTGCACCTTGACTTCGACGTGCCTGACCTCGATCAGGGCGAGGCAGCGGTGCTCGCCCTCGGTGCTCGCAAGTGCGACCATCAGCCAGGGGAGACCTTCAGGGTCTACCTCGATCCTGCGGGCCATCCGTTCTGTCTGGTGCTGAGGGGGCCCGGCGCATGACGAAGATTGCCATCGTCGGCGGAGGGATGCTCGGAGGCACCTTGCTTGGTGGTCTCTTTCGGTCAGGTGTGCTGCACACCAACGTCGCCGTGGTGGAGAAGAGCCCCGAACGAGCCGAGCACCTTCGCAACACCTTCGGCGTGAGTGTTGAGCCGGTTGGGCAAGCCGTCGGAGCAGCCGATGTGGTCTTTCTGATCGTGAAGCCGCAAGACATGGAAGCCACCGTGAGCGAGGTGGCTCCGTCACTGCGGCCCGAAGCGCTTGTCGTGTCACTCGCGGCGGGAATCACCACCGCCTTCCTCGAGTCGCGATTGCCATCGGGAACTCCCGTTGTGCGAGTGATGCCCAACACGCCGGCGCAAGTTGGCATGGGAATGGCGGCGGTCTCTCCAGGAACGTCGGTCGATACCGCGCACCTCGATCTCGTCGAAGGATTGCTCGCTCCGCTCGGACTCGTCGTGCGCGTTCCTGAAGACATGCAAGATGCCGTGACGGCGGTCAGTGGCAGCGGACCTGCGTACATCTTCTACGTCATCGAAGCCATGGTCGATGCCGGAGTGCGGCTCGGGTTGCCTGCAGATGTCGCCAAGCAACTCACGGTGCAAACCGTTCTCGGTGCCGCCACGATGGTGCGAGATACCGGAACTGACCCGGCCACCTTGCGTGAGCAAGTCACCTCACCCAATGGCACCACAGCCGCGGCATTGGCAACGCTCGGCGATCGAGGCGTGCACGACGCGTTCGTCGCGGCAATTGAGGCTGCACGCGATCGCTCACGTGAGTTGGCAGCCGGAGGGTGAACTCTGTGGCGCCGTGGGTAGCGTGAGGTCATGAGCGATCGAGTGCGCGTGGTCTGGGATGAGGACATGCGCTTGTATGACTTCGGTCCCGACCACCCGCTCGCTCCTATCCGCGTGGTGCTCGCCATGCGACTGGCCGAGTCCTTTGGATTGTTCGAGCCTGCGCATGTGGTGCTTGGACCCGCAGAGTCGCTGATCGACGAGAGCACGCTGCTGCGCGTGCATGACGCCGACTACGTCGAGGCGGTCAAGCGGGCCGGACTTGATCCGAGCCAGGTTGATTACGCGCGCGGTCTCGGAACTCCCGACGTTCCGACATTCCAACAAATGCATGAAGCGTCCTTGGGTGTGTGTTCGGCTTCGGTGGCCGCGGCGCGCGCCGTACTCGACGGCGGCTTCGACCATGCGGTGAATCTTGCCGGCGGTCTGCACCATGCGATGCCGGGGCTCGCCAGCGGCTTCTGCGTCTACAACGACATCGGTGTGGCGATTCAATGGCTACTCGATCAGGGAGTTGAACGCGTCGCCTACGTCGATGTCGATGTGCACCATGGCGATGGTGTGCAGGCGATGTTCTACGACGATCCGCGAGTGATGACCATCTCGCTGCACGAAACCGGTCGCACCCTCTTTCCCGGAACCGGCTACCCCACCGAAGTGGGAGGACCCGGCGCGCAGGGCACGTCGGTCAACGTGGCGCTGCCTCCCGGAACCGGCGACAACGGGTGGCTGCGCGCCTTCCAAGCCGTGGTTCCGCAGGCGCTTGAGGCCTTCAAGCCCCAGATTCTGTTTAGTCAGCAAGGCTGCGATTCACACTTTGACGATCCGCTCGCTCACCTCACCCTCACCGTCGACGGACAGCGCCGTTCATATCAGGCACTGCACCGCCTCGCCCACCAACTTTGTGAGGGCAAGTGGATTGCGGTGGGAGGTGGGGGATACGAGTTAGTCGACGTGGTGCCCCGAGCCTGGACACACTTGGTGGCGGAGGCTGTGGGTGCCCCGATCGATCCGGCCAGTGCCACCCCCGAGTCCTTCCACGCGCTCGTCACCGAACTTCTCGGACGGCCGGCACCCGGTCACATGACCGACGGGGCTGATCCGTGGGTGCGCTCGTTTGAGAGTGGCTACGACCCGGAGGATTCAGTGGACCGGGCGATTTTGGCGACCCGCGAGGCCGTGTTCCCGTTGCTCGGGCTGCACGCCGATCCGTTCTCGCCCTTCTAATGCGTCACGATGCGGACATTTACCCCAACTCTGCGTGACAATCATCCACCGAATGGGGGGTTTCAACAGTTTATTTCCTCCTCGCCCTCCTCATCAGTCACATGATCCACTACCGTTTCATCTAGAGCGCGGATCGTGCCGGTGGGGAAGCCGGAAGAAACGAGGCCGCCGGAAGGCAGTGAGAGATGTCAGCGAACGATGAGCGTGCAGTCGGCGGCGTGAACTTCTTGACCGTCGCGGAGGTTGCTTCCATGATGCGCGTGTCCAAAATGACCGTGTACCGACTCGTACACGGCGGAGAACTGCCGGCGGTACAGATCGGTCGCTCGTTCCGCGTGCCTCAAAAGGCGGTCGACGAGTACCTCAACCACTCGATCGTTGACACTGCCGCTGATACCGCCTGACGCGTGCCAAGTCGCGTCGTCTAGCCTAGGAGCCTGTGCACCGGTGATCGAGCCGGAATCACCGAGTGAGAGAGGGCGACCCCTGTGGGATCGGTAGTCAAGAAGCGCCGCAAGCGGATGGCCAAGAAGAAGCACCGCAAACTGCTGCGCAAGACTCGCGTCCAGCGTCGCAACAAGAAGTGATCTGACCGGGGGGCGTCATGGGGCGGGTAATTCTGGTCACTGGCGCTTCGCGGCACCTAGGCGGAACCTTGGCTCGGCGACTCGCCGAGCTCCCGGATGTTGACCGTGTGGTCGGCGTCGATGTCGTTCCGCCATCACATGACCTCGGGCTCGCCGACTTTGTGCGTGCCGACATTCGTAACCCCGTCATTGGGCACGTGATGTCGAGTTCGGACATCGACACCGTCGTGCACATGGGTGTTATCGCGACGCCGCGGCAGGCAGGTGGCCGTTCGGTGATGAAAGAAATCAACGTCATCGGCACCATGCAGTTACTCGCCGCCTGTCAGAAGTCGTCGACCATGCGCAAACTCGTAGTCAAATCATCGACGTCGGTCTACGGAGCAGGACCTCGCGACCCCGCGATGTTCAGCGAAGGCATGGACCCACGCGATGCCCCGCGTAGCGGGTGGGCAAAAGACAACGTTGAAGTGGAAGGCTACGTACGCGGATTTTCCCGTCGTCGTCCCGATGTCACGGTCACCACGCTGCGACTGGCCAACATCATCGGTCCTCGCATCACTACCGTAATGACCGACTACTTCTCACTACCCGTGGTGCCAACTGTGTTGGGTCATGATGCTCGACTGCAGTTCGTACATGAGGACGACAGCATCGACGCCATTATTCGTGCGTCGGTCGAAGACGTTCCTGGCACCTTCAACGTGTCGGGTGACGGAGTGCTGATGCTGTCGCAGGCCATTCGCCGTGCCGGGCGAATCACCCTTCCGATCGCTGCGCCGTTAATTCCGGCGGTAGGACGGATGACTCGTCAGATGGGTGTGGCCGATTTCTCCTCAGAGCAGGTGCGCTACCTCACGTGGGGGCGCGTCGTCGATACCACCCGCATGCGATCGAAGCTCGAATTCGAACCTGCGTTCAGCACGCTCGAAGCTTTCGACGATTTCGTTGCGGCCCGAGGCCTGAATTCCATGTTGCCACGCGAACGAGTGGCCGCCATCGAGGCCACAGTCGTTGACCTGCTGGGGCGTGGGGGTGAGCGCAGTGCCTAAAGCACGGGTCATTCCCATCGATTCGCGCAAGCGACTGGAAGAAGTGCCGCCTGCCGACTTGGCAGAAAGTGGTCCCGGATGGGATGAGCGCGTTGCTTCTGCGGTCGGATTTCTGCGACGCCGCATCACCGGCGACTACGAAGTTGATGAATTCGGATTCGACCCCGAACTCACAGACTCGGTTCTGATGGCGCCGTTGCGTCCCCTGTTTCATTCCTGGTTCCGAGTCGAGGTGCGAGGGCTCGAGAACGTGCCCGCCGACGGCGGCGCTTTGGTGGTGGCGAACCACTCGGGCACAGTGGCACTTGATGCATTGATGACTCAATTGGCGCTGCTCGACGAGCATCCGGCGCACCGTCATCTGCGCATGCTTGGCGCAGACTTGGTGTTTCGTACGCCATTCGTTGGCGAACTCTCACGCAAGGCCGGGCACACGTTGGCATGCAACCCCGATGCTGAGCGGCTGCTACGTCGGGGTGAATTGGTGGGTGTCTGGCCCGAGGGTTTCAAAGGCATTGGAAAACCATTCAGCGAGCGGTACAAGTTGCAGCGTTTTGGCCGCGGTGGATTTGTCGCCGCCGCCCTGCGTACCTCGTCGCCGATCATTCCGACCGCGATCGTGGGTGCCGAAGAGACGTACCCCATGCTCGCAAACGCGTCGTGGGTCGCACGTGTGCTCGGACTCCCCTACTTCCCGCTGACTCCGACCTTCCCGTGGCTGGGCCCCTTGGGCATGGTGCCGCTGCCCAGTAAGTGGATTATTGAGTTCGGCGAGCCCATTCGCACCGATGCACTCGATCCGGCCATTGCCGACGATCCGATGACGGTTTTCGATCTCACCGACCAGGTGCGCGAGACCATTCAGCAGAGCCTGTATCAGCTGCTGGTCTCACGTCGCAGTGTGTTCGGAGACTGAACCGCCACAATTCCTTCTTACGACCCTGCAAGATTGGCCCCCTTCCCGACACACTGAGGGTGGTAGGAGGTTGTGATGTCTCAGCGCGATGACGCGTGGTTTGAGGCGATGTTCCGCGCCCATGTGCAGGACGTGCACCGCTATGCGCGTCGACGCGTTGCGGTGTCTGACTCTGACGATCTCACGGCCGAAACGTTTGCGACGGCGTGGCGCCGGCGCCTCGACATCGCCGACGGCACCGAATTGCCTTGGCTCTATCGCACGTGCGGTTTCCTGATCGCCAACTATCGGCGCAAGGGTGTGCCCACGCCGATCGAGTTCGTCCCCGAACTTCCCGACGACACCGACCCCGAGTCGTTGGCGATCGCTGATGACGAGTTGCGGCGCGTGCTGGCTGAGTTGTCGCCACGTGACAGACAAGTGTTGTTGCTGAATGCATGGGAAGGCCTGCAGGGCGAAGATTTGGCCGCGGTTCTCGGTATCTCACGCGGCGGGGCAGATGCTGCACTCTCGCGCGCAAGGGCGCGGCTGCGTGAAGTGTGGGCGCAGGTGCAAGATCCGCTTGACGTATGACACCTAGTAAGTAGAGGGCCACGTGGCCCTGCATCGAACGCCGTGGAGGACACCATGAATCAGACACCGATCACCCCCGATCCAGCCGACGAAGTCGTGGCTCGGCTGAGCGCTGCTGATCCGGCGGGTGATATCACCGTCGATACCGAGTCAATCCGGATGTCAGTCGGTGAGCGACTGTCGTCGGGCGATGAACTCGCGGCTCGGCGCGAGAGTCATTCAGGCGGTCATCGCGGTTGGTGGATGGGTGCTGCGGCGGCGGTGTGCGCTCTGGCGCTCGCGGCCGGTACGGGATTTGTGGTGGGGCGTTCGGGTGGCACTGCCGAGACAACGACGGCGACTCCAGCCTTCCGGCTCAATGCACCGTCAGGGCAGACGGCGGATAGCGCTGGGGGAGCGGCGGCGAGCACTGCGCTCGGTGCGCCTGCAACGGGTGGTGCCGTGACTCTCGACAGCAAGATGATGCCGTGGTTTGGTGGCCGTACGATTTTCACCGCAGGTGATGGTCTCTCGACCACCGGCGGCAAGGGCGGTGCCTTCGTTTACGACGCGCGCGCGATAGACGGTAAGTCAGCGGCGCAGCAGCTCGCGGATGCTTTTGGAATCAAGGGTTCGCCCGTCGATTCCGGTGGCGCGTGGGTCGTCGGACCCACTGATGGAAGTGGCCCTTCAGTCTCGGTGACACCTGATGGAATGCGGTCCTTCTATTCCTTCGATCCCAGTGTCCAGCCTTACTCCTGCGCGAAGAGCGAGGTTGGTACGCCGGTTCCGACCGAGTCTGGGAATTCCAGTGGCGGTTCGAGTGATGCCTATCCGGGACCCGCGTGCCCGAGCCCGACGGGTGCTACCAAGCCGGCGCCACAGGGTGACGACGCCATCGCCGTGGCGCGCAAGGCAATGAAGGCAGCCGGCGTTGACCCCGACGGTTTCCAATGGCGTGTCGAACCGCTTGGTGACCCGAGTTTCTCGTACGTCACGGCGTCACAAACGGTCAATGGGCAACTCACGGGCTCGATGTGGGGATTCTCGATCGTCGGGGGCGGCAAGCTGGCAGGTGTTAACGGCTTCCTCGCACCGCTGGTACCGCTCGGTGATTACGACACGGTGTCGGCGACCGACGCGGTCGCGCGACTGGGCAACCCGATGTTCGGCGGCTCGTACGGCGGCCCGATGCCGATGGCGGCCGACACTCGCGGCGGCGTTGCGGTGGCGAGTGGAACCTCCGGATCAGCGGCAGTGTCGGGCAACGTCGTCGTGCCGGGTGACGCGGTTGCCAGCTCGGCTCCGACCGAACCCCCGGCAGCCATGAAGCCGGGTGCGAAATTCAGCTGGCCGGTCGCGCACGTCACCATCGCCAAGGCCACGCTTGGTCTCGCGCAGTACTTCCAGCCGGATGGCTCGGTGGTGCTGATGCCCACCTACCAGTTGGATTCTGGTGATCAGGGTGTGTATTCGATGACTGCAGTGGTTGATTCGGCCCTCGACATGACGGCGCCTTAAGCCCAGCGGAATGTCACCGCGTCGCCGGGGCGCACCTGGCCGAGCAGGTCAAGATCGTCGTCGAGTACAGCCGCAATCACCGGGTAGCCACCGCTGACCCCGGCGTCGGGCCCAAGCACGATGGGTTGGCCGTCGGGTGGAACTTGCACTGAGCCGGGCAGCGTTGGCTCGCTGGCAAGATCGCCGCTTCGGCGGGGCAGCGGTACTCCCATGAACCTGATGCCCGTGCGGTCGCTTTCGCCGCGCACCGTGTACTGGTTGGCGACGAGCAGTTCGAGGGCGGAGGAATCGAACCAGTCGGTACGCGGACCGGGTGCCACCCGAACGGTGACGGGCTGCGTCAACGGCGCGGGTGAGATGAACTCGAACCACGCATCACCGTCGGTCTCCGAGCCGATGGGCAACGTCGTTCCGACCGCCAATGGTTCGGGGCCGATCATCGCCAGCACGTCGCGCGAGCGGCTGCCCAGTACCGGCTCGACGTCGATGCCCCCGCGAAAAGAGATGTAGGTGCGCAGGCCGCTCGTGGCCAAACCCATCGTGAGCACGGCACCCGCAGCCAGGTGGTGGGCGCGGTTCATGTCGAGGGCGCGTCGATCGGCCGTGATCTGACACTGCGCGCCCGACATCGCAACGATGGCGCCCTCGGGGAATCGCAGGGAGACCCCGCCGAGCAGGCACTCAAGTCCAGCAGCATTCGGTGCGTTGCCGGTGAGTCGATTGGCGAGTGCCAAGGCACGTCGATCAGCGGCCCCCGATCGTGCCACGCCCCACTCGGCCAGATCGCGCCCGCCATCTTCAACGAGTGCGAGTGCTCCCGGCGCGAGAACCTCAATCGTGGCGGTCATCGCTCACACCGCCCGAAATTGCACGGTATCGCCGGGTGCGAGCAACGACGGGGGAGTGCGCGAGGTGTCGAACAGGACGGCGTCGGTATGCCCGAGCAGATGCCATCCACCGGGGCTCGCCATGGGATAGATGCCAGTTTGGCCGGCGGCAATTCCAATGCTGCCGGAAGGAACGCGTACCCGCGGTGTAGCCAGTCGCGGCACTGCAACCAGTCGCGGATCGAGTCCGTCGAGGTAGGCGAATGCGCGGGTGAAGCCGAGAAACACCACGCAGTACGTGGCCCCACGGTGGGCGTCAATGACCGCGTCGACCGTGAGGTCGGTGAGGCGCGCCACGGTCTCGAGGTCGTCGCCGTCGTAGCTGGTGTCGATGACGTGGTGAGGCGCAGCGATATCCGCGGCGGAATTGCGGTCGAACCCCACGTCGAGTGACATCACCAACTCGAGAACCTTGGCCGAATCGGTGGCACGCACGAGTACCGAACTCCACCCCGGTCGCGGCCGCAGGGTGGGCTGTTCATGCAGCAGTGCGGCGCGTAGGGCAGTCACGGTCGTGGGACCACTGACGTCGATCAGTACGTGATCGCGACCGTAAGGCGCAACGCGCAGAGTTCCGAGATTCGGGTGCTCGGCGCTGCGCGCGAGCGAGGCTAACTCAGGCCGGGCCATGCGATGCACGCACGTCGAATCCGGCTTGCTCAAGTGCGGCCCGCACGGCAGCTGCGTTGACTGCCGCGCCGGGGGTGTCGCCGTGCAAACAGATGCTGTCGACTGTTCCGGCTCGAGCGAGTTGCACTGCCTGAGCGACGACCGCTGTCGTGTCGTGGTGCACTGCGCCAGGTTGGGTGCGAGGAACAAGACGGCCGTCGGCGCCGTACGCACGGTCGGCGAATCCTTCGCGAATAATCGTCAGACCGGCGCTGGTGGCCACGTCGAACATCACGGTGTCAGTCATTGTCATCACCGGAAGCGGCTGACCATAAGCGGCAATGGCGCCGATGACTGCCTGAGCTTGCACTTCATCGATGAGGGTGCGGTGATACAGCGCGCCATGCGGCTTGAGGTAACTGATGCTCGTACCCTCGGCGCGAGCGAGTGCTTCGAGTGCGCCGAGTTGATACAGCACATCGGCTTCAAGGTCATCAGGCTCGATGTCGAGTGCGCGTCGGCCGAACCCACGCAGATCGTCGTATCCGACCTGCGCGCCCACTGACACTCCATGGGCAGCAGCAGAGGCAAGGCAGTGTCGAATCGTGGTGGGGTCACCCGCATGGAATCCGCAGGCGACGTTGGCGCTGCTGATGAAGGGAATCAGTGCATCGTCATCACCCAGAGTCCAGCGACCGTACGATTCGCCGACGTCGGCGTTGAGGTCGATGGTGGGCACGTCAGGATGCCCGACTACCGCGCCGTGCCACCGTGACTCCGATGGCGACACCGGCTGCCAGTGCACCCGTTGCGACAACGGCAGCGGGTATTCCGACTCGCACAGCCATGCGTTGGCGACGGAAGTCGCGAATGGGCCAGTCGTGATCGCGTGCGTAGGCGCGCAACGCAGAGTCAGGATTGACGGCACAAGGATCGCCCACAAGCGTGAGCATGGGCAGGTCGTTGAATGAATCGCTGTAGGCCGCGCAGCGATCGAGGTCAAGTCCGGCGCGAGCGGCGAGGGCGCGAACGGCCTCGGCCTTGGCAGGGCCATGGAGCGGGTGGCCGACGAGTTTTCCGGTGTAGACGCCGTCGCGAATTTCAGACACTGTTCCGAGTGCTCCGGTAAGCCCGAGTCGACGGGCCACGATGGTGGCCAGTTCAACGGGCGCCGCGGTGACCAGCCACACGCGTTGGCCAGCGTCGATGTGTGCTTGGGCGATGGCCAGCGTTCCGGGCCACATCTTGTCGACCATGATTTCGTCGAAGATCTCGGTGCCCAATTCGACGATCTCAGAGACGCGGCGACCCGCGACGAAGCCCAGTGCGCTTTCGGTCGCTGACGCCATGTCATCCATATCCTCAGCACCCGAGGCTAGGAACTTCACCTGCTTCCACGCGAAGTCGGTGACCTCGGGAATGGTGAAGAAGCGTCGGCGGGCGAGACCGCGAGCGAGGTGGAAGATGCTCGCGCCGCGCATGATCGTGTTGTCGATGTCGAAGAAGGCCGCGGCGGTCGGATCGGCTTCGATCTCGTGCGCGGGCAGCACCTCAATGGCCGCAGCGCTCGCCTCGCCCGCGACTCGATATCGGTCGAGAAGCGAGGGCTTGGAGGGATTCGGGGAACTCGTGCCGTCGGCAGATTCCGTCGGGCGCGCCGCAGTCACAGGTTCATTCTACTGTCGCGCGGCTGTGCCAGACTCACGTGCATGGCCACCACAGTCGCAGATCTACTGGCCCGCGCGGCCGACCGCGACCCCGACGGCGTGGCGGTCGTTCATGCCGGTGCCCGAGTTACCTGGTCGACACTCGATGCGCGGGTCACTGCGTTCGCCCGTGGAGCATTGGCGCGCGGATTGCGTCGCGGTGACCGAATCGCTCTGATTACGGCCAATCGAACCGAACTGATCGTCGCTCATCTTGGGGCACTGCGGGCAGGCCTGATCTCGGTGCCGATCAACCCGGTGCTGACCGCGCATGAACTAGCCCAACGCACGCACGACACGTCGCCTGAGTTGATCATCTGTGATGCCTCGAGTGAGGTGGCCGTGCGCGAGGCGTTGATGACCAACCACATCGGAACCAGCGGGGTGGTAGCCGTCGGATCGCCTGCGTGGGGTGATCTCATGCGCCCCGATCACCCGGCAGTTGAGCCCGGGTGCATTGACTCCGAGGCCGTCGGTGTCCTGATGTTCACAGGTGGAATCGGTGGTCGCCCCCAGGCCGTCATGCTCACCCATCGAGCCCTCATGGCATCGGTTACCCAACTCGCAGCACTCGAACCGGCACCCCTTGAGCCGATCGACGTGCTGCTGCTGTCGCTTCCACTCGTGCACAGCCAAGCGTTGGGGGCTCTCGCGCTGGCATTTTTCGTCGGTGCCACCGTGGTGCTTGAGCGCCGATTCGATCCCGAAGAGTCCTTCACGATGGTCGAGCGTGAAGGTGTGACGGCCGTTGCCGGTTCGCCGGCATTGTTCACCGATTGGTCGATGCGCGAGCACGCCGGCGAGGTGTTGGACGACGTTCGACTGATGGCATTAGGACAGGCTGCGATGTCCCCTGCCGTTGCGGCGCAACTTCTCACTCTCACCGGGCTGCGAGTGTGGGAGGGATACGGGATGGCCGAATCCTCCGGACTGCTCACGTGTACGGGCGATCGACTCTCTGCCGAGGGAAACGTGGGACGTCCGCTTCCCGGCGTCGAACTGCGACTGGTTGATGTCGATGGCGAAGACATTGATGACGACGGAGATCCGGGCGAAATCTACGTGCGGAGCCACGCATTGTTCAGCGGCTTGTGGCCCGATGGCGCGAGTGCACCCGATGCCCAAGGCTGGTTCGCAACGCGCGATGTGGCCTATCTTGACGAAGCAGGCGACCTGCATTTGGTTGACCGACGACACGACCTCATCGTGGTCAACGGTTTTCCTGTCTACCCTCATGAAGTCGAAGTCGTAATTGATTCACTCGACGGTGTGTCTGAATCGGCAGTCATCGGCGTTGAGCATCCAGTGACCGGACACGCCGTGACGGCTCTGGTGGTACTTGACCCCGACTCGACCGTCACCCCCGACGACGTGCGCGAACAGTGTGCGCTTCGGCTGGCACGGCATAAGTGCCCCACGATCGTCGAGATCGTCGACTCGCTTCCTCACACCGAGTTCGGCATCGTGCAGCGACACGGATTGCGCTCGGCCCGTGACTGACTCAGTGCGTGTCACGCTCATCGGTCGGCCGGGCTGCCACCTGTGTGATGACGCGCAGATCGTGATTGAGCAGGTCTGCGGCGAACTGGGCGTGGGGTGGATCAAATGCTCGATCGATGACGACCCCGAGCTCCATGACCTGTACTGGGAGCAGATTCCAGTGACCCTCGTCGACGGTCGCCAACACGATCTGTGGCGGGTTGACCCAGCGCGGCTACGAGCAGCGCTGCTCGCTCCGTCGAGTGAATGAGAGCGCATCCCCACGGCTAGATTCCGAATAACGGACGCATGCGTCCGTTCTGCATTGGAGTACACGTGCACAAGCGCCTAGGCTCAGGGCAACCATCCGTCACTTCCCGGGGGCTTACGAGTGCCACTCCCACGCTCCGAACGGACCGCCACCACCGCGGTTCCTGAGGCGACCGTCGCGCGCCTACCGGTATACCACCGGGCTCTTGTGGCGTTGGCGGAGCGCGGTGCCACCACAGTGTCGAGTGAGGAACTCGCTGCCGCAGTGGGAGTCACGAGCGCGAAACTGCGCAAGGACCTGTCGCTGCTGGGGTCGTACGGAACTCGTGGAGTGGGCTACGAGGTCGACTACCTGCTCTACCAGATTTCCCGCGAACTCGGACTCACCCAAGATTGGCCGCTGGTGATCGTCGGTGTCGGAAACCTCGGTCGCGCACTTGCCAACTACGGCGGATTCTCCTCGCGCGGGTTCCGTATTGTGGGTTTGCTCGACCCCGACCCCGAAATCGTCGGAGAGAAAATCGGCGCCGACTTCTTGGTCGAAGTGCGACCGCTCGATGAACTCGAAGACGTGGTCACAGAAGCAGGTGTGCTGATCGGAGTCATCGCAACTCCCGCTCACGCTGCCCAAGCTGTGTGCGACCGGCTCATTGCCGCTGGTGTTCGCAGCATCATGAACTTCGCCCCCCTCGTGGTGGCGGTCCCTCCCGGCGTCTCCGTTCGATCGGTTGACCTCGGTCTCGAATTGCAAGTGCTCGCATTCCACGAGCAGCGCAAGCTTGGTCGCGAGGAGGTGCGCTCGTGATCATCATCCCTATCCGCCGCACCGCTACACCCGCACGGGAGTGCAACCAGTGAGCACCCGTACCCCCAAGACATCGACCACCGTCAGCCGACCGGCTGCGTCGTCGAAGTCTGCCCCCAAGTCGTCGGCCAAGCCGGCGGTGAAATCGACCGCTGCCAAAACACCGGCGAAGGCGATTCCGACAAAGTCAACCGTCAAGGCCCCTGTGAAGGCCGGTCCGGCAAAGCCGGTTGCAAAGCCGGTTGCAAAGCCGGTTGCGGCCAAGCCAGCAGCCAAGCCGGCGGCAAAGCCAGTGGCTAAGAGCGTTCCGGCCAAGGCACCCGACAAGGTGCCCAACAAGGCAGCCGTGAAGCCTGCCGTCGTTCCCGTGACCATGGCCGAGGTTGAGGCAGCCGCTGCGGCTGTCGAGACTGTGGTGGTCAATGAGACGGCTGCGGCGATTGCCTCCCTGCTTCCGACGCCTCCGCGGCGTTCCGACGATGCCGAACCCGAGCGTTACCGCCCGAGTCTCGGCACTGTGGCTCTGGCAGCGGCAGGGCCCGGCGACCCCGAGTTGGTGTCGGTGCGTACCGCGACGTTGCTCGGAGCGGCCGATGTCATTTTGGCTGACGCCTCGACGCTGCCGGTGGCTGAGCGCTTTGCCGGACGACGTTCGCTCATTCGCTCGTTGGTCGACGCCGACGGCCTTCCCCTTGAGCCGGCTGCGCGCGTCAAACTGGCGGTTGAGAGTGCCCGTGCATCGCGCGATGTCGTGCGCCTGCTCGGCACTGATCCCACTACTGATAGCAGTTGGGCTGCCGAAGCGGCGTTGCTCACCAAGGCGAAGGTCCCCTTCGAATTCAGCCCCGGTGTATCACTCATCAGCGGCGTGACCAGCCACGCTGGCATTCCGCTGACCGGTGGGCGGGCGCGCGAGGTGCGCATCCTCGACGCCGACGACACCACCATCGTCTGGGCCGATCACGGTGACTCGCGCGTCAACCTGGTGATTCTTAACGGAGCAGACCGTGCCGTTGAAATCGCTCGCGCACTCGTTGACGCGGGTCGTCGCGATGACACTCCGGTTGCGATCACTCGCGATGGCACCACGGTCGAACAGCGCACAGTCACAGCCACTCTCGCCGATCTGGCCGTGGTGGTGAAGGCTTCCCGTCAGTCAGGACCGGGCGTGATGGTTGTGGGTGAAACTGTCGGCAAGCGTTCAACGCTGTCGTGGTTCGAAACTAAGCCGTTGTTCGGCTGGCGAGTTCTGGTGCCACGCACCAAGGAATCACAGACTGGGCTGGCCGATCACTTGCGTCGCTACGGCGCGGTGGCCGTGGAGGTTCCGACGATTTCAGTCGAGCCGCCGCGCACTCCCCAGCAGATGGAACGTGCCGTGCACGGTCTGGTGTCCGGTCGCTACCAGTGGATCATCTTCACCAGCGTCAACGCGGTGCGCGCTCTTCGCGAGAAGTTCGAGGAGTACGGGCTCGATTCACGCGCCTACTCGGGCCTGCGCATTGCCGCAGTTGGTCTCGACACGGCCGACGCGCTCGAACAATTCGGTGTGCGCGCCGACCTCATCCCGTCGGGCGATCAGTCGACCGCTTCGCTCGTTGACGAGTTCCCCGAATTCGACGACATTGTCGACCCGATCAACCGCGTCTTCTTGCCGCGCGCTGACATTGCCACCGAAGGCTTGGTGGCGGGCCTCAGCGAGCTCGGCTGGGAAGTTGACGACGTCACGGCCTATCGCACTGTGCGTGCGGCGCCGCCGCCCGCCGAAACCCGTGAGGCTATCAAGAGTGGTGGTTTCGACGCCGTGCTCTTCACCTCATCGAGCACGGTGCGCAACCTTGTTGGTATTGCCGGCAAGCCGCATCAGACAACCGTGGTTGCCTGCATCGGTCCGCAGACGTCGAAGACGGCAGAAGAACACGGTTTGCGTGTCGACGTGCGCTCCGAGACTAGCAACGTGTTTGCCCTGGTCGATGCTCTTGCCGAACACGGCGAGAAGTTGCGGCTCGCGGCCGCCGATTCCGGTGAGTACACCTGGCGTCCCAGCCGCCGCCGCGGCGCTGCCCGTCGTCGCACTACCTGAGCATTCCTGAAGCGTTGTGGTCGAGAGGAGTCGGCAGTGAGTGAGCGCACCACCGTGCATCTGCTGCGTCATGGCGAGGTGTACAACCCGACCGGTGTGTTGTACGGCCGCTTGGAAGATTTCCATCTGAGCGACCTCGGTCGTCAGATGGCCGATCGGATGTCCGAGTATTTCGCCGACCGCGACATCACGGTCGTCACGGCGTCGCCGCTTGAGCGGGCGCAAGAAACGGCGACTCCGATTGCTGCGGCGCATGGGCTCGTACTCGGAACCGATGCTGATCTCATCGAGGCTGCGAACGTCTTTGAAGGTCAGCGGATTAGCGTGGGCGATGGGGTATTGAAGAAGCCCACCACATGGAGGCACCTTTACAACCCGCTCAAACCGTCGTGGGGCGAGCCGTATGTTGATGTTGCCGCGCGTATGCGTACCGCGATCGCTGCGGCACGCGAGGCGGCAGTCGGTCATGAGGCGGTGGTTGTGAGCCACCAATTACCGATCTGGATCGCGCGGCTTGATTCCGAGCAGCGGCACTTTGTGCACGATCCACGCAAACGTCAGTGCAGTCTGGCTTCGTTGACGTCACTGACCTATGCCGATGATCGGCTCGTGTCGATCACGTACTCCGAACCCGCTGCCGATCTTGTCGAGGTGTCGACCAAGGGCGTCGGGGCGTGATTCGTCGCCCCCGATCGATTGTCCTGCTCGGCGTCATTGCCTGCCTCGTGGTGGTCAGCGGTTGCTCGAGTCAGTCGGGGGTCAGCCGTGCCGACGGCGACACGAGTTACGTGGCCGGCGACGGAACAACGGTGATCTTGCCCGAGGCCCAGCGTCAGCCAGCACCTGCGATTGTGGCGTCCACCCTTAAAGCTGGCCGCTTCGATGGCTCGACGTTCGATCTCGCGGCACAGCGCGGCAAGGTCGTGGTACTCAACGTGTGGGCGTCATGGTGCGCTCCGTGTCGCGCCGAGGCCCCGTCGCTTGCGCGCGTGAGTAAGGCCCTGTCATCCGACGGGGTGGTGTTCGCTGGACTCAATACGCGCGATAGCGGAACATCCGCCCAGTCGTTCGTCGATCATTTCGACGTTCCTTACCTGACACTCGACGACACCGATGGTCGCCTTCAGTTGGCCTTCCGCAATTCGTTGCCCATGACTGCCATTCCGTCAACGATCGTCATCGATAAGCAGGGGCGTGTGGCGGCGAGGGCTCTGGGCGAACTTGATGAGTCGCGCGTGCGAGGATTGGTGGAACCACTCTTACGCGAATCAGCGGGGTAACCATGACTGTGATGTCGTCGGTCACCCAAACCGTGTCGGGTGGGTCGCTACTGCTTGCCATTCCGATTGCCTTTGCCGCTGGACTGCTGTCGTTCCTGAGCCCGTGTGTGCTGCCGCTGGTGCCCGGCTATCTGTCGTACGTCACCGGGCTCACCGGAGCTGAACTGGCTGGCGAGGCAGTTGATGGCGCGTCACCCGAGCCGCGGCGTTCGAAGGTCATGCTCGGCACGCTGCTCTTCATCGCGGGCTTTAGTGCCGTGTTCGTTGCCTACGGGGTGTTGTTCGGAAGCCTTGGCGGCTGGCTGATCGAGTACGAACAGCAGATCACCCGTGTGCTCGGCGTCCTGGTCATCGTGATGGGTGTTGCCTTTATGGGCTTCGTGCCCAGACTGCAGCGCGAAGCGAAAGTGCACAAGAAGGTGCCGGTGGGCTTGTGGGGGGCGCCACTGCTCGGTGTGCTGTTCGGTCTGGGGTGGACCCCGTGCATCGGACCGACCCTTGCCGCTGTTCAAACTCTCGCCTTCACTGAAGGCAGCGCCGCACGAGGAGCATTACTGAGCGTGGCGTACTGCCTCGGACTCGGACTGCCGTTCCTGTTGGTGGGTCTGGCCTTCCGCAAGGGTCTCGGGGCTCTGTCGTGGGTCAAGCAGCACTACGCGCTCGTCACCCGCATCGGCGGCGGCCTGCTCATCGTGATCGGACTGTTACTAGTGACCGGCATGTGGGGCGACGTCACTGTGTGGATGCGTATCTGGGCCGGCGGTTTCTCGCCGGCACTGTAGGTGTGAGACTTGGCCCCGTGAGCGACACCGGTATTGATGAGGCCTCAGCCGGGCTAACCACCCAGCCTGAGTCCGACGCCACGTCACCGACCCCTGCTGGTATCGGTGTGAGCGGCTGGCTGCGGTGGGCCCGGCGCACCCTCACCAGCATGCGAGCAGCACTGATCCTGCTTTTCCTTCTCGCTGTTGCCGCAATCCCTGGTTCAACGTTTCCGCAGCGAGGAACTAACCCGGTCGAAGTCAGTCAGTACATTGTGCGCAATCCCACGTGGGGGCCGGTTCTTAATCGGCTCGGCATGTTCGACGTTTTCGCTGCACCGTGGTTCGCGGCGATCTATCTGCTGTTGATGGCATCGTTGGCGGGATGCGTGATTCCGCGGACCAGATTGCATTGGCGGGCGATGCGCGCGCAGCCGCCAGCCGCGCCCTCTCGACTGTCGCGACTTCCAGAACACCGCACCCTCGAACTCGAGTGCTCGCCGGCCGACGCACTCACTGCCGCCGAAACAGTGCTGCGCGCTCAGCGATGGCGGGTGCGGCGCGAGGTGGTCGAGTCGGGCGAGTCGACGTGGGTGGCCGCAGAAAAGGGATACCTGCGCGAAACGGGCAACCTCCTGTTTCACCTCGCTCTCCTTGCCTTACTCGTGGCCGTGGCGGCCGGAGGCATGTTCGGAGCCAAGGGACAGGTGATCGTTCGCGAGGGATCGGCGTTTTCGAACACGCTGACTCAGTACGACTCCTTTAGCCCGGGACGGCTATTCAAGGCTGACCGGCTCGTGCCGTTTACCGTTCGCCTTGATCAGTTTCGTGCGACCTATCAGGAAGACGGCATGCAGCGAGGGGCACCGCGAGAATTCGCCGCGGATGTCGTCTACAGCACCGGCCCCGGAACTGCTGAGCGGAAAGCGACGATCGGGGTCAATGAGCCGCTCGCCATTGAGGGAACCAAGGTGTTTCTCGTCGGGCACGGGTACGCGCCGACGTTCGTGATCAAGGACGCCGCCGGCAAGGTACTGCTCGATGATTCGGTGGTCTTCCTGCCGCAGGATGGAAACTTCACGAGCGACGGGGTCATCAAGATTCCGGATGCGACACCGCAAATCGGATTCACCGGTGTCTTTCTGCCAACAGCGGAACGTGATCCGGTGCGAGGCGGGTTCTCCTCATTCCCTGCGCCCTTACGTCCCGAGGTCTTCTTGTCGGTGTGGCGCGGCGATCTCGGCCTCGACAAGGGCACTCCCCAGAGCGTGTACCGACTCGACACCTCGTCGATGGAGCGCCTTGGCCTGAAGGATCTCAAGCCCGGGCAGACATGGACCCTGCCGGACGGACTCGGCACCCTGACCTTCACGGGGGTGAGCGAGTACGCCACCTTCAATGTGGCCAGTGATCCGGGAAGCGGGTGGGCGCTCGCGGCTGCGGTGATGGCGATCGTCGGATTGTCACTCTCGCTGTTCGTTCGGCGGAGACGGTTGTGGGTGCGAGTGCCGGAAACTTCGCCAGACTCTATGGTGGAGGTCGAGTTCGGTGCCCTCGGTCGTTCCGAGGCGCCCGGCCTTGATGAGGAGCTTGATTCCGTGGTGGCAGCGGTCCAACGAGCAGTGAAAGGCGTGTGATCGAGATGGCGTCCGAGACGACACTCGCGTACATCAGCAACAACTTGGTCTACGCGTCGATGCTGGCCTACACCGTGGCTATGGTGGCCTTCGCGTTGTCTTTTGCTCAGGGACGTGGCCGCAGCGACTCGTCGACATCGGTAAGAGGAGCAGCAGAAACGCAGACAGCGGTGGGGTCGGTCTCCGTCGATGTACTCGAGCGCACCGATGTCGAGTCAGAGACTGGTAGTGAGCCGGGCCGTCGCGCGGGCAACATCGGCATGTCGGTGATGTGGCTCGCCACAGCGTTACTCCTCGGTGCCGTGATCGCTCGAGGGCTTTCCGCCGGGCGCGTCCCGTGGGGCAACATGTACGAGTTCTCGATCACCAGCGCCCTCGGAATCTCGGTGGCGTTCTTGGTGGTCTCGCTCAAGCGCGATGTGCGTTGGCTCGGAATGCTGGTTGTTATTCCGGTACTGCTGACGCTCGGAACCGCCGTGGCGGTTCTCTACACCGACTCAGCGCCGCTCGTACCTGCGCTTAAGTCGTGGTGGTTGCTGATCCACGTTTCGGCGGCAATCATCTGCGCTGGTGCCTTTACATTGGGCGCTGCCGTGACGGTGTTGTATTTGATGGTCACGCGCGTCGATCGCCGCGTTGCCGCCGGAGAAAGTGCCGGTTGGTTCGGTTCGATTGCGCAGCGAGTGCCAAGCGCCGATCGCCTCGATCAATTGGCATACCGCACTAACTCTTTCGTCTTCCCGCTGTGGACCTTCGCAGTGGTTGCCGGCGCCATTTGGGCTGAGAGTGCGTGGGGACGCTATTGGGGCTGGGACCCCAAGGAGACGTGGGCGTTCATTACGTGGATCGTGTACGCGGCCTACCTGCACGCGCGTGCCACTGCCGGTTGGAAGGGCCACCGGGCGGCGGCAATCGGGCTCCTGGGCTATAGCTGCTTCCTGTTCAACTATTTCGGAGTGAACCTGTTGTTCTCGGGGTTGCACTCGTATTCAGGGGTTAAGTAGTCGCACTCGGATCAGGTGGTTCGCCGCGGCGTTCGCGTTGCTTGCGCCGCCACACTTCATCGCCCAGTTCACGCATGAAGCGTGGATCGTCGTCGGGTGAGACCGGAGTTGATCGCTGGAGCTCACTACGCCTACTCACGCGTCCGGCGAGAAACCATGCCACGGGTCCGATGATCGGAAGCAGGACGATCACCAGCAGCCACGTCCAGCGTGGAAGAAGCCGAGGACTGGGAGTCTGCACGCACTCAGCGAGGGCCGCAATGGTGCACGCGAGAATGACCAAGACTGCAATGACGCGTGGCATGATCCCCCTCTCGTTGCTGGCTATCCCATGATCGCAGGACGTGACTCGCTGCGCACGTTGGTCACTCGGTTGGCGGCGGATCCGGTTCGATGTCTTCGGCTGTCGCGGACTGCTCGATTCGACGATTGATGCGACTGAATGCTCCGCTGACCGACGCACTGGCATCATCGCGCGTGCGGTTGAGTGCGAACAAGCTGATGAATCCAGAGATCACCAAGCCGAGTGCGAGTAGGAAGAAGAGATTGGCTCGAATGCCGACGAGCCAGAGCACTGCAGTGACGGCGATAAAGAGGACGAGCCGAATGGCGGTGTAGCGAAGGAGTCCGAACCGCTTGGATTGAGACGTTGATTCGTCAACGGCGATCGGCTCTACGTGTTCGGCCTCTGCCGCTGCCTCCTCGTCCATGACTACCAGACTAGGCGTGCCTGGTGAGTGAGGCGATCACCAGTGCGACTGTGAGCACGATGCCGTAGACCAACAGCAGTCGACCGGTTGCCACCAACACCGCAATGAGGTCGCGTGCGAGTGCCCCCGACCTCACGATGCGCACCGGCGCTAGTGCAAGCGGAATGGTGAGAAGAGCGAGCAGTGCCCACGCAGTTGCCAGCAAAGCCAGAACGACCACTGCGAGGTAGGCGATGACGATCATTGCTACGTACAGCCGTCGAGTTGATGCATCGCCGATGCGCACCGCAAGAGTTCGTTTACCTGACTGGGTGTCTCCGGGGATATCGCGCAAGTTGTTGGCGACAAGAATGGCGCACGACAGTGCGCCGAGTCCGATGGACGCCACGAACGCGATGATCGTCAATGTGTTCGTCTGGACAAAGGCCGAACCCATCGTGGCGACAACGCCGAAAAAGAGGAAGACGAAAACTTCGCCGAGACCGGCATATCCGTACGGGCTCGGACCACCGGTGTATAGCCACGCCGCTGCGATCGCCGCCGCGCCGACCAAGATGAGCCACCAGACGCCGGTGAGCACCACCAGTGCCAGACCAGCGAGAGCAGCGATACCAAAGCACAGGAAAGCAGCGCGCTTGACGGCGTGCGGGCTCGCCAGCCCCTGGCCCACCAGCCGCACCGGACCGACGCGGGCGGCGTCAGTTCCGCGAATGCCATCGCTGTAATCGTTGGAGTAGTTCACCCCGACCTGCAAGGCCAAGGCCACTGTGAGTGCCAAAACCGCTCGACCGACGTTGAGTGTGCCGTTGCGCTCGAGCATGCCGACTGCTGTTCCGACGAGAACAGGAGCAACTGCAGCTGGCAACGTACGCGGTCGAGCTCCTTCGAACCATTCGTGGGCGGTTGTCACAGTGGCATCTCAAGTCTGGCGCGAAGTTGCATGCGATCGATCTTGCCGTTTGGCAGGTAGGGCAGCGAGTCGACCCACCGAATCCGGGCGCGCGTCGATCCGGCGGCGTCAGAAATGGCGTCGTGAACGGCAGCGTCATCGGGAAGGTTCGGGCCGGTTCGAACGGCGACGATCACCGGAATCTGCCCCCACTCGGGATCGTCCATGGCCAAGGCCGCAGCGTCAAGGACTCCTTCAACTGACCGCACGGCATCGACAACCGCAACCAGTGACACCTTGCGTCCGCCGACCTTGATGACGTCATCGCGGCGACCGAGCACAGTGAGAATCCCGTTGTTCAGTACGCCGATGTCGGAGGTGTGAAACGCCCCGTCATGAAAGGCGGCTTCGGTGAGGTCAGGACGACCCCGATAGCCGCTGGCGAGCGTGGCGCCCCCGATGCACACGTGGTCGCCATCGCCGATGGTCACCTCGACGCCGGGAAGCGGTCGTCCGTCGTAGACAACCCCACCGCAGGTTTCACTGGCACCGTAGGTCGAGGTGAGTTGCACTCCGGATGCGAGGGCGGCCTGCCGCAGTGAGGTGGGAAGCGCGGCCGCACCGATGAGAACGTGATCGAAGCGTGCCAGTGTGTCAGTGGCAGCAGAATCGTCGAGGACCCGCGCCAACTGAGTGGGGACGAGGGAAACATAGGCAGGTGCTCCGTCTGCCGCACTGAGTTCAAGAACGCGACGTGCGGTGTGAGTAAATGACGTGGGCGTGAACGACTGCGCGCCTCCGACCCCAGGCCATGGCACCGGATCGGTGCCGGCATCGATGGCGCGAGCCACGGTCATGAGTCCGCCGACGGCCGTGACGGGCATGGCCACCAGCCACCGGCCAGGTCCGCGCGCCAACACCGAATGGCTGGCGTGTGCTGCTGCGCCGAGCGCGGCGGCGCTGAGGAGAACGCCCATCGGATCGCCGCTGGATCCGCTGGTGGTGACAAGCGCTGCGATGCCGTCGGCCTCCAGCGGTGCGTCAACGGCGAGGGCGGCACGTTGCGCCTGCACGTGCGTCGAGCCGTCGTCGGTGGGAAGCAGTGCGACTGCTGGGCCCGTTCCCATGATGGCCTCACGTAGGGCGCGGTGCACGTGGAGAACGCCCTCGGCCCCGGGGGGCACGTCGAGAGCGAGGAGGTGGCGACTCGCGCGTTCAGGCATCGTCGTTAGCCTAGGCGGGTGGACACTCGTACTCGCTACCCGCTGCTGCCTGTCGTTGCCGAAGACTCACCAGCCTTCACCGACCCCTCGCATTCGAGTATCGCTTCGGGGTGTGAGTGGGAGCGGTCTGGCGACTACGGCGATATCCGCTACGAAACCTCCGTGGGCGAGGCGGTCGGAATCGCCAAGATCACCATCGACCGACCGCACAAGCGCAACGCGTTCCGACCCCAGACCCTGTTTGAACTCGAGCGTGCCTTCACGGTTGCCCGTGATGACCCGACGATCGGAGTGATTGTGCTCACCGGTCAAGGCGACTGGGCGTTTTGCTCAGGCGGTGACCAGATGATTCGCGGCGACGATGGGTACATCGGCGCTGATGAGGTGGCGGCGCAGGGAATTGGCCGATTGAACGTCCTCGACCTGCAGATTCTCATTCGTCGCATTCCCAAGCCAGTGGTGGCCATGATCGCCGGCTACGCCGTGGGCGGCGGTCACGTGCTGCACGTGGTGTGCGACCTGTCGATCGCGGCTGACAATGCGCGCTTCGGTCAAACCGGCCCGAAGGTGGGCTCCTTTGACGGTGGCTACGGATCGGGCTTGCTGGCGCGCACTATTGGCCAGAAGCGCTCGCGCGAAATCTGGTACCTGTGCCGTATGTACGGCGCTGAGCAGGCGTACGACTGGGGTTTGGTTAATTCCGTCGTACCGCTTGTCGATCTCGAGCACGAAACAGTGCAGTGGTGCCGCGAAATGCTGGCACTCTCACCGATTGCGTTGCGGATGCTGAAGGCGTCACACAATGCCGCCGACGATGGCCTTGCCGGTGTGCAGCAGTTGGCTGGTGACGCAACCATGCTGTTCTACATGTCCGAGGAAGGGCAGGAAGGGCGTAACGCGTACCAAGAGCGCCGTCCTCCCGACTTCTCTAAGTTCCCCAAGCGTCCCTAATTCACATGGTCCCCGACCTCGCCGATGTGCTGGCAGTAACCACTGCGTTCGCGCTGCCGATGCGGAGACAGTTTCGTGGGGTTGATCTGCGTGAAGGCGTGCTCATCCACGGCCCGAGCGGCTGGGGTGAATGGGCACCCTTTCCCGAGTATGGCGATGACGTGGCCGCTGTGTGGCTCGCCGGCGCTCTCGAAGCAGCATTTGGAAGCTGGCCAACGCCCGTGCGCGATCGTATTCCGGTCAACGCGATCATTCCCGGAACCGGTGCGCAGGATGCATACGCGATGACCTGCGCTGCGGTGCGCGAGACCGGCTGCACCACCGTCAAGGTCAAAGTGGGTGAACGCGGTGCCGGGTTGAACACGATCTCACAGGATGTCGCGCGAGTGAGTGCTGTTCATGCGGCGCTGGTCGACTGCGGTGTGCGAGCGCAGGGAGCGATTCGCATTGATGCCAATACCGTGTGGACCCTTGACGAGGCCACTGAAGCGTTGACGCTGCTCGATGACGCTGCCGGCGGCCTCGACTATGCCGAACAACCGTGTGCCACTCTCGTGGAGTTAGCAGCCCTGCGCACGCGTGTGTCGGTGCGTATCGCTGCAGATGAGTCGATCCGCACGGCCGACGATCCGATGCGTGCGGCTGCCGAAGGTGCCGTTGACCTCATCGTGGTGAAAGCAACACCGCTCGGTGGTGTTCAGCGAGCACTGGATGTCGTGGCTGCGGCCGGTGTGCCGTGTGTTGTCTCGGGGGCACTGGATTCGGCCGTCGGACTTGCGGCAGGCATTGCCCTCGCGGCTGCCCTACCCACTCTCGATGGTGCCTGCGGGTTAGGAACGGGTGCGCTCCTTGCTGCTGACGTGGTGCGAACGCCGCTCGTTCCCACCGATGGGTCGCTGCCGGTCGGCCGCATCGCGCCCGATGCCGAGGCACTGGCCGTTGCAACCGGCCGTGTGTCTCGCGAGCGCGCGACCTGGTGGTTCGAGCGGCTGCAAAGGGCGTACGCCCACCTTGGCGAGTCAACGGCACTAGGGTCGCAGCGTGGGTGAAGTGAACCTGACGCCGAGCGTGGCTGTGGCGCGTGTGCTTGTCGATGCACTGGTGCGCTGCGGCGTCACTGATGCGGTGCTGGCACCCGGAAGTCGCAGTGCGGCGCTCGCGCTCGCACTCGCCGCCGCCGAACGTGCTGGCGATCTGACACTGCACGTGCGGGTTGACGAGCGCAGTGCCGGCTACTTTGGGCTCGGCCTGGCTAAGCGAAGTCGGCGGGCAGTTCCGGTCTTTGTCACGAGCGGTACCGCTGTTGCCGAATTGCTGCCTGCGATGGTCGAGGCGTCGTTCTCGGGTGTGCCCCTCATCGCTGTCACCGCTGATCGTCCGGTTGAACTGCTGAAAACTGGAGCGAACCAAACCATCGACCACGTCGGCATCTTCGGTTCGTCGACGCGAATGGCTGCTGATCTTCCTGCACCTGAGCAGGTTGGAGACAGGGCGTTGCGCGTTGTCCAATCAGTCATCTCCCGCGCCGTGGCAGCCGCCTGTGATCCATTCGATCCCGGTCCGGCACACATCAATGTGAGTTTCCGTGATCCGCTCGTTCCAGGGTCTGACGAGCAGCCGGGTGGCGCGGAATTGGCGGTGCTGTCCGACCCGTCGATCACCGTCGATGCTCGACTCACTGCCGCAATGGTGCTGCCCATCGATGAGGCGGGCATTGGTCCCATTCCGGCTCGCGGTGTTGTGATGGTGGGTGATCCCATTGATGATGAGTCGAGGGAAGCTGCTGCCGAATTGGCCGAGGCATGTGGTTGGCCGCTGATCTGCGAACCAAGTGGTCTGCCGGCCGTCGATTCGGATGCGCTCATTGCGCACGCCTCGTTGCTGCTGGCCGACGCCGAGTTCCGTGATCAGATGCGTCCCGACCTCGTCGTGAGCGTCGGTCGCGTGGGGCTCAGTCGGGGCACCATGCGCTTGATTGCCTCGGCTGACCGACACGTTGTTGTCGATCCACGACCTGCCGTGCGTTGGGCCGATCCATTGCGCACCGCGCGCTTTGTGCTCAGTGCCGTTCCGGAACCGCCGACTGAACTCGAGGCAGATGCCGAATGGCTCCAGTCGTGGCGAGCAGCATCCGACGCGGCTGAAGAAGCCGTGAGTGCGGTACTCGATGACGAAGTGACGCTGCATGCTCCGGCTGTGGCCCGCCTCGTGATGGCACAGGCAGATGCACTCGGAGTGGTGCTCGTGGGTTCGTCGTGGCCTGTGCGACACGTTGAGGCGTATGCGCTTCCGCGCGATCACATGCCGCTGGTAGTGGGCAATCGTGGAACCTCGGGCATCGACGGGCTTCTCGCGACAGCGTGGGGAATCGCGGTGTCGCATCAGCGCGATGTTCCATCGACTGCCTACGCGCTGGTGGGCGATCTGTCGTTCCTCTACGACATCAACGGACTGCTCGCGGGAAAAGGCGAACCGCGGCCCAACCTCGTGATTGTTGTGATCGACAACGACGGAGGCGGCATCTTCTCCTCGCTTGAGCAGGGAGATACGCGATTCGCGCCTGACTTCGAGCGCGTCTTTGGAACACCGCACGGACTTGACCTCGTTGCCATTGCGCAGGCGCATGGTGTTCCTGCCCGGCGAGTGACGTCACCACACGAACTTGTCGCAGCGATTGATGACGCAGTTGCTACCGGGGGCGTGGGTGTCATCGTGGCGACGACGGGTGCGCGCTCGGATGAAGCAGGTGTTGTGCGTCGAGTTCAAGAACTCGTGTCAGAGGCGATCAGAACAGGGGCGCACTGAACTCGGTGACTCCGGATTCGACGTGACGGGTCCAGCTGAGTCCCGTGCGATCGAGCAGAGAGATCATTCCGCGGTTCTCGGCCAGAACGCTGGCCACCACGGTGTCGAAACCAAGCTGGCGCGCAATCGCAATCATGTGATCAAGTAAGCGTGCACCAAGCCCGTGTGCTTGATGATCGTCATCGATGATCAGTGCAAGTTCTGCCGAGCGGGCGTCTTCCTCAATAGGAAACACATTGCCCAGTCCGACGATGCGGCCGTCTTCGGCCATCACCACGATGCTCGCGCCGCGGTGCCCACCAGCGAGTCGGCGCATGGTGAGTTCGCGCCATTCAGTGATGTTGCGAAAGTAGCGCTGGTGGATGGTGCGCTCGCTGCAGCGCTCGTGCATGGTGGTAACTGCTCCGACATCTTCAGGGCGGGCAAATCGCATCCAGACGGTGCCGCCGCCACGCATCGGCTCAACCCAACCCAGAGCCTCGAGGTCTCCGGCACTTGAGGCCATGGTTGACGCTAGGCGCATGGCCGCTGACGCGCGCATTTGTTCTGAGCGCATGAACGGTGCCCACGCTCTGCGCAGAACGACGTGACGTGTCGGGGTCCACTGCAGGCGAAGTACGTCAGAGGCGTCATCGGAACCGCTCACCGCGTCGGCGAATTCATAGGAGTCGGCTTCAACGAGGCGTGCGATCTGCTCGGGCGCGCCGCGCGGATTACGAATGATCTCAGCGACGCCGTCGAGGACCCGCGTTGCCACATCAAGGCGATCTTCGTCGGAGCCTTCGCGCACATAGACGTTGCGTCCGACGGCGCCTGCCGAGTCTCGCAATTCGGCGGCGCCCAAACTGTCAGGACACGACACCAGCAAGTCAATGGTGCGCCACTCGTCGGTATCGTCTCCAGGAGTGACAACCATGATGACGAACGCATTGAGCGAGGTCAGGGTGCGTGCGAGTTGTTCCACTGCGCCGATTCGGTCGGGAACATCGACACGGATTCGCCACAGCCGATCGGTACTCACCGCGGCATGACCGCTCAAGGGCACCGGGCCGAGGGCGGTTAGTAGCCGCGACATCAGTCCGGTCCACTTGCGCTCGTCAACGCTGACCGGCACGACCGAATCAGCGAGAGCGAGGCCCACCGACAGCACGAGTGAGAAATGAATGAGGGCGTCGCTGTCAAGTGAGTCGTCGATCACGCCGCCTTCCTGCATGCGGCGTACTACTTCCTCCATCGCCGTCCACCGGCCGCCAATGCGTGAGCGCATGAGTTCGGCGACATCCGGGTCGCGATGTGCTGCAGCGAACGCTTCGAGTTCGAGTGCGCTCCAGTTGCGTTCAGGTGCAGCGAACACTTCACGGGCGGCCCAGAGCAGGGCTCCCATGGGTGAGCCACTCTCGTCGCGGGTTTGGCGCACGAGGTCGTCGGAGACCGTTGATCCGGCTCTCGCGGTGACAACCTCGGCGAACAGATCGCTGAGATCGGGGAAGTGGCGGCTGACGGTACGCGCACTGACACCGGCTTCGCTCGCCACATCGCGTGCCGTGACCCCGGCGAGTCCGCGCTCGTCGAACAAGCGGGCCGCGGCCTCGAGGATGCGGTTTCGTGACTGTTCCGCCGACGTCACCATGGACACACGCTAGCCCCTCTGGGCGAGGTGACCGAGAGACACGTGGCGTGTATCACGTGACCTCACGGTGCGAGTTGGTATCCGGCGCCGTAGGCTGAGCACACCATGAGCACCGCCGTTGTGGCCCCAGTGGCCCCGCCCATCTCGGTGCGCACCACCCTCCTTCCCGACGAGCACGCGGTGACATCGCTGCTCTCCCTTCTGCCCGCAGACGGTGCACTCGCATGGGTGCGCAACGGTGACGGCTTGGTTGGCTGGGGAGAGGCTGCTCGCGCTGAATTCAGCGGACCCGAGCGATTCTCGCGGGCTCAGCGATGGTGGTCGGCGTTTGTGCACGATGCCGAGATCCACGATGCGGTCGGTCTTCCCGGAACGGGGCCGGTCGCATTCGCATCCTTTGCCTTCGATCCCGATCCCGGTCATTCAGTGGTGGTTGTCCCGCGAGTGATCGTCGGACGTCGCGGCAAGTCGGTGTGGATCACCGAAGTGAGCGCTGGCGACGTTGAGCAGACAAGTGCCCTGGCAGTCTCTGAGGCGGTCGATTTGGCGCCTCTCGGCGCGCGCTATTCAGAGGGCAGCCGATCGGTTGAGTCATGGAAGGGTGCGGTCGAGTCGGCTGTTGAGCGCATCACATCTGGTGAGCTCGACAAGGTGGTGCTTGCCCGTGATCTTGACGTCACGCTCGATGCCCCACTCGATGTGCGTCGATTGTTGGAGCGGCTCACCGAGACTTACCCTGAATGTTGGACCTTCTCAGTCGACGGTTTGGTGGGCGCAACTCCCGAAATGCTGGTGCGTCGCACGGGCGACGAAGTGACCTCGCGGGTGTTGGCAGGCACAATCCGTCGCTCGCAGGATTCGGGCAAAGACGCCCGCTTGGCTGAAATGTTGCTGGCAAGCGATAAAGACCACGAAGAGCATGGCTACGCAGTGCGTTCGGTGGCGGCCGCACTAGCAGCTCATTGCACCGACCTCGAAGTGCCCGCTCGCCCTCGGCTGCTGCGGTTGGCGAATGTGCAGCACCTTGCCACTGACGTCACCGGACAGTTGGTTGACGGAGCGCCGGTGTTGGCGCTCGCGGCATCACTGCACCCGACCGCCGCAGTGTGTGGAACTCCTACTGAGCGAGCCTTTGCAGTAATTCGCGAACTTGAAGGCATGCAACGAGGGCGCTACGCCGGGCCCGTAGGCTGGATGGATGGCCGCGGAGATGGCGAGTTCGGCATCGCATTGAGGTGCGCGCAGATCGATGGCAATGACGCTCGCCGGTTGCGGTTGTTCGCGGGTTGCGGCTTGGTGGCGGGGTCCGAACCTGAAGTTGAACTCGCTGAGAGCGAATCTAAACTCGACGCGATGCGTGGCGCGCTGAGCGACTGACGTCGCAACTACGCCCTACGACCCCGGTGCAGCGCAACGATTCCACCGGTGAGATTGAGCCAACTCACGTCAGTCCATTTCGCTGCTTGCATCCGCGCTGCCAGCGCAGGCTGATCGGGCCATGCCTGAATCGATTCGGCAAGGTAGACGTAGGCGTCGGGGTTACTCGACACACGACGTGCCACCGAGGGCAGCGCTCCCATGAGGTACTCGGAGTAGACAGTGCGCAGGGGAGCCCAGGTGGGATGGCTGAACTCGCACACCACGAGTCGACCGCCGGGACGCACCACACGGTGCAATTCGGCGAGCGCTCTGTCGACATCGGCCACATTGCGCAGGCCAAACGACATTGTCGCCGCGTCGAATGACTCGTCGGCGAAGGGTAAGTGCAGCGCGTCGCCGGCAGTGAGCGGAAGATCGGGCTGACGGACTCGGCCCACGTGGAGCATGCCCAGTGAGAAATCGCAGGGCACCACGTAGGCGCCGCGATCGCGAAATGGTTGGCTTGAGGTGGCTGTGCCGGCGGCAAGGTCGAGCACGATATCGCCCGAAACAGGCGCGACGGCGTTGACCACGGCCCGGCGCCAAAGGCGGGTCTGGCCCAGAGCCAGCACATCGTTGGTGAGGTCGTAGCGTTCGGCCACGTCGTCGAACATGGCGGCGACCTCGACGGGCGTCTTGGTCAGATCTGCACGGTTCACCACCTAATCCTCCCATGAACTCATCCGAACGCTCGACGCGTGTGTAGCCTTGGCTGATCTGAACGGCCGATCAGAAAGCGGGTGGAGAGGTGGCGAACAACGCCGACCTACCTGACTTCAAGCCCGTGTTGATTGATCGTCTGCTGCCAGTGGAGGCTGCCAGCGAACACGACGTACGCCGGGGTCAGTTGGCACAGGTGATGGCGTTGATTACCGTGGTGGCCGTTGTCAGCCTTGGCTTGCAGATGATTCCCGCGGGGCATTCCTCGACGTGGTTTGCCATGGCGTGTGTGGCACTGACCACGAGTTTCGCGACGTTCATGCTGGGTAGGAAACGTTTGGTAGATGCTGCGGCGTGGGTACTCGTCGTCGGTACGTGTCTGACCCTCGTTGCCGGCGTCTTTGTGACCAGAGACCTTGCCACGTGGCCCTTCTGGCTCGCGCCGATTGCAGCAGCCGGCATGTTGATGATGCGCGACCGTCGCTCGTCAATTCTGGTTCTGATTGTGACCCTCGTTGCGCTGCTGGTGCTCGCGCTGATGTCGTCGCCACTCACCTTCGACCGACCCACCTACGTCGACTTGCTGGTCGACGGCGGGTTGGTCTCCTTCACTACTGCGCTGGTGGTGCTCTACGGGGTGTGGGATCGCACGCGCGGGTTGGCGTCCACCGCCGTCCTGCGCTCTGAGGCCGAAGCTTTGCTGGCTCAGGTCGAAGCGGACAAGGAATCGCTTGAGGTAGAGGTGGCTCGACGAGAACGGGACTTGCGCGATGTGCTCGAGCAGCGTCAGCGGTACCTAACCGAACTATCGCTACTAGTGGTACGCGACCACCGAACCGGGCTATTCAATCGGCGGCATCTCGACGAGGCCTGGCCGGCCATCGTGGAAGCGTCCGATCGCATCGGTCGCCCGATCAGCGTCGCCGCACTTGATCTCGATCACTTTGGGCGCATCAACACCTCGTACTCACATCAAATCGGCGATGGAGTCCTCGCTGAGTTCGCGTCTCTTCAGCAGGGGGTCACGCGCGTAGGTGACCTGTGCTACCGATTGGGCCAAGGCGAGGAATTCGTCATCGTGATGCCGTATGCCGGCGCGACAGCGGCAACAGCGGTGGCTCAGAGGGTCGCGAGTGAATGCCGGAACCGTGTGTGGGCATCGCTGCCGTCCACCGAGCGACTGACCGTCAGCATCGGGGCTGCCGAACGTGTTCCCAATTCTGGGGAATCGTGGGAGAGCGTGCTCAATCGAGCCGATCAAGCAATGCTGGCGGCGAAGGTTTCTGGTCGCGATCGCGTGGTGTCGGCCCTAGGCCCCTTAGCGCAGAGTGACGACGTGGGCTGATGGATACCAGCGATACGTTGGCCGCCGCCGACGCGCGGATTGCAGCAGCGCGCGTTGCTCGGATGTCGCTACGGCGACTTCTCATCGCCGGCAGCCTCGCAACGTTTGCGTGTGCGATCGTGTTCGCTTTTGTTCCTCACTACTGGTCGCTGTCGCTGATGCTGCTGGCAGCGTCGATTGCCCTTCTCGCCGTTCTGGTGCTGTCGTCATGGCTCCCTGAGTGGGCGAGCGTCCTCATGGTCGGGCTGCTGGCGGCGCTGATCTTGTTGCTGCGACCAGCTGAGACGGGAGACGTCGCAGCGAGCACATTCTTTGTCGGAGTGCTCTTCCTCGGCATTGTTGCGATCCTGCCGTCGTGGCGCTACGTGGCGGTTGCCGCGATGGGCGCGGTCGCGGTCTATGCGGCGATTGCTCTCGTGACTACCGCCGAAGCGACCGAAGCGCCGGGGGCGGGGGTGTCGTGGCAGATGGTGCTCTTTGAGGCGGGCATCGTATTGACCATCACCGTGCTTGATCTGTGGTTGCTGCTGCGATCGGTTAGTACGGTGACCGATGCCGAGGAGAAGGTGCGGCAGGAGGTCGTGGAACTCATCGCCGTCACCGCGGGAAACATCGAACAGCTTGAGCGAGTGGTCGCCGAACGTACGGCACATCTTGAAGCTGCCGTGGCCCGGCGCGATGAGTTGGCTCACGAATTGCGGGAGGCAAGCCTTTCTGATCCACACACGGGGCTTGCCAATCAACGGCGATGGGAAGCGGAGTTTCCCCAGTTGGTCAGTGAGTGCGGCCGTTCAGGGCAGTCGCTCGCCGTGGCCGTCATTGACCTTGACCACTTCTCGGACGTCAACAATCACTTTGGCCACCAGGCAGGTGATGAGGTGATACGCATCGTGGCCGATTGCCTCCTCGACTCGGCGGCGGGCGGTGACCTTGTCAGTCGCATAGGGGGCGAGGAGTTCGCGATCGCAATGCCGGGAATTGATGAGAAGGGGGCGCGGGAGCGCTGCGCTCGCATCCAACAGACTCTGGCCCGTGCTGGGTGGGGGGCAGTAACGCCGGGGCACGAGACCACCTGCAGCATCGGATTTGAGGTGCTCCCACCTTCTGCAGGCACCGAGCCCGAGCGGTCGGCGAGAGACGCACTGGGAGCCGCTGATGCTGGCATGTTGCGGGCCAAAAGGCAGGGACGTAACCGGATCGAAGGACCACTCAGGACATGAGCAAGGGCTCCTGCGGCCGGGGTGACGACCACCGTGAGATCCACCAACACGCTGGTCTAGACTTCGAGACGGCATCGTGAATGTCTTCACAAGAGCGGTGGCTACGGGCACAAACCGGGCCGTCGAAAGGAAGGGGAGCGTCAACGCGTGAACGCCGCCATCCCGATTCTTACCCTCGGCGGACTCGCCGCATTCTTCGCCCTGCTTTCGATCATCACAGCGTCGATCGTGGGGCCGCGCCGGTACAACCGCGCCAAACTTGACGCCTACGAGTGCGGTATCGAACCAACCCCCCAGCCCATCGGCGGCGGCAAGTTCCCGGTGAAGTACTACCTGACCGCGATGTTGTTCATCGTCTTCGACATTGAAATCGTGTTCCTTTATCCGTGGGCAGTGTCGTTCGATCAACTCGGAATGTTTGGCTTTATCGAGATGGTGTCGTTCATCGTCACTCTGCTAGCCGTGTACGCCTACGTATGGCGGCGCGGCGGGCTCGAGTGGGACTAGTGAGGATTCGATGGGTCTAGAGGAGAAACTACCGAGCGGGGTTCTACTCACCTCGGTGGAGAAGTTGGCTGGCTACGCGCGTAAGAACTCGCTGTGGCCGGCGACATTCGGTCTGGCCTGCTGCGCAATCGAGATGATGGCCTCCGGTGCCGGACGTTACGACCTCGCACGCTTTGGCATGGAGGTGTTCCGCGCCTCGCCGCGTCAGGCCGACTTGATGATCGTGGCCGGTCGGGTGAGCCAGAAGATGGCACCGGTTCTGCGCCAGATCTACGACCAGATGCCCGAACCCAAGTGGGTGCTGGCCATGGGGGCCTGTGCCTCAAGCGGCGGAATGTTCAACAACTACGCGATTGTGCAGGGTGTTGACCACATCGTTCCGGTCGATATCTACCTGCCTGGCTGCCCGCCGCGACCCGAGATGCTGATCGACGCGATTCTCAAGCTGCACGACCAGATTCAGGACACCAAGCTCGGATCGAACCGCGAGCGCGAGGTGCGCGAACTCGAGACGGTGGCGCTCGGTGCCACGCCTCTGATCGACCAGAGGGGGTTGCTGCGGTGACCGAGCACGACTCCACGGCTGACGTAGTCGTTCCTGAAAACGCCGTGACCCTCGACGTTGTCGAGGTGCGCTCGGGTGCTTTCGGAGTGCACGGATCAGGTGACACCTCCGGCTTCGGCGGCGTGGTGCGCACCGTCACACTTCCTGCTCCGAGTGTTCGCCCCTATGGCGAGTGGTTTGACGACCTCGCCGACGAACTCGAAGCATCCATGGGTGCTGCCGGCATTGAAAAGTCCGCCATCCGCAGTGTCGTCGTCGACCGCGGTGAGATCACCTTCATCGTTGAGCGTGAGCGCTTCCGCGACATGGCTCAGGTACTGCGCGACGAACCCGGGTTGCGGTTCGAGTTCTGCTCCAGCGTTTCCGGTGTGCACTGGCTCGGAGACGAAGGTCGCGAATTGCATGTGGTGGCCCACCTGCAATCGATCACGCACAATAGGCGCATTCGTCTCGAGACCACGGCACCTGATTCCGACCCGCATGTGCCGTCGCTCGTGCAGCTGTATCCGACCGCCGACTGGCACGAACGCGAAACGTTTGACTTCTTTGGCATCATCTTCGACGGTCACCCCGGCTTGACGCGCATCATGATGCCCGATGACTGGGCCGGTCACCCTCAGCGCAAGGACTACCCGCTCGGTGGAATTCCCGTGCAGTACAAGGGAGCCACCATCCCCCCGCCCGACGAGCGCAGGAGCTACTCCTGATGACCACCACGCCTGACGACACCACCGGCACGTGGCCGGGAACCTCTTCTGCTGAGGAGGTTCTTGACGACACCTTCGAAGCCGATCTCGACGATGTCGACGATGTCGACGATGTCGACGATTTCGACGAACTCAGCCACGACGACTACGCCTCGGCATACGAGACCACCGAGGGCAAGGTTTACACGGTTGGCGGTGGTGACTGGGACACCATCGAGGCTCCCGCCGAGGGCGAGCAAGAGCGCCTCGTGGTCAACATGGGACCTCAGCACCCGTCGACGCACGGTGTGTTGCGCATCATTCTCGAACTCGATGGCGAGACGGTCACGCAGACGCGGTGCACCATCGGCTACCTCCACACCGGCATCGAAAAGAACCTTGAGTACCGCTCGTGGACTCAGGGCACCACGTTCGTGACGCGCATGGATTACCTCTCACCGTTCTTCAACGAGACGGCCTACTGTCTGGGTGTTGAGAGGTTGCTCGGCATTACCGAGCAGATCCCCGAGCGTGCCTCGGTCCTTCGCGTGATGATGATGGAACTCAACCGCGTCTCGTCTCACCTGGTGTGCCTAGCAACCGGTGGAATGGAACTGGGTGCACTCACCGCGATGATCTTCGGATTCCGTGAGCGCGAAACGATTCTTGACCTCTTCGAGATGATCACTGGCTTGCGTATGAACCACGCCTACGTTCGTCCGGGCGGTCTCAAGGAAGACATTCCCGAGGGCTCGGAGCAAACGATCCGCGAGCAAGTGGCACTCGTGCGTAGCCGTCTGAAGGACACCGCCAACCTGCTCGTCGACAACTCGATCTGGATGGGTCGTACCGTCGGCGTCGGTTACCTTGACCTCACCGGATGTATTGCGATGGGTGTCACCGGTCCGCCGTTGCGTGCCACGGGGTTGCCGCACGATCTGCGCAAATCACAGCCGTACTGCGGATACGAGACCTACGAATTCAATGTGGCGACGCAGACGACGTGCGACGTATACGGTCGATTCCTCATTCGCCTTCAGGAACTCGAGGAGTCGCTCAACATCGTCGACCAGTGCCTTGACCGGCTACGGCCAGGACCGGTCATGGTCGAAGACAAGCGCATCGCGTGGCCCGCTCAGTTGTCGATCGGAAGTGACGGGCAGGGTAACTCCCTCGAGCACATCCGCAAGATCATGGGCACCTCAATGGAATCGCTCATTCACCACTTCAAGTTGGTGACGGAAGGCTTCGAAGTGCCTGCGGGCCAGGTGTACCAAGCCATCGAGTCGCCCCGTGGCGAACTCGGTGCCCACATCGTTTCCGACGGCGGCACGCGCCCCTACCGCGTGCACTTCCGTGACCCGTCTTTCGTGAACTTGCAGTCGGTGCCAGCGATGACCGAAGGGTCGTTCCTGAGCGATGTGGTTGCTGCAGTGGCCAGCGTTGACCCTGTGATGGGAGGTGTGGACCGCTGATGGAGATCGACGACACCACGCGCGACGAGGTACGTGCCATCATCGCGCGCTACCCCGAAACCCGTTCCGCGCTGCTTCCTTTGCTTCACCTCGTGCAATCGGTTGAAGGTTCGGTCACGCCTGACGGAATCGAGTTCGTGGCCGAACAACTCGAACTCACTCCTGCTGAGGTTGCTTCGGTCGCGACCTTCTACACGATGTACAAGCGTCACCGCACGGGTCGCCATCACATCGGTGTGTGCACCAACAGCCTCTGTGCATTGCTCGGCGGTGACGTGGTCTGGAAGTCGCTGAGTGATGAACTCGGAATCGGCCACGACGAAACAACCGCCGATGGCGAATTCAGCATCGAACGCATTGAGTGTCAGGCAGCCTGCACTCACGCGCCCAGTGTCACCATCGACTGGGAGTACTTCGACGACGCGACCCCGGCATCGGTCAGCGAAGTCATCGCCAAGTTGCGTGCTGGCGAGCCCGTTCAGTCAACACGCGGTCCGGTGATTCGCGACTTCCGTGCTACCGAACACACACTGGCAGTCACTGACGATGGTCTTGCGGGCGAAGGGCCTTCAGCCGATCACCGCATGCTGGCCGGCCTCACCGCAGCAAAGGAACGCGGAATGGCGTTGCAAGACACGGCAGCACCTGCGAGCAGCGAGGGGGAGAACTGATGGCTACGCCGCTGACGCCCATTCTCACCGCGCACTGGGACGATCCCGACAGCTTCACGATCGACGGTTACAGCCGCCACGGCGGTTACGACGCGTTACCCAAGGCCCTGGCCATGGAACCCGACGCCGTCATCGGTCTGGTCAAAGACACAGGTCTTCGCGGTCGTGGGGGTGCTGGCTTCCCCACGGGGCTGAAGTGGAGCTTCGTTCCTCAAAACGACGGCAAGCCTCACTACCTCGTGGTCAACGCCGATGAAAGCGAACCTGGCGCCTGCAAAGACATGCCGCTGTTGATGGCCAACCCGCACGCGCTGGTCGAAGGCATCATCATCACCTGCTACGCGATTCGTGCACGCCATGCGTTCATCTATGTGCGCGGCGAGGTGCCGCACGCCATTCGTCGAGTCGCTGCTGCGGTGCGCGAGGCCTACCAGGCGGGCCACATCGGCACGAACATTCACGGTTCGGGATTTGATCTTGATGTGGTCGTGCACTCAGGTGCGGGGGCCTACATCTGCGGTGAAGAAACGGCACTCCTCGACTCGCTCGAAGGCCGTCGCGGTCAGCCGCGGCTCAAGCCGCCGTTCCCGGCCGTTGCAGGTCTTTACGCGTCGCCCACGGTCGTCAACAACGTTGAGACCATCTCCAACATCCCGTACATCATTCGCAATGGCGTCGACTGGTTCCGTCAGTTCGGCACCGAGAAGTCACCAGGGTTCAAACTCTTCTCCGTGTCAGGACATGTGCGTAGTCCGGGCGTGTACGAGGCTCCGCTCGGTATCACGATGCGCGAGTTGATCGACTACGCAGGCGGTATGCGCGAAGGCTCGGAACTGAAGTTCTGGGTTCCTGGCGGATCGTCGGTTCCGATGCTCACCGCCGAGCACCTCGACCTTCCGATGACCTACGAGGCGATGGCCGAGGCCGGCACCATGCTCGGAACAGCAACGCCCATGGTGTTTGACCAGACCGTCAGTGTGGTCAAGACCGTCACGCGCTGGCTTGAGTTCTACAAGCACGAGTCGTGTGGCAAGTGCACACCGTGCCGTGAAGGTACGTCGTGGATGACAGGCCTGCTTGAGACCTTCGAGGCCGGCCACGGCCAAGAGTCCGATCTGCAGATCATTGACGACATTTGCCACCAGATTGCGGGTCGTTCGTTCTGCGCACTCGGCGATGCGGCGGCCACACCCTTCCCGGGTGCCATGAAGTACTTCCGCGACGAGTTCGTCGCCGGAACCCACACCTCGGCCGATGACGCGTTCAATCCCGTCGCTTCGACCGTGCTAGCCGGAGCGTCGACCCGATGACCGCCACCATTCCCGTGCCCGCCGACTCGTCGCCGCCGCCCGTCGACGGTGTGTCGATCACCGTCGACGGTGTTCCGATGACCGTGCCCAAGGGCACGATGATCATTCGAGCGGCCGAGCAAATCGGTGTTGAGGTTCCACGGTTCTGCGACCACCCCCTGCTTGATCCCGTCGCCGCTTGCCGCATGTGTTTGGTCGAGATTGAAGGCCAGGGAAAGCCGCAGCCGGCCTGTGCTGTTGCGGCTTCCGAAGGCATGTCGGTCAAGACTCAGCGCACCTCCGAAATGGCCGAACTTGCTCAGCGCGGTGTGATGGAGTTCCTGCTCATCAACCACCCTCTCGATTGCCCGGTGTGCGACAAGGGTGGCGAGTGCCCCCTGCAGAACCAGGCGATGGAACACGGTCGTTCCGAGTCGCGGTTCGACCTCGAAAAGCGTCACTTCGACAAGCCGATCAACCTCAGCGCGCAGATTCTGCTCGACCGTGAGAGGTGCGTCTCCTGTGCGCGCTGCACTCGTTTTTCTGAGCAGATCGCCGGCGACCCGCTGATCGAATTGTTCGAGCGCGGTTCCAAGCAGCAGGTCGGAATCGCCGAAGATCGTCCGTTCGACTCCTACTTCTCGGGCAACACCGTGCAGGTGTGCCCGGTGGGTGCACTCACGAGCAGCCAGTACCGCTTCCGCTCGCGCCCATTTGATCTCGTTTCTGTTCCCACGGTGTGCGAGCACTGCTCGAGTGGTTGTGGCCTTCGCACCGACGTGCGTCGTTCGACGGTGCTTCGACGGCTTGCGTGGGACACCCCCGAGGTCAACGAGGAGTGGAACTGCGACAAGGGCCGCTTCGCCTTCGCTCACGCCGCAACGCCTGAGTTCGACACTCCGCTGGTGCGTGGCGACGACGGCATCCTGCACGCGGCTACCTGGCCCGAGGCACTCGAGCGTGTGGCCGAGGGTCTCGCCGACGCGCGCGGACGTTCAGCTGTTCTCACCGGTGGACGGCTGACTCTCGAAGACTCGCTCGCCTACTCGAAGTTCGCTCGCGCGGTGCTTGGTACCGACGATGTCGACTTCCGTGCACGTCCGCATTCAACCGAGGAAGCCGACTTCTTGGCGTCGGTTGTGGCTGGTAGCGGTCTAGGAGTCACCTACGACCAGCTCGAAAACGCTCCGGTTGTGGTGCTGGCAGGCCTTGATCCTGAAGAGGAAAGTCCCATCGTGTTCCTGCGCTTGCGCAAGGCGGCACGCAAGCGCCAACTGCCGATCGCCAGCATTGCCGCGTGGGCAACTCCGGGCCTGGGCAAGATGTTCGGAACACTGCTGCCGACCGCTCCTGGTGCCGAAGGTGAAGCGCTATCGGCACTCGCGCGTGGTGGCGACACCCTGGGGTCCGATGGACGACGCATCGCGGCACTGCTCAACGAACCGGGTGCTGTCATCCTCGTCGGTGAGCGACTGGCCACCTGCACGGGCGCACTGTCTGCTGCGGCTGCCTTGGCGCACACGACGGGTGCGCGCCTGGCATGGATTCCACGTCGCGCCGGTGAACGCGGTGCCGTTGAGGCGGGCCTGCTGCCCGGTCTACTCCCTGGTGGTCGTAGTCTCGCCGACGCACAGTCGCGCGCTGAGGTTGCGGCCGCGTGGGGAGTTTCGGTCGACGATCTTCCGACGAAGGTCGGCCGCGAGGTGGACGCCATCGTTGAGGCGGCTCGCGCCGGTGCCTACAACGCACTCGTGGTTGCCGGGGTTGACCCCTTCGACACCCGTCGCCCCGACGATGTCATTGCGGCTCTCGAAGCCGTGCCGTTCCTCGTCTCCATTGAGGTTCGCCCGTCGGCTGTCACCGAGTTTGCCGACGTGGTGCTGCCCGTGTCGACCATTACCCAGCGCGCCGGTACTTTCGTCGATTGGGAAGGCCGCACTCGCGTCTTTGGTCAGGTGTTCCGTACCTCGCTCGCGCTCACTGACGCGCGCGTGTTGGCCATGATCGCCGACGAACTCGACCGACCCGTGGGCCGTCAGGACGTTGCTGGCATGCGCAAGGAAGCCGCAGCGTTGGCCCCCTCCGGTAGTGGGCGTCGCGAGGTTCCATCGGTTGCCGCGTCCTCAGTGTCGGCATCGTCAGGTCAGGCGGTCGTCAGTACCTGGCATCACCTGCTCGATGAGGGCACCCTCCAGCGGGGTGACGACGACCTCGCAGCGACTGCGCGTACCGCAGTTGCCCGAGTATCGGCGGCGACTGCCAGGGCAGCCGGACTCACCGACTTCGTCACATTGTCGACCGATGCAGGCTCGCTCGACCTTCCGGTTGTCGTTACCGACATGCCCGACGGTGTGGTCTGGCTGCCGACCAACTCGCACAACAGCAACGTGCGCCGCGTATTGGGCGTTGACCACGGAGCCATCGTGAGCCTGGCATCAGGGGGCGGCGCATGAACACCACGACCGATGACTACTTCAACGCCTTCACCATGGACCCGTGGTGGCCCATTGTGTTCGCCAAGGTGCTCGGGCTGTTCATCCTGCTCGTGCTCATTGTGCTGATCACCATTTGGGCTGAACGTCGTGTCGTGGGCCGCATGCAGATGCGTATCGGTCCGAACCGAGTGGGTCCGCTGGGCTTGCTGCAGTCGCTGATGGATGGCGTGAAGTTGGCGTTCAAGGAAGAGATCTTCCCAACGGCTGCCGACAAGTTCGTCTACATTCTCGCGCCGATTCTTGCCACCATCCCGGCGTTCTTGGCATGGGCTGTCATTCCGCTGGGTCCCATGGTGTGGATGTTTGGTTACCAGACGCCACTGCAACTCACTGACTTCCCGGTCTCGGTGCTCTACATCGTGGCCATCGCAAGCATCGGCATCTACGGCATTGTGCTTGCCGGTTGGTCGTCAGGTTCAACGTACGCACTGCTCGGTGGTTTGCGCTCCAGTGCACAGATGATCTCGTATGAAGTCGCCATGGGACTGTCGTTCGTCGCGGTGTTCTTGTATGCGGGTTCGGCGTCAACGTCGCAGATTGTGGCCGCTCAGGAAAAGACCTGGTACATCATCTTGTTGCTGCCGTCGTTCCTGATTTATGTCACGGCCATGGTCGGTGAGACCAACCGCGCACCCTTCGACCTGCCCGAGGCTGAAGGCGAACTCGTCGGTGGATTCCACACCGAGTACTCCACATTGAAGTTCGCCGTGTTCTTCCTCGCCGAGTACATCAACCTGGTCACGGTGTCGGCACTGGCAACCACTTTGTTCCTCGGTGGCTGGCGTGCCCCGTACCCCATCTCATTGTGGGCCGGAGCCAACGAAGGCTGGTGGCCCCTGGTGTGGTTCCTCGGCAAGTTGTGTGGCTTCATCTTCGTGTTCATTTGGTTGCGCGGAACGCTCCCAAGGTTGCGTTACGACCAGTTCATGAAGTTCGGCTGGAAGTTCCTGATGCCGGTGTCGCTGGTGTGGATTCTGATTGTGGGATTCGCGCGCGCCATGCGCAATGACTACAACTGGGATCTTCGTCAGACCGTGATCGTGATCGCCGTTCCGATCATCGCCATCCTCATCGTGATGTACATCATCGAGAGCATTCGCGAGCGTCGGGCCGACGCTGCGGTCGCTGAGGAAGAAGAAGCGCGAACTGAGTTTGACCCGATGGCCGGCGGATTCCCGGTGCCACCGATGCCGGGCCAGAGTTACACGCCGACACGTCGCAGCAAGGCGACCGTCGGCGTAACCGCGCTCCCCGTGTCGACCGACGCCGAGATAGAGGAGGCCTGACGATGGGTGAGTTGCCCCAGGTTGTTCGTGGCTTTGGCACGACCTTCGTCACCATGTTCAAGCACGTCAACACCGAGCAATACCCCGAGGCCAAGGACAAGTTCCCGCCGAAGCCGCGCTTCCACGGTCGGCACCAGCTCAACCGTCACCCCGACGGACTTGAGAAGTGTGTCGGCTGCGAGTTGTGCGCATGGGCCTGCCCGGCCGACGCCATCTACGTCGAAGGCGCCGACAACAACGACATCGCGCGCTTCTCACCGGGCGAGCGTTACGGACGCGTGTACCAAATTAACTACCTCCGATGCATCTTCTGCGGATTGTGCATCGAGGCATGCCCCACGCGTGCTCTCACGATGACCCACGACTTCGAGCTTGCCGATAACGGTCGCGAGAAGTTGATCTTTGAGAAGGCCGACCTGCTGGCACCGATGCTGCCGGGCATGCTCAAGCCTCCGCATGCGATGGCACCGGGTACGACGGCCAAGGACTACTACGAAGGCACTGTGCGCGGTGCCACGCCCGAGCAGATCGCCGACGCCGAGGCGCAGGCGAACCCCGAGCCCGTAGTCATCGAGGGTGTCGTGTTCCTCGACAGTGAGGTGACCCAGTGACCGGTCTTGCCACTGTGATGCTGTCGGTGATCGACACAGGCGAGCAGATCACTTTCTGGATCTGCGGGTCGCTCGCACTCATCGGCGCTCTCGGAATGGTGCTCAGCCGTAAGGCCGTTCACAGCGCCCTCTGGATCGCCATGACCATGATCAACCTCGCCTGCCTGTACATGGCGCAGGGCGCGCTGTTCCTCGGAATGGTGCAGATCATCGTCTACACCGGCGCGGTCATGATGCTGTTCTTGTTCGTGCTGATGCTCGTGGGTGTCGACTCGTCAGACTCGGTGGTTGAAACGATTCGCGGGCAGCGCCTCGCCGCCGGTCTTGCCGGTCTGGCATTCGCACTCATGCTGATTGCTGTCATCAGCCGCGTGACCCTAGGTGACGTCGGAACGCAGGGGGCCGATGCGGTCTACGGCGGCAACCTGCAGGGGCTCGCCGCGCTGATTTTCGGCAAGTACCTGTTGGCCTTCGAAGTGACCTCAGCCTTACTGATTACCGCTGCGATTGGTGCGATGATTCTGGCGCACCGCGAGCGCATCGAACCCAAGAAGGAGCAGAAGGATCTGTCCAAGGAGCGCTTCCTTTCCGGAGAGCACCCTGGCTCGCTTCCGCCTCCTGGCGTGTACGCCCGTCACAACGCAGTCGACACGCCTGCTCTGCTGCCCGATGGCACGCTCGCCGAGAACTCGGTACCGGCGTCGTTGCGTGCACGTGGCGCCATCCGCACTGTTGATCGCGCACTCGGCGACGAGGTTCAACAGCTCGCCGCTGGCGATGGCTCACTCGAGGGGGAGGACCTTCGATGACACCCAACTACTACATCGTGCTCTCGGCGCTGTTGTTCACGATTGGGGCCGTTGGCGTCTTGGTGCGACGCAACGCCATCGTTCTCTTCATGTGCGTTGAGCTCATGCTCAACGCCACCAACCTCGCGCTCGTCACCTTCGCGCGCGTGCACGGCAACCTCGACGGGCAGGTGATGGCCTTCTTCGTGATGGTCGTAGCCGCAGCCGAGGTTGTTGTCGGACTGGCCATCATCGTCACCATCTTCCGGTCGCGCCGTTCGGCGTCGGTCGATGAGGCGAGTCTGCTGAAGTACTAACCGCGCGCGGCTCGGGCCGAGTGCGATACGGAAGGAAGAAGACGACGTGAGTGACAGGGAGGCACCGTGAACATCGGCACAGCCGTGTTCGCCCAAGAGACGGTGCTGGCTCCGGCGAATGGCACGTTCTCGCTGATCTGGCTGCTGATTGCTCTGCCCGCGCTGGGCGCTGCGATCCTGCTACTCGGTGGACGCCGCACCAACGCGTGGGGACACCTTCTCGGTGTCCTGATGCCGGTCGCCTCGTTCGTGGTCGCGGCGTTCCTCTTCGCAGCCATGCTCGGCCAGCCCGCCGAAGAGCGAGGCGCAGTTCAACACCTGTACGACTGGCAGATTGTCGGCGCCTTCAAGGTGCCGTTCTCGCTGCAGCTCGACCAGTTGTCGATGGTGTTCGTGCTGCTCATCACGTTCGTCGGATCGCTGATTCATATCTACGCGATCGGCTACATGGCCCACGACCCGGCCCGTCGCAAGTTCTTCGGCTACCTCAACTTGTTCGTGGCAGCGATGTTGCTGCTAGTTCTCGCCGACAACTACCTCCTGCTCTACGTCGGCTGGGAAGGTGTCGGTCTCGCCTCGTTCCTGCTGATTGGTTGGTATCAGTACAAGGACTCGGCCGCTGTCGCGGCCAAGAAGGCCTTCATCATCAACCGAGTTGGTGACTTCGGCCTTTCACTAGCCATCATGTTCATGTTCGCGGTGTTCGGCGGCGTCACGTTCGAGACGGTCAATGCCGGCATCGGTTCTGCCTCGGAAGGGACGGCGACCTGGATCGGTTTGCTGTTGCTGCTGGCTGCCTGCGGTAAGAGCGCCCAGTTCCCGTTGCAGGCGTGGCTCTTCGACGCGATGGAGGGCCCCACTCCGGTGTCGGCCCTCATCCACGCCGCCACCATGGTGACCGCGGGTGTGTACCTCATCGTTCGCTCGAATGCGATCTTCGATGCCGCTCCTACAGCTCGCCTGCTGGTGTTGATCGTCGGATGTATCTCGCTCATTTGGGGTGCGATCATCGGATGCGCCAAGGACGACCTCAAGAAGGCGCTCGCTGGTTCGACCATGTCGCAGATTGGGTACATGGTGGTCGCGGCTGGACTCGGCCCGGTGGGTTACGTCTTTGCCATCTTCCACTTGCTGACCCACGGTTTCTTCAAGGCCGGTTTGTTCCTCGGTGCCGGTTCGGTGATGCATGCCAACAACGACAAGATCAATATGCGCCATCTGGGTGCGCTGCGCACGGTCATGATGATTACCTTCGTCACGTTCGGAATCTGCACACTGGCGATCATGGGAATCCCGCCCTTCGCTGGCTTCTTCTCGAAGGACGACATCATCAAGGCGGCCTTCTCGCAGAGTCCGGTTGCAGGCGTGGTGACGCTCATCGGTGCGGGTATCACGGGCTTCTACATGACGCGCATCTTCCTCATGACCTTCCTTGGCAAAGCGCGCTGGGAAGACGACCAGCACCCCCACGAGAGTCCCGCGGTGATGTGGATTCCGATGGTCGTGCTGGCCATTGGCGCCACCATCGGCGGCGTGCTCATGTGGCCGAGCCACTGGCTCGAAACCTGGCTCGAACCCGCGGTCCCGTATCAGGAGCACGCGCAGACGTTGCCTGAATGGTTGTGGATCATCATCACCGTCGGAACTGCTCTGATCGGTATCCTCTGGGCGGTTGCTCTGTACCGCCGTGAAGTGCCGGTGACGCCACCTGCTGGCTCGCTTCTCACTCGTGCGGCTCGTGAGGAGTTGTACGGCAACGAGATCAACGAGACGCTCACCATGTTGCCTGGGCAGGTGCTCACGCGCAGTTCGGTCTTCTTTGACAACCGCGTGGTTGACGGATTCGTCAACGGAATGGCGGCGGTGGTCTGGGGAGTCTCCGGGGCACTTCGCACAGTTCAGAACGGGTTTGCTCGGTCGTACGCACTCACCATGCTCGGCGGCGCTGTGCTCCTGGTGGCCCTTCTCGTGCTGGTGAGGCTCTGATGACTACCGTTCCCTGGCTCACCATCCTTGCTGTCGTTCCGCTTGCCGGCGCGCTGGTCGTCGCACTCCTACCCAAGGGAGCCGACCTGTTGGCCAAGCGCGTTGCGTTGGCCTTCTCGCTGCTCGTTCTCGCAGGCACTGTGTTCTTAGCGCTGCAGTTCTCGGCTGACGCAACGACGCAGTTCCAATTTGCTGAGCAGCACGATTGGATCCCGGCCTTCGGTGTTTCCTATGCCGTAGGGGTCGACGGCATCGCACTGGTACTCATTGCCCTCTCGGCGGTTCTAGTTCCGATTGTGATGATCGCCGGCTGGCACGAGGCCGATAATGCGGTCGGATCAGTCAAGGGTTACTTCGCCCTGCTGCTCGCTCTCGAGGCCTGCATTGTGTGGGTGTTCTCGGCCACCGATCTCTTCCTGTTCTACGTGTTCTTCGAAGTCATGCTGATTCCGATGTACTTCCTCATCGGGCGCTACGGTGGCCCGCGTAGGCAGTACGCGGCAGTGAAGTTCCTGCTGTACAGCCTGCTTGGTGGACTGCTCATGCTGGCCGCCATCATCGGCCTGTATGTCGTATCGGCGCAGATGACCGGAACGGGCACCTTCGACTACGCGACTCTCGTCGGTCTCGACATCGATCCAGGAACGCAGAAGTTGCTGTTCCTCGGGGTGTTCTTTGCCTTCGCAGTGAAGGCACCAATGGTGCCGGTGCACACCTGGCTGCCTGATGCGGCCGGTGAAGCAACGCCAGGTTCGGCCGTGTTGCTGGTGGGTGTTCTCGACAAGGTCGGAACATTCGGCATGCTGCGCTACTGCTTGCCGATTTTCCCCGACGCAGCAGCTTTTTATGCGCCGGTGATCATCGCGATTGCGGTGGTTGGAATCATCTACGGCGCGTTGCTGGCGATCGGCCAATCCGATCTCAAGCGCCTGATCGCCTACACCTCGGTGTCGCACTTCGGCTTCATCGTGCTGGGTATCTTCGCCTTCACAAGTCAGGCACAAAGTGGTTCGGCGCTCTACATGGTCAACCACGGCTTCTCGACTGCCGCGCTGTTCTTGATCGCAGGGTTCCTCATCAGCCGTCGTGGGTCCACGCTCATTGACGACTTCGGCGGTGTGGCGAAGGTTGCACCGGTGATGGCGGGTTTGTTCCTCATCGCGGGTCTGTCATCGCTCGCACTTCCAGGGCTGTCGACCTTCGTGAGCGAGTTCCTCGTGCTCGTCGGCACATTCACGCGCTACCCAGTTGCGGCAGGTGTCGCCACGCTCGGAATCATCTTGGCCGCCGTCTACATCCTGTGGATGTACCAACGCACGATGACCGGTGAACCGGGTGATGAAGTGCGTTCCAAGGTTACTGAGATCAAGGGTCGCGAAGTGCTGGCGATCGCTCCGGTGGTGGCACTCATTATCGCGCTCGGCTTCGTGCCTCAGGTGGTGTTGAACGTTGTCAACCCGGCGGTTGAACGCAACATGGTGACCGTCGGAGTTACCGATCCTCCACCGCAGGTCGCGGTGGCCATTGAGGGAGGGTCGAAGTGAACGGGCTCATCGCACTCGTGCCAATTCCGACTCCCAACATGGATTTGGGTCAGATCGCGCCGCTGGAAATCGTGTTCGGTGCAGCGTTGATCAGCGTGCTCGTCGAAGCGTTCGTGCGACGTGAGGGCCGTCGGCGAGTGCAGTTGGTGCTCGTCTTCGCCTCACTCATCGCAGCCGTGGCTGCTCTTGTAGGACTGGCTGGAACGCGCACGCTTACTGCGCAGGCATCCGTCGCTGTCGATGGTCCCGCACTGTTCATGCAAGGCACCGTGTTGTTGCTCGCCATTGTGGGCGCACTACTGATCGCTGAACGGAGTATCGACCCCGCAGGCGATGCCTTCGCACCGCGTGCTTCTGCACTTCCGGGTGGGCGCGAAGAGCGTGAACTCACTGCGGCTGGCTGGTCGCAAACCGAAGTCTGGCCGCTGTTCTTGTTCTGCGTCGGCGGCATGCTGCTGTTCCCAGCCTCCAACGATCTGTTGACGATGTTTGTCGCACTCGAGGTGCTGTCACTGCCGCTGTACTTGCTTGCGGGGCTTGCGCGTCGCCGTCGCCTGCTGTCGCAGGAAGCGTCGTTGAAGTATTTCCTGCTCGGTGCTTTCTCGTCGGCGTTTTTCCTGTTCGGAACGGCGATGCTCTACGGATTCGCAGGCACCTTCTCACTCGGCGGTATCGCTGATGCACTCAGCGGCAACGCGGGTGACAACGGACTTGTCATGCTCGGTGTGGCGCTGCTCGCAGTAGGCCTGCTGTTCAAGGTCGCTGCGGTGCCGTTCCACCAGTGGACCCCTGATGTGTATCAGGGTGCACCGACTCCTATCACCGCGTTCATGGCCACGTGCGTCAAAGTGGCGGCCTTCGGTGCGTTGCTGCGCGTCATGTACGTCGCTCTCGGCGGGGTGCGCTGGGACTGGCAACCGATGCTCTGGATCATCGCCATCATCACGATGCTGGTGGGTGTCATCGTGGCCATCGCGCAGACCGACATCAAGCGCATGCTCGCTTATTCATCGATCGCTCACGCAGGTTTCATCCTGCTCGGCGTGATCGCCGTGAGTGAAGCCGGAATCGCCAGCACCATGTTCTACCTCGCGGCGTATGGGTTCGCCACTCTCGGCGCGTTCGCTGTGGTGTCACTGGTGCGCGACTCGTCAGGTGAGGCTACACACCTCTCGCAATGGGCAGGACTTGGAAAGAGGTCGCCCGTCGTTGCAGGTATCTTCACGCTGTTCCTCTTGGCCTTCGCGGGAATTCCGCTCACCAGTGGATTCACCAGTAAGTTCGCGGTCTTCTCTGCCGCAATCGCTGGGGGTGCAACGCCGGTGGTGATTGTCGCCGTGTTCGCCAGCGTCATCTCGGCGTTCTTCTACGCACGCATCATCGTGCTGATGTTCTTCGCCGAGCCAGCCGAAGAGGGTCCGCGGGTTGTACTTCCCAGTGCCTTCACCGCACTGGCACTGGCCATCGGAGTCGCCGTCACCGTGCTGCTCGGCGTTCTACCGCAGCCACTGCTTAACCTCGCCCAGCAGGCGGGCATCTTCCTCCGATAGGAGAGTGGTGGCGTGACCGCGGCCCTCGGCTTCGGAGTATCCGGCCTCGACCCCGCGTTGGCGGCAGGTCTTGAGGCCGGCATGGTGTCGGTTGAACAGCGTCTGCGTGAGGTCGTGAAGAGTGACTACGCCTTCGTGACCGAAGCGTCGCGTCACCTCGTTGATGCCGGCGGCAAGAGATTCCGACCGTTGCTGGTGCTGTTGGCCGCGCACCTCGGTGATCCGACTGATCCCGCGGTCATTGATGCCGCCGTTGCTGTCGAGCTCACGCATCTGGCCACTCTTTACCACGACGACGTGATGGACGAAGCTCCTCGACGACGAGGCACTGAGTCGGCAAACCATAGGTGGGATAACACGATAGCGATTCTCACCGGCGACTTCCTTTTCGCGAAGTCATCGGGTCTGCTTGCCGATCTTGGAGCCGAGGCGGTGCGCATTCAGGCGTACACGTTTGAGCGCCTCTGCACCGGTCAGATTCGCGAAACGGTCGGACCTCAGGAAGGTGAGGATCCGATTACGCATCACCTGCAGGTGCTGGCCGACAAGACCGGATCACTCATCGCGACCTCGGGTCGGTACGGCGCCATGACCAGTGGTGCCGATGCGGAGTCGATCGAGGTGATGGCAACCTTCGGTGAGCGCATTGGTGTTGCCTTCCAGCTCGCTGACGATCTGCTCGACATCGCTTCTGACTCCGAGGTGTCGGGCAAGACGGCCGGCACGGACCTGCGCGAAGGTATTCGCACGCTGCCGGTGCTGATGGCGTTGGCATCGACCGATCCTGCCGATGCGCGGTTGCAGGAGTTGCTCTCAGGCCCCATCACCGATGACGCCGACCACGCCGAAGCGCTCGCGCTACTACGCGCACACCCGGCAATGGAGCAGGCACGGGCGGAGGCACAGCGCTGGGCGAACGAGGCTCGGGCGTCTGTGCAGGTGCTTCCGGAGTCACGCGTGCGCGAGGCGTTTGAAACCCTGTGCGACGCAGTGGTCAGCCGCTCGGTCTAACCCCCTTCTTTTCCTTCGCGATTCCTACGTTGGTGCAGGTTTTTCCTGGGGTTTGAGGTGTTTGAGCGTAGGAATCGCGCGAGTGTCGGGGGGGGGGCTTAGTCGGCGGCCGCTGCCGCGGCAGGATTGCCGTGTCGAATCCCGCCGGTCCAGTTCGGATCGCGTGCCGTGCGAATCGCATCGATTGAGAGCAGCACGACAGCACCCCAGACGATGGCGAAACCAATCCATCGGCCGGTGGTCATCGCCTCGTGGAAAAACGTCAGGCCGAGGATGAATTGCATCACGGGAGTGATGTATTGCAGCAGCCCAATCGTCGACAACGGAGCGCGAATCACTGCCCCGCCATACGCGAGCAATGGCAGTGCCGTGACGATGCCAGCCAGCGCGAGCAGGGCAGTGTTGCCTGCTGACACGTGTCCGAATGCGGCATTTCCCGAGGCCTCGAGAACAATCAAGTACAGCAACGCGAACGGAAATAGGTAGGTCGTCTCAATCGTGAGCGACTCGACCGCGCCCACGTTGGCGAGTTTCTTGAGATAGCCATACGTTGCGAAGGTCACTGCCAGTCCAAGCGCTATCCACGGTGGCCGACCGTAGGCGAAGGTCAGTACCGCTACCGACAGGCCGCCCAATGCCACAGCGGCCCACTGAAGGCGTCGCAGATGCTCTCCCAGCAAACCGACTCCGATGAGCACTGCAACGAGTGGATTGATGAAGTAGCCAAGTGAGGCTTCGACGACGTGACCCTCGTCGACCGCCCAGATGTAGAGGCCCCAGTTGAGGCTGATCGCGATCGCCGCCGCCGCCAGTAGCCCCAATACTCGCGGTTGCCGAATGTACGCGCGCAACGACTTCCAGAGGTGTCGTAGCGATACGAGAAAAACGAGGAACAACAGCGTCCACACCATGCGGTGGCCCAGAACCTCAAGGGCCTGCGCCGGTTTGAGCAGGTAGAAGTAGATGGGGAATAGACCCCACATGAGGTACGCCGTGCAAGCAAGCAGAAGGCCCGTGCCGTAAGCGCTGCGGGTGCGCCGCGCCACGTTAGACGAGCCACCAGCGGATGATCACACCGTCCACGTGTCGTTTCCGCGCAGGAGGGCGCCCAAGTCGCCGACCCCCTGCGTTTCGCGTGCCTCCGCCAACTGCTCGCGCAGCAGGCGGTCGTACGAGGCGCGGGGAACATCGCGGAAGATGCCGATGGGAGTGTCCTGAAGAGACACCGGGTCAGACAACCGCGATAGGGCGAATGCCACACCCGGGTCGTGTGCGTGCGCGTCGTGAATGAGCAGGTTCTGTGCGCCTACTTCTTCGACCGTCACCACCTGCACGGTTCCGTCGGGCATGCGGGCCACGCCCTTTTCGCCATTGGCGCCAAAGCGAATCGGCTGCCCGTGCGCGAGTCGGATCGTCACGTCGTCGCGCACGTCACTGTCCTTGAGCGGCTCCCAGGCACCATCGTTGAAGATGTTGCAGTTCTGGTAGATCTCAACGAGTGCGGTGCCCTCGTGCTCGGCTGCCGCTCGTAGAACCTCGGTGAGGTGCTTGCGATCGGAGTCGACCGTGCGGGCCACAAACGTGGCCTCGGCACCGAGTGCGACCGACACCGGGTTGAACGGGTAGTCAAGTGACCCCATCGGAGTTGACTTCGTGATTTTGCCGACCTCGGAGGTGGGGGAGTACTGGCCCTTGGTGAGGCCGTAGATGCGGTTGTTGAACAGCAGGATCTTGATGTTGACGTTGCGACGCAGCGCGTGGATGAGGTGGTTGCCACCGATCGACAGTGCATCTCCGTCACCTGTGATGACCCACACCGACAGGTCGGGGCGTGACATGGCAAGACCCGATGCGACGGCCGGCGCGCGACCGTGAATTGAGTGCATGCCATAGGTGTTCATGTAGTACGGGAATCGCGATGAGCAGCCAATTCCGGAAATGAACACGATGTTCTCGCGTGCCAGACCCAACTCGGGCAAGAAGCCTTGCACCGCGGCGAGGATTGCGTAGTCACCGCAGCCAGGACACCAGCGGACTTCCTGATCGGTTTTGAAGTCTTTGGCGCTCTGTTTGCCCTCGGTCTTGGGCACCAGTGACAAGGCCGGGATGGAGTCGGTGCTCACTTGTCTGCTCCGTTCGCGAGGACGTCTTCGATTGCTTGGAGCAATTCATCGGATTTGAAGGGCATACCGCGTACCTGCGTGAAGCTGATGACATCAACAAGGTACTTGGCACGCAACAGCATTGCGAGTTGTCCGAGGTTCATCTCGGGAACGATCACGTGCTGGTAGCGCTTGAGTACTTCGCCAGTGTTGGCCGGGAAGGGGTTGAGGTACCGCAGGTGAGCCTGCGCCACCTTAAGGCCGGCTCGACGCGCGTGCTTACACGCCACACCGATCGGTCCGTAGGTCGATCCCCAGCCGAGCATGAGCAGCGTTGCGTCAGCATCGGGATCGTCAACGTCAAGCAGCGGAATGTCGATGCCTGCCACCTTCGCAGCCCGTGAGCGCACCATGAGGTCGTGGTTGGCAGCGTCGTACGCGATGTGTCCGCTGCCATCAGCCTTCTCAAGCCCACCGATGCGGTGCTCGAGTCCGGGGGTTCCTGGAACTGCCCAGGGACGCGCCAATGTGTGCGGGTCGCGCTTGTAGGGCCAGTACTCCTGCTTGCCGTCAGCGTCGGTGTGGTTCAGTTCCGTCGCAAACGTGACAGGGAATTCGGGCAGCTCGTCGGCGTCGGGTACGAGCCACGGCTCAGAGCCGTTCGCCAGGTAGCCATCGCTGAGAATGAATACCGGCGTGCGGTAGGTGGTGGCGATGCGGGCCGCTTCGATGGCCGAGTCGAAGCAGTCACTGGGTGAACGCGGCGCCACGATCGGAACCGGAGCCTCACCGTTGCGGCCGAACATGGCTTGCAGCAAGTCGCTCTGCTCGGTCTTGGTGGGCAGGCCGGTCGACGGTCCGCCGCGCTGCACGTCGACGATGATCAACGGCAGTTCCAGCGATACGGCAAGACCGATCGCCTCAGACTTCAGTGCCAGACCGGGGCCCGACGTCGTGGTGACGGCCAAGGCGCCGCCGTAGGCAGCCCCAATGGCAGCGCTGACCCCGGCGATTTCATCCTCGGCCTGGAACGTGGTGACTCCGAACCTCTTGTGTTTGCTCAGTTCGTGCAGGATGTCGGAGGCCGGGGTGATCGGATACGAGCCGAGATACACAGGCAACTGTGCGCACTGTCCCGCGGCAATGAGGCCGTAGGCAAGCGCCAAGTTGCCGCTGATGTTGCGGTAGGTACCGGGGGGCTGAGCAGCCGGACGCACCTCGTACTGCACTGAGAATTCCTCGGTGGTTTCGCCGTACGACCAACCCGCTTCAAAAGCGGCAATGTTGGCACGCAGAATTTCGGGCTTCTTGCCGAACTTGCCGGTGAGCCACTCGATGGTGCCGTCGGAAGGGCGGTGGTACAGCCACGACAGCAAACCCAACGCGAACATGTTCTTGGCGCGCTCGGCCTCCTTCTTGCCCAGGTCGAAGTCCTTGAGTGCTTCGACCGTCAGCGAGGTGAGCGCGATGGGATGCACCTTGTACGAATCGAGCGAGCCGTCGTCGAGCGGGCTGGCGTGGTAGCCGACCTTCTCGAGATTGCGCTTGGTGAACTCGTCGGTGTTGGCAATGATGTCGCCGCCGCGACGCACGTCCTTGAGGTTCGCCTTCAGGGCCGCGGGGTTCATCGCCACCAACACGTGGGCTGAGTCGCCGGGCGTCATGATGTCGTGGTCGGCGAAGTGCAACTGGAAGGCGCTGACCCCGGCCAAGGTTCCGGCTGGTGCGCGAATCTCAGCAGGGAAATCAGGCAGGGTCGACAGGTCGTTACCGAAGGCCGCCGTGGTTGAGGTGAATCGGTCGCCGGTCAATTGCATGCCGTCGCCGGAGTCGCCAGCGAATCGGATGATGACCTGATCGAGTTGGACGAGCTCCTTGGACACTTCTGTGGTCCTTCCGCCGACGGTGACGGAAGTTGAGTCTACGCCCGGAACCCGTACAGACGACGGCCGGAGCCGCGCGTCGTGGCATCAGTCACAGCGGGTCCATTTGCACTCCATTCGGGCCCTGCGTGGCGTAGGGACTCGGCGCAGACGGCAGGATGGGCAAATGACGCTTCGGGTGTGGTCAGGCGGGGGTCGACGGTACGCCGTCGACGAGATGGCGCTGGCCTGCTGCGCCGTCGAACTGGCGGTCGACCTGCCCGACTTCGATGAAACTGATCTCGACATTGACGCCCACGTGCTGGTGGTCGCCGGCACGGTGTCGCGCGCAGCCCTTCCGACCGTGCTGGCCCGCTACGAGGCTCTACCCGAGCCGCGCTATGTGATCGCCTTCGGCGCGTGCGCGACGAGCGGTGGTCCGTACTGGGATTCCTATGCGGTGATTCCAGGAATCGGTGAGAGCCTGCCGGTTGATGTGTTCGTTCCTGGCTGCCCACCGCGGCCGCATCTGCTCACTACCGCGTTGGAATCGCTGGTGGGAGATCGTGACGTGGTCGGGAGCGACTCATGAACGTCAGTGCTGACGAGTGGCGTACCGCGGCTGCCGCGGTACGGGCGAACGGCAGTGCGTGGTTCGCCATGCTGACCGCCGTCGACGATCCCGATGCCGGTGTCGTCGAGGTAGTGCTCATCGTTGGTGAGCCGGGGGCGCAGCAGCAGTTGCGATGCGCGGTTGATCGATCGGCTCCCGTACTCGCCTCGGTTGCTGATCTCTGGCCAGGTGCAGCGTTCGCCGAGCGAGAAGTACACGAAATGTTCGGCGTCGACTTTGCTGGCAACTGCGACATGAGGCCGCTGCTGCTTCCGACCGATGTCGAAACGCCACCGTTGCGACGCGATGCGGGGCTGAGTCGGCGTGCCGCGACGGAATGGCCTGGCGCTGTTGAACCAGGTGACGCGGCGAAGGCGCGTCGTCGTCCGGTTGTCTCACTGGGCGCCGATTCCGAGAAGTGGGCGGTCGAACTATGACCGCACGACACGGCAGCATCAACCTCATCGCCGACAAGTGCACCTCGTGCATGTTGTGCGTGCGCGAGTGTCCGGTGTGGTGTATTTCGCTGGCGGCCCATGCAGAAACGGAGGCCCCCGCGGCACCGGGGGGACGCGCACGCACGGTCAATGTGCTTGACGACTTCAGCATCGATTACGGCCTGTGCATGTTCTGCGGAATCTGTATCGACGTGTGCCCCTTCGACGCGTTGGAGTGGAACGTGGCTGACGACCTTGTGGAAGTCACGCGCGCCGCGACGGTGCATGACCGAGAGCGACTGGCCTGATGACGCGGGTAGTGGTGCTTTTGCGGGGTGTCAATGTGGGCAAGGCCAAGCGCATTTCGTCGGCCGAACTGCGTGCGGTGGTTGAGGCGTGTGGACTCACCGATGTGAGCACTCTGTTGAATTCCGGCAATGCCGTGGGAACTTCGTCCTTGAAGCCCGCGTCACTCGCGACTGCGGTGTCGACGGACATTGAGCGCCGGTGCGGTTTCACGTGCGATGTCGTGGTGCGTACTGAAGCGGAAGTGAATCGCGCTCTCGAACGTGATCTCCTGCGCGATGTCGCGACCGACCCCAGCCGGCATCTGTTGGTGTTCCTCGGTGCTAAGCCGACATCAGCGGCCGTCACAGCACTGGAGGCCATCGACGTGGCGCCCGAGGTGTTCGCGTTCGACGGCGCCGACCTGCACGCGTGGATGCCGGCAGGCGTTTCCGAAAGTCGACTTCAGAAAGCTCTGACCAAAGGCGTGCTGGCAGTGACGTGGACCGGACGAAATTGGTCGACGCTGCAGCGCATCGTCGACGCGATGTGACCTACCGGTAGTTGACGTACTGCGTGGCGAAGTCGAGGTCGGCCTCGCGTACCAATGCCTGCACCGTCTGCAACTCATCACGACTCTTGCTGCTGACGCGCAGTTCATCGCCCTGCACCTGAGTCTTGACGCCCTTGGGGCCTTCATCGCGAATGAGCTTGGCCAACTTCTTGGCCTGCTCCTGCGAGATACCCGCCTGCAGCGCGATCGCGATCTTGTAGTCCTTGCCCGAGATGCGCGGGTCGTCGGGCTTCATCGTCTTGAGCGAGAGTTGGCGCTTGACCCACTTGTCTCTGAGCACCTCGAGGGCGGCCTTGGCGCGCTCTTCGGTCGAGGAGGTGATCTCCATCGCCTCGTCACCCTTCCACTCAATGGTGGTGCCGGTGTTCTTGAAGTCGAACCGCGTGGCCAATTCCTTGGCCGCCTGGTTGAGGGCGTTGTCGGCCTCTTGGTGGTCGAGCTTGTTCACGATGTCAAAGCTGCTATCTGCCATACCCGCACCCTACCCAACCTCCCCCTTTCTGCATGGGGGGACATTGAGCACGCATAGACGCAGTTTTCGGTGCCCATGGATGTCACCTCTGGACAACTTCGGCCATGATGGGCGCCATGTCACGTGCCCTACTTTTCGACCTTGACCGCACTCTCGTCGACATTCAGTCGTTCACTGACTACGGCTCGGCTCGTCGCGACGCCGAAGTCATCATCGGAACGCAGAGCGAAATTTCTGTTCCGGCCACCGACTGGTCGGCCGATACGCAGGCAGCGATGGGGCTTCTTGTCGCCTGCTCGGGCAACCCACTGTGGCAGCGAGTCAGTGACGCGATCGAACACTACGAACGCGAGGCAATCCCGTCGTCAGCACCGATGCCGGGTCTGGCCGAGGCGTGGGCCGCATGTCTCGAGGTTCCGCGCGCGGTGGTCACCCTCGTTCCGGAGTCGGTGGCGCGCGCCGCGCTTCATTGGCATGGAATCGACACGGCCGACCTCATCGTCATGGGGCGGCGTGCCGATCAGCGGCCGAAGCCTGCAGCGGATGGGCTGATCGCTGCCTGCACGGCGCTCGGAGTCGACCCGCGCCACGCGGTGATGATCGGCGATTCGAGTTGGGACCTCGGCGCGGCCGAAGCCGCCGGAACGAGCTTCGTCGGCGTACCCACTCGTCCTGAGAACCTGCCACCGGGAACGCGCACGGCCGACAATCTCGTGGCCGCCGTGGTCGCTGCCCTCGCCTAAGCCGCGTCACTTCACTGCGTGTATCGTTTTCACGCACGACAACCCGGCGGGTTGCCCGAGCGGCCAATGGGAGCGGACTGTAAATCCGCCGGCTTTGCCTTCGAAGGTTCGAATCCTTCACCCGCCACACGAGCAGGGGACTCTCTTCGGAGGGTCCCCTGTCTGCGTTGGGATCGGTCCGTGTGCTCGGGCGGCACGGAACTCGCCGGGTGCCTTTTGCCGGACCTTCTGACGACTTAAGACCTGTCGCTCGGTGTAGTTCGGTTCTTATTCTGAGTAGTAGGAAAATCAACATCTACCTAGTGTCCCGAGGTCAGAACATGTCCGTGAAGCCTGCGCGTGAGTTGACAATTTCTGCACTCTCGGCAGCCGCCCTGATTGCCACGGCCTTGGTGGCCGCCCCTGCGGCGCATGCATCGGCCAACTGCGCGGTGACCCAGGGGGTCGATTTCACGACGCAGTCCGAACTTCAGGCGATCCTTGATGCCGGCGGAGCTGGCTCGTGCTTCTCGACTGTCACCGGCGATCTGCTGACGGTGCACTTCACCACGGGAATGACTTTGTCGGGCACAGGTCTTGAGTCGACGCTTCCCGCTGACCTCAGTTTCACCGGTCTGGGAGCAGCCACGACGATTCTTGACGGCGGATATGACGGAAACAGCGGATCGGGTACGTCGGTAATTCGTAGCATCGATCCGTCCTTCGTCGCGGACTCCAACATGCTGCTGCTCTCCGACCTCACGGTGCGCAACTCGGTCGCCACCGATCGTGCACCGGTGTCGGGCTACGGCAATGTCACCATCACGAATGTCGTGACCATGAACAACTCCGGCACTGCCGACGCTGGCGCGGTGTACGCGCATCGCGACCTGACAATCGCAGGGTCGTCGTTCAGCGAAAATCACGCCACCACGTCCGGCGGTGCTGTGTCTAGCTACGGTGACGTGACGATCACCAATTCCACATTCACGGGAAATACCACCGGAGTCGACGCGAGCGGTGGCGCCCTTTACCAGTGGAAGACCGGCGGGTCTCTCACTGTGACCAACTCAACCTTTGCCAATAACACTGCCAGTTCTGGCGGTGGTGCGATCATCGGCAATCTGTCCGGCGGAAGTGTGACGATCACGAACTCGAAGTTCGAGAACAACTCGTCAGTGAGATCCGGTGGGGCCGCCTATTTCAATACGACGAACGGCTCGGTGCAGGTCACTGGATCGGCTTTTCAGGGCAACTCGGTAACTGGCAGTTCGCAGAGTGGAGGCGGGCTCTACGTGTCTGCCGATACCCCGGGGCTGGGAACGACTACCGTGACCGACTCAACCTTCTCAGGCAACACAGCGACCCAATACGGGGGTGCGATTTACCAGAACTACGCGCACCTCACGCTGACGAACAGCACGGTGTCAGGTAACTACGCGACGTCTCTGGCTGGGGGTATCGAGGTCTTCCGAGGCGCCCTTACGCTGAATTTCACCACCATCGCGGACAACTCCGCGCTAAGCCGCGGAAACATCTACACGGCGGGACGAAGTGGTATCTACGGCGATGTGGATGGCATCGGCTCGATCATTGCGAGCTCGACCGCTGGCTCATGTTCGGTCTATGGCCTGAACACCAGCGCCTTCATGGTCACCAATGACGACAGTTGCTACCCGGGCGACGCCTCCGAGGACTCCTCGGTGTTGACCGACACCGCCGGCCTTGATCTCGGAGTGCTTGCCGATAACGACAGCGCCGCCACGCCCATCACCCAAACTCACATGCCCGGGCTGGGTAACGACTCCACCTCCGGAAGCCAGGCCATCGGCTGGGTCTCAACCTTCGACGGTGCAGCCAAGGCGGCCCTCGATTGCACGAGCTCGCTCTGTTACGACCAGCGTGGAATTGAGCGCACCGGATCGTGGTTCTGGGCGGGCGCCGTTCAGGGCGCCACCACGCCAGCTCCGGTGGTCACCGGAACCAACGCAGCGGTGCTGCCTGTGGGCTCCGATCCCACGTTTGACGTGTACGGACGCAATCTGGGCGGCGTGATCGGCCTTACCTTCAACGGAATTGAGTGTTGGAATGCCGACCCCGCCACCACGAAGGTTTACCCATCGAACGTCGGCACGATCTCAATCGCGGCTTGCCCGGTCGGAATGCTTACGCTTGGCCTCTACCCACTGATTCTCACCACTGCCGGCGGAATCGCGTCGACGTACTGGGTGCCAGTGAGCGATGCGCCACTCGCACCCGCGTTCACCGCCGCTAGCCCGACGACGGGGCACATCAACTCGGTGTACAGCTACACCTTCACTGCCTCCGGATCGCCCGCCCCGCGGTTCACTCTCGAGAGCGGATCCCTGCCTCCTGGGCTCACACTTTCAGCGGCCGGCGTGCTCTCTGGAACTCCCACCGTCGTCGGCGACTACCCCGTGGTGATCCGGGCAGCGAATGGTGTTTCCCCTGATGCGCTGACTTCGCAGGTGACGATTCTTGTCCGGAACGCTGCCCCGACGGTGTCGTCCGTGTCACCCGCCACTGGAACGGCCGCTGGCGGCACACTCATCACCATTACTGGCACCGGATTCCGCGCGGGAGTGACCGTGTCGGTGGGAGGTGCGCAGTGCACTGGCGTCTTACTCGTCGGCCCGACTCAGATCACCTGCCGTACGCCGGTGCATGCGGCCGGTGCCGTTTCGGTCGCGGTGACGAACACTGACTCGCAGTCAGGGTCACGTGCCCAGGCCTTTACTTACGCGGCCCCGGTGAGCGCATGTCCGCTGACGGTGACGGGCCTTGCGACTGCGACGCGCATTGCTCGGGCCGGAACCACGGTGCTCGTCACGCGTGCCGTGACGGTGGTGGGCTGTCGCATCGTGATTGCCACGGCGGCGGGGGCAGGTGTCAGTCAGCTCGGTGACCGAGTGGTCGCGAAGTTCACTGTCAACCGCGCGTCGGGTCGTGTCGCAGTGACGACGCGTGGAATTCCGCGCCTTCCAGTCAAGGTGCGAATCACGGCAGTTCCCACCACGACCGCTCATTCGCTTTCAACGGTGTGGTCACGCACTTGGCGCGCTCGCTAAGTGCGCGCCGGCTGAAATGTTCTTCAGCAACCCGCGCGATTACGCCCGGGCGACGCTGTTCAGATGCTCTGTGCGCGCCGCCAACTTCTCAGCCGACTCCGCTACCCACAGCCGATGCGCGTCACCACTCGGATCGACGGGACGCCCTGCCGCTTCACGCTGATGCTGCAAATCTTGGTCGTAAGAATCAAGGCAACCTGCATCGAAATAAGCCGGTTTCTTGCTGTACTTCCCCTGCCCGGCAGCACTGATCGTGCACGTCGCCCTACCTTCGTCGAGAACCATCGGTGCCAGAGAGTCGGTCTCGACGATGATCTCCGACACCTGCTGCTCGAACCAGTACGCCGGCTCCCGATTTCCTGGGGCCTCGCTTGTGCGCCTGATCTCGACCGCAACTACTTCAGGAAAGTCGCGACGCGCATCGTGAGGTGAGAGCACTCGCGCTGGCCCGCGTAGCGTGACATTGCGCAGAAAGTCGTGATCGTCGTGAACCACCATGACGCCGTGGGGGTTGGTCCACAGTTTCGCTGCGTGCCCATGAATGAAGTTGCCGGGATGATACGGAATGAGAAGAACATCGTGGTCGTCTCGGGCCACCACGTACGCGCCGCTTCCGATGTCGCCGTTGCGCGGTGAACCGCCTGGAAGGCCACTGGCTGACACGGTGACTTGCAGCAACTCACACTGTGAATCGATCAGATTGATCAGCGGGTCCATGGGTGTCCATCCGGGCGACACGGGTAGAACATCACCCTCACGTGGGGGGCGCTTAACGAACAGGTTCTGCGAACACTGCGTGAAGATTTCCTCAGTACCGCCGACCAGGAAGACGAGGTCACAGCTCTCACGGTGCGCCGCTTCCACCATGGCCGCAAGGGCGTCGCCCCCAAGGCCGTGTTCGATCGCGAGCGTGGCTGCGTCGCGGCCAACAACGCCGAACAGGGTGATGTGAAGTCCCATCGCATCAGGGTCGGTGGGGTGCAGCGCAAGCACCGAAAGCTTGCCAGTCGTGAGCGCGGCAGCCATGACTTCCAGTGTGCTTGCCGCGTTCGATCGTTCGAATGCGATCGCGCCGGGCCGCAATGATTCAACGGGTTGTCCCTCCATCGCGATTCGAAGCGACTCGGGAATGTCACCTTGTTCGGTGACCCACTTCCAGAACGATGCGCAATCGCCCGCTGTTAGTGATTGCGGTAGTGCCAGCACTACGGCGACCGACTGGTGATCGAGTACAAGAATCGGCGGTGCTGCGGGAAGGCCTTCGACCATTGCCGCGCGCGCTTCGCGCAGTGAGTCGCTGTCGCGCGGGGGGTGCCCGAACCGATCAGCGCGCATGTTGCAGTGGCAGCGAACGCACCCATCGTGGCGTTGAGGTACTGGCGGTATTGCTTGGCGTAGAAGTCGGTGGCTCCCTTGGCAATCACATCCACGCGCTTGCCGTCGCCTGAGTCATTCCACACGCCGACCAGATGTTGCAAGGCGTGCTCGGTGGCCGGCCCTGGAACTCCGGGGCGGCGCAGTAGTTGTTCGGCTGCCTGCTCTCGTTCGCCAGGTGGTAGGGCGGCGACCGACATCACGAGTTCAGTGCGCGTCACGTCGCCATCGGCTGAAGCCTCGGTGTGTCCCATCAGATGTCTCCCTCAGGCGGCTGCAGCACCCCCGCGAAGGTTAGCGCCTCAATCGAGGTACGACACCCCGGTGAGTCGCTCGGAAACGACCCACAGTCGATGTGCCGACTCGACGTCGCGCGCCGCCTTGTTCGGGGACACAACGCGCGGATGCCCCTTGAGTTCCATGAATCCGTCGGGCCCGATGTAGACACCGCCGGGAACTCCGGGGGCAGTGGCTGCGTACAACTGCGGGAGCGCGCCCATCTCTGCCGATTGCGACATCATGCCGCCGAACGTGTGCGTCGCCTTTTCGCGCATTCCTGAAGTACCGGAGGCGGGACCGTTGGCCACCAAGCTGGTGCGCGAGGTGCCGGGGTGCGCTGCGATTGACAACAACGCGAGACCGGCCGCGTCGGCCCGGCGCTGAAGTTCGGAGGCAAACAGCAGGTTGGCCAACTTGCTCTGACCGTAGGCACGCCAGCTGCCGTACTTCTTGGCACCGTGGAGGTCTTCAAACGACATGCGGCCGAACTTGTGGGCGTTCGAACTCACGGTCACGACCCGTGCACCCGCACGGGAGGTGAGGGCGGGCAGGAGCAGGCCCGTAAGCGCGAAGTGGCCGAGGTGGTTGGTGGCCAACTGCCGTTCGAAGCCATCGACGGTGAGTTCGCGCGGAACGGCCATGACGCCAGCGTTATTCACCAGCAGATCGAGGCCGCCGGAGTGGCTGCCAAGCCACCCCTCGGCGAAGGTACGCACTGAGTCCTGAGTCGCCAGATCGAGAATTCCAAGCTCGATATCAGCGCCAGAAACCTGCTCGCGCACCATGGCGAGGGCCGCTTCTCCCTTGCCGGAGTCGCGGCAGGCGAGGGTCACGGAGGCTCCGTGGCGGGCCAATTCCAATGCCGTCACCAGCCCAAGCCCGGAATTGGCTCCGGTCACGATGGCGGTGCGACCGTCGAGGGGCGGAATATCGGCAGCGGTCCAGTGGCTCATCGGGCAACCCTCTCACTGTGAAGATGACCACGCGATGTGGGGGCTTGGCCACCTGTCGGCTATCCTCAAGGGCGCACCACGCCCCAATAGCTCAGTCGGTAGAGCGTCTCCATGGTAAGGAGAAGGTCTACGGTTCGATTCCGTATTGGGGCTCGAGCAGGTCGTCGGCTCAAGTTCTCTCCATTAGACTGTGGAGAGAACTTGGCCGGAGGCCGCGTTCCGTTGCACCACTAAGGCGGAGTAGCTCAGCCTGGTAGAGCAAGCGGCTCATAATCGCTGTGTCGCCGGTTCAAGTCCGGCCTCCGCTACACCCAAGCGCGCGGTCACCAACCGCGCGGTTCGTTCCGCAAGGCAGTGGGAAGGTCCCACTGCCGCCACCTCGGGCCTCGTGCCCGGGGCCGACCCGAAGGAAGCATCGTGGCCAAGGCGTCCGACGTCCGCCCCAAGATCACGCTCGCATGCGCCGATTGCAAGCACCGCAACTACATCACCAAGAAGAACCGGCGCAACGACCCTGACCGCATCGAGCTCAACAAGTTCTGCCCCAACTGCAACAAGCACACTTCACACAAGGAAACCCGCTAACCGCTGCCGACGGGTTTCCACTCCGCCGGGGCTTCGACGCACGAGGAGATCGCATGGGACGCCTAGATGACCGGGTTGCGATTGTTACTGGCAGCGGAAGGGGCATCGGCCGCGCCACTGCATTGCGTCTCGCACGCGATGGTGCTGCGGTCGTGGTTAATGACCTCGACAACGGTCCTGCGGAAGAAACCGTGGGGCTGATAGTCGCTGAAGGTGGTCAGGCTGCGCTCTGCGTGGCCAACACGGTCGACCTCGACGACGCCAAGCGCGTCGTGCAGACGGCGATCGACTCCTTTGGCAAGCTCGACATTGTCATCAATAACGCCGGAACTACGCGCGACAAAATGTTCCACGGTCTCGATGACGAACTCTTCGACTTCGTGCTTGACGCCAACTTGCGCACCGGATACCACACCACGCTCGCGGCGATGCCGTACATGCGCGAGGTCGCCAAGAAGGAAATGGCCGAGAACGGCGGACGCCCGCTGTATCACCGCAAGATCGTGTTCACGTCATCGGTTGCGGCGCTGATGGGAAATCCCGGCCAGTTCAACTACACCGCTGCCAAGGGCGCCATCATCGCCATCACCAAAACGCTCGCCCGCGAGCTCGGACCGTTTGGTATCAACGTCAATGCCGTTGCTCCGGGCTTCGTTGAGACCCGCCTCACGCAGGCCAAGAGCGATGGCGACACCTACGGAATTCCCGAGCAGATGCGGCAGATGAGTTTGATGCTGATTGCGCTGGGCCGTCTCGGTGAGCCCGAAGACATTGCGAACGTGCACGCATTCCTGGCGTCGTCGGATTCGGACTTCATCTCGGGTGTGACGATTCCCGTGACCGGCGGTCAATTGGGAGGCATGTAGTCATGGCGCTCAATCCTGAATTTGTGGGGCGTACCTACGCGGCGTCGGCGCCGTATTTGGTCGGTCGAGAGAAGATTCGCGAATTCGCGAATTCGATCGGCGATCGCAATCCTGCCTTCCACGATGTCGAGGCGGCACGCGCTCTGGGCTATTCCGATGTCATTGCGCCCCCGACGTTTCCCGTCGTCATTTCGATGACGGCGCTGGCGACTGCGATGTTCGATCCCGAACTCGGACTCGACTACTCGCGGGTTGTGCACGGCGAGCAGCGCTTCAACTACTCGCGTCCGGTGGTCGCGGGTGACTCCCTGGTGTGCGTACCGACCATCGATGGCATTCGATCGGCGGCCGGCAACGACCTCATCACAGTGCGCGGCGAGATCAGCACCGAAGCCGGCGAACATGTGGTCACCACGTACGCGACGATCGTGTCGCGCGGAACTGCGGAGGAGAACTGACATGGCTGCCTCTGTGCGATATGACGATGTCGAGGTTGGAACCCAACTTCCGTCCAAGAGTTTTCCGTTGCAGCGTGTGAACTTGGTGATGTACGCCGGGGCCTCAGGCGACTTCAACATCATTCACTGGAACGAGCGCATCGCTACCGCTGTGGGGCTTCCCAACGTCATTGCGCACGGCATGCTGACCATGGCGTCGGCTGGCCGCGTGGTCACCGATTGGCTCGGCGACCCTGGCGCGCTCGTCGACTACGGAGTTCGTATGACGCGGCCGGTCGTTGTTCCTGACGACGATCGTGGCGCGGTGGTTGAAGTGTCGGGCGTGGTCGGCGCGAAGCTCGACGATGGCCTCGTGCGCATCGATCTCACCGCCACCAGCGAAGGACAAACGGTTCTGGGTAAGGCCCAGGCAGTCGTTCGCCTCGCCTGAGTTCAACGCTGATGCCGGTGCTGCGCGACGAGCCCCTTGCTCGTCACACCTCCTTTCGATTGGGCGGTGCTGCGCGGTCGTTCATTGAATGCACGACCGATGCCGAACTCATTGAAGCGGTCGCCGCGGCCGATGACGATGCGTTGATTCTTGGTGGCGGTAGCAATGTGCTGGTGGCAGATGGCGTGATCGATCGTCCTGTCATTGCTGTGCGTACGAGTGGTGTCACTGTTGCCGTTGACGCGTGTGCGGGTGCGTGGGTCACTGTCGCTGCGGGCGAGACATGGGATGCGTTGGTCGAGCGTGCAGTCGGCGAGGGCTGGCGCGGAATTGAGGCGCTGTCAGGGATTCCGGGCCTTGTCGGGGCGACTCCCATTCAAAATGTTGGTGCCTATGGTCAGGAAGTTGCTGGCACCGTGGCGCGCGTGCGTGCCTTCGATCGGCAGGCGAAGTCGGTCGTCACGATTGCCGGACCCGACTGCGGATTCGACTACCGATGGTCGATGTTCAAGGCCGAACCCGGGCGTTACGTCGTGCTCGATGTGGCCTTCCAGTTCAAACTCGGCGACCGTTCCGAACCCGTGCGCTACGCCGAGTTGGCGCGAACGCTCGGTGTTGCCGAGGGTGAACGCGCCGCACTTTCCGACGTGCGTTCTGCGGTGCTCGAGCTGCGCGGCAGCAAGGGCATGGTGCTGGACGACGCCGATCACGACTCGTGGAGTGCCGGCTCGTTCTTCCTCAATCCGGTGGTCGAAAACGGTTTCCCCTTGCCCGACGGTGCGGTGACTTTTCCACAGACTGACGGCCGCATGAAAGTCAGTGCGGCCTGGCTCATCGGCGCCGCGGGATTCGAGCGCGGCTTCGCGCTGGAAGGATCTGCCGCGGGTATTTCCACGAAACACGCGCTGGCGCTGACCAATCGCGGAGGGGCTTCGGCCGCGGACGTTCTTGCCCTCGCTCGCGTCGTGCGCGGTGGCGTGCGGGAACGATTCGGAATCACCCTCGAACCTGAACCCCTACTCATCGGCTGCGCGCTGTGACCCCTCATGTCACAGAAGGAGTTACTCGGCGAGGAGGCTGGCCATCCGTCCGACGCCCTCGACGAGGTCGTCATCGCCCAATGCGTACGACAGTCGCAAGTATCCGGGCGTGCCAAATGCTTCGCCCGGAACCACGGCCACCTCAGCCTCGTCGAGGATGAGCGCGGCAAGTTCGGCGCTCGTCGTCGCAGTGACCCCGCGAATCGTGCGACCGAGCACTCCCTTGACCGACGGATAGCAGTAGAAAGCACCCTCGGGCTCGGGGCAGGTCACCCCGTCGATGCCGTTGAGCATCGTCGTCATGGTGAGGCGACGGCGATCGAACGCCGTGCGCATCATCTCGACGGCCGACAGATCGCCGCTGACGGCAGCAAGCGCGGCCACCTGCGACACGTTGGCCACGTTCGACGTCGAGTGCGACTGCAAGTTGGTGGCAGCCTTGACGATGTCGGCGGGCCCGATGAGCCATCCCACCCGCCAGCCCGTCATCGCGTACGTCTTGGCCACACCGTTGACGACGATGCAGCGGTCAGCCAGTGCAGGCACAAGCGTTGGCATGGAAGCGAATTGCGCCGAACCGTAGATGAGGTGCTCGTAGATTTCGTCGGTCACAACCCACAACCCGCGCTCAACAGCCCACTGTCCGATGGCCTCGACCTCGGCGGGGGAGTAGACCGCACCCGTGGGGTTCGACGGCGACACGAACACCAACGTGGTGGTGCGCGGCGTCAGCGCGGCCTCGAGCTGCTCAATCGAAGCTCGGTAGCCGGACCCCTCATCGGTCATGACCTCGACTGGAACTCCGCCGGCGAGGCGAATCGACTCGGGGTACGTCGTCCAGTAGGGGGCGGGCAGGAGCACCTCGTCGCCAGGGTTGAGTAGCGCCGCGAAGGCGTTGTACAGCGCCTGCTTGCCACCGTTGGTGATCAGCACCTGGGCAGGGGAAACGTCGAATCCTGAGTCGCGCAGCGTCTTAGCGGCCACGGCTTCCTTGAGCACCGGAAGGCCACCGGCTGGCGTGTAGCGGTGCCAGCGAGGGTCGCGGCATGCCGCCACTGCGGCCTCGACGATGTAGTCGGGAGTGGGAAAGTCAGGTTCCCCCGCTCCGAAACCGATGACGGGTCGTCCGGCGGCCTGCAAGGCCTTGGCCTTGGCATCAACGGCGAGGGTGGCCGATTCGGCGATCGCGCCTACCCGGAGGGAGACTCGTCCAGTGCGGGATGGGGTGCTCGAAGTCATGCTGTGATCCTCCCAGATCGCCTGAGAATGGCTCGTCGTGGGAGGCGGTTGGACCCAGACACCCCACACGGAATACACTCGTCGGGCGGTGGCTACCCACCCGTGCGTGAGCCTGCCCGCAGGCTGTTTTCTCGTGCAGCCGCCTCAAGGGTCGTAGCTCAATTGGTAGAGCACCGGTCTCCAAAACCGGCGGTTGGGGGTTCAATTCCCTCCGGCCCTGCGTTGCCGGTCTGGCAAGTTCGGGCCGGAGCCACTCCAGTGGCCCGCCACTGGTTAGCACGACCAGTACGACCAGCACGATGCTCCACCAGTACGACCAGCACCACCAGCAGGCACCGAACATCGACGAGAACGGAAGCGACAACGTGGCGAAGAACGACACTGCGGGGACGGCCAAGAGCCGACCTGGCATGTTCACGCGCCTCGGCACGTTCTACCGCCAGGTGATTGCCGAACTGCGCAAGGTCATTTGGCCCACGCGCAAGGAATTGATCACCTACACCTGGGTGGTCATCGTGTTCGTCACCGCCGTCTCGCTGTTCGTTGCGGCCCTTGACTACGTTTTCGGTAAGACCGTGCTCGCCGTCTTCGGTGGCGGCTAACACTTCGTTCATTCCACCTTCCCCACCTCTTACCTCTGGAGCGACCCGCAGTGACTGAGCAAGACAACACCGCGAACTCAGCTGTGGCCGACGCTTGGGCTGCCGCGCTCGCCCGTGCCGACACTGACGAGGGCGCTGCGCCGGCCGACGAGGTCGATGAGGCCGTTGCCGAGGCGATCGTTGCTGAGGTCATTGCCGAAGAGGCCGTCGAAGAAGCGATTGTGGCTGAACTCGTCGCTGAAGAGGCCGTCGAAGAAGCTCTCATTGCCGATGCGGTTGCCGAACTCATCGTCGAGACCTCCGACGATGACGAACTCATCGTCGAGGCCATCCTCGAGGCCGATATCGCAACTGAAATTGCCGAAGAGGCCATTGCGGAAGCCGAAATTGCCGCCGAGATCGCCGACGAGGCAGTTCTCGACGCAGTGGTTGCCGACGCCATTGCCGAGCAATTGCTCGAAGAGGAACTCGACCCTGAGGAAGAGTTCCGCCGCATGCTGTCCGAAGCCCTCGGCGACTGGTACGTCATTCACTCTTACGCAGGTTTTGAAAACCGGGTGCGCACCAACCTCGAGAGCCGCATCACCACGATGAACATGGAAGACGAAATCTTCCAAGTTGAGGTGCCAATCGAAGAGGTCATCGAGTTCAAGAACGGCGTCAAGAAGCAGGTCAAGCGCAACAAGTTCCCTGGCTACGTCCTCGTGCGCATGGAACTGACCGACGAGTCGTGGGGCGTCGTGCGTCACACCCCGGGAGTCACGGGATTCGTTGGCCACGCTCACCAACCCAGCCCGCTGTCCTTCGACGAGGTCTACTCGATCCTCGCGCCGAAGTCGGAAAAGAAGGGTGCCCCCGGTACCCCAGGCGGCGAAGTCATTTCGCGCATCGTCGATTTCGAGGTCGGCGAACCCGTCACGATCATCGAAGGCGCCTTCGCCACGATGCAGGCCACGATCTCTGAGATCACGCCTGAGTCGCAGAAGGTCATTGTCATGGTCGAACTGTTCGGTCGCGAAACTCCGGTCGAACTCACATTCGCCCAGATCGAAAAGGGCTGAACCCCACCAGTCTCCCGGCCCCACCGGGCGAGCATCACCAACAACAAGGAACGAGCACATGCCTCCGAAGAAGAAGAAGAAGATCACTGGTCTGATCAAGTTGCAGATCCAGGCGGGCGCGGCCAACCCGGCCCCTCCTGTCGGTCCTGCTCTCGGTCAGCACGGCGTGAACATCATGGAGTTCTGCAAGGCCTATAACGAGGCCACGGAAAGCCAGCGAGGTCAGGTCATTCCGGTCGAAATCACGGTCTACGAAGACCGTTCCTTCGACTTCAAGCTCAAGACCCCGCCGGCCTCGCGCCTCATTCTCAAGGCCGCTGGCCTCGAGAAGGGCTCGTCGATTCCGCAGAAGACCAAGGTCGGATCGCTCACGCGCGAGCAGGTTCGCGAAATTGCCACCACCAAGTTGCCCGACCTCAACGCCAACGACATTGATGCGGCGATGAAGATCATTGAGGGCACCGCACGTCAGATGGGCGTCACGATCTCTGGCTGATCGAACGCCTGCACCACGTGGGAGGGCCGCTGCGGCCCGTCAACCACACCACTCGATGGCTCGTCGCTTCGGCGGGCCCTGACCTAAAGGATCGATGAGATGAAGCGCAGCAAGAACTGGAACGAAGCGGAGAAGGTCATCGGCGGCGACGATATTCACACCCCGCTGCAGGCCGTCACTCTCGCCAAGGAGACGTCGAAGACTAAGTTCGACGCCACCATCGATGTGTCGATGCGACTGGGCGTTGACCCTCGCAAGAGCGACCAGATGGTGCGCGGCACCGTCAATCTCCCGCACGGCACCGGAAAGACGGCCCGAGTGCTGGTCTTTGCCGGTGGAGAAAAGGCCGAAGAGGCCCGCGCAGCAGGTGCCGACATCGTGGGTTCGGATGAACTCATCGACAAGGTTGCTGGCGGCTGGACCGACTTCGACGCCGTCGTCTCAACCCCCGACCTCATGGGCAAGGTGGGTCGACTGGGCAAGGTGCTCGGCCCCCGTGGCTTGATGCCCAACCCCAAGACCGGAACGGTGACGATGGATGTCGCCAAGGCCGTGGAAGACATCAAGGGCGGAAAGATCGAATTCCGCGTCGACAAGCACTCCAACCTTCAGTTCGTTATTGGCAAGGCATCGTTCACCCCGCAGCAACTGGTCGAGAACTACGCGGCCACGCTCGAGGAAGTCATGCGACTCAAGCCGAGCTCGTCCAAGGGCCGGTACCTCAAGCGCATCGTGGTCTCCTCGACCATGGGACCTGGCATCGATGTCGACACGTTGCGCACGCGCAACGTCACCGCCGACGACGAAAACTAGTCCTGAACGACAGTGCCCCGGTTGCCTCTGGCGCCGGGGCACTGTCGCGTCCGGGTCCGGCTCGTGGGCATCTCTTGACCAGAGAACCCCGAGACGGTGATCGATTGACCAAAGAAGTCCTAGACGCCCTGAGGATGGGGCGATTTGCCGTTCCGGACCCCGACCCCGTAGTCTGCTCAGAAGCCAAAGACCGCCGGTCGTCAACTTTCACGAGTTGACCGAAGGTTCCACGTGAACGCCAGCGTAGGTGTCGCCTCATTCGAGCCATGCTCGTCTGCCCCGCGCCTCCTGCGTGGGGCTTTTTCGTTGAACGGCCGGCTCCCGCAACGAAAGGGAGTTCCATGGCACGCCAGGACAAGGCGACCGCTGTCGACATGCTGACCGAGGAGTTCCGCGGTTCAAACGCCGCGTTGCTCACCGAGTACCGCGGTCTCACCGTCGCTCAGCTCAAGCAGTTGCGCCGTTCGCTCGGAGACCGAGCGAACTACATCGTCGTCAAGAACACGCTCACCAAGATCGCCGCCGAGCGTGCTGGCGTCGAGGGCCTCAACGAGTTGCTCGCAGGCCCGAGCGCTATTGCATTCGTCAAGGGTGACCCGGTCGACGCTGCCAAGGGGTTGCGCGATTTCGCCAAGGAGCACCCGCTCCTGGTCATCAAGGGCGGCTACATGGACGGAGTGATCCTCACCGCTGCCGAGATCGGCAAGATCGCCGATCTCGAGAGCCGCGAGGTTCTGTTGTCCAGGCTTGCGGGCGCCATGAAGGCGTCGCTTACGCAGGCTGCGGGTCTGTTCCAGGCTCCGCTTGCTCAGACTGCTCGACTGCTCGGAGCCCTCGAGGCCAAGCTTGGTGCCGAAGCCCCCGTGGCCGAAGAAGCCCCCGTGGCCGAAGAAGCCCCCGTGGCCGAAGCCGAGTCAACGGAAACTGAGTCAGAGACCGAAGCCGTGGCCCCCGTGGCCGAGGCCAGCACCGACGAGCCGGCGTCCGACGCGCCAGCTTCGGACGAGTAAGAAACCCATCACAGACCCCCGGGCCCGCACGGACCCGGTCGCAAAGAAAGGGACGCCCCCATGGCGAAGCTCAGCACCAGCGAACTGCTCGACGCATTCAAGGAGATGACCCTCCTGGAGCTTTCGGAGTTCGTGAAGCAGTTCGAGGAGACCTTTGAGGTCACCGCTGCCGCTCCCGTTGCCGTGGCAGCTGCTGCGGCCCCGGCCGCTGGAGGTGGCGGCGAGGCCGCTGCCGAACAGGACGAATTCGACGTGATTCTTGAGGAAGCCGGCGACAAGAAGATTCAGGTCATCAAGGAGGTGCGCACCATCACCAACCTCGGTCTCAAGGAGGCCAAGGACTTGGTCGAGAGCGCTCCCCAGCCTGTCCTCGAGAAGGCGACCAAGGATGCCGCAGAGAAGGCGAAGGATGCCCTCGAGGCAGCCGGCGCCAAGGTTTCGATCAAGTAGTTCTGCTTCACAGTTCGGGGGTTGGCTTCAGCGCTGACCCCCGAACGGTGGATCTGTTGATCCACAGACTTGCCGTGGGTGCTTGACTCCAAGCCCTACACGAGTCACCATCGTTGTGCGCACTACATCCCGGGGCTGGTTTCCAGCCGCCGTGGGTGACGAGGAGCTCCCGCCCTTGTCGAGCTAGGTTGCTGTCCCTGGTTCTGGCGGGAAGGCTCGATGTTGCCTGCCGCACCCGGGTTGGACAGCGGCGTGCCAATTCTGGTACGCTGCTGCTTTGCGCTGCCCCCATTGATGTCGCGGTTCCGCCGCGGCTCGATCGGTATGCGCTTCATACGGCTCGCCGCCCGGAAGGATCGCCTTGGCTGCCTCGCGCTCGTCTGCCCGTCCCGCAGTTCCCACCCGAGTCTCGTTCGCGAAGATCCGTGAACCTCTCGAAGTACCTAACCTCCTGGCCCTACAGACCGAGTCGTTTGACTGGTTGATGGGCAATGCCGCGTGGCAGAAGCGGGTCGAGGAAGCCGTGAAGGGTGGGGTCGACGTTCCCCGGTCCTCCGGCCTCGAGGAAATCTTCGACGAGATCAGCCCGATCGAGGACTTCAGCCAGACGATGTCGCTGTCGTTCCGCGATCACCGCTTTGAGCCGCCGAAGTACACGGTCGAGCAGTGCCGGGATAAGGACTTCACCTATTCGCAGCCGCTGTTCGTGACGGCCGAGTTCATGAACAACGAGACTGGCGAAATCAAGAGTCAGACCGTGTTCATGGGCGACTTCCCGATCATGACCAACAAGGGCACGTTCATCATCAACGGAACCGAGCGCGTCGTCGTCTCGCAGTTGGTGCGTTCGCCGGGTGTCTACTTCGACCGCAGCCTCGACAAGGTCAGCGACAAGGACGTCTTCGTCGGCAAGATCATCCCGAGCCGTGGTGCCTGGCTTGAGTTTGAGGTCGACAAGAAGGACATGGTCGCCGTGCGAGTCGACCGTAAGCGCAAGCAGCCCGTGACGGTGCTGTTGAAGGCACTCGGCATGACCAACGAGGAGATTCTCACTCGTTTCGGTCATTACGAGTCAATGGTGGCGACCCTCGAAAAGGACCCCACCGTCACTCAGGAAGACGCCTTACTCGACATCTACCGCAAGCTGCGACCGGGCGAACCGCCCACGGTTGAAGCTGCGCGTACGTTGCTCGACAACTTCTACTTCAATCACAAGCGCTACGACCTTGCCAAGGTCGGCCGCTACAAGGTGAACAAGAAGCTGGGTACCGATCGTCCGCTCACCGACACCACCCTCACGCTCGAAGACATCACCGCAACGATCGAGTACCTCGTGCGTATGCACGCCGAGATGCCCGAAATTGACACCCCCCGCGGAGTTCTTCCCGTGCAGACCGACGACATCGACCACTTCGGCAACCGCCGTTTGCGTTCGGTCGGCGAGCTGATTCAAAACCAGATTCGTACCGGCTTGTCGCGTATGGAGCGGGTGGTGCGCGAGCGCATGACCACTCAGGACGTCGAGGCAATCACCCCGCAGACCCTTATCAACATCCGCCCCGTCGTGGCGGCGATGAAGGAGTTCTTCGGAACCAGCCAGTTGTCGCAGTTCATGGACCAGACCAACCCGTTGGCCGGTTTGACGCACAAGCGCCGCTTGTCAGCGCTTGGCCCCGGTGGTCTGTCACGCGAGCGCGCCGGCTTCGAGGTGCGCGATGTGCACCCGTCGCACTACGGCCGAATGTGCCCGATTGAAACACCGGAAGGCCCGAACATTGGTCTGATCGGATCGCTGTCGACCTTCGCCCGCATCAACGCATTCGGCTTCGTTGAGACGCCGTACCGCAAGGTTGTTGGCGACAAGGTCAGCGACCAGATCGATTACCTCACCGCTGACGAGGAAGACCTGCACGTGATCGCGCAGGCCAACGCTCCTCTTGATAACGATGACCGTTTCGTCGAGGAGCGCGTGCTCGTGCGCACCAAGGGCGGAGAGGTTGACTACGTCAAGGGTGCCGACGTTGACTACATGGACGTGTCTCCGCGCCAGATGGTGTCTGTTGCCACAGCGATGATTCCGTTCCTCGAACACGACGACGCCAACCGCGCGCTCATGGGTTCGAACATGCAGCGTCAGTCAGTGCCGTTGATTCGCTCGGAGGCTCCGCTGGTAGGAACCGGCATGGAGTTCAACGCAGCCGTCGATGCTGGCGACGTCATTGTCGCCGACAACGCCGGCGTGGTCACCGAAGTTTCGGCTGACTCCATCAGCGTGATGAACGATGACGCCACCAACAGCACCTACCGGTTGCAGAAGTTCCGTCGCAGTAACCAGGGCACCTCGTTCAATCAGCGCCCCATCGTCACTGAGGGCCAGCGCATTGAAGCCCGTCAGGTTATCGCCGACGGTCCCTGCACCGACAACGGTGAAATGGCACTCGGTCGTAACCTGCTCGTGGCATTCATGCCATGGGAGGGTCACAACTATGAAGACGCGATCATCCTGAGCCAGCGTCTGGTGCAAGACGACGTCCTCTCCTCGATTCACATCGAAGAGCACGAAGTCGATGCACGCGACACCAAGCTAGGCCCCGAGGAAATCACTCGCGATATTCCGAACGTGGGTGATGAGGTTCTCGCTGATCTTGATGAGCGAGGCATCATCCGCATCGGTGCCGAGGTTGTTCCCGGCGACATCTTGGTCGGCAAGGTCACGCCCAAGGGCGAAACCGAACTGACTCCGGAAGAGCGCTTGCTGCGCGCCATCTTCGGTGAGAAGTCGCGCGAAGTGCGCGACACCTCGCTCAAGGTGCCGCACGGTGAAAGCGGCGTCATCATCGGCGTTCGGGTCTTCGACCGCGACACCGACGACGAACTGCCTCCCGGCGTCAACCGTCTGGTGCGTGTGTACGTCGCACAGAAGCGCAAGATCACCGAGGGCGACAAGCTCGCCGGTCGCCACGGAAACAAGGGTGTTATCTCCAAGATCCTCCCGATCGAGGACATGCCCTTCCTGGAAGATGGCACGCCGGTCGACATCGTGCTCAACCCGCTGGGTGTTCCTAGCCGCATGAACATCGGCCAGGTTCTCGAAACCCACCTGGGCTGGGTGGCGAAGTCCGGTTGGAAGGTTGAAGGCGAACCCGAATGGGCAGCCCGCCTCAACCCTGGAGCGCGCGAAGTGGCTCCAGGCACCAACTTGGCGACCCCGGTGTTCGACGGTGCGCGTGAGGAAGAAATCACCGGACTGCTCGGCTCAACCCTTCCGACAGCATCGGGTTCACCCAACCCGGTGGCCTCCAGCGGCAAGGCGCGACTGTTCGATGGTCGCTCCGGTGAGCCGTTCCCCGCGGCGGTGGCAGTCGGTTACATCTACATCCTCAAGTTGCTCCACTTGGTCGACGACAAGATCCACGCTCGTTCGACCGGCCCCTACTCGATGATCACGCAGCAGCCCCTGGGCGGTAAGGCCCAGTTCGGCGGCCAGCGATTCGGTGAGATGGAGGTGTGGGCACTCGAGGCGTACGGTGCCGCGTACGCACTGCAGGAATTGCTCACTATTAAGTCCGATGACGTGCTCGGCCGCGTGAAGGTCTACGAGGCCATCGTCAAGGGCGAGAACATTCCTGAGCCTGGCATCCCCGAGTCGTTCAAGGTGCTCGTCAAGGAGATGCAGTCGCTGTGCCTGAACGTTGAGGTGCTGTCGAGTGAGGGCCTGGCTATTGAGATGAAGGACTCCGACGACGAAGTGTTCCGCGCCGCGGAGGAATTGGGAATCGACCTGTCACGGCGTGAGCCCAGCAGCGTCGAAGAGGTCTAACCGGCGACAGCCGGTTAGACGGACGCGAATCCATAAACCCGAATCGACAAGAAGGAACCCAGGTGCTCGACGTCAACTTCTTCGATGAGCTGAGAATCGGCCTTGCCACTGCTGACAACATCCGTCAGTGGTCGTACGGCGAGGTCAAGAAGCCAGAAACCATTAACTACCGAACGCTCAAGCCCGAGAAGGACGGACTCTTCTGCGAGAAGATCTTCGGTCCGACTCGCGACTGGGAGTGCTACTGCGGCAAATACAAGCGCGTGCGCTTCAAGGGCATCATCTGTGAGCGCTGTGGTGTTGAGGTCACTCGTGCCAAGGTGCGTCGTGAGCGCATGGGCCACATTGAGCTCGCTGCGCCCGTCACTCACATCTGGTACTTCAAGGGTCTCCCCAGCCGGCTTGGCTACTTGCTCCACCTGGCGCCGCAGGACCTCGAGAAGGTCATCTACTTCGCCGCCTACATGATCACGATGGTCGACGTCGATGCCCGTCACCGCGACCTTCCGTCGATCGAGGCACGGCTGAGCGAAGAGAAGGCCAAGATCACTTCTCGTCGCGATGCCGATGTTGAGGCGCGTGCGCAGAAGCTGGAAGCCGATCTGGCTGAACTCGAAGATGAGGGCGCCAAGAGCGATGTGCGCCGCAAGGTGCGCGAATCGGCTGAGCGCGAGATGGCTCAGGTGCGCAAGCGCGCCGACGCCGAAGTCGACCGCATCGGACGTGTCTTCGACCGCTTCAAGTCACTCAAGGTCCAGGACCTCGAGGGCGACGAAATGCTGTACCGCGAAATGCGCGACCGTTTCGGTGGCTATTTCGAGGGCGGCATGGGTGCGGCGGCAATCCAGCGTCGTCTTGAGACCTTCGATCTCGAAGCCGAGGCGGAGAAGCTCAAGGAGATCATCAAGACCGGCAAGGGACAGAAGAAGACCCGGTCCCTCAAGCGTCTGAAGGTCGTGTCGGCGTTCCTCACTACGACGAACACCCCCATGGCCATGGTGCTCGACTGCGTCCCGGTGATCCCGCCCGACCTGCGCCCTATGGTGCAACTTGACGGTGGCCGGTTCGCAACGTCCGACCTCAACGACCTCTACCGTCGTGTCATCAACCGCAACAACCGCCTCAAGCGTCTGCTCGATCTCGGTGCTCCCGAGATCATCGTTAACAACGAGAAGCGCATGCTGCAGGAAGCCGTTGATGCGCTGTTCGACAACGGTCGCCGTGGTCGTCCCGTCACGGGTCCGGGTAACCGTCCCCTCAAGTCGCTCTCTGACATGCTCAAGGGCAAGCAGGGACGCTTCCGTCAGAACCTGCTCGGAAAGCGCGTCGACTACTCCGGTCGATCGGTCATCGTTGTTGGCCCGCAGCTCAAACTGCACCAGTGCGGTCTGCCTAAGCAGATGGCGCTCGAGCTCTTCAAGCCCTTCGTCATGAAGCGTCTTGTCGACCTCAGTCACGCGCAGAACATCAAGAGCGCCAAGCGCATGGTCGAGCGTTCGCGCCCGGTCGTGTGGGACGTGCTCGAAGAGGTCATCGGCGAACACCCGGTGATGCTCAACCGCGCGCCAACCCTGCACCGCCTTGGTATTCAGGCTTTCGAGCCGCTACTCATTGAGGGCAAGGCCATTCAGATTCACCCGCTCGTGTGTACTGCGTTCAACGCAGACTTCGACGGTGACCAGATGGCGGTGCACTTGCCGCTATCGGCTGAAGCACAGGCCGAAGCCCGCATTTTGATGCTGTCGTCGAACAACATCCTCAAGCCATCAGACGGTAAGCCGGTCACGATGCCGACGCAGGACATGGTCCTCGGCATCTACCACCTCACCGGGCACGATGTCGGCGGCGAGGGCGAAGGCCGCGCGTTCACCAACGTTTCTGAAGCGTTGATGGCGTATGACACTCGCGTGTTGTCACTGCGCGCCATGGTGCGTATCCGGCTCATCGGCGTTACCCCGCCAGCTGGCTGGGAAGCTCCCGAGAATTGGCAGCCCGGCGACCCGTTCCTGCTCGAGACCACCCTCGGTCGCGCCCTGTTCAACGAGGCGCTTCCCGAGAACTACCCATTCGTCAACCAGGTGGTGGGCAAGAAGGCACTCGGCGAGATCGTCAACGATCTGTCCGAGCGTGCCCCCAAGGTCGTGGTCGCCGCGACCCTCGACAACCTCAAGGACCTCGGCTTCCGCTGGGCCACTCGCTCAGGCGTGACGGTGTCGATTGAGGATGTCGTGGTTCCGCCGGAGAAGGACGAACTTCTTCGTGCGGCAGAAGAGAAGGCTGACAAGGTGCAGCGCGATTACGAGCGCGGTCTGGTCGCCGACTCCGAGCGTCGTCAAGAACTCATTGAGATCTGGACACGTGCCACCGACGACATCGCCAAGGCGATGGAGCGCAACTTCAGCAAGGAGAACCCCATCTTCCAGATGGCTGACTCCGGTGCTCGCGGTAACTTGATGCAGATCCGGCAGCTCGCCGGTATGCGCGGACTGGTCTCTAACCCCAAGGGTGAAATCATTCCGCGTCCGATCAAGTCGAACTTCCGTGAAGGCTTGTCGGTGCTCGAGTACTTCATCTCGACGCACGGTGCGCGAAAGGGTCTGGCTGACACCGCCCTGCGTACTGCTGACTCGGGTTACCTGACTCGTCGACTCGTCGACGTGTCGCAGGACGTCATCATTCGCGAAGTTGACTGTGAGACCGATCGCGGTCTGATGGTTCCCATCGCCGAAGAAGGCCCCGACGGTAACCTGCGTCGCCGCGATGACGTGGATTCCTCATCGGCTGCTCGTGTGCTTGCCGAGGAAGTACGAGTGGGCGGCGAAATCGTCGGCCGCGCGGGCGACCTCGTCAGCGTTGCGATGGTTGACGCTCTTGTTGCCGGTGGTATTACTGAGCTCAAGTTGCGCTCAGTCCTCACCTGCGAGAGCAAGGTTGGCACGTGCGCGATGTGCTACGGCCGGTCGATGGCCACGGGCAAGATCGTTGACGTCGGTGAGGCCGTGGGCATCATCGCCGCTCAGTCGATTGGTGAGCCCGGAACCCAGCTGACTATGCGTACCTTCCACACCGGTGGTGTGGCGGGTGAAGACATCACGCACGGTCTTCCTCGCGTCGTCGAGTTGTTCGAGGCTCGCACCCCCAAGGGTGTGGCACCGATCAGCCAGAGTGCCGGTCGCGTCAGCATCGATGACTCGGAGAAGGTGCGCAAGATCGTCATCACCCCTGATGACGGTTCAGAAGAGCAGGCGTATCCGGTGTCGAAGCGTTCACGTTTGCGCGTCGAAGACGGTCAGCACGTCGAGGTGGGCGCCCAGCTCATCGTCGGTGCGGTTGACCCCAAGGAGATCCTGCGCATTCTCGGTCAGCGTGCCGCTCAGGTGCACTTGGTCGAAGAGGTCCAGAAGGTTTACGGCTCACAGGGTGTGTCGATTCACGACAAGCACATCGAGGTAATCGTGCGCCAGATGCTCAAGCGCATCACGATTATCGAGTCGGGTGACGCGGGCTTCCTCGCTGGAGAACTGGTCGAGCGTGGCCTGTTTGAGACCACCAACCGTCGCGTGGTGTCTGAAGGCGGCCAGCCTGCCTCTGGGCGTCCCGAATTGATGGGTATCACCAAGGCGTCACTCGCAACAGAATCGTGGCTCTCGGCGGCCTCCTTCCAGGAGACCACCCGGGTGCTCACCGATGCTGCGATTCACGCTAAGAGTGACCCGCTGCTCGGCCTCAAGGAGAACGTCATCCTCGGTAAGCTCATCCCGGCAGGTACGGGTCTTCCCCGCTACCGCAACGTCAAGGTTGAGCCCACCGAAGAAGCGAAGGCTGCGATGTACGCGTCGCTGTCGAGCTACGAAGATCTCGACTACTCCGGCTTCGGCCAGGGTTCGGGTGAAGCGGTTCGGCTCGAAGAGTTCGACATCGGTGGCTACCGCTGATCGCACCACGGTTTTAAGGAAGGGGAGTCGGGAAACCGGCTCCCCTTCCTTCGCTGTCACCCTCAGTCAACTGGTGGGCGCTCGAGGGCTCGCTCGATCTTCCACTGGGCCAACAGTTCCGCGCGTGTGCCGGTGGGGTGTGACTGCCACCAGCCGCGCACGAAACGGTTCCACACGAACTGATCGCCAATGGGTGCGGAGACGGGGGCAGTGCTCGCATGTCGAGCTGCCCGAGGCTACAAAGCTCAATTGGCACAGGGCTTGATCCTGTTTGCCGAACACCTAACCGACGAGCAATCGTCACGAGTTCGGCTTTCGTCCAGAACCAACGAGCTAACTCGTCGCCCGATATGACGGCGTCTACCAGTGGCCTCATCCGGGGAGTATGTCGGGATTCCGCGGGGCTATCGTGGTGAGATGCGCCACGTTCCGCTGCGTTGATGTGGGTGGATTGCCCAGTGGACGTCGTGAAACAGCGCAAAACGGACAGTATTAGGATGTCGGCACCACTTGCTTCGGGCACGGCGAGCCCCCAAGGGGACCCCCGTTTTGACTCTCCGCGAGCCCCCGGGTACCGTAGTGACCTGTGCCTGACCCCTCAGGTACGTCTTTGAGTGCGCCACTTCCCGAGGTGCGCACCTCGGCGCCTGACGGCGCCCGAGAATCTCTACGACATCAACGTCGTGCGTGTACGTCTGCCGCCCGACACACCCGACCGCGTGGGTCGGGAGTTTGACCGCAGAACGACCGCAGAAAGACCGTAAGCCCAGTTCCACCAGCGGCCCCCACCCGGGAGCACTCGACGAAAGAGGCAGCGTTGCCCACGATCCAGCAGTTGGTCCGCAAGGGCCGTCAGGACAAGGTGGCGAAGAACACCACGCCCGCGCTTAAGGGAAGCCCTCAGCGCCGCGGGGTGTGCACTCGCGTGTACACGACTACGCCTAAGAAGCCCAACTCGGCGCTTCGCAAGGTGGCGCGTGTGCGGCTCACGTCGCAGATCGAGGTCACTGCCTACATCCCGGGTGTCGGCCACAACCTGCAGGAGCACTCAATCGTGCTCGTGCGTGGTGGTCGTGTGAAGGACCTTCCCGGTGTGCGTTACAAGATCATCCGCGGTGCGCTTGACACCCAGGGCGTTAAGGGTCGCAAGCAGGCACGCAGCCGTTACGGCGCGAAGAAGGAGAAGGGCTAATGCCTCGCAAGGGACCCGCTCCGAAGCGGCCGATTGTCAGCGACCCGGTCTACAGCTCAACGCTAGTGACTCAGTTGGTGAACAAGGTGCTGCTCGACGGCAAGAAGTCCACGGCCGAAACCATCGTCTACGGCGCTCTCGAAGGCTGCCGCGAGAAGACCGGTGCCGACCCCGTCGTCACGCTCAAGCGTGCGCTCGACAACGTCAAGCCCACCCTTGAGGTGCGCTCACGTCGTGTCGGTGGCGCCACGTACCAGGTGCCTGTTGAGGTGCGCGCTGGCCGCAGCACCACTCTTGCCCTTCGCTGGCTCATTCAGTATTCACGCGGACGTCGCGAGAAGACGATGACCGAGCGCCTCATGAACGAAATCCTCGACGCGTCCAACGGCCTTGGTGCCGCAGTGAAGAAGCGCGAAGACACGCACAAGATGGCCGAGTCCAACAAGGCCTTCGCGCACTACCGCTGGTAATCCATTCACCCACGTTCCGCCAAGCTTCAGGAGAAACTCGTGTCGACCGCCACGACCCTCGACCTCGCCAAGACCCGCAACATCGGGATCATGGCGCACATCGACGCGGGCAAAACCACGACGACCGAGCGCATCCTGTTCTACACCGGCATGAACTACAAGATCGGTGAAGTTCACGACGGCGCAGCCACCATGGACTGGATGGAGCAGGAGCAAGAGCGCGGCATCACCATTACTTCTGCGGCCACCACCTGTGAGTGGAAGGGCTACAACATCAACATCATTGACACGCCCGGCCACGTTGACTTCACGGTTGAGGTTGAGCGTTCGCTGCGCGTCCTCGACGGTGCTGTTGCAGTGTTCGACGGTGTCGCTGGTGTTGAGCCCCAGAGTGAGACGGTGTGGCGTCAGGCCGACCGATACAACGTGCCTCGCATCTGTTTCGTCAACAAGCTCGACCGCACCGGCGCAGACTTCTACATGTGTGTCGACATGATCGTGAGTCGCTTGGGTGCGACGCCGCTGGTTCTGCAGATTCCGATCGGCTCTGAGGGCGACTTCATCGGTGTCGTTGATCTCATCACGATGCGCGCTCTGGTGTGGCGTGGCGAGACCCAAAAGGGTGAGGACTACACGAACGAAGACGTTCCCGCCGACCTCGCCGACGCTGCTGCCGAGTGGCGCGAGAAGCTGATTGAGACGCTCACCGACGCTGACGATGCGATCGCCGAGAAGTACCTCGACGGCGAAGTACTCACCGTCGAAGACATCCAGGCCGCGATTCGTCGTTCAACATTGGCCGACAAGCTCACGCCGGTTCTCACCGGTTCCGCGTTCAAGAACAAGGGCGTGCAGCCCATGCTCGACGCTGTGGTCGCCTACCTTCCTTCGCCGCTCGACGTCGACGCGATCTCCGGCCACAAGCCAGGTCACGAAGACATCGTGATTGAGCGTCAGCCGAGCGAGTCCGAGCCCTTTAGCGCTCTCGCCTTCAAGATCATGAGCGACCCGCACCTGGGCAAGCTCACCTACCTGCGCATCTACTCGGGCTTGCTCGAGACCGGAACCCAGGTGCTCAACAGCACCAAGGACCGCAAGGAGCGCATCGGCAAGATCTACCGAATGCACGCGAACAAGCGCGAAGAAATTGCATCGGTGGGCGCCGGCCAGATCGTAGCCGTGATGGGTCTGAAAGACACCACCACTGGTGAAACTCTGTGCGATTCAGCGAAGCCCGTGGTTCTTGAGTCGATGAACTTCCCGGCTCCCGTTATCCACGTCGCCATTGAGCCGAAGACCAAGAGTGACCAAGAGAAGCTCGGAACCGCCATTCAGCGGCTTTCTGACGAAGACCCCACCTTCCAGGTGCGCACAGACGAAGAGACCGGTCAGACGATCATCGCCGGAATGGGCGAGTTGCACCTTGAGGTGCTCGTCGACCGCATGCGCCGCGAATTCAACGTCGAGGCCAACGTCGGCAAGCCTCAGGTGGCCTACCGCGAGACCATCACCAAGAAGGTCGAGAAGGTCGAGTACACGCACAAGAAGCAGACCGGTGGTTCGGGTCAGTACGCCCGCGTCATCATCAACCTCGAGCCTGCAACTGGTTCCGAAGGTGAGTCGGAGGTCGGCTACGAGTTCGTGAACGCGGTCAGCGGTGGTCGCATTCCGCGCGAATACATCCCTTCGGTCGATGCGGGTATTCAGGACGCCATGGAGTACGGCATTCTCGCCGGCTACCCCATGGTCGACGTGAAAGCCACGCTGACTGACGGTGCCTACCACGACGTTGACTCATCGGAAATGGCGTTCAAGATCGCCGGTTCGATGGTCTTCAAGGAAGCGGCACGTCGTGCCGGGCCTGCACTCCTCGAGCCGATGATGGCCGTTGAGGTCACCACGCCCGAAGACTTCATGGGTGATGTCATCGGCGACCTGAACTCCCGACGGGGTCAGATCCAGTCGATGGATGAGCGGTCTGGTGCGCGGGTCATCCGCGCGGTGGTTCCGCTTTCGGAAATGTTCGGTTACGTGGGAGACCTTCGTAGCCGCACTCAAGGACGGGCGAGCTACTCCATGCAGTTCGACTCTTACGCACAGGTTCCCCAGAACGTCGCAACCGAGATCATCGCGAAGGCGAAGGGCGAATAGCACCACGACTCCGGTGTCCCACACGGACGTGGTGACCGGGAAAAACCGAAAAGAACAACACACGGCCCGTCGAGTGACGGTCGGAAGACCCAGATCCAGGAGGACCCGAAGTGGCTAAGGCGAAGTTCGAGCGCACCAAGCCGCACGTCAACATCGGCACCATCGGTCACATTGACCATGGCAAGACCACGCTGACGGCGGCCATCACGAAGGTGCTTCACGACAAGTACCCGGACGTCAACCCCTTCACGCCTTTCGACCAGATCGATAAGGCACCGGAGGAGCGTCAGCGCGGTATCACGATTTCGATCGCGCACGTCGAGTACCAGACCGAGGTGCGGCACTACGCGCACGTCGACTGCCCTGGTCACGCCGACTACATCAAGAACATGATCACCGGTGCTGCTCAGATGGACGGTGCGATCCTCGTGGTCGCCGCCACTGACGGCCCGATGCCTCAGACCAAGGAGCACGTGCTTCTGGCCCGCCAGGTGGGTGTGCCCTCGATCGTTGTTGCACTCAACAAGTGCGACATGGTTGACGACGAGGAAATCCTTGAGCTCGTCGAGCTTGAGGTGCGCGAGCTCCTGTCGACCTACGAGTTCCCCGGCGACGACATCCCTGTGGTGCGCGTTGCTGCCTTCCCGGCGCTGAACGGCGACGCGAAGTGGGGCGAGACTGTTCTCGAGCTGATGGCCGCGGTTGACGCGTACATCCCGACGCCCGAGCGCGACGTTGACAAGCCCTTCCTGATGCCCGTCGAGGATGTGTTCACGATCACCGGTCGCGGAACCGTCGTCACCGGTCGTATCGAGCGCGGCATCGTCAAGGTCAACGAGGAAATCGAAATCGTGGGCATCCGCCCCGGCCCGGCCGCGAAGACCACGGTCACCGGTGTCGAGATGTTCCGCAAGTTGCTTGACGAGGGCCAGGCCGGTGAGAACGTCGGTCTGCTCCTGCGCGGTACCAAGCGTGAAGACGTCGAGCGCGGTCAGGTCATCTGCAAGCCCGGTTCAGTGACGCCTCACACCGAGTTCGACGCTCAGGTCTACATCCTGAGCAAGGACGAGGGTGGCCGCCACACGCCGTTCTTCCAGAACTACCGCCCGCAGTTCTACTTCCGCACCACCGACGTCACCGGCGTTGTCGAATTGCCTGAGGGCAAGGAGATGGTCATGCCGGGAGACGACACCCAGATGAAGGTCGCACTGATCCAGCCCATCGCCATGGAAGAGGGACTTCGGTTCGCTATCCGTGAGGGTGGCCGCACCGTAGGTGCGGGCCGGGTCATCAAGATCCTCCTGTGATCGACGGGTGGGGGCGGTTCGCCGCCCCCACCCACACCACCGATAACCAGCAGCCGCAGCAACCCAAGGAATCGAGCGACGCAGATGGCGGGACAGAAGATCCGCATCAGGCTCAAGGCCTACGACCACGAGGTCATCGACACATCGGCACGCAAAATCGTCGATACGGTGCTTCGAACTGGTGCGAAGGTCGCAGGCCCGGTGCCGCTGCCGACGGAGAAGAATGTGTACTGCGTAATCCGGTCGCCGCATAAGTACAAGGATTCGCGCGAGCACTTCGAGATGCGCACGCACAAGCGGCTCATCGACATTATCGACCCCACGCCCAAGACGGTTGACTCGCTGATGCGACTCGACCTTCCGGCCGGTGTCGACATCGAGATCAAGCTGTAGACGAGGACAACGATCATGGCGAGCAACATGAAGGGCATCCTCGGGCGCAAGCTCGGAATGACCCAGGTCTGGGCAGACGACAACCGTGTCGTCCCCGTGACCGTTATTGAGGCTGGACCCTGTGTGGTCACGGCAGTACGAACCCCTGAGGTCGACGGCTACAGTGCCGTTCAACTGGGCTTCGGTGCTATCGACCCCCGCAAGGTCACCAAGCCCATGCGCGGTCAGTTCGAGAAGGCCGGGGTCACTCCCCGCCGTCACATCCTTGAGATCCGCACCGACAATGCATCTGAATACACGGTGGGTCAAGAGGTAGGTGCTGATGTCTTCGAGGCGGGTTCGTCCATCGACGTCACTGCGACCACCAAGGGCAAGGGCTACGCCGGTGTCATGAAGCGTCACGGCTTCCACGGCGTGAGCTCGTCACACGGTTCTCACAAGAACCACCGCAAGCCTGGTTCGATCGGCGGGTGCTCCACCCCCGGTCGCGTGTTCAAGGGCATGCGGATGGCCGGCCGGATGGGTGGCGTTCGTCAGACGACTCAGAACCTCACCATTCAGGCCGTCGACGCCGAGCGCGGTCTCATCCTCGTCAAGGGTGCCGTTCCCGGCCCCACCGGCGGACTTGTGCTCGTGCGCAACGCCGTGAAAGGGAAGTCATGACTGCCATTGACGTTCTCTCGCCGACCGGCACCAAGAGTGGCTCCGTTGAGCTACCTGCGGAGTTGTTCGACGTGCAGATCAACGTGCCGTTGATCCACCAGGTTGTCGTCGCGCAGCTGGCCGCTGCGCGTCAGGGCACCCACGACACCAAGTCGCGCGGAGAAGTGCGCGGTGGTGGTCGTAAGCCTTACAAGCAGAAGGGCACCGGTCGCGCCCGCCAGGGATCGACTCGCGCACCTCAGTTCACCGGTGGTGGCGTGGTGCACGGCCCGACGCCGCGCAACTACGAACAGCGCACCCCCAAGAAGATGAAGGTTGCCGCCCTGCGCGGAGCCCTCAGCGACCGCGCGCGTGGCGGCCGGGTGCACGTTCTGAGTTCGATTGTTGAGGGTGACACTCCCTCTACTAAGGCCGCTCTCGCAATCCTGGCCACGGTAGCGAGCAGCCGCAATGTGCTGGTCGTTGTGACGCGCGAAGATCAGGCCTCGTGGTTGAGCCTTCGTAACCTGAGCAATGTCCACGTGCTCGCCCCCGACCAGCTCAACACGTACGACGTGCTGATCTCGGACGACGTCGTGTTCACCAGTGCTTCGCTCGACGCCTTCATCGCCGGTCCTGCCAAGGGCAAGGCAGTCAAGGCTGTTGCCACTGAGTCTGAGGCCGCAGCAACCACCGAGGAGGTCTCGTCATGAGAATCGTCGATCCCCGCGACATCCTGCTCGCACCGGTCGTCTCTGAAAAGAGCTACGCACTTCTAGACGAGAACAAGTACACGTTCTTGGTGCGCAAGGATGCGAACAAGACCCAGATTAAGCAGGCGGTCGAAGATGTGTTCGGCGTGCGAGTGCTGAACGTCAACACCCTCAACCGTCAAGGCAAGCGCATCCGCACCCGCCAGGGTTTCGGTAAGCGCAACGACACCAAGCGCGCCATCGTCAGCATCGCCTCCGGCGAGCGCATCGACATCTTCGGCGGACCTGTCAGCTAACGCTGGCAGAGACGACACACGAGACGAGAGACCAGGACACCACCATGGGAATCCGCAAGTACAAGCCGACAACACCGGGCCGTCGCGGCTCGAGCGTTGCCGACTTCGTCGAGATCACCCGCGACGAGCCTGAGAAGTCACTCGTGCGCCCGTTGCCGAAGAAGGGTGGCCGTAACAACTCCGGTCATATCACCGCCCGTCACCAAGGTGGTGGCCACAAGCGTGCCTACCGCATCATCGACTTCAAGCGTGCTGATAAGGATGGCGTGCCGGCCAAGGTCGCTCACATTGAGTACGACCCCAACCGCACCGCTCGCATCGCGCTGCTGCACTACGCCGATGGCGAGAAGCGCTACATCATTGCGCCGAACAAGCTCAAGCAGGGCGACCGGATTGAGACCGGCCCGTCGGCTGACATCAAGCCCGGTAACAACCTGCCGCTGCGTAATATCCCCGTCGGTAGCGTTATCCACGCGGTTGAACTGCGTCCGGGTGGTGGCGCCAAGATGGCCCGCTCCGCCGGTGCCAGCATTCAGCTTGTCGCCAAGGATGGCCCCTACGCGCAGCTTCGGCTGCCCTCCGGTGAAATCCGCAACGTTGATCTGCGCTGCCGCGCCACCATCGGTGAGGTCGGCAACGCCGAGCAGTCCAACATCAACTGGGGTAAGGCTGGCCGTAACCGCTGGAAGGGCAAGCGCCCGACGGTTCGCGGTGTGGCCATGAACCCGGTCGACCACCCGCATGGTGGTGGTGAAGGTAAGACTTCCGGAGGGCGCCACCCGGTGAACCCGAATGGTAAGCCCGAAGGTCGTACTCGTAAGCACAACAAGCCGAGTGACAAGTTCATCGTCCGCCGCCGCAAGACCGGCAAGAAGCGATAGAGGATCACGATGCCGCGCAGTCTGAAGAAGGGCCCGTTCGTCGACGACCACCTGCTCAAGAAGGTGGAGTCGCAGAACGACAAGGGCACACGTAACGTGATCAAAACCTGGTCGCGCCGCTCAATGATCGTTCCGGCCATGCTCGGGCACACCATTGCCGTGCACGACGGACGCAAGCACATTCCCGTCTTCGTGTCCGAAAACATGGTTGGCCACAAGCTCGGCGAATTCGCTCCCACGCGCACCTTCAAGGGGCACATCAAGGACGACCGCAAGGCTAAGCGCCGCTAGCACCACCGGGTGACGGGGTGCCCACGCAGGCGCCCGGCCCACCAACGGACATCTCGTGCACACGAGTTGACTGAGCACGATTTGACGACCGACCGAACGGAGAAAACGATGGAGGCCAGGGCCCAGGCACGCTACGTGCGTGTCACGCCCATGAAGGCCCGACGCGTGGTCGACCTCATTCGAGGTTTGCCCGCGGCCGAGGCCCAGGCGGTGTTGGCGTTCGCGCCTCAGGCTGCGAGCGAGCCGGTCGGCAAGGTGCTCGACAGTGCTGTGGCGAACGCAACCAATAACCACAACCTCGATGCGGCCACCTTGGTGGTCTCCGAGGCGTACGTTGACGAAGGCCCCACGATGAAGCGGTTCCGGCCGCGCGCCCAAGGTCGTGCAGCTCGCATCCGCAAGCGCACCAGCCACATCACGATCGTGGTTGAGTCCCGCACCCCGGTTGCTCGCCCGACCGCCGCAAAGACGGCGAAGAAGGCCACCCCGAAGCCGGCGAAGGCGCCCGCTGAAACGAGCAAGGCCGCTAGCGCCGACGCAGGAGAGAAGGACTGACATGGGTCAAAAGATCAATCCGCACGGCTTCCGCCTCGGTATCACCACTGACTACTCGTCACGTTGGTTTGCTGACTCGACCAAGCCCGGACAGCGCTACCGCGACTACATTGAAGAGGACGTCAAGATTCGTCGACTCCTCACCGATGGCATGGAACGCGCCGGTATTGCCAAGGTCGAGATCGAGCGCACCCGTGACCGAGTTCGCATCGACATCCACACCGCACGCCCCGGCATCGTCATCGGTCGCCGTGGCCAGGAGGCCGAGAAGTTGCGCGGCACTCTTGAGGAACTCACTGGCAAGCAGGTGCAGCTCAACATCCTCGAGGTCAAGAACCCCGAGATGAACGCGCAGTTGGTTGCGCAGGGTGTTGCCGAGCAGTTGAGCAGCCGCGTGTCGTTCCGACGCGCAATGCGCAAGTCGATGCAGGGAACGCTCAAGGCTGGTGCCAAGGGAATCCGAGTGCAGGTCTCCGGTCGCCTCGGTGGTGCCGAAATGAGCCGCACCGAGTTCTACCGTGAAGGCCGCGTTCCGCTGCACACACTGCGCGCCGACATCGACTACGGCTTCTTCGAGGCCAAGACCACTTTCGGTCGCATCGGTGTCAAGGTGTGGATCTACAAGGGCGATGCACTGGCAACCCGCGCTGAGCGTGAAGCCGCTGCGGCTGCCGCACGCTTGGGTCAGCGCCGTGAGCGTCCGCCGGCACGTCCTGGTGGCGCACGTCGTCGCGAAGAGGCGCCCGCGGTTGAGGCTGTTGTCGAAGCACCGGTTGAGGCTGTTGTCGAGACCCCTGCCGCAGTTGAGACTCAGGAGGGCTGATCCATGCTGATTCCTCGTCGGGTTAAGCACCGCAAGCAGCACCACCCGGGACGTACGGGCGCTGCCACCGGTGGTACCCGTGTGACCTTCGGAGAGTGGGGACTGCAGGCTCTTGAGCCCGCGTATGTCACCAACCGTCAGATTGAGTCCGCTCGTATTGCCATCACGCGGCACATTCGCCGTGGCGGCAAGGTGTGGATCACGATCTACCCCGACCGTCCGCTCACCAAGAAGCCTGCTGAAACCCGCATGGGTTCCGGTAAGGGTTCACCCGAGTGGTGGGTGGCGAACGTCAAGCCCGGTCGCGTGATGTTCGAATTGAGCTACCCCAATGAGAAGACTGCGCAGGAGGCACTTAAGCGTGCTGCGCACAAGCTCCCGATGAAGTGCCGGATCATCCGGCGCGAGGTTGGTGAGAACTGATGGCTGCCGGAACTGACGCGGGTGAACTGCGCAACCTGAGTGACGACGAACTGGTCACCAAGCTCAAGGAATGCAAGGAGGAGCTGTTCAACCTCCGATTCCAGGGCGCAACAGGCCAGCTCGAGAACCACGGCCGGTTGCGTGCGGTTCGCAAAGACATCGCGCGCATTTACACGATCATGCGTGAGCGTGAGCTGGGCATCACCGCGTACGCGGGCGGTGCCGCATGACCGAAGAGACGAAGGACGCAATGACTGACACACAACGTGGCGAGCGCAAGGTCCGCGAGGGCTATGTCGTAAGCGACAAGATGGACAAGACGGTGGTTGTGGCGGTTGAAGACCGTTTCAAGCACCCGCTCTACGGCAAGGTCGTGCGACGCACGAGCAAGCTCAAGGCGCATGACGAGTCCAACGTCTGCGGTGTGGGTGACCGTGTCCTGCTGATGGAGACCAAGCCACTGTCGGCCACCAAGCGGTGGCGTGTGGTTGAAGTCCTTGAGAAGGCTAAGTAAGGGTAGGGGAGTGACGTGATCCAGCAAGAGTCGCGACTGCGAGTTGCCGACAACACCGGTGCCAAGGAGATCTTGTGCATCCGCGTGCTCGGCGGTTCAGGACGTCGCTACGCAGGCATTGGCGACGTGATCGTCGCCACGGTGAAAGATGCCATCCCCGGTGGCAACGTCAAGAAGGGTGAGGTCGTGAAGGCGGTCATCGTGCGCACTGTGAAGTCGCGCCGACGCCCCGACGGCTCCTACATCCGCTTTGACGAAAACGCCGCCGTCATCCTCAAGGGCGAGAACGAGCCCCGCGGAACCCGCATCTTCGGCCCAGTGGGTCGCGAGCTGCGCGACAAGAAGTTCATGAAGATCATTTCGCTCGCCCCGGAGGTGCTGTAGTTATGGCGTCGTCAATGGGAGTGCGTAAGGGCGACACCGTTCAGGTGATCACCGGCAAGGACAAGGGCGCCAAGGGCAAAGTCATCAAGGTGCTGCCTGAGTCGAGCCGGGTACTTGTTGAAGGTGTCAACCGGATCAAGAAGCACGTCAAGGTGTCGCAGACCGACCGCGGTGCCAAGGCTGGCGGCATCATCACTCAGGAAGCGCCGATCCACGTGTCCAACGTGATGGTGATTGACCCTGACGACGGTCGCCCCACCCGCATCGGAAGCCGCAAGGAAAAGGTTGAAAAGCGCCGTCCCGACGGGACGACGTACGAGGTCGAGCGAAGTGTGCGCATTTCCAAGCGCACGGGTAAGGACGTCTGATGGCAACCGTCACTGAGGTTCCCCGCCTCAAGACCCGTTACAAGGCAGAGATTGTGCCGGCGCTGCGTGAGGAGTTCGAATTCGCGAACGTCATGCAGGTGCCTGGTGTGGTCAAGGTCGTGGTCAACATGGGTGTCGGCGAGGCCGCCCGCGATTCGAAGTTGATCGAAGGCGCCATTCGCGACCTCGCGACCATCACTGGTCAGAAGCCGCAGGTCACCAAGGCCCGCAAGTCCATCGCGCAGTTCAAGTTGCGTGAGGGTATGCCGATCGGTGCGCACGTCACGCTGCGAGGCGACCGCATGTGGGAGTTCCTCGACCGACTGGTGTCGATCGCTCTACCCCGCATCCGTGACTTCCGCGGCCTTTCGCCCAAGCAGTTCGACGGCAGCGGCAACTACACCTTCGGTCTCAACGAACAGTCAATGTTCCATGAGATCGACCAGGACAGCATCGACCGGGTGCGCGGCATGGACATCACCATCGTCACCACCGCCCCGAACGACGACCAGGGACGCGCGCTGCTTCGGCTGCTCGGCTTCCCGTTCAAGGAGATCTGACAGATGGCGAAGAAGGCCCTGGTCAACAAGGCGAACAAGACGCCGAAGTTTAAGGTGCGCGGTTACACCCGCTGCACCCGCTGCGGTCGGCCGCATTCGGTCTACAAGAAGTTCGGCCTCTGCCGCATCTGCCTTCGCGAGATGGCACACCGCGGCGAGCTTCCCGGTATCACCAAGAGCAGCTGGTAGTTCCAATACGTCGCAGGTCCACCGGAGTGTCCGGTAGATACCACGGCGGGAGAGAGATCCACGACCATGACGATGACTGACCCGATTGCCGACATGCTGACGCGTGTGCGTAATGCCAATTCGGCCTATCACGACCAGGTCACGATGCCCCACTCGAAGATCAAGGTTGGAATTGCCGAGATCCTCAAGGAGCAGGGATACATCGCGGGCTGGAGCGTTCAGGACGCGACCGTTGGAAGTTCATTGGTAATCGACCTCAAGTACGGGCCGAACCGTGAGCGCTCCATTGCGGGTGTGCGCCGCGTGAGCAAGCCTGGTCTACGTGTCTACGCGAAGAGCACGTCTCTTCCGCGTGTGCTCGGTGGCCTTGGTATCGCGATCATTTCTACCTCCACCGGACTACTGACCGACCGTCAGTGCGCAAAGAAAGGCGTGGGTGGGGAAGTCCTCGCCTACGTCTGGTGAGGGAGTAAACGACATGTCACGTATCGGACGACTTCCTATCACTGTGCCTTCTGGCGTCGATGTGTCAATCGACGGCCAGACGGTGACGGTCAAGGGTCCCAAGGGCACGCTGTCTCACGTGGTGGCTGAGCCCATCGTCGTGGCCAAACAGGACGACGGCACCCTTGAAGTGACCCGCCCCAACGATGAGCGCGCTAGTCGCTCACTGCACGGCCTGTCGCGCACCTTGGTGGCCAACATGGTCATCGGAGTAACCGACGGCTACAAGAAGACCCTGGAAATCTCCGGTACTGGTTACCGCGTGGTTGCCAAGGGTCAAGACCTCGAGTTCGCCCTCGGATACAGCCACCCGGTCGAGATCGTTCCTCCGGATGGCATCACCTTCAGCGTTGAGACGCCCACCCGATTCCATGTCGAGGGCATTGACAAGCAGAAGGTGGGCGAAGTCGCCGCTAACCTGCGCAAGCTGCGTAAGCCTGACCCGTACAAGGGTAAGGGCGTGCGCTACGAGGGCGAAGTTATTCGCCGCAAGGCCGGAAAGGCGGGCAAGTAGCCATGTCTGTCACAAAGTTTGGCAAGTTCGAGTCCAAGACCACGGTCGCGCGCAAGCGTCGTCACGTGCGTGTGCGCAAGAAGGTGTCGGGCACGCCCGCACGCCCTCGCCTTGTGGTCACCCGCTCGGCGCGGCACCTCGTCGCGCAGGTGGTCGACGATACGGAAGGCCGCACGCTGGCCTCGGCATCGACCATGGAGGCAGACGTACGTGCCTTCGATGGCGACAAGTCGGCCCGTTCGCGCAAGGTGGGCGAATTGGTGGCTGACCGTGCCAAGAAGGCTGGCATCGAGGCCGTGGTCTTCGACCGCGGCGGCAACAAGTACCACGGTCGCATTGCGGCACTCGCGGAGGGCGCCCGCGAGGGCGGCCTCGCGTTCTGACGGTCGACGAGAGACGAGGTAACAGCAGATGGCTACAGCCCAACGCGGTGGTGGCACCGGTGGTGGCACAGGTGGCGGCACAGGTGGTGGCTCCGGAGGCGGAGAACGCCGGGGTCGTCGCGAAGACAGGCAGTCGAATGTCGAGAAGTCGTCATTCATCGAGCGTGTCGTCACCATCAACCGAGTGTCCAAGGTCGTCAAGGGAGGTCGACGCTTCAGCTTCACCGCACTTGTGGTGGTGGGTGACGGCGACGGCAGCGTCGGCGTCGGCTACGGCAAGGCCAAGGAGGTGCCCGCGGCCATCGCCAAGGGTGTCGAAGAGGCCAAGAAGAACTTCTTTAAGGTGCCCCGTATTCAGGCCACGATCCCTCACCCGGTCACCGGAGAGGCAGCGGCCGGTGTGGTGCTCCTGCGTCCGGCGTCGCCCGGTACCGGTGTTATCGCCGGTGGTCCAGTGCGCGCCGTGCTTGAGTGCGCCGGTATTCACGATGTGCTGTCCAAGTCGCTCGGTTCTGACAACGCGATCAACGTGGTGCACGCCACGGTGGCAGCGTTGAAGATGCTCGAGCGTCCCGAGGAAGTTGCGGCTCGCCGTGGACTCCCCCTCGAAGATGTTGCGCCCGCAGCACTGCTGCGTGCGCGAGCGGCTGGGATGGGCGCATGAGCGGGCAACTGAAGGTCACCCAACGTCGTTCAACGATCGGTGGCTCGAGCCAGCAACGCAATTCGATGCGTTCGCTCGGACTCAAGCGCATCGGTGATGTTGTTATCAAGGACGACCGTCCCGAGTTTCGCGGGATGGTCAACAAGGTCAAGCATTTGGTGACCGTCGAGGAGGTCGACTCAGCATGACGCTCAAGCTTCATCACTTGCGCCCCGCACCGGGAGCCAAGACTGCCAAGACTCGCAAGGGTCGTGGTGAAGCGTCGAAGGGTAAGACCTCCGGTCGCGGAACCAAGGGTACGAAGGCGCGTTACCAGGTGCCGGCGAACTTCGAGGGCGGCCAGATGCCGATGCACATGCGTCTGCCCAAGCTCAAGGGGTTTACGAACCCGAACCGGGTCGAGTTCCAGGTCGTCAACGTTGCTGCGATCGAACGGCTCTTCCCTCAGGGCGGTGCCGTGACGGTGGCCGACTTGGTCGAGAAGGGCGCAGTGCGTGGTGGCCAGCCGGTCAAGGTTCTAGGCCAGGGTGACATCGCCATCGCTGTGCAGGTCAGCGCACAGGCGTTCTCGGACTCGGCACGTACGAAGATCACCGCCGCGGGCGGTTCGGTCACCGAGGTCTGATCCAGAGCCCACGGGCTCGGGTTAGAGTGGGGAGTCGGCTCACCGAGTCGAACGGCCCGGATAGGAGGATTGGGTGCAGCTCAGCGCTTTCGCATCAGCGTTCCGAACACCTGATCTTCGCAAGAAGATCCTGTTCACGATGGGTGTCCTTGCGGTCTTCCGTTTGGGTTCGACTGTTCCGACGCCAGGCGTTGACTATGGCGCGGTGCGCCGGTGTATCGCCGGTGCGTCCGATAATCCCCTGCTGGGGTTGGTCAACCTCTTCAGCGGTGGGGCATTGCTTCAACTGTCGGTGTTCGCCCTCGGCATCATGCCGTACATCACCGCCAGCATCATCCTGCAATTGCTCACCGTGGTTATTCCGCGGCTTGAAGCACTCAAGCAGGAGGGGCAGTCGGGTCAAGCGACCATCACCCAGTACACGCGGTACCTCACCATCGGTCTTGCCGTGCTGCAGTCGACGGCGATCATCGCGTTGGCTCGGTCGGGTAACTTGCTCCCGGGTTGTAACGAGAAGCTGATCCCGAACCAGTCGGTCTGGATCGTGCTGTCGATGGTTATCTGTCTGACTGCTGGTACTGCCGTGGTCATGTGGATGGGCGAGCTCATCACCGATCGCGGTGTCGGTAACGGAATGTCGCTGCTGATCTTCACCTCGATCATCGCGACCTTCCCCGGCCAACTTGCTCTGGTCTGGAGCGACAAGGGACCGTTCACTTTCGGTCTGACTTTGCTGGTCGGCTTCTTCATCATCATGGGCGTGGTCTTCGTCGAGCAGGCACAGCGCCGCATTCCTGTGCAGTACGCCAAGCGTATGGTGGGCCGACGCATGTACGGCGGTTCGTCGACGTACATTCCGCTCAAGGTCAACATGGCCGGTGTTATTCCGGTCATCTTTGCCTCGTCGCTGCTCTACATCCCGTACCTGATCGTCACGCTGTCGGGTAGTTCGGCCGAGTGGGCGCAGTGGATCTTGCGCAACTTCCAAAACGGAACCGAGTGGCCCTATCTGATTGTGTACTTCCTGCTGATTGTGTTCTTCACGTACTTCTACGTGGCCATCACCTTCAACCCGACTGAGGTGGCCGACAACATGAAGAAGTACGGCGGCTTCATTCCAGGAATCCGTGCTGGCCGGCCTACGGCGGAGTACCTCGACTACGTCTTGACGCGACTGACTCTGCCGGGTGCGCTGTACCTCGCGATGATCGCGATCATCCCGTCGATCGCCTTCGTCTTCCTCGACGTGCAGAAGCGCTTCCTGTTTGGCGGAACCAGCCTGCTGATCATGGTGGGTGTCGGACTCGACACGGTCAAGCAGATCGAATCGCAACTGCAGCAGCGCAACTACGAGGGATTCCTGCGCTAAACGCAGGCCATGCAACGAGAGGGAGCATGCTCAGATGAGAATCGTGCTGATGGGCCCACCCGGTGCCGGCAAGGGCACGCAGGCGGCCGTGGTAGCAGAGCGTCTGGGCATCCCGCACATTTCCACGGGCGAAATCTTCCGAGCTAATGTCGGTGCGGGTACTCCTCTCGGGGTTGAAGCCAAGCGCTACATGGATGCAGGCGAGTACGTCCCCGATTCGGTGACCAATGCGATGGTGCGCGATCGTCTGGCCGAGCCCGACGCCGCCACCGGTTTCTTGCTTGACGGCTACCCGCGCACCGTCGACCAAGTCGGCGAACTTGACGCGATGCTTGCTCTCGCCGGGGTCGCTCTTGACACGGTCGTCGAGCTCATCGCCGATGTCGACGAGGTGGTCGCACGGCTTCTCGAGCGGGCAAGTCAGCAAGGCCGCGCCGATGACACCGAAGAGGTCATTCGCCGCCGTCTTGAGGTGTATGGCGAGCAGACAGCACCCCTCACCGCCGCCTACGCCGAGGTGGGTCTGCTCGTGCAGGTCGATGGCATGGGAACAGTCGATGAAGTCACCGCGCGCCTGCTTGATGCGCTCGGGGCTTAGCGCGGGTTCACATGTTCCGACGCAAGGGACGCATTGAAATCAAAACGCCAGCGCAATTCGCACTGATGCGCGAGGCGGGCTTGGTGGTCGCTCGCACGCTGGAGTTGCTGCGTGCCGAAACCCGGCCGGGAATCACCACTCTCGATCTCGATGAAGTGGCGCGAGAGAGTCTGACCTCAGAAGGTGCCACATCGTCTTTCCTTGGCTACCACGGATTTCCTGCGGTGGTGTGCTTGTCGGTCAATGACGAGGTGGTGCACGGAATCCCAAGTGATCGGCGGCTGCGCGATGGCGACATCCTGTCGATCGATTTCGGCGCCATCGTCGAGGGTTGGCATGGCGACGCGGCACTCACTGTTGCCGTCGGAGAGATCGACGCCGCTGACGCCCTTCTCAGCGAGGTCACCGAGCAGAGTTTGTGGGCCGGAATTGCGGCCACTCGCGCGGGTGCTCGACTGAGCGATATCGGCCACGCAGTGGAAACGTCGGTTCTGTCCCGGGGCGAGTACGGCATTATCGAGGAGTACGTGGGGCACGGTATTGGCTCGGCGATGCATATGGACCCCAGTGTGGCGAACTATGGTGAGCCCGGCCATGGCCCTGTGCTTGAGGTGGGGATGGCACTTGCGATTGAGCCGATGGTGGTTCGCGGCCTGCGCCACGTGCACACCCTCGACGACGGCTGGACGGTCGTCACCGACGACGGTTCACGCGCTTGCCACTGGGAGCACACGGTGGCAATTACCGCGGAGGGGCCATGGGTGTTGACGGCACTCGACGGCGGGTCGGCGCGGCTTGGGAAACCCGGGCTGGGTACGTCCGATTTGACCGATTAGCCCCCCGGATTGGCACTTCGGGGCTCTGACTGCGTAGACTGGGCCGTCGGCTCGCTGCGAGCTTCGTTCCTTCTTGTCTCGACACGGATTGTTCCGATCGAAATACGCGTGGGTTCAGGTCAGCAGTGGTCACCACGCTAGATATTTGATGAGGAGTTGCACGCACTTCATGGCTAAGAAAGACGGCGCCATCGAGCTCGAGGGCACCATCACCGAGTCCCTTCCGAACGCAATGTTTCGGGTTGAACTCGACAATGGCCACAAAGTGCTCGCCCACATCAGCGGCAAGATGCGGATGCACTACATTCGAATCCTGCCGGACGACCGTGTTGTCGTAGAGCTTTCGCCCTACGACCTATCGCGCGGACGCATTGTCTATCGGTACAAGTAAGCGCGCTACCTGCCCCACCTGCCCAACCTGCCCTACATGCACTGCCCACCGCTGTCGTGCCACCAGGCACGGATGCCCGCACGAGAGAGACTTGGGATGAAGGTCCAGCCCAGCGTCAAGAAGATCTGCGACAAGTGCAAGGTCATCCGTCGCCACGGTCGCGTCATGGTTATTTGCGAGAACCCGCGCCACAAGCAACGGCAGGGCTAGTCGTTCGAACGGCACGATCAGCACCGCCTACAACTTCAATTACTTCCCTTACCAGATGGCACCCGACCCCTGATCGCACTCAGATCAGGACGACACCCCCGGCAGCAGGCTGGGGACCCGGCAGCACCACCGCCGGGAACGGTGTCCTCACAGATCCTGCTATTTCCACGAAAGTGAAGTGACACGTGGCACGTCTAGTCGGCGTCGACCTACCCCGCGATAAGCGGCTTGAGGTTGCGCTCACCTATATCTACGGCATTGGCCGTACCCGGTCCCGCGAAATGCTCGCCGCTACCGGCATCAGTCCCGATCTGCGCACCAAGGAACTCACCGAAGATCAGGTGGTTGCCCTGCGCGACTACATCGATGTGAACTTCCGCGTTGAGGGTGACCTCCGACGCGAGGTTTCCGCTGACATCCGACGCAAGGTCGAGATCGGCTGTTACCAAGGCATTCGCCACCGCCGCGGTCTTCCCGTGCGCGGTCAGCGCACGCACACCAACGCGCGCACGCGTAAGGGTCCCAAGAAGACCGTCGCCGGAAAGAAGAAGGCAGGCAAGAAGTAATGCCCCCCAAGAGCAAGCAGGCTGGCGCGAAGAAGGTCCGGCGCAAGGAGCGCAAGAACATCGCTCACGGACACGCGCACATCAAGAGCACGTTCAACAACACGATCATCTCGATCACTGACCCCACGGGTGCGGTGATTGCCTGGGCCTCTGCCGGCCAGGTCGGCTTCAAGGGTTCGCGTAAGTCGACGCCGTTCGCGGCCCAGCTTGCTGCCGAATCCGCTGCTCGCCGGGCGATGGAGCACGGCATGAAGAAGGTCGACGTTTTCGTCAAGGGTCCGGGCTCAGGCCGTGAGACCGCCATCCGATCGCTACAGGCCACCGGCCTTGAGGTCGGTTCGATCCAGGACGTCACCCCCGTGCCGTTCAACGGATGCCGCCCCCCCAAGCGCCGTCGCGTCTGACTCGCCGACCTACCACAGGAGACTGAACTCACATGGCTCGTTACACCGGAGCGGACTGCAAGCGCTGCCGCCGGGAGAAAGTGAAGCTCTACCTCAAGGGCTCCAAGTGCGACTCCCCGAAGTGCCCGTTTGACGCTCGTCCTTACCCTCCCGGCCAGCACGGTCGCGCGCGGACTAAGGAGAGCGAATACCTGCTGCAGAAGCGCGAGAAGCAGAAGTGCGCGCGCATCTATGGCGTTCTCGAGAAGCAGTTCCGTGGCTACTACGAGGAAGCCAACCGCAAGCAGGGTAAGACGGGTGAAAACCTACTGCGCATCTTGGAGACGAGACTCGACAACGTCGTCTACCGTGCCGGTTTCGCCAAGTCTCGTGACATGGCGCGCCAGTTCGTGCGCCACGGCCACATCATCGTGAACGGTAAGAAGGTCGACATTCCTTCCTTCCGGGTCAGCGAAAACGACATCGTTGAGGTGCGGCCTGCGAGTCGCGAAATGACGCCGTTCATCGTTGCGCGCGCAGAGGCGGGTGAGCGTCCGGTTCCGACATGGCTGGAAGTTATCCCCAACCGCATGCGCGTCCTTGTGCACGCACTCCCGTCACGGGCGCTGATTGACACGGCCGTGCAAGAACAGTTGATCGTCGAGCTTTACTCGAAGTGAACCCCGTTCGCGCCGGCCGCTGTGGCCGTCGCGAACACCGTCTCAGGCGTCATATGGCGGACGCTACGAAAGGACACCAACAGTGCTCATCGCACAGCGGCCCACTCTCACCGAAGAGCCCATTTCCGACAACCGTTCGCGGTTCGTCCTCGAGCCCCTCGAGCCAGGTTTTGGGTACACCCTCGGAAACTCGATTCGTCGCACCCTGCTTTCGTCGATTCCGGGTGCTGCGGTTACCAGCATCCGCATCGACGGCGTGCTGCACGAGTTCACGACCATCCCCGGCGTTGTCGAGGACGTCACCGAACTCATCCTCAACATCAAGAACCTTGTGGTGTCATCTGAGAACGATGACCCGGTCGTGATGTACCTGCGCAAGCAGGGACCCGGCGAGGTCACCGCGGCTGACATCGCCCCGCCCGCGGGCGTGGAGGTTCACAACCCGGAGTTGCACATCGCCAACCTGAACTCCAAGGGCAAGCTCGAGATCGAGCTTGTGGTTGAGCGTGGCCGTGGCTACGTGTCGGCAGTTCAGAACAAGCAGCCCGACCAGCCGATCGGTCACATTCCGGTCGACTCGATCTACTCGCCCGTGCTCAAGGTCACGTACAAGGTTGAGGCCACGCGCGTTGAACAGCGCACCGACTTCGACCGCCTCGTGATTGATGTTGAAACCAAGTCGAGCATCCGTCCGCGTGACGCTGTTGCCTCGGCTGGTAAGACCCTCGTTGAGTTGTTCGGTCTGGCCCGCGAGCTCAACGTCGAGGCTGAGGGTATCGACATCGGCCCGTCGCCGATTGACGCCTTTGCCGCTGAGCAGCTGTCAATGCCCATCGAGCAGCTCGACCTGTCGGTCCGCTCGTACAACTGCCTCAAGCGCGAGGGCATCCACACCGTGGGTGAACTCCTCGGTCGTTCCGAGGCTGACCTGCTCGACATCCGCAACTTCGGCGCCAAGTCAATCGACGAGGTCAAGGTGAAGCTGGTGTCGCTCGGACTGGCCCTCAAGGACAGCCCGCCTGGATTCGACCCCTCGCAGGTCGTGTCCTTCTACGACGACGATGACGACGCCGCCTTCGCCGAGGACGAGCAGTACTGAAAAACCCGCCTCGGCTTCCTAGCCGCTGGCACCACGCGATCAAGGAGTAGCAATGCCCACGCCCACAAAGGGTCCGCGTCTGGGAGGTGGTCCCGCGCACGAGCGGCTGATCCTGGCCAACTTGGCCACAGCACTGTTCGAGCACGGGAAGATCACCACCACCGAGGCCAAGGCCAAGCGACTGCGTCCACTGGCCGAGCGACTCATCACGTTCGCCAAGCGCGGCGACCTGCATGCACGCCGCCGCGTCCTGACCGTCGTTCGCGACAAGGGGGTGGTGCACACGCTGTTCGAGGAAATCGGACCGCGTTTCGCCACTCGTCAGGGCGGCTACACCCGCATCGTCAAGATCGGTCCTCGCAAGGGCGACAACGCGCCCATGGCGATCATCGAGCTAGTCGAGCCGCTCTCGGAGCAGGCCGTTGCCGAGGCTGAGGGCGCCCTCAAGCGCGCTGCCAAGGAGCGAGCCAAGGCGCAGGAAGCCCAAGAGACGGCTGCCGCCGCTGCTGCTGCTGCCGTTGCAACGACGGAAGAGGTTGCTGACGAAGCCGACGCCGACGTCGTCGAGCAGGCTGAGGCCGAGGGCGCTGACGTGGCCGAAGCCGTCGAGGCCGAGACCGCCGAGGCTCAGGAGGCGGCCGACGAGGTCGTCGAGGAAGCTGCCGAGGGCAAGGACGCCTGAGACGGAGACATTCATGACTGAGCCCCTCGACGCATTCGTGTCTGAGGGGCTCAGTGCTGTGAGGTTGCGGTTACTCGTGGCCTATGACGGAACTGACTTCTGCGGGTGGGCTCGCCAGCCCGGACTTCGCTCTGTTCAAGGAATGCTCGAAGAAGCAATTGTCACCGCGCTGCGTCTGGATTCGATTCGGGCCGTGTGTGCGGGCCGCACTGACGCGGGAGTTCACGCCCGGGGTCAAGTGGTACACGTCGATATTCCAGTGAGTAGTTGGGACGTGGTGGCGCCGGTTGCGCTGCGCCGACTCAATGGGCTGCTCGCTGCTGATGTTCGCGTGCTGTCGGTCGAGCCCGCCGCACCTGGGTTTGATGCCCGCTGGTCGGCGTTGCGACGCCACTATCGGTACCAGGTGAGCGATGGAGTCGGAGATCCTCTGCGGCGTACGACGTGTGCGCATCACGTTGACCCTCTCGACGTTGACCGGATGAATGTGGCGTCACAGTGGTTGTTGGGTGAGCATGACTTCGCCTCGTTCTGTCGTGAACGAGAAGGCACGTCATCAGTTCGCACACTTCAGCGCTTCGACTGGGTTCGCGACGACGATGGTGTGGTGACGGCACACGTCACTGCCGACGCGTTCTGTCATTCGATGGTGCGCTCCCTGGTAGGGGCACTACTTCCCGTGGGTGATGGGCGTCGCGCGATCGACTGGCCAGCCCAACTGCTGGCTGCGCGAATGCGTGATGCTGCCGTCACCGTTGCTCCGGCTCGCGGCTTGGTATTGCAGGCGGTCGACTATCCCGATGACGCGTTGCTGGCCGATCAGGCGCGAGTGGCCCGACGGTGGCGCGGCGCACCTCAGGACAACCCGATCACTCAGGGCAGCGCATGAGTCACGTCGACGTTGCCCACGTCACCTACACGCTTCCTGATGGTCGAGTACTTCTCGACGACGTGAGTCTGCGTGTGGGCGATGGTGCGGTGGCAGCCTTTGTCGGTGCCAATGGTGCGGGTAAGACGACACTGATGCGACTGATCTCCGGTGAGCTCACTCCCGATGCGGGGGCGATCACGTTCAGCGGAAGCCTCGGCGTGATGTCACAGTTCATCGGTAAGGATGCGCAGGCAGGGGGAGTGGGTGGCACGGTTCACGACCTGCTGATTTCGGTGTCACCGCCTGCATTGCGTGCCGCGGCACAGGCGCACGATGCTGCTGAATTGGCGATGATGGACGCCGACGACGAGGCGACCCAAATGCGTTATGCCCAAACGATTTCAGACTGGACAGATGTGGGCGGGTATGACGCTGAGGTGCTGTGGGATGTCGTGTGCACCTCGGCGTTGGGACTTCCCTATGACCGCGTGCGTTACCGCGATGTTGCCACGCTGAGTGGCGGCGAGCAGAAGCGATTAGTGCTCGAACTACTACTGCGCGGGCCTGACGAGATTTTGCTGTTGGACGAGCCCGATAACTACCTCGATGTTCCGGGCAAGCGATGGTTAGAAGAGCAGTTGCGCGCGACTTCCAAGACGGTGCTGCTTGTTTCGCATGATCGCGAGCTGTTGGCGCAGAGTTCGACTGTCATCGTTACGGTTGAACTCGGGGCCGCGGGCAATTCCGTGTGGACTTTCGGTGGAGGCTTCGCCGCCTACCATCAGGCCCGCAATGAACGTTTCGAGCGCTTCGAGGAATTGCGTCGTCGTTGGGATGAAGACCACGCCAAACTCAAAGCCCTGGTGTTGATGTACAGGACGAAGGCGGCCTACAACGACGGGCTTGCCTCGCGGTATCAAGCGGCCGTCACTCGCCTGCGCAAGTTCGAAGAGGCGGGTCCGCCTCAGGAAATTCCACGCGAGCAATCGGTCACGATGCGACTGCGGGGAGGGCGCACCGGCCGACGAGTTGTGGTGTGTGAAGAACTTGCGATGACGGGTTTGTGCGAGCCGTTCGACCTTGAGGTGTGGTTTGGTGAGCGAGTCGCACTGTTGGGCGCCAACGGTTCGGGCAAGAGCCACTTCCTGCGGCTACTGGCGTTGGGCGGCACTGATCCCGAAGTGGAACATCGCCCGGTGGACGATGTGCCGATTACTCCGGTAGCGCATACCGGAATTGCTCGGCTTGGCGCGCGGGTGCGGCCGGGATGGTTTGCGCAGACGCATGCGCACCCTGAGCTTGCAGGGCGCACCCTGCTCGACATCTTGCATCGCGGGGACGACCACCGTGACGGTATGGGTCGCGAGCAGGCCAGTCGCGCCCTTGACCGGTACGAACTCGCGGCGGCTGCCGAGCAGTCCTTCGATCTGCTGTCAGGCGGCCAGCAGGCTCGCTTCCAGATTCTGCTGCTCGAGCTTTCCGGAGCGACGTTGCTTCTGCTTGATGAGCCGACCGACAACCTCGATTTGCACTCGGCCGACGCCTTGCAAACTGCGCTGGAGGCGTTTGAGGGCACGGTGGTTGCGGTGACGCATGATCGTTGGTTCGCGGGAGGCTTCGACCGCTTTTTCGTACTGGGTGCCGACGGGCGGGTGCGCGAGACCGACGGCCCCGTCTGGGATGAGGCCCGACTTGCACCGCGGGAGCGGTGAGCTTCCGCCCAGCTGGCACTTCGGCATCGAGACCCCGCTCCAGCGTCACTTCCGCACCCCTGAAGTAGCACTGGAGTGGGGTCTCGGCGTGCTGGGTTGACGCTGAGGAGAGATTGGGCGCGTTCACGCTGCCGCATGTAGGGCGCGCAGAATGCGTAGACGTACCTTCCACGGCTCGTTCATCAGTTCGTCCCAGGTCCAGCGCACCACGATGTAGCCGAGGTCGCGCAGTCGCTGCTCGCGTCGTCGCTCGGCCAGCAGTACGCCGTGCTTCTCGTACTTGCCCGCTCCGTCAGCCTCGCCAATCACGCGAGCGTCGCGCCACAGGAAGTCGACGCGGCCCACGAAACCCTCCTCATCGTGGATCGTCACTTGCAGCTCCGGAAGCGGAATGCCCCAGTCGACGAACTCGGCGTACGACACCGACTCGAGGGGCGATTCGCGCAGTGGGCTCAGCAAGGGAAGGGCTCGGGCGACTCGGCGGCACCCTCGGAAATTGGCGGCTTGCGTGGCGGCTGACGCTATCTGCTCGCGGCTGCACAGACGATCGCGTAGTACCGCATCTCCAACGGCGAGGGCATGGGCAAGCGGGCGTGTGCGAGCGAGATCGAACCAGGTACGTGCTGGCGTGGTGACTCGTACTCGTTCGTCGTTCACGAGGGCTGGGCCGTCTCGGGGCGGCAGCGCCATCGACTCGCCCTCTCCTAACGCAAGGCCGTGCAGTCGCGCGCCCCTGCGAATGCCGGTCCAGCCACCGGCGGGCGCGACCAGTTCGACGCTCCGTGGTGCAAACAGTAGGGGCAGGCCATGAACCAGTGCCGCCGATTCCAGTGCCACCACGGTGCCTGGTAGCGCGCTTGCAGCGGATGCCGCCAGTGCGGCGTGACGCACCTCGCGCCTCTTCCATTCGTCGTCGATAGTCGCGAGTGCCGCGGCGCGCACATAGCGCCCGCGCCCGATCGTTTCCCAGAGCCCGGTTGCGACTCGATAGCGCACCTGCGCCCGACTCAATTCGGCCTGCAACGCCTCGTCGAGCGATACGGCCACGCCAAGGCCGGGCGGGTCGATCAGGCGGCGCGGCATGAGGTGCAGCATGGCCGAATCTGGCGATGTGCCGCCTCGGTCATCCACAGCCATCGTCGAGACCCCGCTCCAGCGTCACTTCAGTGCTCGTGAAATCGCTCTGGAGTGGGGTCTCGGCGAATTGTGGGCGCGGTGGGTTCGGTGGGTTCGGTGGGCGCGTTGGGTTCGGTGGGTGTGACGAGGATGGGGTAGGGCGGGGGCGGGGGTGGCTTGCACGGAAAGAGCGACCCCGATGGGGAAAGGGTGCGGGTGGATGAGGGGGAAAGTGGACCCGTTTTGACCCTCTAGCGGGCGCACGGGTAGTCTTGGCAGTCGTTGTGCGTTGCGCGGTGACGTGAGATCGGGTTCCCCCTGATTTACTCACCCAAACGCCATCGCCCCGACCGACCCCCGGTCGAGGGCATCCACGAGGATCGAGGCCGAACCACCGTGCGCACGTACCAGCCCAAGGCCGCCGACGTTCAGCGTCAGTGGCACATCATTGACGCCAACGACGTGATCCTCGGTCGCTTGGCCAGCCAGGTCGCCATTCTCCTACGCGGCAAGCACAAGCCGACCTTCGCACCGCATGTTGACACCGGCGACTTCGTCGTGGTCATCAATGCCGAGAAGGTGGCCCTCACGGGTGCCAAGCTCACCGACAAGATGGACTACCGCCACTCTGGATACCCGGGTGGCCTGTCGGCCACCAGCTATGTCGAGTTGCTTGAATCCAACCCCCGACGCGCTGTCGAGAAGGCCGTGAAGGGCATGCTCCCGCACAACAAGCTTGGCCGGGCGCAGATCAAGAAGCTCAAGGTCTACGCCGGTCCCCACCATCCTCACGGTGCTCAGCAGCCCGTGCCCTTCGAGATCACCCAGGTTGCCCAGTGAGTGAAGTGACGTACGACGAGGTCGAAGCCCTAGCCGACGAGGTTGAGGCCGACGAGACCCCCACCGAGTTCAGCACCGAGACGGTCGCGGCTCCCGCGGTTCCGCGCGACATCGCCATCGTCGCTGCCGGTGCCACCGGTCGCCGCAAGGAGGCTATTGCGCGCGTGCGACTCGTGCCTGGCACTGGCCAATGGACCCTCAACGGTCGCACACTCGATGACTACTTCCCGAACAAGGTTCACCAGCAGATGGTCAACGAGCCCTTCAAGATCTCTGACCTTGAAGGCCGCTTCGATGTCATCGCCCGCATTCACGGGGGTGGCCCGACCGGCCAGGCCGGTGCCCTTCGACTCGGTATCGCTCGGTGCCTCAACGCGATCGATGAGGCCGAACTTCGCCCCGCGCTCAAGAAGGCCGGCTTCCTCACTCGTGATCCTCGGATCAAGGAGCGTAAGAAGTACGGACTCAAGAAGGCCCGCAAGGCGCCCCAGTACAGCAAGCGCTGACCTCGTGGGCCGGCTCTTCGGCACCGACGGGGTTCGGGGGTTGGCAAACCGCGATCTTACGGCGGAACTTGCGCTCGACCTCGCGGTTGCCGCTGCCCATGTCTTGGGCGAGAGCGGTGAATTGCGCACCCACGACGGCGGTCGACCGCGGGCCATTGTGGGTCGCGACCCGCGTGCGTCGGGAGAGTTCCTTGAGGCCGCGGTAGTAGCGGGCCTCGCGAGTGCCGGCGTCGATGTTATTCGGGTCGGGGTACTCCCCACGCCCGCCATCTCGTGGTTGACCGATATGCACGACGCGGACCTCGGCGTGATGCTGTCGGCGTCGCACAATCCGATGCCCGACAACGGCATCAAGTTCTTTGCGCGGGGTGGCCATAAGTTGGCCGACGAAATCGAAGATCGCATTGAGGCCCGGCTCGATGAACCGTGGGACCGCCCGGTGGGTGCTGCAGTAGGACGCATCACCGATCGCAACGATGCGGCAGCCGAATACGCCGCGCACCTTGTTTCGACCTTGCCCAATCGGCTCGATGGTCTCTTGGTAGTCGTTGACGGCGCCAATGGTGCGGCGAGTTACGTCGGCCCGCTGGCGTACCGCCTTGCTGGCGCCGAAGTCATTGAGATCCACTGCTCACCAGACGGCCTGAACATCAACGAGAATTGCGGTTCCACGCACCTAGGTGATTTGCAGCGCGCGGTGATTGAGCATGGGGCACACGCTGGTTTCGGCCACGATGGCGACGCTGATCGCTGCCTCGCCGTCGATGCTGCAGGTCAGATTGTCGACGGAGACCAACTTCTGGCTTTGCTCGCCCTCGCCCTGCGCGATCGCGGCGAGTTGGCAAACGACACCGTGGTGGCAACCGTCATGGCCAACCTTGGATTCCGGCATGCGATGTCGCAAGCAGGTATTGCGGTGGTCGAGACAGCGGTGGGTGACCGCTACGTACTGGAAGAAATGCGCCGCGATGGGCACATCCTGGGCGGGGAGCAAAGCGGTCACATCGTGATGGGACGGCACGCGAACACCGGCGACGGAGTGCTGACCGCCCTGCACACGTTGGCGCGCATGGCTGAAGTCAATGCGACGTTGGCCGAGGTGGCCGGTGTGATGACACGCCTGCCGCAGGTGTTGATCAATGTTCCCGGCGTCGACAAGTCCCGCGTCGAGAGTGATCCGGTGGTGCAGGGCGCGGTGCTGGAAGCGGCAACTGCGTTGGGTTCCAGCGGACGGGTGCTGTTGCGGCCCAGCGGTACCGAGCCCGTTGTGCGGGTGATGGTCGAAGCGGTCGATGCTGCGCAGGCCGAACAGGTGGCGCAGGACTTGGCGCAGACTGTGGCAACTGCCCTCGCTCTTTGACCGGTTCAGTCTCTGAGCGAATCGTCCTCAAGAACGCGAACCGTGCTGCCTCCAAGCAGAGCCTTGATGTGCTGGTTATTGCGCGATGTCAACTTGTGCTGAATCAGCAAGGTCAGACCCGCGGCGATCTGAATGGTCAGGATGTTGACGAGCAATTGGGCCAGTGATCCTCTCGCCTCGCCACTGAGCCCGTAGTAGAAGGCCACCGCAACATTGGCCGCGGCCGGGACAGTGGTGACGGAAATAAACACCCCGACGAGGGCTCCGGACTTGGCTGTGGTCAATGAAATCATTCCGACAACGCCGGCGATCGCCGCGACGATCACCGACGTCCAGCCCACCTCATAGATGAAGGCGGTCTGGGGACGCGGCGCCAAGACCTCTTCACGCGAGATCACGTGGGTCGCGGCTAGGGCAGCCACCATGACGAAGGTTGCCACGATGCCGACAAGGAACCCCAACATCAGCGTGGCAAATGCCGCTCTCGCAACTCCCCATCGACGGCTGGCGATGCCGACCGCCGTCGCGGCGGTTGGTCCGAAGTCCGGCCCAACCACCATGGCCGCCACGATCAGAATGGGTGAGTCCGACATCACTCCAATTCCGGCAATCATGGTGGCGGCGATCATGAGGATGAGGTAGGTGCCACTCAGGGATGCATCTTCGGAGGTACGGCGGCTGACCTCATCCCAGATCACCGTGTCGACGGGCGAACCCGGAACGTTTCCTTCAGCAGCAAGTGCCGCGCGAGACAACACGAGCCGCGGCTCGACGACGGTGAGGGTTCCGGCCGAGTCGACACCGACCTCGCGCAGCTCACTGATGATCATGTCAGCGGCCTCGCGCAACACGGTTGCGGTGATGACGTCTCCCTGCGGAATGACACTCGACCCGGCGGTGAGCGACAGTGTGACGACGCCAGGGTGCCCGTCGAGTACCGAGGTTGTGGCCGCGGTGAGATGCGTCGGGACGACGATTCGAAGTTCGAGCACGGAACTATGGTGCCGTATCCGGTCGGTGACGAGCACATGAAGGTGCGGGCACTACCCTTGACCCATGTGCGGAATCGTGGGTTACGTCGGTGAGAAGCAAGCACTGACCGTTGTGGTCGAGGGTCTTCGCAGGCTTGAGTACCGGGGCTACGACTCCGCGGGTGTCGCGGTGGTGTGTGGTGATCGGCTCGAGACGCGAAAGAAGGCGGGCAAGCTCGCCAATCTCGAGGTGTTGCTCGGCTCAGACCCTCTCCCAGCGTCGACGACGGGCATCGGGCACACCCGTTGGGCAACGCACGGAGCACCGAATGACGTCAACGCGCATCCGCACGTGAGTGAGGATGGACGCATCGCGGTCATTCACAACGGCATCATCGAAAACTTTGCCGAATTGCGTGCTGAATTGGCTGCTGACGGGGTGTTGCTGACCTCGGAAACCGACACCGAGGTGGTGGCGCACCTGCTGGCCGCGCAAAGCCCCCTCGTCGGTGGCGACCTCGCTGAAGCCATGCGTCAGGTATGTCGCAGGCTCGAAGGTGCTTTCACACTGGTGGCCATTGACAGTGAGCAACCCAATCTCGTCGTCGGCGCCCGTCGCAACTCCCCACTGGTCGTCGGACGAGGCGAGGGCGAAAACTTCCTGGCTTCGGACGTTTCGGCGTTCATCGCCTACACGCGCGAAGCGATCGAACTCGGCCAAGATCAGGTTGTCGCGCTGACTCCTGAATCGATTGTCGTCACCACATTCGACGGTGAGCCCGCGGAGATCAGCGAATTCACGGTCACGTGGGATGCATCGGCTGCAGAAAAGGGCGGCTACGACACGTTCATGCTCAAGGAAATTGCCGAACAGCCGCGAGCCGTCGCCGACACCCTGCGGGGTCGAATCGGTCGCGAAGGTTTGCTGCAGCTCGATGAGATGCGTTTGGGCGACGTAGAACTGAGAGAGATCGACAAGATCATCATCATTGCGTGTGGAACCGCGTACCACGCTGGTCTGATCGCCAAGTATGCGATTGAGCACTGGACTCGTATTCCGTGTGAGGTCGAGTTGGCGAGCGAGTTCAGGTACCGCGACCCGATCCTTGACCGACAGACACTCGTTGTCGCCATTTCACAAAGTGTCGAGACCATGGACACTCTGATGGCGATGCGTCACGCGCGCGAGCAGGGTTCGCGCGTTCTTGCCATCTGCAACACCCAAGGCTCGACCATTCCGCGCGAAAGTGACGCGGTGCTCTACACACACGCGGGGCCAGAAGTTGCTGTCGCCTCGACCAAGGCGTTCTTGACGCAGGTTGTCGCGTGTTACCTCGTCGCGTTGTATCTCGCACAGGTGCGAGGCAACAAGTTCGGCGACGAGATCGTCGCGATCTTGCGTCAACTGTCGGATATGCCGCAGAAGATCGATCTGATGCTTGACACCGTTGAGCCAGTACGCGAACTGGCGCGTGCATTCGTACATGCCCGTTCGGTCTTGTTCATCGGTCGTCACGTCGGCTACCCCGTCGCTCTCGAGGGTGCGCTGAAACTCAAGGAACTCGCGTATATGCACGCTGAGGGATTCGCGGCCGGTGAACTCAAGCACGGACCCATCGCACTGCTCGAAGAAGGACTGCCGGTGATCGTGGTGGTTCCATCACCACGTGGTCGCAGTGTCATTCACGAAAAGATCGTGTCGAACATTCAAGAAGTACGAGCCCGCGGAGCGCTCACCATCGTGATCGCTGAAGAAGGCGACGAGTCAGTGACGCCGTACGCCGATCACATCATTCGGGTTCCTGAGTGTCCGACCTTGATGCAGCCGCTGTTGGCAACGGTGCCGCTGCAGGTCTTCGCATGTGAGATGGCCACGGCCAAGGGTCATGACGTTGACCAACCACGCAATCTCGCCAAGTCCGTCACTGTCGAGTAACGCATGATCGTCGGTATTGGCGTCGACGTGGTTGATTTGCCACGCTTTGAGCGTTCACTGGTGCGCGCACCTAGATTGCGAGATCGCCTGTTCACGCGTGGTGAGAGTGAACGGGCTGACGGAACGCCACGTTCTCCGGCCTCGCTAGCGGTTCGGTTCGCGGCGAAGGAGGCAGTCGCAAAAGCGCTCGGAGCCCCTGCCGGGTTGGAGTGGCATGACTGCGAAATTGAGACGCTCGATGATGGGCGTCCGGTACTTCACGTGCGTGGTTCGGTGTTGGAAGCAGCGCGCACTCACGGCATCACCCGGTGGCACGTGTCGATGAGTCATGACGGGTCCGTGGGTATCGCCACGGTCATTGCGGAGTCGGACTCATGAGGCTGGCATTTGGGGTCGATCAGATTCGGGCAGCCGAATCGCAGTTGTTGGCACGCGATGGTGACGAGACCGTGATGCGCCGTGCCGCCACGGGTCTGGCAGTGACGTGCGGGCGTTTGCTGGTGTCGTTACGGGGACGAGTGACCGGGTCGCGCGTCGTGCTGTTGGTGGGTTCGGGAAACAACGGCGGTGACGCCCTGTGGGCGGGGGCCCGGTTGGCCGAGCGAGGTGCGCAGGTCACCGCCATTCAATTGGGTTCGGTGCTCCACGAAGGAGGTGCACGTGCTCTGCGTGTGGCCGGGGGGCGCGTGGTTGCGGTGAGCGATGGCGAGTCGCTGATCGAGTCAGCAGACCTTGTCATTGACGGCATCGTCGGAATCGGGGGTCGGGGCGCGTTACGTTCGGATGCTGCTGCCCTCGCGCGCACCTGTCTGCGCAGTGGTGCTGTCGTCGTGGCTGTCGACCTTCCGAGCGGAGTTGATGCTGATACAGGTGCAGTCGCTGAGCCTGACGCGGTCATTCGCGCTGATGTGACGGTGACATTCGGTGCTCTGAAGCCGGGTTTGCTCGTGATGCCGGCGGCCGAACTCGCCGGAGTCGTCGAACTCGTCGACATCGGGCTCGGCCCGTTTCTGACTGCGCATCTGGCGGTGGCAACCACCTTGCAGGCGAACGACATTGCGCTTGCGCTGCCGACGCCCACTCACGATGACCACAAGTACTCGCGTGGGGTGGTCGTGGTCGATGCAGGTTCGACGCCATATCCGGGCGCCGGTGTTCTTGCCACGGGTGCGGCCCGGGTGGGGGGCGCAGGCTTGGTGCAATACGGAGGAGCATCGTCGGACCTTGTCGCTGCGCGCTACCCCGACGTGGTGGTCGCAGACATTGCCGGGCAACGAGCAACCGCCCACATTGTCGGACCGGGTCTCGCGGGAGAGGCACCGTCGCCCGAGGTACTTGGCGTGAGCGAGCCGGTGCTGCTTGATGCCACGGCTCTTCGCTGGCTAGCCGACTCGGTTGTCTGGCAGCAGGCTCTTGCTGCCCGCGTTGAGCGCGGTGCTGTCACGGTGTTAACACCTCATGAAGGTGAGTTTCGTGCGCTCGGCGGATCGGGCGAGCAGGTAGACCGCGTGGGAGCGGCCAAGGCCGCCGCTGCACGCTGGGGCGCCGTGGTGTTGTTGAAAGGTGCGACCACCGTGGTCGCCGAGCCCGGTGGCCAGGTGTGGATCAATCCCATGGCACCGCCGGCGTTGGCGACTGCGGGTAGTGGCGATGTCTTGTCCGGACTTGCGGGGTCGTGGTTGGCGGCCGCGCACGCTCGAGCGCTGGCTGACGGCCATGGATTGACGGCAATCGCAGCCGGTGAAGCAGTCGCGGGAGCGGCGTGGGTGCACGCTCTTGCCGCCAGAGTGGCCCAAGGCGATCCCGTTGCCCCGATTGCAGCCCTTGATGTTCTTGAGGCGCTTCCTCGCGCGTTGGCGGTCGTGCGCGGAGTCGATCAATGACGGCGCCGCAGGGGGTGGCCGCGTGGGCCGAGGTTGATCTGGCCGCAATTAGGTCAAACACTGCAACTCTGCGCAATGCCTCCGGTGTCGATGTGATGGCGGTGGTGAAGGCCGATGCGTACGGACACGGGTTGATAGAGAGTGCGCGCGCCGCGCGTGAAGGCGGCGCAACCTGGCTTGGCACCGCGTTTGTCAACGAGGCACTTGCCCTTCGGGCCGCCGGTGACGAGGGCTTGCTTCTCGCGTGGTTGCATCCGCAGGGCGCCGATCTTTCAGGTGCGATGTCAGCGAATATCGACGTGTCGGTGTCGAGCGTGCAGTTACTGGGTCAGGTCATCGACGCGGCCCGAGCAGTCGGTCGTGTGGCTCGCGTTCACTTGAAAGCCGACAGTGGCCTGTCGCGAGGGGGAGCGTCGAGTTCAGAGTGGGACGAACTCGTCGCGCTCGCAGTTCGGGCTCAACGTTCCGGCGCTATCGAGATTGTCGCCTTGTGGTCTCACGTCGCGTTCGGTGACGAACCGTTTCATCCGGCGGTTGATGCGCAGGCTGGCGCTTTCGATCGTGCCTGTTCGGCGGCAGCGTCGGCGGGTGTCGGCGACGTCCTTCGACATTTTTCGAGTTCCGGACCAGCCCTGAGACGGCCCGATCTTGCCTTCGACATCGTTCGCCCGGGACTGGCCGTGTACGGGCTCTCACCGGGCGCCGCTGTGGGTGAAGCGAGCGAACTTGGCTTACGTCCTGCCATGACACTTCGATCAACCGTTGCGCAAGTTAAATCGGTTGAGGCCGGAGTGGGCGTTTCCTACTCCTACCGATACACGACTGCGCAGGCGACGCGCTTGGCACTCATTCCGATCGGGTACGCCGACGGAATTCCGCGGGCGGCAACGAACCAAGGCCCCCTCCTGGTGGGTGGGCAGCGAACGCAGATAGCCGGAACCGTGTGTATGGATCAAGTGGTGGTTGATCTTGGTCCGCAGTCGTCGGTCAGCGTGGGTGACGAGGTCGTGGTGTTCGGCGACGGAATCGATGGCGCGCCCACTGCCGCCGACTGGGCTCACGCCAGCGGAACGATCGTCTACGAAATCATCACGCGTATCGGTCCTCGAGTTGCTCGCGTCTACGTAGATGACGCTCAGAGATGACGCGTTCGCCGTGGCTCGCTGTGGGACTCGGTGCCGCACTTGCTGCGGGTGCCGCTCTCGGCGTTGCCGCCGAGCGGGTAGTCGTTGGTCGCTCACTACGTACTGATCCCGAGGGTGATGAACCATTCGGAACGTTGCGTTCACCGTCGGTACAGGTGCGGGCCGCCGACGGTGCGATCCTGCATGTTGAGGTTGACGAACCGCTCATCTCAGTCGACGATCTCACGATTATCTTCTGTCACGGCTACTGCCTGGACCTCGATTGCTGGCATTACCAACGACGTGATCTGCGTTCGCTGGGGCGGCTGGTTTTCTGGGATCAACGCGGACACGGTCGCTCAACGCGAGGTCCGGTGCGGTACGGCGCCGACACCATCGAGCGCTTGGGCCTCGACCTTGAACTCGTGCTCGATGCGGTAGCTCCTGACGGACCGGTTGTCGTGGTGGGGCATTCCATGGGTGGCATGACAGTCATGGCGCTCGCCGGGCAACGGCCCGACCTCTTCGGTACGCGAGTGCGAGGAGTGGCGCTGCTCGGAACAAGTGCGAGTGGCTTGGGTGAAGTGATGCTGGGCCTGCCCGCACCGGCCGCTCGCATCGCGCATCGACTCGCACCGGTAGCGGCCGCAGTTCTCGCCCGAACGGATTCGGCGCAATCGCTCGCACGCGATCGCGCTAACGACCTCGGATTGCTCCTGACGCGCACGTACTCATTTGGCTCGTCGGTGTCGCCCGCGATCAACGCGTTTACTGCCGAGATGTTGGCGAGCACTCCGCTGGAGGTGATGGCCGACATCCTTCCGTCCTTCGAGCAGCATGATGCGGTGGCATCGCTCGCTGCCTTTCATGGTGTTGAAGGATTGGTGATGGTCGGAACGAACGACCTACTCACGCCCGCATCGCATAGCCGCGAAATCGTGCGCCATGTTCCCGGAGTCGAGTTCGTCGAACTTCCTGATACCGGTCACATGCTCATGCTGGAGCGCTACCCCGAAGTGAATGCGCACCTGCGGGCGTTGGTCGCACGTGTGCGGGCGTCAGTCGCGGGAGTCGCAGCATCGTGAACGATCAACTTCCTGCAGACTTCGTCGTCGAAGATGCGCAGTCGATGCGTGCGTTAGGTGCGATGGTTGCGACGTGGGTTGCCGCAGGAGATGTCGTGGTCTTGTCGGGGCCGTTGGGCGCGGGCAAGACAACGTGGGTACAGGGATTCGCTGAGGGGCTTGGTGTGCGAGGCCCCATTACAAGTCCTACATTCGTGATTGCACGTTCGCACCCGTCGGTCGTTGATGGTCCGGCGCTGGTACACGTTGATGCTTATCGACTCAACGCTGCAATCGAATTCGAAGACCTCGGCCTCGACGCCGATCTTGATCGATCGGTCGTTGTCGTTGAATGGGGAGATGACGTTGCCGAAGCGCTCAGTGACGATCGTTTAGTAGTGCGCATCGAGCGCTGTGAAGTATCTGAAGTCGCGGCAGCGGATGGCGCCGACGGCCCTCGGAGCGTCAGGGTGGTCGGATATGGAACGAGGTGGGTTGAGTCGTTGTAGTGGTAACGTCGCGGTCGTCCGTACTCCGAGTCGCTGAGGTGTGTGCATGTCTGGGCCCCTTTCCGAAAGCCCCGTGAACGAAAACGCGTCGGGCGCTCGTGCCTCCCGCCGCCGGGGCACCCTCGCCGCTGTCGCAGCGATCGGGGCTGTGGTGCTGGTAGCGGTGGTGGTGGGTGGTGCGATCAGTACCCGTGCAGATCGGGCCGGAAAGTTTGGCTCACCGGTGAATTCGTCAACGTCGGCTTCTCCCACCACGTCGTCGGTGAGTGCGACACAGGCTGCGTCGAACACCGCGATCACGTCAATCACTGTCGCGCAAAGTGCAACGGGTGTTCAGGTGTCGTGGCCCGCTACCGCGGGCTTGAGTTACACGGTCACAGCAATGCCGAGCATGGGGGTTCGCACAACGCACCTCGTCACACCGACGACTTCCGGTACAGCGACCGACACCTTGGCCGAGTTGGCCGCCGGAACGTCCTACATATTCAACGTGTGCGACTCGACCGGACCGTGCACGCCTACTGTCACGTTCACTCCGTAGCCTCCCAACCCCTAGCCCCCAACCCCCCCCAACCCCCTCACCGTCTGACCGGCAGGTCTGTGCTTGCATGAGGCCATGATCCGACTCGCGCTCGACACGTCCTCGGCGGCGGTCGCTGTTGCGGTGGTCGATGACACTCGAGTGCTGGCAACCGAGATCGTGAACGCTGAGCAGCGTCAGGGTGAGACACTCGCGCCGTTGGTGCAGCGGGTGCTCGCGCGTGCGGGCAATGTGAAACCCGACGAGGTCGTGGTGGGCGTTGGCCCTGGGCCATTCACGGGTCTACGTGTGGGGCTCGTGACGGCGGAGGTTCTTGCTCGGGTGTGGCACGTTCCGCTAGTCGGGGTCTGCTCACTCGATGCCATCGCACTCGCTCATGCAGGGGGTGCGGTCGCGGTGGCGACCGATGCTCGACGGCGCGAGGTGTACTGGGCGACGTACGACGCCGACGGCATGCGAGTAGGTGGCCCAGCCGTGGGTGCACCCGACGTGGTGGCGGTGGAGTTGACCGGTCGCGTGGTGGTTGGCGTAGGAGCCTCGCGCTACCGAGCTCAATTCGAATCTGCCGGTTGCGATGTGCGTGAGGCGCAAGCACTCGATGCCGCGTACCTTGCCATCCTTCTCGCGGGGCATCCTGAACTCGGGCTCGCGCCCCGGCCGCTGTACTTGCGTGCACCGGATGCCGTAGAGCCACGTGCGCGTGTGAAGGCGCAGCCATGACGGCATTACCGGGCGTCAGCATTGAGCCGTTGCGTTGGTGGCAACTTCGCGAATGTGTTGCGATTGAGCGAGTCGTTTTTCCCAGTACAGCCTGGAGTGAGGAATCATTCTGGGGCGAACTCGCTCGCTCGCCGGAGAGTCGCTACTACGTCACTGCTGTGCGTGAAGCAGACACACCGACTTCCGAGTCGGTAGTGATTGGCTACGCGGGGCTCGCCGCACTTCCTCCCGAAGCGGACGTTCAAACGATCGCGGTCGAGGAATCGGCACGTGGAATCGGACTGGGTCGGGCCCTCTTGGATGCACTGATCGACGAAGCCGTCCGCCGACACTGCACCACGGTGATGCTTGAAGTAGCCGATGACAACGATCGGGCGATTGAGTTGTACGAACGCCGAGGATTTGAGTCGATCTCGGTGCGGCGCGACTACTACGGCCCTTCCCGCGATGCGCGCATCATGCGTTTGCGAGTGGGGGTGACCTCAACGTGAGAGACGAACCGCTTGTTCTTGGAATCGAGACATCGTGCGACGAAACCGGAGTCGGAATCGTGCGAGGTTCGACACTTCTCGCCGATGCGGTTGCCAGCAGCGTTGATGAGCACGCCCGTTTCGGGGGCGTTGTGCCGGAAGTCGCGAGTCGTGCACATCTAGAGGCGATGGTTCCGACCATCGACCGCGCGTGCCGCGATGCGGGGGTGGCGCTCAGTGACATCGACGCTGTTGCAGTGACGTCGGGTCCGGGTCTCGCGGGCGCACTGCTCGTCGGAACTTCAGCCGCCAAGGCACTGTCGTTGGGGCTCGGCATTCCGCTGTACGGCGTCAATCATCTCGCTGCCCATGTGGCCGTCGACACTCTCGAGAACGGACCGTTGCCGGAGCCGTGCATCGCATTGCTGGTGTCGGGAGGTCACTCGTCGGTCTTGCGAGTGTCAGACATCACCGGTGACATTGATCCACTCGGTGCCACGCTCGATGACGCGGCCGGGGAAGCCTTCGACAAAGTGGCGCGGCTGTTGGGATTGCCGTTTCCCGGCGGTCCATGGATCGATCGCGCGGCTGTTGACGGCGACCGCGAGGCAATCGATTTTCCGCGGGGACTGTCGCATGCACGCGATCTCGAACGTCACCCGTACGACGTCTCGTTCTCGGGACTCAAGACCGCAGTTGCTCGGTGGGTGGAAGCGCGCGAGAGGGCGGGTGAGGCTGTTCCCGTTGCTGATGTCGCCGCGAGTTTTCAGGAAGCAGTCGTCGACGTGCTCGTGCGCAAGGCCTTGGCGGCCTGTAGCGACACAGGCATCGACATGCTGGTGCTGGGTGGGGGAGTAGCGGCGAACTCACGACTGAGGGCCGTTGCCGAAGCGCGGGCCACCGCTCAGGGGGTGCGGGTGCGGGTGCCACGGCCAGGACTCTGTACCGACAATGGCGCCATGGTGGCCGCGCTGGGCTCATTGATGGTGGCACGCGGTCGTACTCCCTCGTCGCTGGCCATCGCGACTGATACCTCCCAGCCCGTCGATCAGGTGAGCGCACGCGAGTGATCCGGTACTCGGGCGTAACCGGACTAACCGGACACGCGGGGTGCTGGGACGTTTTTGAGGTTTCGGGATGGTGTGGGAGAATAGGGGCTCCTCCGCGAGTTGATAGGAAGTGGCTGTGATTTTGACCCGTGCTGCCGTGGCAGTTGCCTCGGTTGTGGCCCTCGGTGCCGGTGCGGTGCTAGGGCACGTCTCGGGGTCGGCGGCGGCCGAGTCTGTCCCCGCTGCCGCACCACAGCAGATTGTGGCGAGTGCGATTCCCACCCCGAAGGCAACTCCTTCGCCTAGTGCCGACTCGTACCCAAGCTCGACCCTGGTGCCCGACAAGGTTCAGAAGGGCAGTAACGGAATCAACGTGGTCTCCAAGATCACGACCAAGAACCCGGTTTTCTTCATCACGATCGACGATGGCTGGGGTCAGCCGAAGTCCGCCACTGACTACGTAGCTGCGACGCACTTGCCCGTGACGTCGTTCCTGACCAATGCCGCGGTGCAGGGCAATTGGTCGTTCTTCAAGAAGATGAGCGCTTACGACGCCGTCCAGAACCACACGATGACGCACAAGGCATTGAGTAAGGACTCCACGGATCGGCAGTACGAAATCTGTGGCGCGCAGGCGCGTTACGCCACCAAGATCGGTACCAAGCCGTGGATTCTGCGCCCACCCTACGGTGCTGGGTTCATGCCGCGCAGAGCCGCAGCCCCTGCCATCGAGAAGACCGCCGCATCGTGCGGTATCAAGCACATTGCGCTGTGGAACGTCACCGTCGATAAGAACCGCAAGATGGCCTTTGCCGGCAAGTCGTTCCAGAAGGGCGACATCGTGCTTCTGCATTTTGAAGGCGATCTTGCGGCCAACTTGAAGGCCCTCGTCCAGGCGTACGCCAAGCTTGGGCTCAAGCCCGCCTCGCTGTCGCAGTACCTCGCCCGCTAGACAGGTCGTCATGACACCTGACGAATTCCGTCATCGGTTGTCTCGTGGGCCGCTTGTGATTGATGGTGGCTTGGCGACCCAACTGGAATCCGCCGGACACGATATCGGCGGCTTGTTGTGGTCAGCCCGAGTCTTGCGCGACGACCCCGCTGCGGTTCGTGACGCGCACATCGCATTCTTGGCCGCCGGAGCGGAACTGATCATCACCGCGTCGTACCAGGTGAGTCGACGTGGCCTGATAGAAGTGGGCTCCAGCGCTCGCGAGGCCGATCAACTGTTGGTGCGCAGTGTGCAGCTTGCCAATGAAGCGCGTGAGCAAGCCCTCGCGGATGGCGTGAGTCAGCCCGGCGCGCTGGTTGCCGCCTCTGTGGGTCCGTGGGGGGCCACCAACCACGACGGTTCCGAGTATCGCGGCCGATACGGTGTGCCGCGCCGCGAGCTGGTGGCGTTCCACCGTGAGCGCCTCGAGCCGCTCGTGGCGGCCGCACCTGATCTGTTGGCCGTCGAAACAATTCCCGACCTAGACGAGGTAGAGGCGCTCATCGAGGCGTTGAGCGACTACCCCGACCTTGCCGCTTGGATTTCGCTCACCACTCCCGATGGACGCACCGTCAGTGCGGGTCAGCCGTTGGGTGACGTTGCCCACGTGGTCGCCTCCTGCCCCAGCGTCGTGGCGGTGGGAGTCAACTGCTCCGCGGCCGATCATGTGAGTGCAGCCGTGGAGGCTCTTGCCCCAGCGGGACTGCCACTGCTTGCCTACCCCAATGCCGGCCAAGTATGGGACGCCGAAAATGAACAATGGCACGGTCCGGCGGCACCGGTCTTGCCGGCCGCACTTCCGCCGCTGTGGCTTGCTGCAGGCGTGCGCGTTGTGGGTGGCTGCTGTGGCGTTGGTCCCGAGGGGATTTCGGAGTTGGCGACGATGACCTCCGGCTGGCACTCGGATTGACAGAGTGCTAACCGCTGCCTAGGCTAAGTTCTGGCACTCTCACCCCGATAGTGCTAAGTCGAGTTGGGTCCGGCCCCGCGACGACGGCCCCAGCCGCTCGACTTGTCCAGCCATCACACCATCCCGCAAGGGGGAGGTCAGACCGTGACGGTCACCATCAAGCCGCTCGAGGACCGAATTCTGGTCCAGCCGCTTGACGCCGAGCAGACCACGGCGTCCGGTCTCGTTATTCCGGACACCGCGAAGGAGAAGCCCCAAGAGGGCAAGGTCCTCGCGGTAGGTCCGGGTCGATTCGACGACGAGGGCGAAAAGCGTATTCCGCTCGACATCAAGGAAGGTGACGTCGTAATTTACAGCAAGTACGGCGGCACCGAGGTCAAGTACAACGGCGAGGAGTACCTGCTCCTGTCGGCGCGCGACGTGCTCGCGATCGTCGTCAAGTAGCCAACTTCAGGCGTCCGCCCCGCACTTCGGTCGGGGTGGACGCCTGAGCCGCATCCGCGGCCCACAATCACAAGCGAGGAAAGGTCACATGGCCAAGATCCTGGAATTCGACGAGGACGCCCGTCGCAGCCTCGAGCGCGGAGTCAACGCGCTCGCCGACGCCGTCAAGGTGACCCTCGGCCCGAAGGGCCGCAACGTGGTCATCGACAAGAAGTGGGGCGCTCCCACGATCACCAACGACGGTGTCACCATCGCCCGTGAGGTCGAACTGGAAGACCCGTACGAAAACCTTGGCGCCCAATTGGCCAAGGAAGTCGCCACCAAGACCAACGACGGCGCTGGCGGCGGCACCACCACTGCCACGGTGCTTGCTCAGGCAATGGTGCGCGAAGGACTGCGCATTGTTGCTGCGGGCGGTGCGCCGATGGATGTCAAGCGTGGAATTGACGCCGCTGTTCAGGCCGTCAACGCTCACTTGATCGCGTCGGCCCGCGAGGTTGCCGGCAAGGAAGAAATTGCCCAGGTTGCCACCATTTCAGCGCAGGACGCTGAGATCGGCGGCCTCATTGCCGACGCCTTCGACAAGGCCGGCAAGGACGGCGTGATTTCGGTCGAAGAGTCAAGCAGTACTGCAATGGAACTGGACTTCACCGAAGGTATGCAGTTCGACAAGGGTTACATTTCGCCCTACTTCATCACCGACGCTGAGCGTCTCGAGACCGTGATGGAAGACGCCTACGTGCTGCTGGTGCAGGGCAAGATTTCGAGTATTTCGGAATTGCTGCCGCTGCTCGAGAAGGTCGTCCAGTCGGGCAAGCCGTTGACGATCATCGCCGAAGATGTTGATGGCGAAGCGTTGTCGACGCTGGTTGTCAACCGCATTCGGGGCACTTTCACCTCGGTGGCCGTCAAGGCTCCGGCATTCGGTGACCGTCGCAAGGCGATCCTCGAGGACATCGGCATCTTGACCGGTGCGCAGGTTGTTGCCCCCGAGGTTGGTCTCAAGCTTGACCAGGTCGGACTTGAGGTTCTCGGAACCGCTCGCCGCATCGTGGTCACCAAGGACACCACCACCATCGTTGATGGTGGCGGTGGTCATGAGGCTGTTTCTGGTCGAGTCGCACAGATTCGTTCCGAAATGGAGCGCAGCGATTCTGATTGGGACAAGGAAAAGCTTCAGGAGCGTCTTGCCAAGCTCAGCGGCGGCGTGTGCGTCATCAAGGTGGGTGCGCACACCGAGGTTGAACTCAAGGAAAAGAAGCACCGTATCGAAGACGCTGTCTCGGCGACACGGGCTGCCATCGAAGAAGGAATCGTCGCTGGTGGCGGTTCGGCACTCGTTCATGCAACCGTGGTTCTCGACGGTGACCTCGGCCTCGAGGGCGACCGCAAGTCCGGCGTTGGTGTCGTGAGGCGCGCTATGGATGAGCCGCTGCGTTGGATTGCTGAGAACGGTGGAGACAACGGCTACGTCGTCGTCTCACGCGTTCGCGAGTCCGGTAATGGCTTCAACGCCGCCACGGGCGAGTATGGCGACCTGATCGCTGCCGGTGTCATTGACCCGGTCAAGGTCACGCGCTCGGCGCTTGAGAACGCTGCGTCAATCGCGGGCATGCTGCTCACGACGGAGGTTCTCGTGGTTGACAAGAAGGAAGACGAACCTGCTGGTGACCACGGCCACGGCCACGGGCACGGCCACTAGTAATTAACGTCGAAGGCCCGGCGCCGACCTTGTGGTCGGTGGCCGGGCCTTCGTTCTTGTCGGGGTCGTCAGGCTGAGACTGGGAGCGGGCGTCGGTTTCCGCTGGTGATGATGGCCTCGCGCTCGTCTTCGGTCATGCCGCCCCACACTCCGTAGGGCTCGCGAACGGCAAGTGAGTGGGCAGCGCAGGCAGCCAAAACTGGGCAGGTAGCACAGACTGCCTTCGCCGCGTTCTCGCGGGCGGATCGACTGGGGCCTCGAGCACCCTCGGGGTGGAAGAACAGCGCGGGATCTTCCCCGCGGCAGGCCCCTGATAGTTGCCAGTCCCAAAGGTCAGCGTTGGGGCCGGGAAGCCGTGACACGTCAGCCATGGTGTTCTCCTCGTCTGTGCTCCGTCGTCGGTTCCGTTGCAGTAACTCTAGAACCGCTTCAAAAGTTAGTCAACTAGGAGTGAGTGAATAAGAGGCGAAACGAATGTAATGTTTACCACAGAGACTTGCCCACACAATCGCTATCAAGGTGCGGGTCGTGCAAAGACACTCCACACTGAGGAGGTGAATGTGTCAGACGCTGTAGATGACACCTCGGTGACTGTGGGTGTGCATCTCACGGTGGCCGCGGTGGCGCAACGACTCGGGGTTGCCCCGGCTACTCTGCGCACCTGGGATCGGCGCTACGGACTGGGCCCCTCGGAGCACTCAGCCGGCTCCCATCGGCGTTACTCGCCGACCGACGTTGTCCGATTGGAAACAATGCAGCGCCTCCTGCAGCGAGGTGCCGGCCCCGCCGAAGCTGCCCGACTCGCACTCGCGGGATTCGAAGACTCGAGCGATGTACTCGACGTTCCCCTGCGATCGACAGCTGCGACTGGAGTCGTCACAGCTAACAGTGTGCGCGGTCTTGCGAGGGCGGCCCAATCGCTGGATTCGGCCGATTGCGCGCGGATTATTCAGGAGTCGATCACCCGCTGCGGAACAATCAGTACGTGGAACAACCTCGTCGCTCCCGTACTGGTTGAAGTCGGGCGGATGTGGGATGCGAACGGCGGCGGCATTGACGTCGAGCACATTCTGAGTGAATCGGTGTTGTCTGTGCTGGTAGGTCGCATCGCCTCGCTTGAAAGGCCTGTCAATGATCGACCAGTGCTGATGGCGTGCGCTCCTGAAGAGCAGCACACATTGCCACTCTTCGCGTTGGCGGCTGCCCTTGCCGAGCGGCGAGTGGGTTGCCGCATGTTGGGCGCTCGAGTCCCGAGCGACTCATTGACGTCTGCCGTTCAGCGCACCGGCCCCGGCGCGGTGGTGCTGTGGTCACAGAGTGCCCACACGGCGGCGCAGGTTGAATTCGACGGTCTGACCGACGTGCGCAGGCCGGCGTTGGTCTTCCTCGGCGGACCAGGCTGGGAAGGCGATGCTCGCCCGGGGACTCGTGTGCTGGGTGGCCTGGACGAAGCGGTTGAGGCCATCAGCGTGTCTGTTGCCTGCTAGCGCCATGGAGAACCAACTTGCGCAACTGCGTCGGGAGGTCTTTCACGGCTCCCCGCGAATTGCCGTGGCGATGTCCGAGGGCGTCGACTGGGGCGACGAGGGCTGGTGGTTGCGAGGCGTTGCGCTGGGTGCGCACGGTAGGTACGGCTGCGCCTTGACCGTACTGGCGCAGATTCACTCCGGCTCACCGTGGCTCTCGCAGTCGCTGTCGACGTCCGCGAGCCTGCATCGTCAGCTGTCACGGCACGCCCAGGCCCGGGTCCTCGACCTTGAGGCTCTTGATGCCGCCGTCGGTGTCGTCGATCAAGGAGACGCCGAGCTGGGGCTGGCGGCCGATGCTGTGGGGCTTGGTGATCAGGTCGAAGCCCGCAGTCGTTGGGCGAAGGCCGTCAGCAGTACCGAAGGTGACTGGCGGCGGTCGGTGCGATGTTCGTGGGTTGAAACCGAGATCGCCCTGATGAACTCGGACGGCTTGGTCGCACGGGCCGCAGCCTCGGCTGCGCTGACCCTCAGTGCCGATCGCCGGGCGCCTCGCCATGTGGCCAAGAGCATGCTATTCGCCGGTGTCGCGGCCCTTCAAGTGCAGGATGTGACCTCGGCAGCCCGACTCCTGCGGTCAGCGCTGGCGCAGGCGGCTGACAGCGGTGCGTGGCCGCTGGTGTGGCCGGCGGCGACCGTGTTGGCTCGAATCGCTCCCGATTCGGTGGTGCTGCGGGCGCGGGCCGCCAGTGTCGTCACCACGATCGCCTCCGGTTTGCCGTCAGAATGGCGAGCCGACTGGCTCGCCTCACTCGCCCCCGTCACCTCCGTCGCCTCCTGAACTGACACCGTACGGCCGAGTGGGCAAAGTGGTCCCGTGGATATGGAACCGGCCAGCAATATTCCCCGTCTGAATCAAGAACACCCACTCGGGTGCCGATAGTGCAGACATGCAGATGTATGTCCGGCCGCAGGAGGCAGCATGACGACGGTTCTGGTGTGCGATGACGCACCCCTGGCACGCGAGGCGGTTCGCCGCGCGGTGGCCGGGCTCCCCGGCGTTGAAAGGGTGACCGCTGCTGGCAGCGGTGAGGAGGTGCTCGCACGATTCCCGCTTGAGCGCCCCGATCTGGTACTGATGGACGTCCGAATGCCCGGAATCGGTGGAATCGAGGCCAGTCGTCGACTCATCGGCGCCCACCCCGAAGCTCACATCGTCATGCTCACCATGGGTGAAGATCCCGAAGGTGTGGCACGCGCTGTCTCCGCGGGGGCCCGTGGTTTCCTTTCGAAGGACGCCAGTCGCGAGGAAGTCGCTACCACGGTGGCTCTGGCTCTCGCCTCACGCTCGCAGTCGACCAATGGTTCGGCGACCCGTGCGCGCCCCGCAGGTGCACCTCCTAGCCTGACAGAGCGCGAACTGCAGGTCCTCGACGGCATGAGCCGCGGACGCAGCAACGGCGAGATTGGCCGTGAACTGTTCCTCTCCGAAGACACTGTCAAGACGCACGCTCGCCGCCTGTTCCGCAAATTGGGAGCCGCTGACCGCGCCCAAGCCGTGGCGATGGGCTTCCGCTGGGGAATGCTGCACTGACTTGAACTGGCTTGAACTGGCTTGAACTGACTTGAACTGGCCAGCCCAGACCGACGGTCGATCGAACTGCTGGCCGCCGCTACGATGGAGCCTTCTGAGATGCGAAGGTGGCCATGACGTCGTCTGATTCGTTGAGTTCGGCACTCCCTGACAAGTTCGGAGTGCTCGGACTGACTTACGACGATGTGTTGCTTCTACCTGGTGCCACCGATGTGGTACCCAGCGAGGTCGATACCCGCTCACGTCTGACCCGCGAGATCTTCGTTTCCGTGCCGCTCATCTCCGCGGCCATGGACACGGTCACCGAATCGCGGATGGCCATTGCGATGGCGCGTCAGGGTGGAATTGGCGTTCTGCACCGCAATCTGTCGATCGCCGATCAAGCCACCCAGGTCGATCTGGTGAAGCGCTCGGAGTCGGGCATGATCACCGATCCGGTGACGGTCGGCCCTGATGTCACTCTCGCTGAACTAGATGCGCTGTGCGGCACCTACAGCATTTCCGGTCTTCCCGTCGTTGACGACCAAGTCCGACTGCTGGGCATCATCACCAATCGCGATTTGATCTTCGTGCCGGCGGAGGAATTCGCCACCCGCACGGTTCGTGAACTGATGACGCCGATGCCCCTCATCACAGGCCACGTTGGCATCTCTCGCGAAGAGGCCGCGGCCCTGCTGGCCAAGCACAAGGTTGAGAAGCTGCCACTCGTTGATGATTCGGGTCGCTTGCGTGGACTGATCACCATGAAGGACTTCGTCAAGACCGAGCAGTATCCACTAGCGACCAAGGACGACTCAGGGCGTTTGCGGGTTGCGGCGGCGATCGGTTACTTCGGTGACGCATGGGAACGGGCGACCGCATTGGTCGAAGCAGGTGTCGATGTTCTGGTGGCTGACACCGCTAACGGCGAAGCTCGACTACTGCTCGAAATGGTGCGTCGACTGAAGTCCGATCCCGCGACTCGTGACGTACAGGTAATCGGCGGAAATGTCGCGACGCGGGCGGGAGCCCAGGCGCTCGTCGAAGCAGGAGTCGACGCGGTGAAGGTGGGCGTCGGTCCTGGTTCGATCTGCACCACCCGCGTTGTGGCGGGTGTCGGCGTCCCGCAGGTGACGGCGATTTACGACGCAGCGCAGGTCTGTGCTCCGGCCGGAGTCCCGGTGATTGGTGACGGTGGACTTCAGTATTCCGGTGACATTGCCAAGGCGTTGGTGGCCGGAGCCGACACCGTGATGCTCGGTTCACTGCTTGCCGGCTGTGAAGAGAGCCCCGGCGATCTGGTGTTCGTCAATGGCAAACAGTTCAAGCACTACCGAGGTATGGGTTCGATCGGTGCCATGGCATCGCGTGGCAAAGTGTCGTATTCGCGCGATCGCTATTTCCAAGCTGACGTGGTGGGCGATGAGAAGATCATCCCCGAAGGCATTGAGGGGCAGGTTCCGTATCGTGGACACCTCGCTGCTGTGGCGCACCAGTTGATTGGTGGTCTACAGCAATCAATGTTCTACGTCGGAGCTCGTACCATCCCTGAATTGCAGGAACGCGGTCAGTTCGTTCGCATTACCGCTGCGGGTTTGAAGGAAAGCCACCCCCATGACGTCCTCATGACCGTCGAGGCCCCGAACTACCACAGTCGCTGACAGGAGCATCGTGGCCGACATCGAGATCGGCGGCGCTAAGCGCGGCCGCCTGACCTACTCATTCGACGACATCGCACTCGTCCCGAGTCGACGCACGCGTGACGACGGCAGTGTGTCGTTGTCGTGGCGTGTTGATGCCTACTCATTCGATCACCCCGTGATTGCCGCGCCGATGGATTCGGTGGTGTCGCCGGCTTCGGCTGCCACCATCGGGGCGCTGGGCGGCCTTGCCGTTCTCAACCTGGAAGGTCTCTGGACCCGCTACGCCGATCCGACGTCGCTGATTGAGGAGATACGCACGCTTGATCCGCAGTCGGCGAATCGGCGACTGCAGCAGATGTACGCGGCTCCGATTGATGTCGACCTGATTGGCGAGCGCATCGCTCAAATGCGTGCCGCCGGAGTCACGACCGCCGGTGCGCTATCACCGCAGCGCACGCAGCAGTACTGGAAGGCGGTCGTCGACGCGGGCGTTGATATTTTCGTGATCCGCGGCACCACGGTTTCCGCAGAGCACGTGGGTGCCGACGAACATGAGCCGCTCGACCTCAAGCGATTCATCTACGAACTTGATGTGCCCGTGATTGTCGGCGGGTGTGCCACCTACCAAGGCGCGCTACACCTCATGCGCACGGGTGCGGCTGGCGTTCTCGTCGGATTCGGTGGGGGAGCGTCACACACCACCCGCGCCGTACTTGGCTTGCAGGTTCCCATGGCCAGTGCAGTTGCCGATGTGGCCGCAGCTCGACGCGACTACCTCGACGAAAGTGGTGGCCGCTACGTGCAGGTCATTGCCGATGGGGCGATGGGTCGCAGCGGTGACCTCGCCAAGGCCATCGCCTGTGGTGCTGATGCGGTCATGGTCGGATCACCTCTGGCTCGTGCGACGGATGCTCCCGGCGCGGGTACCCACTGGGGATTGGAAGCGACTCACCCGAGCCTGCCTCGCGGCGAGGTTGTGCGATTTGGCACGGTCGGCACGATCGCCGAAGTGATGCAAGGGCCCTCCGAACGCGCCGACGGCACGATGAATCTGCTGGGTGCCCTGCGTCGGGCAATGTCAACCTGTGGCTACCGCGACCTCAAGGAATTCCAACGAGTCGAGGTCACTGTCGTCGGTACCTCCGCCCAGTCCTGAACTGCTGACTTCACAGGGTTAGCGTGGAGGGGTGAGCGACCGACTCGATCCAGAGGCGCGCTCGCAGTCCGTTGCGGCGCTGCGAGCGACCACATCGGCCCGACCCCTCGATGTGTTGGTGGTTGGCGGTGGTGTTGTGGGATGTGGTGCGGCTCTCGATGCGGTGAGTCGAGGTCTTTCGGTCGGGCTGGTTGAGCGCCGCGACCTCGGAAGTGGAACATCAAGTCGGTCGTCGCGGCTTGCTCACGGAGGTCTGCGTTACCTCGAGCAGCGCGAATTCGGGCTCGTACATGAAGCGTTGACTGAGCGTGGCCTTCTCGTCGACCGCATCGCGCCGCACCTCGTACGACCTGTTCCGTTCCTGTTTCCTCTGTCGCGAAAAGGCTGGGAACGGCGCTACGTGGGTGCCGGCATCGCACTGTACGACTTGCTGTCGCGGGTCGGTGCCTACGGCGGCACCATGCCCCGGCCACGCACCCTCACGGGAGAGGCTGCCGTGAAGATTGCGCCGGGGCTCAACCCCGACGTGGTGCAAGGTGCCGTGTCGTTCTACGACGCGCAAACCGATGATGTGAGGCACACGATCGCCCTCGCGCGTTCGGCCGCTGTGCGCGGAGCGGTAGTCGCTTCGCGTTGCCAGGTCATTGGCTTGCACCGCAACGGGGAGGGTCGAATCGTCGGAGCGCGGGTGCGAGATCTTCTGGCCGGTGAAGAGTTCATCGTGCACGCCCGTGTCGTAGTCGGAGCCGCCGGAGTGTGGAGTGACCAACTTCGCGCCATGGCCGGAGGTGAATCACAGGGCGAAGTGCGGCAAAGCAAAGGAGTGCACCTCGTGGTGCCTCGCAGCGCCTTCGCGTCGAGCAGCGCGGTGATTGCTCGCACCCCCGCATCGGTTCTGTTCCTGTTGCCCTGGGGAAACCACTGGCTCGTCGGAACCACCGATACTGACGACGACGGCTCACTCGACGAGCCGCAGGTCACCTCTGCCGACGTGAACTATCTTCTCGAGCAGGCGAATCGCTGGCTTGCTCGTCCGCTCACCCGGACAGACGTCGTGGGCGTTTACGCCGGACTACGGCCGCTGCTGCAGGTAGGCGACGCCGACGGAGCCACGACGACCGTTTCACGTGAGCACGCGGTGCTGCGCCCCACCGATGGATTTGTGTGTGTGGTCGGCGGCAAGTGGACGACCTATCGAGTAATGGCCGCCGATGTGGTCGATGCGGCTGTGACCGAGCTCGTCGCGGCTGACCCTGAACGGATGGTGCCGCCGTCGATGACCGCCGATATTCCGGTCGTCGGAGCTGCGGGCTTCCATGACGCATGGGATGCACGCGAGCAGATCGCGGCCGAATCTGATTTGTCGGTCGCGTCGGTCGAACATCTGCTGCGCCGGCACGGCGACCGGATAGATCGAGTGCTCAGTTTGATCAGCCAAGACGCCACGCTCGGTCAGCTGTTGCACTCCGATGCCCCGTACTTGCGAGCGGAAGTGGTCATCGCGGTGGCCGATGAAGGGGCGATGTCGCTGGAGGACACCTTGGTGCGCCGCACCCGGCTTGCCCTTGAAGTTCGTGATGGCGGCGAAGCAGTGGCCGAGGCAACAGCGGGACTGATGGCCCCGTGGTTGGGGTGGTCAAATTCGGAAGTTGATGGAGCACTTCGTGACTTTAGGGTGTCGAACCGGGCTCGAGCGGCGATGCTGAGACCAGAGGAGGTCTGACATGACAGTGTTTGATTACGACGTTCTCGTAGTGGGTTCAGGTTTTGGGGGTAGTGTCACGGCGCTTCGCCTCACCGAAAAGGGCTACCGCGTCGGTGTGATTGAGGCCGGCCGACGTTTCGCCGACGAGGATTTTCCGGCTACGTCGTGGCGAATCAATCGATTCCTGTGGGCTCCCAAGCTTGGTTTGCGCGGACTTCAGCGCATTCACGTGCTGCCGGACGTGATTGTGCTGGCCGGAGCGGGCGTGGGCGGCGGAAGCTTGGTGTACGCCAACACTCTTTACGTGCCACCGGAGAGTTTCTTCCGTGACCCGCAGTGGGCCGACATGACTGACTGGGCCGCCGAACTCGCGCCGTATTACGACCAAGCGGCGCGGATGCTCGGAGTGGTGGATACGCCGAAGATGACGCCTGCGGACGAGGCGTTCCTTTCGGTGGCGCAGGAGATGGGTGTTGCTGACACCTTCCGATTGACGCCGGTGGGTGTCTACTACGGAAGCGGCCCTGGGGTGACGACCCCCGACCCCTTCTTCGGCGGGGTGGGGCCTGAGCGCACCGGATGCACCGACTGTGGCGAGTGCATGACCGGTTGTCGGCACAATGCAAAGAACACCTTGGTGAAGAACTACCTGGGTCTTGCCGAGCGCGCAGGAACCGTGGTGCATCCGCTGACAACGGTGACCGCCATCCGGCCGCTGACCTCGGGCGGGTACGAGGTTGACACTGTGACCTCCGGGTCATGGACTAACAAGAGTGCGCGCACGTTGAGTGCTGAGCAGGTTGTCGTCGCGGCCGGTACGTACAACACGCAGAAGTTGCTGCACCGCCAGCGCGATGAGGGTAATTTGCCCAATATCTCGCCGATGCTCGGACGACTCTCTCGTTCCAATTCCGAGGCGCTTGTGGGGGCTGTCCGCAGCACGAGCGGCGCCGACTTCACGCGAGGTACTGCCATCACGTCGAGTTTCCATGCTGATGAAAGCACCCATGTCGAGTCGGTGCGATACGGGCGCGGCAGTAATCTCATGGGCCTGCTCACGACCGTGATGACCGATGCGCAGCCTGATGTTCCGCGGTGGAAGGTCTGGGCGAAGAAAGTGGCTTCCGAGCCTGTCGAGAGCATCAAGATGCTCAACGTGCGTCGTTGGAGTGAGCGAGGCCTGATCGCTCTGGTGATGCAGAACGTCGACAACTCGCTCACCGTGTCGAGTGTGAAGTCACGGCTGCGTGGTTGGCACCTCACAACGGGGCCAGGTGATGGCGACCCCAACCCGCAGTGGATTCCTGCAGGCAATGTCACAGCGCGCAAACTGGCCGAAACCGTGGGTGGAGTGGCTGCCGGAAATTTCGGTGACCTGGTGTCGGCACCGATGACTGCGCACTTCATCGGCGGTGCGGTGATCGGGTCGTCGCCCGAACGCGGAGTCATTGATGGCTACCACCGCGTCTATGGGCATCCGGGGCTGCACGTGGTTGACGGATCGAGTATCACCGCCAACTTGGGTGTGAACCCCTCGCTCACGATTACGGCGCAGGCGGAGCGTGCGATGGCGTTGTGGCCCAACCGGGGCGACGACGATGCCCGCCCGGTATTGGGGCAGGACTACCAGCGGGTTGCTCCCGTGCCCCCGCAGTCGCCGGTCGTTCCTGCCAGTGCCCCGGCGGCGCTGAGGCTACCCATTGAGCCGGTTGCGCGCAGTTAAAGGTGGCCACGAGCCTCGCTGCATGACACCCTGTGCATAGACCCACGACCACGGGAGAACTGATGGCAATCAACGCGAATGACCTTGAACGGTTCCGCGCTAAGACTGGCGGCAAGTTCCGACTGGCCGACCATGAGTCTGACTGGCTTCCGGCGGGGGCGAAGGGGATGAAGAAGGCCGATATGAAGGCCTTCGCGACCGAACTGCTGTCAGAGAATCTTGCGGACTTGGCCGAGTTGCAAGACCGTCTCTACGCATCCGACACCCACTCGTTGTTATTGATATTTCAGGCGATGGACGCCGCGGGGAAAGACGGCACCATCAAGCACGTGATGAGTGGCATCAATCCGCAAGGCTGCCAGGTCTTTTCGTTCAAGTCACCGAGTAAGGAAGAGCTTGACCATGACTTCCTGTGGCGCACGACGAAGTCGCTTCCCGAGCGCGGTCGCATCGGCATCTTCAATCGGTCGTACTACGAAGAGGTGCTCGTGGTGCGAGTGCATCCAGGATTCCTCGATGCACAGCACATTCCCGGGCTCAAGGTGGGTCCGGCGTTGTGGAAGCAGCGCTATGAGTCGATCAACGATTTTGAACAACACCTCACTCGTAACGGCACCGTAGTGCTGAAGTTCTTCCTCAACGTGTCGCACGAGGAGCAACGGGAGCGCTTCCTCGCACGCATTGACGACCCCACCAAGAACTGGAAGTTCTCATCGGCCGACCTGTCCGAGAGCATGAAGTGGGACGAGTACATGAAGGCCTATCAAGAGTGCATTCGTGCTACGTCGACCGATGCTGCGCCATGGTGGGTGATTCCAGCTGACCGCAAGTTTGTTGCTCGATCGATTGTCTCGGGCATCGTGCGACAAACACTGGAGGATCTCAACCTCAAGTACCCCGTGATGCCACCGGAAGAAATGGCGCGGTTGGCCGACTCACGCGATCAGTTGGTGGCGGCGATGGAAGCCGAAGGTCAGACCATCCGGCCGACGAAGTCCGCCAAGGCCCATGCGAAAGGCGCCCACTAACTGGTGGTTCGGGCGGCTCACCCTTCATCTCTCCAACTGCGCCACAGGGCAGCGTAGGCACCGTCAGCCGCGACCAGTTCATCATGTGAACCCGACTCGCTCACCCGGCCGTCTTCAACCACCACGATGCGATCGGCGTCGTGCGCGGTGTGCAGTCGGTGAGCGATGGCGACGACGGTGCGCCCTTTAAGCACGGCGGCGAGTGAACTTTCGAGGTGGCGCGCGGCGCGCGGGTCAAGTAGTGAGGTGGCCTCGTCGAGTACGAGAGTGTGGGGATCGGCGAGGACGAGTCGGGCTAGGGCTACCTGTTGCGCTTGGGACGGAGTGAGCTTCACAGAGCCGCCGGCCCCTACCGTGGTGTCGAGTCCGTCGACAAGTGCCCTCGCCCATTCGGTGGCGTCGACGGCGGCCAGTGCATTCCAGATGTCGTCATCAGTTGCTTCGCTTCGGGCAAGCACCAGGTTGTCGCGCACACTTCCGACGAACACGTGGTGTTCTTGCGTGACGAGGGCCGCGTGCTGACGCACTTTCTCGGTGGGCATGGCTGCCAGGGATGCGCCGCCAATGTCGATGCTGCCGCGGTTAGGTGCGTGCACGCCCGCCATCAGACGGCCGAGTGTTGACTTGCCGGCGCCAGACGGACCAACGATTGCGAGGCGTTGGCCGGCCGGAATATTGAGAGTGATTCCGTGCAGCACATCACGTCCCTCACGGTAACCAAACGACACGTCGTCAACACTGATGTCGCGACCGTGCGGATCGATTGTCGCATCGGTCTCGGGAATGGAGACCTCGTGAACTCCGAGGAGTCGCGATAGCGATGCCTGACCAGTCTGCAATTCGTCGAACCACATCAGCAGCAGATCAACGGGCTCAATGAGCATCTGCGTGTACAGAACGCCCGCCGTCATCTGCGCCAGCGAGATCACATCGGCTGCGTACAAGTAGCCACCGAGTGCCAGAACCGCTGCCAACGGCATTACGTAGGCGGCTTCCAACGACGGGAAGAAGATGGTGCGCAGCGAGAGGGTGTAACGCTCCCACGACACCCATGTGCGAATGTCGTCATCGGTGCGCTCAACGCGTCGTGTGCCGAGGCGATAGGTCTCAATGGTGCGTCCGGCATCAACGGTCTCGGCGATATCGGAATTCACCGTGGAGTACGAACCCATTTCGGCGCGGTAGGCGCGAGGCGCACGCTTGAAGTACCAGCGTGTGGCAAACACAATCGGTGGAATCGCCAGCAACCACGCCGCGGCCAATTGCGGTGCGGTGATGATGAGCGCGATCAAAACGAGCAGCACCGTGACAAGCGAAATGATGATCTCGGGAACGGCGTGGCGCACTGCCCAGTTCAATCGATCGACGTCGGTGGTCGTGCGAGTGACGAGGTCTCCCGTTCCGGCATTCTCGATTGTGCTGGGGGGTAGTTCGACGGCGCGGGCGACGAAGTCTTCACGCAGGTCGGCGAGAACGGACTCCCCAAGGAGGGCACCGCGCATGCGTGCCATGCCGGTGAAGAGCGTCTGTACGAGCAGTGCGGCGAGGAACAGTGCTGCCCCGACGTTGATGGAGGTGGTGGTGGCCGTGGAATCGGTGACCTGTTCGACGGCGCGTGACAGAACGAGTGGACCTGCGAGTGCGGCGAACGCCGCGACCGTCTGAAGAAGCACGAGGCCGATGAGGGGTCGGCGATGCCGGATTAGGAGCATGCGCGAGTGGGTGCGCAGGGTCTCGGCGCCGGCAACGGGCAGGCGCGTTGCATTGGGACGGTCAACCTGATCGAGGGGAACGGGGGGTTGCATCAGTCTTCCCCTCGAATGACGACGGCGCGGTAGTCGGCATTGGTACGCACGAGGTCGTGGTGGTTTCCCCCGGCAATTACTGTGCCATCCGGCGCGAACAGCACGCGGTCGCACCGGTCGAGTAGCAGCGGACTTGTCGTGAAGACGAGGGTGGCGTGACCACTGCGCTGTTCGCGCAATCGTTCGGCAATGCGAGCTTCGGTGTGTGCGTCAACGGCACTCGTGGGTTCATCGAGAATGAGCACCGGCGGCTGGGCCATGAGTGATCGAGCCAGACTCAGACGCTGTCTCTGACCGCCGGACAGCGTGCGTCCTCGCTCAGGCAGTTCCGCATCGTAGCCTGAGTGCACATCGGCAGGGTTGCCACCAAGTCCCTCGATCACATCGTCAGCGGCCGCAGCCCAGATTGCGGCAGGGAGTGCGGAACGGTCACTTCCGGGAACCACCAGGAGGTCGGCAAGCGAGCCCGAGAGGATCACTGGATCCTTGTCCTGCAAGATCACGACCGTACGCAATTCGTCGAGCGACAAGTCGGACAGGGGCGTACCTCCGACAGTCACACGCGCCGAGCGTTCGCCGTAGCCCGCGAGGTGATCGGCAAGAATGCCCGCGACGCCCGGGTCGGAGCAGACAACGCCCACGAGTTCGCCCGCATTCACCGACACGCCACTGTCGCCGTCGACCAGAGAGGGTGCCGCTGTGAGTTCGGGGTGCGCGCCCGTTGATGTCGTCGGTTCCTCATCAGAGCGACCCAGCGACAGAATCGCGGTTACTCGGCGGGCAGCAACTCGTGCGCGGGTCCACTTGTCGGCTGTTTCAGTAATCGTGCGCAAGGGTAAAACAAGAAATGCTGTAAAGCCATAGAACGCAACGAGTTCACCGACGCTGAGAACGCCCTCAAGGGCGAGTCGCGCGCCGAGCCAGGTGATGAGTACGACGAAGAAGCCAGGAAGAAGAACCTGCAGTGCGTCGAGAGCCGAGCGAACCCGCGCGGTGGAAACCGCTGCTGTACGAAGCGACTGCGACGCCTGCCGGTACCGAGAAACGAAAAGCTGCTCACCGCCAATTCCGCGCAATACGCGCAGACCACTGATGGTGTCTGCGGCGATCGCACTGGCCTCGCCGGACTTATGTCGTTGGAGTGATTCGCGTCGCTCGAGTGGGCGCAATAAAGGAAGGATCACCAAAGACAGCAATGGCATTCCGATGAGAACGATCAGGCCCAGGGTGGGCGAGGCAAGAATCAACACGATGCCTACGCCGATGAACGCCACGATCGCGCCGGCGAAGCGCGCTGCCACATCGAATGCGCTGCCGATGCGCTCAACATCGGATGCTGTGACCGACACGACTTCACCCGTCGAAATCTGGCGTGGAAGGTCGGCGCCGAGATCGCGTGCGCGGCGAGCGACGAGTTGCTGAATGCGCGAAGCAGCCGTAATCCAGTTGGCGACGGCCATCCGGTGGCGAAGAACTCCGGCGATCGCTTGTGCGATTCCCAGGATGAGTACGACGACGGCCCACAGTGCCACGGTCTGGGGTTGCTTGTTTGCTGCTGCTTGAACCCCGGCGCCGAGGGCGGCAGGAACCGCAGCCTGCGCACCCATCCAGAGCACTCCCCAGAGCATGCCCATGCCGAGTAGCCACGGTTGGCGGCGGGCGATCCACTTCAGTAGCGCATCGCCGGATGACAGATCGGGAACTCCCGGATCTTCCAGCGGCAGGTCCCTCAGCGAGTGAGGGGAGCGGTGGGCAGTGGTGGTGTGCATAGCCCGTCCACGCTATCCGGGGTGGGAAATGCTCATCACGCCACCGCGTGTGCACTAGCCGAATTGGGCGAATTGCTCGGCTATCCGTCAGAGCGGGAGCACAATGAGTGCATGAGCGATACGACACCCCCGCCGCCGGATCCGACGCATCCGCCAACAGTGCCTCCTCCGCCCCCTGCTGCAGTTCCTCCTCCTCCGCCCCCTGCTGCAGTTCCTCCTCCTCCGCCCCCTGCTGCATTGCCACCCCCGCCGCTGCCACCGATGCCGGGCGCGGTGACTCCAGGAGCGAGCTACAGCAGCGGAACGATGGCCTCGCAAACCACGAACGGGATGGCGATTGCGGCTCTGGCTGCGGCATTTTGGGCATCGTGTCGTGTGGGTACACGTTCTTCGTGGCGCCAGTGCTGGCCATCATCTTCGGGGTCATCGCCAAGAAGCAGATCGCACAGCGTGCGCAGGCGGGTGCCGGATTGGCCACGGCTGGACTGGTGCTCGGAATCATCGGTGTGGTCATCAGCGTGCTGATCATCTTGTTCTTCGTCCTGGCGGTGTTCAGCAGTTCGACGACCACGACCCCCTAGCAGCGTCAGTGGTCGGTTATTGCTCGCGATAGGTTGGTGACCTCACGATTCCGCTCCGGAGGTACCCCGCGTGTCCGAGCATGATGTGGTGCTGGTTGTCGATTTCGGCGCCCAGTACGCCCAGCTAATCGCTCGACGTGTGCGCGAGGCCCGGGTGTATTCCGAGATTGTGCCGCACACCATCACCGCTGCAGAGATCGTTGCCCGCAAGCCATCGGCGGTGATTCTCTCGGGTGGTCCGTCGTCGGTGTATGCCGAAAACGCACCCCAGGTTGAGGCGGCTCTGTTCGACACGGGAATTCCTACGTTTGGCATCTGCTACGGCTTCCAAGCCATGGCGGCGGCCCTGGGCGGAACGGTCGAGCGCACGGGACTCAGCGAATTCGGTGGTACCTCGTTGCGTGTTCTCGACACGTCGTCGTGCTTGTTCAACGGGCTTCCGGCAGAGCAAACGGTGTGGATGAGCCACGGTGACTCGGTGACGGTTGCTCCGGCCGGATTCACGGTGAGCGCCGAGAGTGATGGTGCCCGGGTCGCAGCATTCGAGGATGGCGAACGGCGACTAGCCGGCGTGCAATTCCACCCCGAAGTGATGCACTCACAGCACGGGCAGTCCGTGCTTGAACACTTCCTGTTTGATCTCGCTGGCTGCCAGCCGTCGTGGACTACGGCGAACGTCATTGACGAGCAGGTCGCCGCGATTCGTGCGCAGGTGGGCGATGCGCGTGTGATCTGCGGACTCTCGGGCGGTGTCGACTCTGCAGTTGCCGCCGCATTGGTACACCGTGCGGTAGGCGACAATCTCACGTGCGTCTTCGTTGACCACGGATTGCTCCGAGCCGGAGAACGCGAGCAGGTTGAGCGCGATTACGTGGCAGCCACCGGAATTCGGCTCATCGTTGTCGACGCAGTCGATCGCTTCCTCGGCGAGCTTGCCGGTGTAAGCGATCCGGAAACCAAACGCAAGACGATCGGACGGTTGTTCATTCGCGTGTTCGAAGATGCCGCTCGTGATTTGGTCAGTGAGGCTGGCGAAACGGGACAGAGTGTCGACTTCCTCGTGCAGGGAACCTTGTACCCCGACGTGGTCGAGAGTGGCGGGGGTACCGGAACCGCCAGCATCAAGAGTCACCACAATGTGGGCGGGCTTCCCGACGATCTTCAGTTCTCGCTCGTCGAGCCACTGCGCACTCTGTTCAAGGACGAAGTGCGCGCGGTGGGTGAGCAATTGGGATTGCCAGCCGAGATGGTGTGGCGCCACCCATTCCCAGGGCCTGGTTTGGCCATTCGCATTGTGGGGGCTGTTGATGCCGAGCGACTTGAGATCTTGCGAGCGGCTGACGCCATCGTGCGCGCCGAAACGTTAGTTGCCGGACTCGATCGTGACATCTGGCAGTTCCCCGTGGTGTTACTTGCCGATGTGCGTTCTGTTGGTGTGCAAGGCGATGGTCGTACCTACGGACACCCGATCGTGCTGCGTCCGGTGTCGAGTGAAGATGCAATGACCGCCGATTGGTCGCGACTTCCGTACGACGTGATCGCGCGCATTTCCACGCGCATCACAAACGAAGTGCGTGAAGTGAACCGGGTGGTGCTGGACGTGACGAGCAAGCCTCCCGGCACGATCGAGTGGGAGTAGAGCAAGCGCGAAAATCTCGGGCGAGTCCATCAGGTGCGCGGCAAAAGAGGGGTAAATAACCCGCATAAGTGATGGACTCGCGGAAGTAGGGGTGCGCGCGTTGCCGCGCTCGACAAGGCCTAGAGGAAATCTGACACGCACCCGTAGCGCCGAGGCTGCCCGCTCTCCAGCATGGTGAGCGGGTAGCCTCGAATCATGACTGTTGCTCAGAACATCCTGCTGATCTTGCACTTCATCGGACTCGCGAGCCTGCTCGGCGGAGTCATTGTGCAGATTCGTACCTCGCCTCGCGTTATCAATCGCGCGATCATGGACGGTGCGTTGTTGCAGTTGATCACAGGAATCTTGCTTGTCGGTGTGATCGAGATGCAGAAGGGCACCGAAGGCGCCGACATTCCAAACAATTCGGTGATCGGTATTAAGTTGGTCGTGCTGCTCGTCATCACGGGGTTGGCATTCGTCAACCGATCAAAGGAGCAGATTTCAACGGCCGTGTGGGCAGCCATTGGGCTGCTCACGCTTTTCAACATCGTGATTGCCGTTGTTCCGGGCGCGGTACAAGGCGGCTGACCGCGTTAGAAACTCGTGCGCACCGTTTGAAACGATTCGGCCAGTCGACCCTCAGGTAGTCCTGCCTCGGCAGCGTTGTGTGCCATCCACTCGGTGACGCGTTCACGCACCATGCCGAGGTCGGCGATCTGTGAGTGGTGACTTCCCAGTGCGGCAAACTTGCGATCGACGTGATCGGTGACGTCGATGACGCGGTCGGTCGAGCCACTCGACATCAACCACAGCCACGGAACGCTCCACGGCTCGAGCCCCTCATCGTCGAGCAGTGAGGGATGTGCGAAGGGGTTGCCGGCATCGGGGTAGATAGCCTGCACCGTCGCTTCGCCGGCGGCCAGATGATCAGGGTGCGACGCGGGAATGCGATCCCATCGGCGTTCGGGTGACTGCGTGATGACCACCTCGGGTCGTATTTGACGGATGACCCGGGTGATGTCGCGACGTAGTTCGTGGGAAACCGCGAGTTCTCCATCGTGGTACCCCAGGAAGCGCACGTCGGTCACCCCGACTTCGGCGGCGGCAGCGGTTTGCTCGCGGCGTCGAATCTGCGCCATCTCGCCGCGCGAGACACTGCGGTCTGAACCGCCTGCCTGTCCGTCGGTGACGATGCAGTAGGTGACCGTGGTGCCCTGGGACGTGAGCCACGAGACGGTGCCAGCAGATCCAAAATCAACGTCGTCGGGATGGGCAGTCACAACGAGTGCACTCGTAGGCGGAATTTCCTCGGGCACGTACCCTCCAAGTGGTCACTGTCAGTAGTTGTCTGGGCTTTTGGCACCCGGATGGACTTATCGTAGAGCGGTGACTCAAGGACACCGTCAACGTGTCGATTTAGAAGGCATGGTTGTGAAGCGCTCCCGCGTGCTGCCCCTGATTGGGGTGATGTGTGCAGGCATGGTGTTGGCGCTCAGTCCGCAGGCATCGGCGGTGTCGGGCGCACCCGATTCTGAGGCAATTCCGACTGCTCCGACTGCTCCGAATGCTCCGACTGCTCCGACTGCTCCGAAAGGCGTCGCTCGAGCGGCGACCGCCCCCGCCCCCTATGTTCCGATTCGCGCCGTCGGTCAGCCAGTTCCAGTCGCCCCCGCAGTCGAGCCCGCCAACCTTGAAGACTTTGCTGAGTACCAAGGTCAGCGTGAATGCACGCCAGCAGCGAAGATCGGCGCGCTGCGCTTGACTGCAGCGCTGCGGGCGACGTACGGATCAGCCGACGTTGGTATCGATCGCGACTGCAGTGACGGTGGTCAAAGTGAGCACAAAGAGGGCCGTGCCATCGACTGGATGTTGTCGTACAAGGTGCCTGCGCAGAAGGCGAAGGTTGAGGCGTTCCTGTGGTGGTTGCTCAAGGCCGATGCTCAGGGACGTCCGGCTGCGAATGCGCGTCGACTCGGCATTATGTACCTGGGTTGGCATGACCGCTTCTGGGGCTCGTACCGCGCCGACCAGGGATGGACTGAACTCAAGGGTTGCTTCAGTACTCCGTCGGCTGACTACGACACGTACTGCCACCGCGATCACCTACACATCAGTTTGAGTTGGGACGGCGGCGCGGCCCGCACGTCGTTCTGGGATGGCACCGCAGACTCACTCAGCGCCTGTACCGAACCTGACGGCAGTGCCGTGGCGCTAGGAAAGCCGCTTGCGTCAGCAGTTACTGCTGTCACTTCCTTCCCACTCATCCGCACGCGTACCGGCTTCGGAATCACTGATGGCCCCTGCCGGCTGCACGCTGACCGCTGGGACGGCGATGGGCGAGGTCTGGAGGTACCGGTGCTGGGAATGCACGGGGTTCCGGCCACCGGTGTTGCAGCCGTGCGCGTGCACGTCGGTGTCAGCGGAGTGAACGCTCCGACGTCGCTCGTGGGTTCCGGTTCGAGTTCGGTCGTACGCCGCACCTGGCCCCTCGATGGCCTCACCATGGGCAATGGCGTCAACGTCGGAATCAATCTGGCGAAAGTAACCGATCTGATTCTGCCCGTCTCTAAGTCCGGAACCGTCGTCCTGACCAATCTCTACGGGGCTGTCGATTTGGTGGTCAACGTCACGGGATACGTCCCTGTGGGTACGGTCACCGCGACTCCTCCGGCTGCGCCCATTCCCGCGTTCCCCGGCACGATCATGAAGGTTGGCTCGCACAGTTCCGCGGTGGCAGCCGTACAGAGGGCACTCATTCGGCGCGGTTACGCGATTGCGACGATTGCCGCCCGCACTACTCCGCTGGGCCGGTTCGACAAGGCGACCGCCGCTGCCGTGAAGAAGTACGAACTTCGCCGTCTGTACCTCAAAGTCACCGACGGCACGGTCAACCCACGGGTCTATTTGAGTATTACCGGCTGGGTGGCCCCGACGACCCCACCCGCCCTTCCCTCGGTGTCGCTTGCGAGCGTCGTGGCCAAAGATGCCGCAGCGGTCAAGATCGTTCAGGCTGGGCTTAACACCGTGACCTCGGCCGGTTTGGTTGTCGATGGTGGCTGGGGACTGCTCACCCAAGGCGCATTTGATGCTTTTCGCTCGAACGTCCTGCACCTCACGGGGGCTGCCGCTACCGGAGTACCGACCCTTTCCTCGCTTACGGAACTGGGCACCCGAGCGGGCTTCACCGTCACTGCCTGACCGACGCTGCCGATGTCGGTGGGCCGACAGTGGGCTCACCTAGGATGGGCTGCGATGTCGACCCTTTTTTCGCTGCCGGAGCCCGAATCCGCACGCCCTGTCGCGCCCGTTGGCCCCGATCCGCTCGCTGACCTCAATCCCGCTCAACGCGCCGCGGTCGTGCACGAGGGTTCGCCGCTGCTCATCGTCGCTGGCGCTGGTTCCGGAAAGACTCGCGTACTCACGCGCCGCATCGCCTACCTGGTGTCCGAGCGCGGAGTGCGCCCTTCGGAAGTTCTCGCGATCACGTTCACCAACAAAGCGGCCGCCGAGATGAAGAGCCGCGTTGAGGAACTCGTTGGCGCTCGTGCTCGCGCCATGACCGTGTCGACATTCCACTCAGCATGTGTGCGTATCTTGCGGCGTGAGTCCGCGCGATTTGGTCTTCCGTCGTCATTCACGATTTACGACCAGGCTGATTCGCTGCGACTCATCACGTTGGTGGGCCGTGACCTCGGGATTGATCCCAAGCGCATCACGCCGCGGTCGCTGCAATCGATGATTTCTGGGCTTAAGAACGAACTCATCGACCACGAGACCTACACATCGCGCGCCAACAATTCGCTCGAACAGTCGTATGCCGAGGCCTACCGCGAGTACCAGCGCCGATTGCGCGCCGCTGGTGCCATGGATTTCGACGACCTCATCTCCACCACCGTGGCCTTGCTTCAAGCTTTTCCCGATGCTGCCGAGCACTATCACCGACGATTCAGGCACGTGCTCGTTGACGAATACCAAGACACCAACCACGCGCAATACGTGTTGGTCAACGAGCTTGTCGGTAACGGATCCGATGGAGTCGCTCCTGCTGAACTTGTGGTCGTTGGTGATGCCGACCAGTCGATCTACGCCTTCCGCGGGGCGACTATTCGCAATATCGAGGAGTTTGAGCGCGACTACCCGTCGGCGGCAACCATCGTTCTCGACCAGAACTATCGCTCAACGCAGAGCATCTTGTCGGCTGCCAACGCCGTCATCGCTCGTAACCGTGGTCGCCGTGAGAAGCGACTCTGGACCGATGCGGGAAGTGGATCACCGCTGGTCGTGTACGTCTCCGACGACGAGCGTGATGAGGCGGCGTTTGTTGCCAATGAGATTGACCGGCTCTCCGATCATGAGTCCGTGCGACCAGGTGACGTTGCGGTGTTCTATCGCACCAATGCTCAGTCGCGAGCCCTCGAAGAAGTATTCGTGCGCACCGGAATGCCGTACCGCGTTGTAGGTGGCACTCGCTTCTACGAGCGCAAGGAAGTGCGCGATGCACTCGCCTACTTGCGAGTGCTTGCCAATCCCAGCGACGAGGTGTCGCTGCGGCGGGTACTCAACGTGCCCAAGCGCGGAATCGGCGACAAGGCTGAACAGGCAATCGAATCGCTCGCTGCGCGCGAACGTGTTCCATTCGCCGACGCATTGCGTCGCGCCGCCGACATTCCCGGTCTTGCGACACGCTCGATCACGGCCATCCAGGGCTTCGTGCAACTACTCGACGACTTGCGCACGCTGGTTGAGTCAGGGTCGCCGCCCTCAACCGTCTTGGTCGCGGTTCTTGAGCAGAGTGGCTATCTGGCTGAACTGCAATCCAGTGTTGATCCGCAAGACGAAACTCGTATCGATAACCTCGGTGAACTTGAGTCGATCGCCCGCGACTTCGAAAACGAAGTCGAGCAGGGAGCTGCGGTCGATACTGAAGGCGACGCGCTGACTCGGGCAACTCTCACCGATTTCCTTGAGCGGGTCGCACTGGTGGCCGATGCCGACCAAATCCCCGACCACGGTGATGGTGTGGTCACGTTGATGACGATCCACACCGCGAAAGGCCTTGAGTTTCCCGTGGTGTTCATCACCGGACTCGAAGACGGAAGCTTTCCGCATCAGCGGTCGTTCGGCGAGGCCGCCGAGATGGAAGAAGAGCGGCGGCTCGCGTACGTGGCGATCACCCGCGCGCAACAGCGGCTTTACCTCACGCGTGCCATCGTGCGAAGTCAGTGGGGAATGCCTGCGTACAACCCGCAGTCACGATTCCTCGATGAGATTCCTGCCGAACTACTTGAGTGGCGTCGGGGTGGGCCTGAGGCTCCCATCACAACGAAAGCTTCTCCGAGTCGCGGCGGGTTTGGCTCGGCGCCATCGCTGCAAACGGCGGCAATCCGAGCGGCGTCCAAGGGGTCGGTCGGCAAAGAGAGCATTGTGTTGCAGCCCGGTGAACGGGTCACGCACGACACTTTCGGACTCGGCACCGTGGTGTCAACGTCGGGCCAGGGAGATCGGGCCGAGGCAACCATCGACTTTGGTAGCGCGGGCGAAAAGCGTTTGCTACTGCGTTACGCGCCAGTCGAGCGCTTGTAACTCTTGATTGTTTCGCCTTCCTGATCAAGGTGGGCGAGTGTGGTGCAGATTTCATGCACCACGCGCCCGTCAACCGGCAGTGACATATGGCCGACGCCACGCACCAAGACATTGCGGGCTCGTAGGTCAGGGTGCGTGATGCGGGCGTTGCGTTGCGGCACGATCAATTGGTCGAGGTCTGACCAGAAGGCGATCATGCGCGTACGGCATCCCGGGGCAGGCTCGGCGAGTTCTCGCACTACATCGCTGCCAGGGCGCAGTTGGCGAACGAGCGGAAGTGGAATGAGGGCAGCAGGCATCGTGCCGTTGTGTGGCGAGCCCAGCGTGATCAGCGTGTGCACCCGCTCATCGCCGGCGAGACGCTGCACGTAGTAGCGGGCGATGATTCCACCCATTGAATGGCCCACGATGTGAACGCGTTCGTAGCCGCTGACTTCGCAGATCTCCTCAACCATCAACCCCAGCGACCGGGCCGCCGCGCGCACACCGCCGGTGAGCGGCGAATGGTTCATCGTCAGTACTCGGTCAAAACCGCGCCGGGTGAGCCCGCGGCCAAGCAGGGTGAAAATCGACCGGTTATCGATCAATCCGTGCACCAAAATGATGGGCGTTCCGGCGGCCTCGATGTCTCCGATGAGTAGTCCACGTTGCACAGGGGAGAGGTGATCGAGTCGGTGACGGTCGGAGCCTTGGCTGCGACGCTCTTGCAGAACTCCCCAGGGGTACATCGCTAAATGCGTGGTGACCCAGGCTGCTTCGACGGCAACTCCGCGCACTCCGCCGGTGCTCAGGAGTGCTCGGGCGCCCGCTTCTGCAGCACGCCCGGCCCGGGCTATGGGGTTGCTGGTGCCGGGTTCGTCGATCGGCTCAACTCCCACCTTGGCGACAGTAGTCGACCGAGGAATGGTGGTCGGTAGGGTGGTGGCGAGATTGTGGTACCGAGATTGTGCTAGCGACGATGTGTTTCGATTCGCGGGAGGTTTGTGTGACTTCGCCCATCCGTGTTGTGGTGGCTAAGCCTGGGCTCGACGGTCACGACCGTGGGGCGAAGGTTGTCGCCCGCGCACTGCGTGACGCTGGCATCGAGGTGGTCTACACCGGGCTGCACCAAACTCCCGACCAAATCGTCACGACTGCGATTCAGGAAGACGCTGACGCTATTGGGCTGTCAGTGCTCAGCGGAGCGCACCTCACCCTGTTCGAATCGGTGATGCAGGGCTTACGTGCTAAGGGTGCCGACGACATCGTGGTCTTCGGTGGCGGCATCATTCCTGAGGCGGATATTCCGTTGCTCACAGCCATGGGTGTCGCTCGGATCTTTACTCCCGGTACGCGAACTCAAGAAATCGTTGATTGGGTGCGCGCGACCGTCACCCCTGATGAGGACTCGTGAGCCCCTCGCAATAGGGTCTGGTGAGAAGTCATTCCCACCATCTCGAGGACGGTTCCTCAGTGGATCTTTACGAGTACCAAGCAAAGCATCTTTTCGGAGTTCACGGCGTCCCGGTTGTTCCGGGTGAGGTGTGCACTACTCCGGAAGCTGCTCACGAAGCAGCCCGCAAGATCGGCACCACCGTGGTGGTCAAGGCCCAGGTCAAGGCCGGTGGGCGAGGTAAGGCCGGCGGCGTGAAACTGGCCGAAAGTCCGGATGAAGCGCAAGCGCGCGCGGCCGACATTCTGGGCATGGACATCAAGGGCCACACGGTGCATCGAGTGCTTGTTACTGAGGCCGCCGAGATCGCCGACGAGTACTACGTGTCATTCCTGCTCGACCGTGCCAACCGCTGCTACCTCGCGATGGCCAGTGTCGAAGGTGGCATGGAAATTGAGGAAGTGGCAGCCACGAAGCCCGAGGCGCTCGCCAAGATTCGGGTTGACGCACTCGAAGGCTGCACGCCTGAAAAGGCCGCTGAGATTGCCGACGCTGCCAACTTCCCCGCTGAGGTGCGCGATCAGGTGATCGTGGTGCTCGAGAAGTTGTGGGATGTACTCGTCAAGGAAGACGCCACGCTGGTGGAAGTCAACCCCCTCGTGCGCACGCCCGACAACCGCATCGTCGCTCTCGACGGCAAGGTCACCCTCGATGGCAACGCCGACTACCGGCATGCATCGCACACTGACTTCATCGACCATGATTCCAGTGACCCGCTCGAACTGCGGGCCGCTGAATTCGACCTCAACTACGTCAAGCTCTCAGGTCAGGTCGGAGTCATCGGAAACGGTGCCGGTTTGGTGATGTCGACTCTCGATGTTGTCGCCTACGCAGGCGAGGAGTTCGGCGGCATGAAGCCTGCGAACTTCCTTGATATTGGTGGGGGCGCGAGTGCCGAGGTGATGGCCAACGGACTCGACATCATTCTGGGCGACCCCGAGGTGAAGGCCGTTCTGGTCAACGTCTTCGGTGGAATCACCGCCTGCGACGCCGTGGCGAACGGTGTGGTGCAGGCCATCGCGATGCTCGAAACTCGTGGAGCGCCGGTCACCAAGCCGATTGTCTGTCGCATCGACGGCAACAACGCAATTGAGGGTCGACGCATCCTCACTGAGGCGGCGCTTCCGATTGTGGAGCTCGTCGAGACCATGGACGACGCCGCCCGCCGGGTGGCCCAGCTCGCGGCACAGGGAGCCTGACGTGGCCATTTTCCTTAACTCCGGCTCACGCATCCTCGTGCAGGGCATCACTGGGCAGGAGGGCACCAAGCACACCCGCCGGATGGTTACTTCCGGTACCAACGTTGTCGCAGGTGTCACGCCTGGCAAGGGCGGCCAGGTCGTCGACGGAATCCCGGTGTTCGACAGTGTGGGCGAGGCGGTTGCCGCGACCGGCGCTGACACGTCGGTGGTGTTCGTTCCGCCGAAGTTCACCAAGGGCGCTGTTCTCGAGAGCATCGACGCCGCGATTCCGCTGTGCATCGTGATCACCGAGGGTGTACCGGTTCTCGATACGGCTGAGTTCTTCCAATACGCACAGAACGCTGGCACCACGCGTATCGTCGGTCCTAACTGCCCCGGAGTGATCAGCCCCGGACAGTCCAACGCCGGCATCATCCCGGGAGACATCACGGTGCCCGGGCGCATCGGCCTAGTGTCAAAGTCGGGCACTTTGACCTACCAGATGATGTACGAGTTGCGTGACTTCGGATTCTCGACCTGTGTCGGAATCGGCGGCGACCCGATCATCGGAACGACACACATCGACTGCCTCGCGGCATTCGAGGCCGACCCTGACACCGACGCGATCGTCATGATCGGTGAAATCGGCGGCGATGCGGAAGAGCGTGCGGCTGCCTTTATCAAGGACAACGTCAGCAAGCCAGTCGTTGGCTATGTTGCTGGATTCACGGCGCCTGAGGGCAAGACGATGGGCCACGCCGGTGCCATCGTGTCGGGTTCGGCCGGTACCGCCGCTGGCAAGCAGGAAGCGCTTGAGGCTGTTGGTGTCAAGGTCGGACGCACTCCTTCGGCAACGGCGGCGATCATGCGGGAGATCATGTCTGCCCTGTAAGTGGCCCATCAGAGCGTGTCACGCTGCCGCGGTGGAGGTTTCACACGGCTTTTCGCCAAGTGAAAACGCCACCGCAGCAATTCTTTTGGCATGGCCCCGGGGTCGGGTTGTGTCACGGGCGAGACAGACGCGGGTAAGTCAACCGGGTGCAATCACCCCGAAACGGTCGTTGGCGCGGGATGATGTGTACGTCCGCACCGGCCGCCCTCGCCGGACACTAACTCCAAGGAGATATCGTGACCGATCAGCCCGGCCCCCCGAGTGACTCGGGCGACGCCGTTCCGCCTGTTACTCCGCCGCCTGTTACTCCGCCGCCTGCTACTCCGCCTCCGCCCCCGAGTGGCGCTGCTACTCCTCCGCCTCCGCCGCCCCCGCCTGCGCCTGCCCCCGGAACTGCGGGCGGCAACGTCGACGTCGGAACCGCGGTGTCGTGGGCATTTGCCAAGTTCGGCCAGTACGCTCTGATCTTTATTGGTCTGGCCGCTGTGGTGTTCGTCATCCGCCTGATTCAGGTGCTGATCGGCAATGCCCTCACCAATTCGCTGTCGGGCAATTGCGCCAACACGGTCATCACTGAGAACGGCGCGATCATCGCCGGAGGCAATTGCGTTGCCTCATTGGGCACGACGATCACCGCAGGCATCATCACAGGCATCATCACAGGCATCATCTTCGGTGCTCTCGCCTGGATCGCGACAATCGGAATCTATCGGGCCGCACTGCGCACCAGCGACGGCGAAGTCCCGGCGTTCTCCGATCTGACCACCGGTAAGAACCTGGGCAAGTACATCATTGTCGCCATCGTGTTCGGCATTCTCAGTGGCGTTGGACTGGTGCTCTGCATCATTCCTGGCTTGCTGGTTATCTTCTTCCTGCAGTTCTCGCCGCTGTATGCACTGGACAAGGGTCAGGGTGTGAGCGAGGCGTTCCGTAGCAGTATCGACGCCGTCAAGTCAGCACCCGTTCCGGTATTGCTTGCCATGATCGTTAACGCGATCGCCGGAGTCCTTGGCACCTGGTTCTACGGAATCCTCACGCTCGTGGCCTTGCCGTTCGCGGCGCTGTTCACCGTTCACGTGTACCGCCAGTTGAACAAGGAAGAAATCACTCCCTGATCTAAGCTCCACAGCGGCCCCTGCCCTCGTGGGCGGGGGTCGCTGTCTGTGTACTGACCCCTAGGATCGCAATGTGCGCGTGGTTGTGCTGGTCTCGGGAAGCGGCACCCTGCTTCAGTCGCTGATCGATGCCACCTCGAGTTCTGAGCACCCGGTCGACATCGTGGCCGTGGTTGCTGACCGTTCGGCAATTGTGGGCATTGCCCGCGCTGAACGAACAGGAATTCCCACCTTCACCGTCGCACCAGCCGCCTTCGCCGACCGCAACGCGTGGGGTGAGGCACTGCGCGAAGCCGTCGCATCGTGTGAGCCGGATTGGATCCTGAGCGCGGGATTCATGCGCATCCTGCCGGCAGAATTCCTACGCGCGTTCCCCAACCGGGTGCTCAACACGCACCCGGCCCTGCTGCCCGCGTTCCCCGGAGCGCACGGAGTACGCGACGCTCTCGCCTACGGCGCCAAAGTCACGGGCGCGACCGTGCATGTGGTTGATGAGGGTGTCGACACCGGACCCGTTGTCGCTCAGTGTGCGGTCGAGGTGAAGGATGACGATACCGAGGAGTCATTGCACGAACGCATCAAGGTTGCCGAACGCAACCTCGTAGTTGACGTCATGACAAGCATTGCGGTGCGCGGCTGCACCATCGACGGTAGAAGGGTGACGATTCCGTGAGCGACTCGACTATCGAGGATAGGCGCCCTATTCGACGGGCCCTCGTCTCGGTGTACGACAAGGCCGGACTCGAAGACCTCGCGCGTGCACTAGCCGATGTCGGTGTTGAGATCGTGTCGACCGGATCCACCGCGGCACGTATCGCCGAACTTGGTATCGCCGTCACCGCGGTGCAGGACCTCACCGGATTCCCTGAGTGCCTTGACGGGCGGGTCAAGACGTTGCACCCACGCGTGCACGCCGGGCTACTTGCCGATGTGCGGCGCAATGGTCACCGCGAAGAACTCGACGAACTCGGCATCGAGCCCTTCGAGCTCGTTGTCGTCAACCTGTACCCGTTCGAGCAGACGGTGGAGGCTGGTGCGTCACCCGACGAGTGTGTCGAGCAAATTGATATCGGTGGACCGTCGATGGTGCGCGCGTCGGCAAAGAACCACGCGAACGTTGCCGTCGTTGTTGACCCCACGCGTTATGGCGAGGTCATCGCGGCCGTCGTGTCGGGGGGGTTCACACTGGCTCAGCGTCAGCGCTTGGCTGCCGATGCGTTCATTCACACCGCCACGTACGACATTGCGGTGGCTTCGTGGATGGGCAATGTCGTTGCCCCCACCGGTGATGGCACCGGCTTCCCCGTCTGGATCGGTGCGGCTTGGAACCGCTCGTCGGTGCTGCGGTACGGCGAAAACCCCCACCAAAGTGCCGCGCTCTACGTGAGCGCACACGGTGATGACGGTGGTCTTGCCACGGCCGAACAGTTGCACGGCAAGGAGATGAGCTACAACAACTACGTCGATGGTGAGGCTGCTCGTCGCGCTGCTGGTGACCATAGCGAGCCCTGCGTCGCGATCATCAAGCACGCAAATCCGTGCGGAATTGCTGTTGCCGGCGACATTGAGACGGCGTATCGACTTGCTTTCGCTACCGACCCGGTGTCGGCCTTTGGCGGCGTTGTTGCCTCGAACCGCATCATCAATGAGCAGATGGCGTTGGCGATTGGAGATGTGTTTACCGAAGTTGTTGTTGCCCCTGGATTTGATCCTGCGGCACTTGAGATTCTTACTCAGAAGAAGAATGTGCGACTGCTGGTGTGCGCCGTAGGCCCGGCACACGGTGTCGAGTTGCGACCCATCAGCGGTGGCGTTCTCGTGCAGTCGGTCGACGCTGTTGACGCGGAGGGTGACTCTCCTGAGCACTGGACGCTTGCCTGCGGTGAGGCCGCCGACGAGGCGACGTTGCGAGACCTCGAGTTTGCCTGGCGGGCCTGCCGTTCAGTGAAGAGCAACGCGATTCTGCTTGCCAACGAGGGTGCCACTGTTGGAATTGGCATGGGTCAGGTCAATCGAGTTGACTCTGCACGACTGGCCGTGGCGCGAGCTGGTGAGGAGCGCGTTCGCGGTTCAGTGGCGGCAAGCGATGCATTCTTCCCCTTCGCTGATGGACTGCAGGTGCTACTTGACGCTGGTGTTCGCGCCGTCGTTCAGCCGGGTGGTTCGGTGCGTGACGAGGAAGTCATTGAGGCTGCCGCTGCTGCGGGTGTCACGATGTACCTCACTGGCACACGTCACTTCTTCCATTGAAACACCCCGCAGCACTCGCGATCGCTTTCCTCAGCGGTGCCGTCCTCGTGGCACAGGGGCGCGTCAATGCCCAGTTCACGCTTGAGATCCACGATGGCCTGTTCGCTGCGTTGGTCTCATGCCTGATCGGAATGGCGGTCATAGTGGTGATCGTCCTTACCGTACCGGCCCGTCGTAGCGCGCTTCTCACCGTTCCGACGGCCATTCGCGAGGGGCGCATTCGGTGGTGGTTCTTGCTCAGTGGATTGGCGGGTTCGTGTTTCGTCGCCAGCCAAGCGATCGGTGTGCCACTCCTGGGCATTGCGCTGTTCTCCATCGTCGTCACCGCAGCCCAGGTGACGTCATCACTCGGCGTTGATCGCATCGGCCTCGGACCTGCAGGCAAGGCGCCGGTGACTGGACGTCGCGTCGTCGCGGCACTCCTGGGCCTAAGCGCGGTGGCGGTTGCTGCGTTGGGACGATCCAGCGTTGAAGGTGCGGTACCGCTTGCGGCCCTTCTGTTGGTGTTGGGGGCTGGCGTGGTGATGGCACCTCAGCAGGCGCTGAACGCGCGCATTGCAGGTGCGACGCATTCAGTCAGCGTGGCCACGGCGATCAACTTCACCGTCGCCAGTTTTGGTCTCCTCGTCGCGGTGCTCATCGCTCACCGTGGGATTCCAGCGGACTTCGCCGACGGCGTTCCCCCATGGCTACTACTGGGCGGGCCGATCGGACTGATCTACATGGGGATGGCCACCCTCGTGGTACGCGTGGTTGGTGTGCTGGTCTTCGTCCTCGCAGCGGTATCAGGGCAATTGGCGGCCTCGCTGCTTGTCGACATGGTGCTCCCGGTTCCTGGCACTGTCGTTACTTGGGGATTGGTGAGCGCCCTGTGCCTTTCACTTGTTGCTGTGGCTGTGGGAGCGCTGAGGCGCTGACAGCCGCGCAATGAAGCGACTGCTCGCCCCCTAGGCTCGTGCTTATGCCCACCGGCGAGTCACGGATCCTTATTGCGCTGCTGGTGGTGGTGACGGCATTCGGAACCGTGGTGCAGTCGCGGATCAACGGCGAACTCGTCGTGATTACTCGCAATCCTTTCGAGATCGGGATTCTGAATTTCATTGTTGGCCTTGTCGCGTGCACGATTCTCGTGGTGTCACGCCGCGCAGTGCGTACGGCGTGGACAAGAATGATGACGTTGACGCGTCGCGGGCAGATTCGATGGTGGGAGTGTCTGGGAGGGATTTGCGGAACGTACTTCGTGACGGTGCAGTCGGGCTCAGTGCCGATTCTAGGCGTCTCCGTCTTTACAGTGGCAGTTGTTGCTGGCCAAGCAACAAATGCGGCTGTGCTCGACCGCATCGGTCTGGGCCCCGCCGGACGGCAGTCGGTGAGCGCACTGCGCATCTGCGCCGTCATTCTCGCCATTGTTGCGGTGGTTGTCTCCGTGTCCGATCGCTTCGATCCATCACGTTTCGCCGACTCGCGACTGTCGATGGTTTTTGCGCTACTGGCGATTTCCGCAGGCCTGGTCAGTGCGGTTCAGAGCGCGCTTAACGGCCGCGTGGCGCAGAAGGTAGGGCATGGAATGGCTGCGGGCTGGATGAACTTCGCCGTAGGCACCGTCATCGGGCTGCCAATCGCCATTGTGTTGTCTGCGGCGACCGGACGTGCGTTTGTGGCACTGCCACTTGATCGACCCTGGCTGCTGATCGGCGGGGCCCTCGCCCTGCTGTACGTCGCTACCGTCGCGTGGGCGATCCGTCCACTGGGAATCCTCGGGGCGGCGGTGCTCTCAGTCGTGGGACTGCTGCTTGGTGCGCTCGTCATTGACCTCCTGGCACCGACGCCAGGCACCCAATTCGGTTGGCATTTGGTGGTGGGTGTCCTGCTGGCGATTGCTGCGGCTGGACTCGCCGCGCTCGGACGCACCCGTTGAAAGCGACGAAGCGAGGCTCGGCGCTTAGGGTGTGGTAGTGAACGATCTCGTGATCGCAGGCGGCGGTATCGCAGCTGCCACGCTGGTACGCGCGTTGCGCATGCTGGGCGATCAGCGTGAGATCACCGTTCTGTGCGCTGAAGCTCACCCGCCGTACGATCGGCCGCCACTGTCCAAAGAAGTACTCGCCGGTTCCATGACCGAGGCGGCGACGGAACTCTTGACTCAGAGCGATCTGGAATCGTTGGCGGTCGATCTGCGAGTCGGGGTAGCGGCGTTAAGCATCGATCCCGACACACTGCGCGTGCAGTGTTCCGACGGCACCGCCCTTGAGGCGTTAGACGTCGTGATCGCAACGGGTGCACGGGCCCGACGTGTTGCCGACTACGACGTCGAGGATTCGGTCTACTACGTGCGCACCCTGGATGATGCTCGTGCGTTGAGTGATGCGCTGAGAGTAGCGCCATCTGTCCTTGTGGTGGGCGCAGGATTTATCGGAATGGAAGTGGCTTCGACTGCGCGGCACCTCGGCTGCGACGTAACGGTGGTCGAGTTCGCTGAGGCACCGATGATGCGACTACTCGGCGCCGAACTTGGTGCCCTCGTGTCGAGTCCAGCGATTCGGCATGGAGTCGATTTGCGGTGCTCAACGTCGGTCGTCGAATTCGTTGTCGACGGTGGACATCGTGTAGCAGTGCTTCAGGACCAATCACGGATACAGGCAGATGTGGTGGTGGTGGGTGTAGGAGTCGAGCCGGAAGTTGAGTGGCTTGCAGGTGCTGGCGTCGAGGTAGACAACGGCGTGGTCTGCGACGCGGGAGGGCGTACCTCACGTGGCGGTGTGTGGGCGATGGGCGATGTGTCTCGCTGGCCCAACGCGCTGACCGGTCAGCACGTGCGCATGGAAGCGTGGCAGGCGGCGCTCGATCAAGCCCAGGTCGTTGCGGCCAATCTGGCGCACGGCCGCGGTGTCGGCGACCATGACGTGGTCTGGAACACCTTGCCGTACTTCTGGTCTGACCAGTTCGGCGCCACGATCCAACTCGTGGGAGTCACGGGTGACACGCGCGAGGTGTGGGAGGGCGAAGGTGGCCCCATCGTTGCTTTCGGAACTCCCGACCGAGTAACCGGACTGCTCGCCGTCGGGCACCCTCGACTGATCTCCAAAGCTCGGCGCCTCATCTCTAGTTCGGGCTCCTGGGAAGAAGTTCGCGCACTCATCGCGTGAGATGTCCCCCAATGCCAGCCGCGTTCGGATGGCCCTAGCATTGACTCAACCTTGAGAGGACGTGACGCGATGACTATCGCAGCCGACTTGTACATCGATGGTGAATGGGTTCCGAGCGCGAACCGCGTGGCCGTGCACGACCCGTCTGATAACTCCGTCATCGTCGAGGTTGCCACCGCCGGACCGGCTGAGTGCGAAGCGGCCCTAGCTGCCGCAGACGGCGCGAAGGAATCCTGGGCTGCGACTGCGCCGCGTGTTCGCGGTGAGATTTTGCGGCGCGCCTACGAGATCATGACCGCCGAAGCCGACCGCTTCGCTGAACTAGTCACGCGCGAAAACGGCAAGGTCCTCTCCGACGCCAAGGGCGAGGTGGCCTACGCCGCCGAGTTCTTCCGCTGGTTCTCAGAAGAAGCCGTTCGCATCTCTGGTGACTTCCGCATGGCGCCCGCAGGTGACAAGCGCATCCTGGTCACGCACCAGCCCGTAGGGCCGTCGTTGCTCATCACGCCGTGGAATTTCCCCGCGGCGATGGCCACTCGTAAGATCGGTCCCGCGCTCGCGGCTGGTTGCACCATGGTGCTCAAGCCGGCGACAGAGACACCTCTCACGACCCTGGCGGTTGTTGAAGTGCTCGAGCGCGCTGGTCTGCCCAAGGGTGTACTCAACGTCATTCTGCCGGTTCCGGTGGGTTCGCAGATCTCTGCGATGCTGCACGATCCGCGCATCACCAACTTGTCGTTCACGGGTTCCACCGAAGTCGGGCGGCACCTGGCCCACGAGTGTGCTGACCGCATCGTGCGTACGTCGCTTGAACTTGGTGGCAATGCGCCGCTGATTGTGCTCAGCGATGCCGACATCGACAAAGCAGTGGCCGGCGCGATGATCGCCAAGATGCGCAACGGTGGCTCGGCCTGTACTGCGGCCAACCGCTTCATCGTGGCGCGCGAAGTAGCCGACGAATTCAGCAAGGCGTTCAGCAAGGCGATGGCCGCTCTTGTGATGGGCCCGGGGCTGGCGGCAGGAAGCCAACTCGGACCGCTCGTCTCGGTCACCGAGCGAAACAAGGTGGCCGAGCTCGTCACCATGGCGCTCGACGAAGGTGCGGTGGCACTCACCGGCGGAGCGGTTCCCGATGGCGGCGGCGCTTTCTACCCGGCCACCGTGCTCAGCGGTGTGTCCTCTGATGCGACGATCCTCGATCACGAGATCTTCGGTCCCGTGGCACCGATCGTCGTCGTCGACTCTGATGAAGAAGCCATCGCACTCGCGAACAGGACCGAATACGGACTGATCAGCTATGTGTTCAGCGAGAACCTTGGCCGTGCGCTGAAGGTCGCAGAAGGCATGGAGTCGGGCATGGTCGCCATCAACCGCGGAGTCATCTCCGACCCGGCAGCACCCTTCGGTGGCATGAAGCAGAGCGGTATGGGCCGCGAGGGTGGATTCGATGGAATTCACGAGTTCCTTGAGACCAAGTACATCGGCTTCGAGCTCTAATCACGACGCGCGAGAGACGCGAGCGAACTGACATGACAAGATCGGCTTCGTGACCGCGACCATTCTTGACGGCAAGCAGACAGCAAGCGACATCAAATCCGAACTCGCGATCAGGGTCTCAGCCCTGCGCGAGCGGGGTATCGTCCCCGGTCTCGGAACTGTGCTCGTCGGGGATGATCCCGGTAGCCGCTCGTATGTGGGCGGTAAGCATCGTGACTGTGCCGAGGTCGGAATCGAGTCGATTCGCGTCGACCTTCCTGATACAGCGACGCAGGCCGATGTTGAGGAAGCCGTGGCGGCGCTCAATGCTGACCCTGCCTGCACCGGCTACATCGTGCAACTGCCACTGCCCAAGGGACTCGATTCCAATTGGGTACTTGAACTGATGAGCCCGAACAAGGACGCCGACGGATTGCATCCGACCAACCTTGGTCGGCTGGTACTTGGCACCCCCGCGCCCCTGCCGTGCACTCCGCGCGGAATTGTTGAACTGCTGCGACGGTACGACGTTGAACTCAACGGTGCTGAAGTGTGTGTCGTCGGCCGAGGTGTCACGGTGGGCCGCCCGCTCGGACTGTTGCTGACCCGTCGTTCTGAGAACTCCACCGTGACGTTGTGCCACACAGGAACGCGCGATCTTGCCGATCACGCCCGCCGCGCTGACGTGATCGTTGCGGCCGCTGGCGTTCCCGGCATCATCACTGCCAACATGGTGCGACCCGGTGCGGCCGTGCTCGATGTCGGCATTACACGTACAGACGCCGGACTCGTGGGAGATGTTCACCCTGACGTGATGGAGGTAGCCGGTTTCGTTGCGCCGATGCCTGGTGGTGTCGGCCCGATGACGCGGGCGATGCTACTGATGAATGTGGTCGAGCAGGCCGAACGGTCGGCTCAGTAACCGAGAACTTACGACGGCGGCGGAACGACGAGCGAGAGCGTCGACACTGCGAGCGCCAGCAAGCTGAGGGTGATCAGATCAACGCTGCGCGATCTCACCACGAGCAGGCCTGCATCGCGCTCAGAAAGTAGGAGCCGCAAGAAGAACGCGAGCACGACGGCGAAGGAGAACAGCACCGCACCTCGTCGGAAGTGGTCGCCTGCGGCGATTGCCAAACTCGCGATCATCAGCACGGAGACTAGGAAGAGCGGCCACTCGGCCAAGCGTCGACGCTCGGGGTGCAACTGGCGCACATTGTCGGGTACCCGTTCGGGTTCGGGCACACGTGCTGGCAAACTCACCCCCCCAACCTACCCCCCCGCTTGGCTCCGGGCCGTCTACGGCACAGATCGGACGGTCGGGTAGGGTACAGGTGTCTTGATATCGAGACATTTGGCATCCGGCGGCCCGCACATACCGGCCCGGTCGCCCGTGAAGGAGAGGCAATCATGGCCCGCACCCCCGTCAACGTCACCGTCACTGGGGCAGCCGGACAGATTGGATACGCGCTGCTGTTCCGCATCGCATCCGGTCAGTTGCTCGGTCCCGACACACCCGTGCGACTTCGACTTCTTGAAATTCCTGCAGCGGTCAAGGCCGCTGAAGGTACAGCGATGGAACTCGACGACTGCGCATTTTCATTGCTGTCGGGCATCGACATCTTCGACAACCCGACCGAGGCCTTTTCCGGCGCCAACGTCGCCCTTCTGGTTGGCGCGCGTCCGCGCACGGCGGGTATGGAGCGCGGCGACTTGCTGGAGGCCAACGGCGGCATCTTCAAGCCTCAGGGTGAGGCCATCAACGCCGGTGCCGCTGATGACATCCGCGTCTTAGTCGTCGGAAACCCTGCGAACACCAACGCGCTCATCGCACAATCGCACGCACCTGATGTTCCGGCCGAACGGTTCACTGCAATGACGCGCCTTGACCACAACCGCGCACTTGCGCAGCTCGCCGCCAAGACGGGTGCGTCATTGGGCGACATCACTCACATGACGATTTGGGGTAACCACTCGGCAAGTCAGTACCCCGATTTGTTCAACGCCCTGATCGACGGTCGTAGCGCTGCTCAGGTCGTGGGTGACGCCGAGTGGCTCGAAAACACCTTCATCCCCACGGTGGCCAAGCGTGGCGCTGCCATCATCGAGGCACGCGGACTGTCGTCTGCTGCCTCAGCGGCAAACGCTGCGATCGACCACGTGCACGACTGGATTCTCGGAACCCCCAAGGGTGACTGGGTTTCTGTGTCCCTTCCGTCTGACGGTTCCTACGGAGTTCCCGAGGGCATCATTTCGTCGTTCCCGTGCGTCTCACGCGGCGGCCGCTGGGAAATCGTTCAGGGAGTTTCCATCAACCAATTCTCACGTGAACGCATCGACGCATCGGTGGCCGAGTTGGTTGAAGAGCGTGACGCCGTCCGGGCCCTGGGTCTGATCTGACCGCCGGGCCGCGACGCGCGGTCCGTTTCACCCGAATCAAGGAGTAGCAGTGTCGAAGATTAAGGTCGCAAACCCCGTTGTCGAACTCGACGGCGATGAGATGACCCGCATCATCTGGACCTTCATCAAGGAGCAGCTGGTCCTGCCGTACCTTGACATTGACCTGCAGTACTTCGACTTGGGTGTTGAGAACCGTGATGCTACCGACGACCAGGTGACGATTGATTCAGCGCTGGCGATCCAGAAGGTGGGTGTCGGCGTGAAGTGCGCCACCATCACCCCCGATGAGGCGCGCGTTGACGAGTTCGGCCTGAAGAAGATGTGGAAGTCGCCGAACGGAACGATTCGAAACATTCTCGGCGGCGTCATCTTCCGCGAGCCGATCATCATCAGCAACATCCCGCGTCTGGTGCCGGGATGGACCAAGCCTGTGGTGGTCGGTCGTCACGCTTTCGGAGACCAGTACAAGGCCACTGACTTTGTGGTGCCCAGTGCCGGAACTCTCACGATGACGTTCACGCCCACCGATGGCTCAGAACCTATGGAATTCAACGTGTTTGACTTCCCGGGTGGCGGCGTTGCGATGGGTATGTACAACCTCGACGACTCTATTCGCGACTTCGCGCGCGCGTCGCTGCGGTACGGACTCAACCGTCAGTACCCCGTATACCTGTCAACCAAGAACACCATCCTCAAGGCATACGACGGTCGCTTCAAGGATCTGTTCGCCGAGGTGTTCGAGAACGAGTTCAAGGATGAGTTCTCCGCGGCGGGTATCACCTACGAGCACCGTCTCATCGATGACATGGTCGCTGCTTCACTGAAGTGGGAGGGCGGCTACGTCTGGGCATGCAAGAACTACGACGGTGACGTACAGAGCGACACCATCGCCCAGGGCTTCGGTTCACTCGGTTTGATGACCAGCGTGCTGATGACTCCTGACGGCCGCACGGTCGAAGCTGAGGCGGCGCACGGCACAGTGACTCGTCACTTCCGCCAGCACCAGAAGGGTGAGCCCACGTCGACCAACCCGATTGCTTCCATCTTCGCGTGGACGCGTGGGTTGGCGCACCGCGGTGCCCTCGACGGAACTCCGGAAGTCACGGCGTTCGCTGACACTCTCGAGCGTGTGTGCATCGAGACGGTCGAGTCCGGCGCGATGACTAAGGACCTCGCACTGCTCGTTGGGCCCGACCAGCCGTGGCAGACCACCGAGGAGTTCCTCGCCTCGATCGATGCCAACCTGCAGCGCGCACTCGCCTGACGCGCGTGGCCCGTACCTCAAAGCCGGCGGTTGTCGGCTGGAGCGCGGTCACGGCCAACGTCAACGGAATCCGTGCCGCATCGCGGCGCGGTGGGTTGGCGTGGCTCGCTGACAGTTCAGCCGATGTCATCTGCTTACAAGAGGTGCGTGCCACCCACGAACAAGTACACGAAGTATTGGCCGATGCGCGACTCGACCATCTTCACGTCTCACACAGTCCTGCCTCAGCGCTTGGACGTTCCGGTGTTGCCGTACTGTCACCGCAGCCCCAGTCGGCAGTTCGTATCGGGTTGGGGCACGCAGACTTCGACGAGCAGGGCCGCTGGATCGAGGTTGATGTTCTCAGTCCGTTTGGCATTGTCACTGTGGTGTCGGTGTACGTGCACACCGGAGAGGCAGCGACACCGAAACAGGATGAGAAGCAGGCCTTCCTCAGTGAAATGGACAAGCGGCTCGCCGCACTACTCAAGCGTGCCAAGCGCCGTGGATCGCATGTGCTGGTGTCGGGTGATTTCAACATTGCACACCATGAGGTCGACATCAAGAACTGGAAAGGTAACCGCGGCAAGTCGGGATTCTTACCTGAAGAACGCACGCACCTCGACCGGTGGGCCGCTCTCGGGCTTGTCGATCTGGGCCGGTCACTCGGCGGCCCGGGTCCGGGGCCGTACACATGGTGGTCGTGGCGCGGGCGTGGATTCGATACCGATGGTGGGTGGCGCATCGACTACACCCTGGCCTCACCTGAACTTGCGCAACTGGCAACCTCGGCCGAGGTGGGCAAGGCTGCCACGTACGCCGAGCGATGGAGTGACCATGCTCCACTCACCGTCAGGTTTACCGCTGCGCGATAGCCTGTTGTGATGATCGCCCGAGCCCGTGTTGAGCACGCGCGATGAGCGATGGACTTAAGAGCGTGCTGCTCATTGTGGCGTTCACGCTGATCGGCGGCTTCTTCGTCGGTGCCGAGACGGCGCTCGTCGCACTTCGTCAGAGCCAAGCCGAGCGGCTTGGCGAGAAGGCTGGAAAGCGCGGGCGTCGCCTGCTGGATCTCATTAACGATCCCAACCGATTCCTCGCGGCTGTGCAGGTGGGCATCACCGTTGCCAGCTTCTTGGCCGCCGGATACGGTGCGGCAGAAATTGCCCCGCAAGTGGTTCCGTTGCTCATGGACTCGGGCATGTCCGAATCGATGGCCGCGTCGGTCGCATTTGTAGGCGTCACCTTGGTGATTGTGTACTTCACGTTGGTGATTGGCGAACTGGTGCCCAAGCGCTTGGCGTTGCGAAGGGTTGAGGGAGTGGCGCTCGCGGTAGCGGGCCCTATCGACATCATCAGCACTCTGTTCCGACCGTTCATTTGGTTGCTCTCGGTGTCGACTAATGCGGTGATGCGGGTGATGGGAATCCGCGATAGCAATGCCCGCCAGGGCATCAGCGGTGAAGAGTTGCGCGGCATCGTGGCGATGCATCAGGACCTCAGCCAGGAGGAGCGCGAACTCATTGACGATGTGTTTGAAGCCGGTGATCGCGAACTGCGAGAAGTGATGATTCCGCGTACCGACGTTGAATTCCTCGATGGTGGCATGTCAGTGCGTGACGCGGGTGAGGTCGTGCTGTCGCTGCCGCACACGCGGTATCCGGTGATTCGCGGATCCAACGACAACGTCATCGGGTTCGTTCACTTGCGCGACGTCATTGGCCACAAAGTGGCGCATCCTGATCGCTTCCCACTGTCGGCGATCACGCGGGATATCGCGGTCTACCCGGGAACCAAGCGAGTCATTCCTACCTTGACTGAGATGCGTCGTAACGGGCATCACTTGGCACTCGTACTCGACGAATACGGCGGTACTGCAGGAATCGTCACCCTCGAGGACCTTGTCGAAGAGGTCGTGGGGGACATTCGCGACGAGTACGACATCGAGATAGTCGCGCGCCCGAATGTGGGTGAGGGAATTGAGCTTGACGGGCTGACGAACCTTGAGGATTTCGAGGAAGAGTCAGGCGTGGTGCTTCCGGAAGGGCCTTACGAAACTGTCGCAGGCTTCCTCATCGAACGCACCGGACAGCTCGCGTCACTAGACATGGTGGTGGAGGTTGACCGACATCGCATCAGCGTCGTCGAGGTTGAGGGGCGCCGGATTAGCAGGGTGCGGGTCGAAGCCCTTGATGGGCCAGAGAACGCTGATGATGAGGGCCACCCCGACGAGGGACCGTCAACCGACTGAGCAAGAATGGCCCCATCATGACCATCGTCACCTTGCCGCGCGTCTTTTCCGGAATCCAGCCAACGAGCGACTCGATCCACCTGGGCAATTATCTTGGCGCGCTCTCTCACTGGGTGACCCTTCAGCAGACGCACGATTGCATCTACTGTGTCGTCGACCTGCATGCCATCACCGTCGAGCACGATCCGGCGCTCCTGCGTCAGCGCACGCGGATGCTGTACGCCCAGTTGGTCGCCATCGGCGTTGATCCGTCGCGTTCGACTCTGTTCGTGCAGAGTCAGGTTCCGGCGCATGCGGAACTGCAGTGGGTTCTGGGCTGTATCACGGGCATGGGCGAGGCGGGTCGCATGACGCAGTTCAAAGACAAGTCGCAGAAGGAAGGATCCGACCGCGCCACGGTCGGCTTGTTTACCTACCCGATCTTGCAGGCCGCCGACATTCTGCTCTACCAGGCAGCGGGTGTGCCGGTGGGTGAGGACCAGCGGCAGCACCTTGAACTTAGTCGTGACCTTGCAGGTCGCTTTAACGGCCGTTTCGGCGACACCTTCACTGTTCCGGAGGCGTTGATCGTCAAAGAGACTGCAAAGATTCTCGATTTGCAGGACCCCACGTCGAAGATGAGTAAGTCATCGCCCGCCGGGTGCCTCTCACTGCTCGACCCGCCTGCTGACATCGTCAAGCGAGTTAAGCGCGCCGTCACTGATTCAGATGGCGAAGTGCGTTTCGATCCGCAGAACAAGCCGGGATTGGCCAACCTCTTGACCATCCACGCGGCGCTCACAGGAGGCACTCCGACGCAGTCGGCGGACCAGTTCTCTGGTGGAGGTTACGGGCCGATCAAGGCCGCAGTTGCTGACGTGGTGGTGGCATTCGTTGAACCCCTGCAACAACGATTGGCCGAACTCACCGCCGATCCTGCTGAGCTCGATCGAATGATTGCGGCTGGGGGTGAGCGGGCGGCAGCGCTCGCCGCACCAACAATCGCGGCTGTCTACGAGCGCATCGGGTTTGTACGTGGCGGAGCCTAAGTCTGCGACTGTGCGTGACCCTCTCGTGGTGGGGGTCGCCATCAGCGTGCCGCCGCCGTGGGGTGAGCAGTTGGCGCAGGCTCGCACTCGTTTCACCGATTCGACTGCGTCTGCCGTGACGCCGCACATCACCGTGTTAGCTCCCACGCTGGTTCCCGCGTGGCAACTCGATTCAGTGCAAGCGCACCTCGCGCGAGTAGCGCAGGACTGCCCGGCATTCGACGTGCGACTGCGTGGCACGGCGACGTTCCGACCGGTGTCTCCCGTGGTGTTCCTTTCCGTGGTTGAAGGCATCAGTGGATGTGAGCGGCTTGAGCGGTTAGTGCGGTCAGGGGTGTTGTTGCGTCGCCGCCCCTTCCCATTTCACCCGCATGTCACGGTGGCTCACGATGTCTCCGACCAACTTCTCGATGAGGCGTATGTCAGCCTCGATGACTTCAGCGCGCGATTTCGAGCTGAGTCATTCACGCTGTCGAGTCAGGATGGATCAGGGTGTTGGACCGTGCTGGCCGATTACCCGCTGAGGGGCGCCTCGCTAGGCCCCGCTCGCAACCGGCGCGACTAAGACAGCGCGTCGACGTCGGCGTGCTCGCCCTCGGAGGTTTGGGTGGGCAAGCGGTCAGCGTCGGGACGAACTGGTGTCTGCGAGTGAGAGAGTGGCGCAGGTGGCCTCAGTGCTCGGTAGCGCAGATACACAATGACTGCGCCGATGACAACGAGTGCGATGAGTAGCCAGCGCCAGATCGGGATTCCGGAATTGGCTGGTTGAGGGGTCGCGACATCAACTGTCTCGGCGGTGGCCGCTAGTTCGACGGCGGCATCGGAATCGCCGGCAGCGGCGGCACTGGCCAGTTGCCCATCGGTGAGGGGGGCGACGAGCTGTCCGATGGGCTGGAGTTCGTCAGCGTGCTTGAAACCCCAGTTGAACAGCGTGCGCGCGGCATCTTCTGTGGGCCCGTCAATGCGGAACATCGACACCAACAAGGTGCGATCGCCGTGCTTAACGGCCGTCCAGTACGTGCGATGCGCCTCGGTGGTGAAACCTGTCTTGCCGGCCACGACGCCGGGGTAGCCGTGGTTGAGAAGCCGGTTTTCGCCGAAGATCGTGTGGGTGCGGCGCTTTCCATCAGTGACATCAACGTCAGGGAAGGCGTAGGTGGTGGTGCTCGAGATGCCGACGAACTCGGGAATTGCGAGAGCTTGTCGTCCGATCAGCGCCATGTCGTAGGCCGAGGTCCATTGACCATCGTGATCGAGACCACTGGGGGACTTCGCCGAGGTGTCGTAAGCCTGGAGTCGGGCAGCCTTGGCGTTCATCTGGTCGATGGTCTCTTGGAACCCACCATTGGCGTTGGCCAGTGCGCTGGCGGCATCGTTTGCCGAGGGCAGCAGGAGCGCGTGCCATAACTGGTCGATCGTGTAATTGACCCCGATGGCCAGGCCCACCGCGCTACCGTCGGCCGTGGTGTCGGCCTTGACGGGCTTGTAGGTGGCCTGTGGCTTGAGTCGGGGCATCAGGGTGATGGCGGTGAGGGTCTTGAGCGTTGAGGCCGGACGGTAACGCGCGTGCGGTGCCTTCGCGGCGAGAATCTCACCGGTGTCGGCATCGGCCAGGAGCCATGAAGCGGCGCCCATCTCCGGGGGGTTGAACTTCGCACCGGCAACGGGTTTGTAGACGACCGTGGTTCCGGTGAGCAGGGCACCGCCGATCGGGGTCTTGCCCGGTCGAGCGGGAGGCCCCGGAACCGACTCGGTGGCCTGTGCGGGTGCGGTGGCACACAGCACAATGAGGGCCCCGAGAACAGAGGCCCCCAATCGGGTGACACGCGCGCGGCTGGACATCGGTTCTAGGGTACGTGACCGTCGCAACTGCCTCGCCTAGCGACTCGCGCTGCACCACCGCCCTACGGTCAATTCAGAGCGCGCCATTACCCTGAAGGCGCCATCGCTCGTGATGGCCTGATGAGTTCGGAGTATGCGGTGGCTCAGGCTTTACCCGTGGTGATCGTCGGTGGCGGTGGTCACTCGCTGGCGACTCGGCGCACTCTGCTTGAGTCGAACGAGGCGGTGGGGCCGCGCTGCGACATCCTCGGCTTCATCGATGACAACGAAGGCGACCTGCCGCTGCGGCAACTTGGCGTGCCCTACCTCGGCCCCATCGACGGCTCGACTGTGTTCGACGCCTACTACGTGCTCGGGTTGGGTTACCCCTGGAGTCGTGCTGCGATGCGGCCGAGAGTAGAGGGCCGATTCCTAGACGCCCTTCCGGGAGTAGTGCACAACGCTGCATACATTGATGACGGCCTGATCCTCGGCAAGGGAGTCACGGTCGCTCGCACGGCTCTGCTCCAGCCGTTCGTGACGATTGGGGCGCATGCCCACGTGTCTGCCCAGACTGTGGTGGCACACGGCTGCGTGCTGGGCAACTACGTCTCAGTATCGCCCGGTGCGATGCTTGCAGGAGGCGTGGTGGTGGGCGAAGGGGTCGAGATCGGCATGAATGCGTCGGTGCTGCCCGGTGTGAAAATTGGTGATGGTGCGCGAGTCGGTTCCGGGGCTGTGGTGACGAAGGATGTGGCGGCGGGTGCCGTAGTAGTGGGCATACCCGCTCGGCTCGTGGGGTGAGGGCACAGCCCCATCTCTGAAATGCGCGCGAGCGCGAGGAACGAGCGTTGGGGCTCAGGTCGTGGCCTATCGAGCGCCGCCGGGCACGCTGATCACCTCGAAGAGCCACTTCGCGTGGCTGGTGCTCACTGCCACAGGCTCGACCGTCCACCCGTGCTGCGACACGCAGTCGATGAGCACCCGGTGCTCTCCGTGCTGGAACTCGTCGAAATACAGCAGGTCGCCCGCTCGCACGTGGCGGGCGAGATGCGTGAAGACGGTGGTGGTGCTGGAGGCTACGTCGGCGTCGAGATTCATGAGCAGGCGGTCATGCTCAGGCACGACGAAGGTGGGCAGCGTGTCCTCGAACCAGCCAACGACGAGTTCGACGCGTGGGTCGTCGAAGCGAGGCGGGGGGGGTGGCGAGTGCTCCCTTGTCGAAGTCACCGATCCAGTCATGCGGAAGTCCTGCGAAGCTGTCGAACCCGATGAGCTGGGCATTGGGCTGCATCAAGTGCGACGACCACCACCTCAGTGAACGGCCCTGAAACACGCCGAACTCGAGGTAAAGCGGCCGGGAGGCGGTGGCCATCCGCTCAGCCGCGACGAGGTACACGTCGAACTCCTCGCCAACGATGAGTGGCGTGCGTGAGCAGTGATCGCGCATCCATGCGCCGATCTCGTAGAGGCCATATGCCGACGCGAGTTGCTGGCTTCCGTGCGGCCCAACGATGCGGCCGGCGCCGAGAGCGGCGCGGCGTAGGTGGATCTTTGCCTGCTGCACCAGTGCGCGCATTCTCACGACCCCTCGATTGACGCGATGCCGACGGGGTCCACGTAGTCGCGGGCGTCGTGGGAGAGTGTCGGAACCAGAAGGAGGCAGGGTCGTCCGGACATGACTTCCCCGCGCGCCCAAGCGACGGCGACATCGGGCCCGTCGGACACCACCATGGAAGAGATGCCGAAGGACCGAGCGAATGTTTGCCAGTCGATCGGCGGAAGTGCAGCCAGCACGCCGAGTGGTGAACCATCGCCACGCGCGCCAAGCGTGCCATTCACTGCCAACACCACCACAGTGCGCGGAGCCATACGCGGTAGCCATGCGAGGTCGGTACCGCTCACTGCCGCAGCTCCGTCGCCCATGACGACGACCACGGGCACGTCTGGATCAGCGATGCCAACCCCGAGGGCTGAAGGAAGGGCAGACCCCATCACCGTCAGACCGTCGTCGACAATGCTGAGCCGCCCTTCATTGGCCGCCCATCGCGCCACCGCGCGGTGCGAGGCGCCCGCATCGGCCACGAACACGGCGGTGGGCAGGGCGTTCGCGAGGGCGCGTGTTACCGACGCGAGGGGTGAGCGGCCAACAGCTGGCACGCCCTCGGACGCGCGGCCCCACCACGGCGATGCATCGGGAGTGGCGAGTGATGCCAGCTGGCCGAGGTCGGCACGCACCACCTCACAGCCGACCCACTCGGGCACCACGGCGTCAGGTTCCGCGGCCAGCGTGACCCCTGGGCTGGACAGCAGCTCGTAAGCGTTCGCCGACGGGAGAAACCCCACGCGCCCCAGCCACCTCTCACCGTGCGAGCGTGCAGCCGGCTCGACGCCGGTTGTGGTGACGAAAGGGAGGCCACTCGCAAGCACTGCGTTTCGGGTAGCTGTGCCACGGACGGGCAGTAGCGCCACGATCCGATCACGGCTGGCAAGTGATACCAGATCTCGATGGTCCGGCCTCGAAGAATCGACGGGGTGTGAGGTGATGAAGTCGCGGGGCACTGAACTGCCGAGGATGACCGTTGGCCCAGTGGGCGCGGGCGTGCCCGCTGCGTCAACCAGCGCAAGTACGTCGACGCTGGGAATCACGAGCTGAGGGCGAGGCCGACTCAATAACGCGCCACCCTCGATAACGACGACCACCGGCAGGCAGTGACCCGTCGCTCGCTGCAGCGCGGAGGAGATGGGCGCCAAGGAGAATTCTGCGTCGAGGAACACGCACGTCGGCCGTCCTGAGAGCTCAGCGCACCCCGTAGCCGCCCAGGCTGCGCTCTCCTCCGAGCGCATGATGTGCACCCGAATGCCCTGAGCTACCGCAAGTTGCTCGAGAAAAGCATCGATGGAAACCGAAGGGAAACTGAAGACTTCGACCACCCCCCAATGGCCAAGCACATCCACGTAGCTCAATTCATCCATGAGCCGCCGCTCACATCCATCGTGGCGCCAGTGATGTACGACGCCCGGGGGGAGGCGAAGAATGCCACCGCGTGAGACACCTCCTCGGGCGTGCCCCACCGACCCATCGGCACGGTGACCAAGAGATCGGCTGACTGGGCGCCGCCGCGCTTCTCGGACATCTCCACGGCCCGCTCGGTGAGAATCACGCCGGGTGCCACGCAGTTCACCGTGACCCTGGCCGCGACATCCGAATCGAATACACGGGTCTGCGATCTGGCGAGAAACTGCACGAATCGCTTTACGACTCGAGTGAAACACCGCGCGGAACGAAACACACGATGGTGTCGTACGTCGCATCGGCACCCCTGAACCCGGGGGAGCTCACCGAGTTGAGTAGCGATGCCGAGGCACTGCATTGCCTCAAGCGTTACGCGCAGGCACCCGCAGAGATGTTCCGAGACTGATTCTCGTTC
>JAPLAU010000023.1 GCA_026393115.1 Actinomycetota bacterium
CCCCAACAAAGACAGCCAACCCCGCGGCCTCAAACCAGGACCCAAACCCGGCAACAAAAAAGGCGGCATGCCCAAGGGATACAAGTTCAAAAAATAAGTAAGTCCCGAGACATCCCATAAGGATGTCCCGAGACTTCACACTGGTACGCCGCCCCGGACTTGAACCGGGAACCCGCTGATTAAGAGTCAGCTGCTCTGCCAATTGAGCTAGCGGCGCGCGGTTCCCGAGCCTAGCAAAGACACTCGCGTGCGCTGAACCGGGAGTCGTTCGCGGAAGGCGGTCAGACTCGTACTGCGATGAGATCGGCTACGGGGCGACCTGCCGTGAGGCCCGCCTTCTCGTAGCGGGTCATGGGCCGCCACTCGGGCCGTGGTGTGAAGCCGGTGCTAGTAAGGCGCAATGTGGGCTCGGCGCTCACCACCTCGAGCATTTGCTCAGCGTATTCGGGCCAGTCGGTCGCGAAGTGCATCGTGCCGCCCGACTGAAGCCGTGACGCCAGCAACGTTAGCGTGACGGGTTGAACTAGGCGCCGCTTGTGATGGCGCGCCTTGGGCCACGGGTCAGGAAACCACGCTCTGATGCCCGCGAGGCACCCTTCCGGAAGTGCCTCGACCAGCGTGACCGCGTCACCATGCGCGACCCGCACGTTGGTCAGTGCTTCGGAATCGAGCGCGCGTGCGAGGGCAGCGATTCCTCGGGTGTGTACATCGACGGCGAGAATGCCGCGATCGGGTTCGAGGCGGGCCATTGTCACAGTCGCATCGCCCATTCCGAAGCCGATTTCGAGCACCACCGGAAGGGGCGGGTCGAACAGGTCGGAAGGAGCGCCGGGGGATTCGATGGCAACGGCATAGCGGGGGAGCAGCTCGTCGAGCGCGTCGTTCATTTCAGGTCCGAGACGGCCTCGTCGGGCGTGGAACGTGCGCACCCGGGCCGTGGTCATCACCCCATTGTGCCGGTCGCGAATCTGGCAGTCCGCTGCGGTGAACCTGTGACGAACCTGTGGGCGCGCTACGAGGGTGCGAGGGGGGTCCGGACTGTGTACGGAGAGTGTCAGCAAGGGCCGTCGTGGCGCTTCGCGCCTGCGCTTCGGGGGAAGAATCGACACGATGAGAGGAGCACAACCGTGACGATAACCCCGGATCGCCTGGAGGTGGCCATGTCGGCTGGCCAGCCGCTGGCTCCGCCACGTCGATTGCCTTCTGCGCGTTCGTCGCGAGTGACGGCGTTTGACGTCAGTCTGGTGGTGCTCTTCATAACCGGTGTCACCCTCGGTCTGTGGTGGCGGCACGGTGGTGTGACTCAACTACTCACAGGTGGAAACGACACCTGGATCGCCCTCGCTCAGTTGACTGGCCTCGCGGCCGCCCTTACTTCCCTTGGAGGCGTCCTGCTGGTGGCGCGCCCGCGCTGGCTTGAGCACCGCTACGGACTTGACCGCATGCTCGGATGGCACCGCTGGGTTGGAACGTCGACGGTGTTCTTGGTGTTCGTGCACACGGTCGTGTCGCTCATCGGTTACGGCGGACTCGAGAAGCGCGGTCTGCTGCCGGAACTGTGGAACTTGATGCAAACCCAGCAGTGGATGTGGGCGGCCACGGCGGCGTTGGTGCTGTTCGTGTTGATCGGAATCAGTTCGTACCGGCGTATTCGCACAAAGGTGCACTACGAGACGTGGTACTTCATTCACCTGACGGCGTACCTTGCAGTGTTGCTCGGCTTCGGTCACCAACTCACCCTGGGCACCGACTTCGTGGGCGACCAAATCGGAACGTGGTGGTGGGTATCTCTGTACGTTGTGGTGCTCGCCATCTTGCTCGTCGATCGTTTCGGTGACCTCGCGCGTGCATTCCTTCGCCGCCCCTTGCGTGTCACTGCAGTGACATATGAAGCGCCCGAGGTGGCCAGCGTGCACATTGCCGGCCCGGGGCTAAAGCGCCTTCGTGCGACAGCCGGTCAGTACTTCCTGCTGCGCTTTGGCCACGGTGACCTGTTGTGGCAGGCGCACCCGGTGTCGCTGTCGGCGGCACCGACCAATCGTGGATTGCGCTTCACCATCAAGAGCTTGGGTGATGGGTCCGACGCGATTCATCAGTTGCCAGTCGGAACGCGTGCGTTCCTTGAAGGTCCCTACGGCCGAATGACAGCCGAGCGTTCTGAGGGCGAGAAGGTACTGCTCGTTGGTGGTGGAGTGGGCTTGGCGCCGCTGCGTGCGGTGGTTGAGGATTGCACTGCCGACCAGCAGCCGATCTTGGTCGCGCGTGTGAAGAACGAGGAAGACTTGGTGCACCGTGCCGAGATTGAGCAGTTGCTCGCCGCCCGTGGTGGACGTCTGTTCGTGTTGGCCGGACCGCGCAAGCTGTTCGGTGGGGGAGACCCTTTCCGTCCTGACATGTTGCGCCAAGCGGTTCCAGACATCGCGCAGCGGCACGTGTACCTGTGTGGTCCGGAGTCGTTGGAGCGCGCGGTTGAGAAGTCCGCGCGTGCTTGTGGAGTTCCGTTGGAGAACATCCATGTCGAGAGGTTCGGTGTCTGAGCATGGGTAACCTCCTGCGACGCGGTGCGCCCGCGCTTGCGCTCACTGGAACGGCCGTCGCGTTGGTCGCGCTGTTCGATCCTGGTGTGCGCGCGTTGGCCGGCAATGACTCAGCGAGTGCAACGGAGTTGAAATCGAAGCCGGTGTCGGCGAAGGACAACACGGCACCCGCGCCGACTCCCACTACCACTGCGCAGTCGGATGGCGGAACGAAGTCGACTCCCACGCCCTCGGCCTCGACTCAGTCGTCAGCGGATTGTTCGAATGCCAAGGAGTACACCGGCCCAGTGGTGGATACCCGGTGGGGTCCGGTGCAGGTGACGGCGACCGTGGCCAACGGCGTCGTGTGCTCGGCCGATGCGCTGCAGTACCCCGATGGTGACCGGCGTTCAGCGCAGATTAGCCAGTATTCGATTCCGATTCTCAATGAGCAGGCTGTTTCTCAGAACGGCGAAATTTCCGGGATCTCGGGGGCGAGTTACACCTCGTACGGTTACCAGCAGTCGCTGCAGGCACTGTTGACGCAAGCCCGATAGGGGTTGCCTTCGGGCTCGCAGGTAGACTCGGCGAGCGCCGCCGCGAGGCGGCCATGGTGGGTGTAGCTCAGCTGGTAGAGCGCCGCGTTGTGGTCGCGGATGTCGCGGGTTCAAGTCCCGTCACTCACCCCAAAGTAAGAAGCCCAGAGGATTTCCTCTGGGCTTCTTACTTTGTTGAATCGGTGGGTTGGGGCTTCTGCGGTGGTCACGGCGACGTCTACCCCGGTTGCCGATGCAACACGAATGGCAGTACTCCTCGGGCTCCTGCTTCGCCCAATGCGATTCCTGCGAATGTGAGTGTCCATCGACTACGAGCTGTGTCATCAACGAGCAGGACCATCGCATCGTCAAGCGACACTCCCTCACGTATTCGGAGCGACCCTGACACATTGATTGCTCGTTGTGCTGGCGCGGCAACTTCGTGTTGCGCGGGTCCGACCCATTCGAGGGCGTCAACAAGTTGCAACCGTCCTCGCGCCGCGATGCCCGCTGCCAAGGAATGAACAAGTTGTGGGTGCCGAATCGATGGCATCGGAACCACCATCGTGGGACGCGCCACCCAGACTGAGGCCCAGCGACCCAACACATCGATCGACGCATCAACGGCCCACTCGGGACATTCGCCATCACCCGTGCGCACCAACTCGATCACTTCAGGCCAGGCCGGATCGTCAGCGAAGGCCAGTGACCGACCTTCTTGCAAGCGCGCTGCCGCAGGGATGTTGCCACGCCGATCGGGGATTCCGCGAGTGAACTGTTTGCGAGGTTCGATCTCCTTGTCGCGTCCGCGTAGGAAGGTGCGGGCAGCGGAGACGGACTCCGGTGACGGTTCGGTCGGAAGGGATGCAGGCATGACTCCGGTACACACCGAGCAACGACCGCATTCAGCAGCTTCATCGACGGGATCATCAAGGCTTTGCCGCAGCAAGGTTTCAAGGCAACGTTGACCGCGCGCGTACCGTCGCATGATGGAAGCTTCCGCGCGACGCGCTGCGACCACCGCCTCGTAGCGAGGCGCATCGAATTGCCACGAGGCGCCGGTGGCGATCCAACCTTCCGTGGTGCGATCGGTTGCGTCGTCAACGGCGAGAATCTTGAGCAGTAATTCGACTCGTGACCGGTTGAGTCCGGTGCTGATCTCAATGTCGTTGACGCTGGCGGGCTTGGCGGCGTCGCCCAGGAAGTTCAGCACTGCGCGGGCATCGTTTTCGCGAGGAATGTTGGAGGTGGCGAAGTACTCCCACAGTCGTTCGTCGGTCGCGCCGCCAGGAATGAGAACGACGACCGCGCGGTCAAGTGCGCGGCCGGCGCGTCCGACTTGTTGGTAGTAGTCGACGGGGGATTGGGGTGAACCCACGTGAATGCAAAACGCGAGGTCGGGTTTGTCGTAGCCCATTCCGAGCGCCGAAGTGGCGATCACTGCTTTGACGCGGTTCGCACGTAGATCGTCTTCGATGCGTGCACGCGCATCAGTTTCGGTGCTGCCGTTGTAGGCGACAGTGTTGTGTCCGCGTGAGGTGAGGAACTCGGCGAGCTGCTCGGACTGTTCAACGGTGAGCACGTACACAATTCCTGAACCATCGAGAACCCGTAACGCTTCATCAACCCACGCGAACGATGCCAGCGGATCAAGTGTCGGCACCACTGACAGGTGCAGTGATTCGCGCGTCAAGGATCCGCGCAGCACTAATGTTCGGTCGCCCAGTTGGTGTGCGACATCATCGGTGACTCGCTTGTTGGCTGTTGCTGTGGTCGCGAGCACGGGCAGGTTCGGGTCAGAAGTGAGCAAGCGCGCGAGCCGCTGATAGTCGGGGCGGAAGTCGTGGCCCCACGACGAAATGCAGTGTGCCTCATCAATGACCAGCAAACCCAGCGAGCCGAGCAGCGGAGCGAGTACCTGCGCGGCGAACGTTGGATTGGCGAGCCGTTCGGGGGAGACGAGTAAGACGTCGATCTCACCGCTCAGGAGTTGTTGTTCGATTTGCCGCCAATCGGTGTTGTTCGACGAGTTGAGGGTTGCTGCTCGCAACCCCGCCCGACCCGCGGCGTCAACCTGGTTGCGCATGAGCGCCAGTAGCGGTGAGACCACCAGCGTTGGGCCGCCTCCGGCATCACGAATCGCTTTCGCCGCAATCCAATAGACCGCGCTCTTACCCCAGCCGGTGGCCTGTACGACGAGAGCCCGGCGATGTTCGACCACCAGCGCCCGCACCGCTTCGAGTTGGTCGGGCCGTACGGTTGCGTCGCTGCCCGCGAGGTCGCGGATCACTGAGTCTGCCTTGAGGGCAAGCTCAGCGTCGGTCACGTTCCACGAAGGGGTGGGCATGAGTTCAGAGTACGTGCGAGGTGTGTCGGGGGACTTCAGACGCTCAGTGCCTTGCGGCGGACGGCTGCGAGATCTGTCTCAAGGCGATCAAGCGCTGCCTCCAAGTCACCGACCGGTGCGATGGCTTTCATGACGACCAGTCGCACAACCGTTGACAACGGCAAGCCTTCCGCAGCGGCATATGCAGAAAGCTGCTCAAACTCGTCATCTCGAAAACGTACCTGCAGATTCTTGGCGCGTGGATGGCCACGCGTGATTGAGATGCCCTCAGGCAGAGGTGCCTTCTGATCAGCCCCCAACTCAGCGGCTTCGACTGCTGTCGCTTCCTCAGCGAGAATGTCGTCAATCTTGCCCATCTACTTCTGCCTCTCTGTAGATCCGCTGGTCCTTCTCATTGGCCAGCCAGCCGTTGACCCCGTAGTCGATCCCGCCACTGGACATCGCAATAACCGTGATAACCGCTTCGGCAAGCATCGAATAACCGATGATCTGGACACTTCGACCGCTAGCACTGTTGTAGTCAGGACTGACCACGACTCTGTTCAGATCTGCCACTGCATCGTTTGCCAACGCGACGCTAATCCCGTGTTTCGCGTGCATGTACTCACCGCGCTTTGACCAATCGAGATTGTCAAACACCCCTCAAGCGTAAGGCATTACATTACGGTTAGGCAATGTGACTCCGTGTTCGGCAGCGACTCCACCAGCCTGGGAGTTCACGGCATGGGTGGCTTCAACGCAGCCGCGAGATTGGAGTGAGCCTTCCCGCCAAGCGTGCCGTCACCAGAAGGTAATCGGACCAGCGTTCTGTTGACGACCGATCGGTCCGGGATCAATGAGGACGCCGTCTTCGACGACAACGGTGCCCCTCATGAGAACCGTCCGCGTCCATCCGGTGACCGACATTCCCTCATAGGGGGTGTAGTCGGTATCCATATGCAGATCGCCAATGGTGACGATACGTGTCAGGTCAGGATCGAAGATGACGAGGTCAGCATCGGACCCTGGCGCAATGGCTCCCTTGCGCGGGTACAAGCCATTGAGCCGTGCCGGGTTGCTGCACATCATTCGAACAAAGTCTTCAGGCGAGATTTGTCCACTGCGGACGTACCGGTTCCACACCACGGACAATCGGGTTTCGACTCCGGGTAGTCCGTTGGGCATGATCCGCACATCGTGACTGCACTCTTCCTTCTGGCTGGTGCTGTAGCAGCAGTGGTCACTGCCGATCGTGTGCACTCGACCAACGGCGAGTCGATCGCCGAGGGCCGCCACCGTCTTGGCACTACGAATTGGAGGACAGCACACGAAACGTTCGGGAAACTGACCCTCGTAGCACGTTTCATCCAGCACCAGATAGTGCGGGCACGTTTCTGAATATGCTCGTATTCCTCGTAGCCGTGCGGCATCAACAAGGTCGACGGCACTCGGAATTGATTGATGCACGAAATAGACGGGTGCTCCCGTGCGCTCGGCAGCCCCCAGCACCTGAGCCACTGCGGACTCCTCAGCGGCCTCGGGTCGACTTGCTGCCATGCCGCGTGCACCGATTCGACCCTCTGCCTCTGCCTGAGCTTGGGCGGCCTCAATGGCCTCATTCTCTTCGGCATGGATGTAGGTGAGCCCGGACACCTGAGTCAGTGCACGCATTACCGACTCGATCGTGTCAATTCCGACCATGAGTTCGCCGCGGTAGGTCGTAAAGAGTTTGATCGTGCGCACACCGCGCTTAGCCATCTGACTGATCGTCTCGGCGGCGTCGACCGGAGCGGAGCTCAGGCAACCATGAAATGCATAGTCACACCGTGATTCGGCCCCTGCGGCGATCTTGTCGTCGAGTGCCTCAATCGGGTCTTGCCCCACTGCCGGTATCGCAAAATCAATCACGGTGGTTGTGCCACCAGCAAGGGCAGCGAGTGAGGCAGTTTCGAAGTTGTCGCACGTCATGAAGGCGCCGAGCGGGATCAACAAGTGGAAATGTGGGTCGACTGCACCGGGCATCACAATCTTGCCAGCGGCATCGATGATGCGAGCCGCTCCAAACGTCGACAGGTCAGTATCGGCGTCGACAATCGCGGCGATGCGCTCTCCCGATACCACCACGGTGGCCGGTCCTGACCATGAGTCAGTGACGACGGTTCCCCCTGCAATGACTACGTCTGGTGCGGAAGTCATCCGATTCCTTTCATTAGCGGGCGAGTCCAGCGGACCGGATGATCCGTCTATTTACGTCCCTGCTCAGGGTGACCCTCAGTGTCTTCCTGCATCATCCCTCGGACGAGGCATATTACTGCGCATCCCGTGGAGGAGGTATTCCCCGTGGAAATCACGCGAGGAGGAGTCATTGCTTACCCTTGCCTCGAATGAGGGCTTCCGCAACACCGTGCGTGACTCCTAGTCTCCGAGTTCACGACCCAACAGGTGGGCAGACGCAAAGAGGTGAATGTAGTGACCCTCATCGGAGACAGTGCAAACACCCGCGCGGACCTCTCTACCACCGACCGCCTCAGGTCGCTCGTGCTTGAGGACCGCGTGCACCGGAACGTCTATGTCGATGAATCCATCTTCGCCCTCGAAATGACATGGGTATTTGGTCAATCGTGGATGTACGTGTGTCACGAGTCGCAAATACCTGCTCCCAACGACTTCTTTTCCACTCGCATGGGACTTCGCCCTGTCATCGTCAGCCGCGACAAGAAGGGCGAACTGCACGTCCTGATGAATCGATGCACCCATCGAGCCGCAACAGTGTGCCGTGTCGAGTCGGGTAACGCGGCCAGCTTCCAGTGCCCGTATCACGGCTGGACCTTCCGTAACGATGGCACTCTCACCGGGGTGCCCTGGCCAGACGGCTACGCACCCGAGTTCTCCAAGTCTGACTGGGGGTTGGCCCACGCGAGGGTGGAGTCATACCGGGGATTCGTGTTTGCCACGTTGAACCCTGACTCTCCATCACTGACTGAGCACCTTGGCCCGGCCGCTTCCTACCTCAGTCATTGGATCGACCGGTCGCCCGGCAATGACATCGTGCTCAAGAGTGGTGCCAACCGGATGGTCTACGAAGGAAACTGGAAACTGGCCTACGACAATTCGGCCGATGGCTACCACCCTGCCTTCTCCCACCGTTCGCTGCTGAAGATGGCGGGACGGGAGGGGGAATCGAAAGACATGGTCTACTTCGGCGGTTCGCCCGACGAAGGTGCCATGACGGTGCGCGACCTAGGCAACGGGCACACGCTGCTCGACCAGCGGCCGACTTACTTTGCAGAGGGAGGCAACGCCCCCGTTCCTGGTTCCTTCTGGGCGCAACAGCGAGTGGCCCCCGGTCGCGAGAGGTTGGAAGCGGAGATTCGTGAATCGTACGGAGACGATGCTGACCGACTTCTCGACCTGACCGTGGGCGCACAGATGAATCTCAACATCTTCCCGAATCTGCTCATCATCGGAAATCAGGTGCAGGTCATCGAGCCGCTAGCGGTGAATCGAACTCAACTGACGTGGTGGTCGACCACCCTTTCCAACATGCCGGCCGAGATCAACGCCATGCGGATGCGCCACCAAGAAGACTTCCCGAGTTTCGGTGAACCAGACGATCAGGCGAACTTCGAAGAAGCGCAGCGAGGGTTAGCAATCCCCGAGGTTGAGTGGGTTCTGTTCAATCGCGGCTACGGAATCCCTGGACGACAGATACTCGACTCCGATGGAGTGCAAACTGCTCCGGTGACCGACGAACTGCCTATGCGTGCCTACTACGCCGAATGGTTGCGTCGATTGGAGGCAGCGCCGTGACGCAGACTCCCGTCCCGTGGGACACCTCAGCGTACGAGCGTCTCGCTCGCGATGTTGCGGTGCTTAAGGGCGCGGCGCCCGAGCCCGATCAGGCACTGCGCGCATTCGCCGAATCGGTGCTCTTCAGCGAGGCTCGACTGCTGGACAACTCGGACTTCGACGAGTGGCTCGAGAACATGACGCCCGACTGCCTTTATTGGGTTCCGGCGCACCACGAAGGCGGTGAGCCCGAGAGCGAAGTCTCGCTTGCCTTTGACGACTACCGGCGGCTTACTGACCGGGTCTACTGGCTCAACACCGGACTCGTCTTCGCACAAATTCCAGCGTCGCGCACCCGCCGGGTGATTTCCAACGTCGAGGCGTGGCAGGGCGACGAGCCGGGACTTGTCTTTGCGCGTTCGAATTTCCATCTCCATGAATTCCGTGCCGGACGACAAAGACTGCTGTCGGGCTGGTACGGGCACGTCCTCGAAAACTGCACCTCACGTGAGGTGTACCAAGCAAAGATCCGAACCAAGATCGTCTTTCTGACCGACTCAGACCAGGGCCACGACAACCTCACGATTCTGTTCTGAACTTCCCCGAAAGGAACACCATGGCAAAATCCAAGTCGAAGGGCTTCATCTCACGGCACGGTCTGTGGGATGCAGAGCAGGAGGCCGCGGCCGAAGTCGTTCGTCGTCGGATGGCCGACCTTGATCTCGAGGTAATTCGTCTCGCGTGGCCCGACCAGCACGGACTCATGCGCGGCAAATTCCTCACCCAAGAGTCGTGCGGGGCGGCGCTCATCGACGGCATGGAAATCACCATGGCGCCGTTCTTCTTTGACACCGCAAACGCCATTGTCTTCAACCCGTTCATTGCCGGCGGCGGCTTCGGGCTACCCGAGCTCACCGGTAGCCCCAACGTCTTCATGGTCCCGGATCCGACCACGTTCACCGTGCTGCCGTGGGCAGAGAAGACCGGGTGGATGATCGCCGATCTTTACATGCGCGATGGCACGCCGTTTAGGTTTTCGCCCCGAAACATCATGCGTAAAGCAGTCGCCGATCTTGAGGAAGCGGGCTACGGCTTCGTTGCAGGCCTGGAGATGGAGTGGTACCTCACCAAGATTGTTGATGACACGCTGGAAACAGCGGGCCACGGTGGACCCGGTCAGCCAGCACCCCCGCCGATCGTTCGCCCTGTCGCGCGGGGTTACAGCTACCTGTTGGAAAATCACCTCGACGAGATTGAGGATGTTCTCGTCCCTCTGCGCCGTCACCTCAAGGCCCTTGATCTGCCGGTGCGCTCGATCGACGACGAGTGGGCGCCCAGTCAGGTCGAGACCACGTTCGACGTGATGACTGGCGTTCGCGCAGCTGACATGACTGCTCTCTACCGTCAGGCGACAAAGCAGGTCTGTCGGAGAATGGGCTACCTTGCGACGTTCATGTGCAAGCCGGCACTTCCCGGTTTCTACGGCAGCGGTTGGCACCTGCACACCTCGCTGACCGACTTGTCGACGGGAGGCAACGCCTTTGTGCCCGAGCATGAGGGAGAGGTGCTCTCTGAGGTTGGTCGACACTACGTGGGTGGAACACTCGAGCATTCGATTGCGGCCTCGGTGTTCACCACACCCACCGTCAACGGTTATCGCCGTCGACGCCCATTCTCGCTGGCACCTGACCGTTCAACGTGGGGCGTTGATAACCGAGGCGCAATGATGCGAGTGCTCTCCGCAGGACCCGCCGACCGTTCAAGTCACGTCGAAAACCGGGTGGGGGAGCCGGCAGCTAACCCCTACCTCTACATGGCAGCGCAGATTGTGATGGGCCTTGATGGCATCCGTAAGCGCACTGATCCCGGGCCGTTGAGCGACGAGCCTTATGTCGATGAGACTCGGCCACTGCTACCGGCCACGCTTGATGACGCGGTCGATGCACTCGAGAGTTCTACGTTCTTCCGCGAGCAGTGGGGTGATTCCTTCATCGATTACCTCGTTGCGATCAAGCGTTGTGAACTTGGCCGCTTCAATGAGCACGTGCGCAGTCAGGAAAACCCATCCCAGTACATCGAGAATGTCACTGACTGGGAGCACTACGAGTATTTCGAGTTGTTCTGATGAGCACTGCCTCTCTGCGTGAGCGTGACCGTCGCTGGAGCCTGCTTGACCAGGCGATGGCCAACGCCGGCCTCGACGCGGTCATCTTCATCGGAAACGATTACCGCGGACACAAAGGGACGCTGCGTTGGGTTGCTGATTACAACCTTGAGCACCGCAACGGTTCAGCGATTAAGCCCCGCGGTGGCGATGCGATTCTGGTTCTCCCAGGCAACCTCAGTACGCAACGTCACGACTCTGACTGGGTGAGCGACGTTCGCTTCCCCAAGCGAATGGTTGACGGGCTGGTCGACTTCTTGCGTCAGCAGACTTGGGCTCGGACCGTCGGAATCATCGGTCAAAACCAAATCATGAGGGTGGAAGATCACCAGATCCTCACTGACGCTCTTCCTCGGATTACGTTCTCCGATGCCAGTCACCTCTTTGAACAGGTCCGTGTTTCGAAGAGCGCCGAAGAACTCATCGGAGTGGAGGAGTCGGCGTACATTCTCGATCGCTGCTTCGACCGTTTGCTCGAGGTCGCCGCACCGGGGCGCACTGAGAGGGAAATCGCCGCAGAGATGTACCGCACGGCCACACTGCTCGGTGGGGAAGACACCCTCTTCCTGACCATGCACACCGCCGAAAATGCGGCCAACGGTAAGTCCGGCGTCTCCTGGGGTGTCCCGCGCGATCGGGTGTTGCGAAGTTCAGATCTGTTCATCTTCTCGTTCGAAGTCACCGGACCCCGTGGCTACTGGACCGAGTTCTCGCGCATGGTCACCTTCCAGCGTCCCTCAGAGGAAATCGAGCACATGGCCGCCGCTGTGACCGATGGAATCGCCGCATCATCGGGCGCACTGGCGGAGGGAGTCGAGGAGCCCGCGCTCATTCAAGAACGCGTACTTCAGTCTGCCGATCGGTTCGGAGTCACCAGCGGCTACTGGTCGGGCCACAGCATCGGTCTCGACGTGCTGGAAGCACCGATGATTGGTGCCGACGTCGTCGACAACGACTTGAGCCAATCAACAAGTGAGAAGCCCGTCCCTTGCAGTCCGGGATCGATCATTACCTTGCACCCCATGCTCTGGGATCCCCGTCATGAAGTAATGGGTTACATGGCCGACACATTCGTCGTCGAACAGGACGGCTGCCGTGTGCTGTCCACACATCCCACCAAGCTCTTCCAAGTCGCAGGAGGTAGTTCATGACGTCCCAGTCGGTGGCCATTGACCCCGTGCTCGCGTCGGTTCTGCAGAGGCGGGTCGAGGCAATCGCCAAGGAAATGGCGACCATGTTGATGAGGTCGTCGCGGTCACCGATCTTCAATGAGATCGGCGACCTCGTGACGGTCGTGTTCGACTCGAAGGGACGAACCCTGGCTCAGGCAGAATTCGCAGCGATCATTGCCTTCGGTGCACAACCGCCGATGGAGTACATCATCGAATTCTTTGGTGATGATGTACATGAGGGTGACGTCATCATCCACAACGACGTCTTCACACGCGGCAACCAGAACGCCGACACGGGAATCTACATCCCCATCTTCTATGACGGCGAGATCATCGCGTGGACGGCGAGCAAGGGACACCTAGCCGACATCGGTGGTATGACCGCCGGGGGATACAACCCGAATGCCCGCGAAATCTGGCAAGAGTCACTGCGCATTCCCCCCGTCAAGCTGTACGACAAGGGCGAGTTCCGCAAAGACGTCTGGGGATTGATTGGTGCCAACATTCGTTTCGACTTCGTCATGGAAGACGTCAAGTCGATGATCGGCGTGTGTCAGGTCGGCAAGCGTCGAATGCTTGAGGTTCTCGATCGGTATGGCACCGACGTCTTCGGTGCTCACATGAACTACATTCTCGAAAGTTCTGAGCGTCAAGTACGGGCCGAACTCTCGAGGTGGCCTGACGGTTCGTACCGCGGCGAGAGTTGGATGGTCTCTGACGGCATTGACCCAACCAAGCACTACCGCATTGCCGTGGAGGTGACCGTACACGGAGACGAAATCACCTTCGACTTCAGCGACACCGACGACCAAGCTCCCGGAATTACCAATATGCCTGAGGCCTCAGCCATGGGCGCGATCCGTATTGCTTTCCTCATGCTGCTCGCGGCCGGTGGCCTGAAGATTCCGACGAACCAGGGGCTCTTCGCTCCCGTGCACACCGTGTTCCGGCCCGGTTCGCTGCTGTCACCCAACTTTCCTGCCGCGACGATCTTTGGCAATCAAATGTGCGACGAAGTTCTCGAGTCGATCATGCTGGCGATGAAGGATGCGCTCCCCGACCGCGTCACTGCCGGGTGGAACCAGTTCCTGTGCACTGCACTCAACGGAATCGACCCGCGCTCAGAAGAGCCATTCGTCATGTTCACTGTGTTTCAGCGCAACGGACCGGGCGCGATGCTCGGACACGACGGCTGGGACGCTTTCGGATTTACCGGCACCGCCGGACAGATGCGCTCGCCTGACCCGGAAATGTTTGAACTGACTACGCCTCACTTCCTGGAGTACAGCGAACTCCTGCCCGACTCGGCAGGGGCCGGCGAATGGCGCGGAGGGCTTGGTACCCGTTCGGCCTGGCACATCCTTGGCCGCAATGAGATGGGTGTGACTCTCGGCGACGACCTCGCCCATGAGGGTGCCACGCCGGCACCGGGACTGTTCGGCGGAAAAGACGCGGGCCTGAACATTTTGCGCATTGAGTTTCCCGACGGCCGGCACCAAGACTGGGGCTCCAAGGAGATCATCGAGTGGCTCCCTGAGGGAACACGCATTGTGTCCGAGTGTGGTGGCGGCGGCGGTTACGGTGATCCACTTCGCCGCGCGCCAGAGACCATCGCTGCTGAAGTGCGAGCCGGCTTACTTTCGGCCAAGCGAGCGCTCGATGACTACGGAGTGGTCATCGACCAACAGACGATGACCCTCGATGCTGCAGGTACTACCGCAGAGCGCTCAAGCCGGGGCCACGCGTCCACGGCAGATTTCGTGGAGTTCATGGGAACGGAGGGCGTGCTGTGAGTATTCGCATTGGCATCGACGTTGGAGGCACCTTTACCGACTTCCTTGTTGTCGAGGAAGACGGCACGCGTCAGGTTCACAAGACGAGTTCAGTTCCGTCGAACCCAGCCGAGGCTGTCCTGAACGGCCTCGGAGAGATCGCTGCCTCTAGGGGCATCGGGCTTGAGGAGTTCTTGGCGAAGGTGTCGACGATCGTCCACGGCACGACCGTGACGACTAACGCATTGCTCACGCGACGGGGAGCCAAGGTCGGGCTGCTGCTCACGGAAGGTTTCCGCGACACACTCACTTTGCGCGACGGCAGACGTGAAGAACCGTACGACAACAGACTCGCCCAGCCAACGCCATTGGTGACTCGACAGTTAACGCTGCCTATCCGCGGACGGGTTGACTGGTCCGGTCGTGAAGTCGAGGAGCTAGTCACGGACGATGTCCGGGCGGCTGCGTCAATTCTGCGGAGCGAAGGCGTCGAGGCCGTAGCGATTTCGTTCATGCACTCGTACGCGAACCCAGCGCACGAAGACGCGGCGGCTGCGATCATCGCCGCTGAACTTCCCGATGTTTACTTGACCACCTCGCACGCTCTGCTCTCGCAGGTGCGCTACTACCCGCGTACGTCGACAGCGGTGCTCAATGCCTACGCGGGTCCCATCATCAGCGACTACCTTGCAATGCTCACCGATCTACTTGAGAAATCGCATTTTGCCGGCCTGCTCCTTCTTATGCAGTCCAATGGTGGTGTAGCGACTCCCGAGGAGCTTGCCCGTCGCGCCGCACTGTCGTTGTTGTCGGGTCCGGCCTCGGGTCCAACAGCCGGGCTACTTGTCGTGCAGCCGCATCAGCTCGACCGGTGCGTCACTGTTGACATGGGCGGTACAAGTTTCGACGCCGCAGTGGTCGATCACGGTGAACCACTTGTCATGACCGATGGCATCGTCGACCGGTGGGCGATCGCATTGCCTATGGTCGATATTCACACGATCGGAGCCGGTGGAGGCTCGATCGCACACGTCGACGAGGGCGGCCTACTCAGAGTGGGTCCGCAGAGTGCAGGAGCCAGCCCAGGTCCGGTGTGCTACGGCCGCGGCGGCACCCTGCCGACGACCACTGACGCTGACGTTGTACTGGGTTTCGTCGATCCCGACACCTTCCTGCACGGAGGTATGCCTCTCGACCGCGACGCTGCCTATCGAGCGATCGAGGAACATATTGCCAAGCCTCTCGGCCTCGACGTTCTCTCGGCGGCAGCCGGAATCTATGACGTGGTGAACGTGAACATGGCCGCTGGCGTTCGCGAAGTCACCGTCCGTCGAGGTCTGGATCCCAGAGACTTCCCCCTCGTTGTTGCCGGGGGAGCCGGGCCAGTGCACGCTGCCGCGATCGCTTCTGAACTGGGGGCGCCGGTTCTCATCACTCCCCGCGAATCGTCAATCTTCTGTGCGGCAGGAATGCTGGTGTGCGACTTCAAGCACGACTTCGTTCAAAGCTACAAGGCTCGACTGTCAGCGATGGACTTTGAAGAGTTGGCAGCGATGTGGGCACAGATGGCCGCGGCGGGACTCGAGATTTTGCGGGGAGAGGGATTGAGCGACGACTCTGCTTCCTTCTCGCCTGCGCTAGACATGCGTTACAAGGGCCAGTGGTATGAACTGATCGTGCCCCTCGGCGCCGAATCGATGCACACTCCCGATGTGGCCACGTTGACCGATGCTTTCGGAACGATGCATGACCGCCTGTTCGGTTACCGAACCGATGACATGCCCATCGATGTGCTCAACGTCAGACTGACCGTCGTTGGAAGCACGCCCAAACCAACGATGCGGCTATCGGACGACATCATGGAGACCGGCGATCCACGAATCGGAACCCGACAGATGTGGTCGACTATGCAGCGCTCGATGGTTGAGGTGGGAGTGTTTGACGGCAGACGCATGGGCCCGGGTGCCACTCTCGAGGGTCCGGCGGTGGTCGAACTGGGCACCACGTCCATTGTCGTTCCTGACGAGTTCGACCTCGTGGTCGATGACGCTGGCTCATTCGTCACAATCTTGCGTGAGCGAGCCGAGCAAGTGCGCAAGTCACTTGACGGGCTCACGGCCACGCCGGTGCTTCTTTCCTAGACACGTGGAAGCCAAGCAGGAGCCTGCGTAACGAAGCAGTAACGGTACGCTCTGCCTACGGTGGGGGCACCATCGCAGTAGGGGAGGGCAGGCGTGGATTCCGAAGCACTTGGGAGAGTGGCTGGCGCTCTCTCAAGAGTCGCGAGCAGCCTGGCAGCCGTGACCTCGATCGACGAGGTGATGACTGTTTACCTCAAAGAGGCGCGCAATGTTCTGCCCGCCCGTGCGGTCGGAATCTATCTGTCACGTTCTGCCGGCAGGCCTCCGCTCGCGCGCGCTGACGGGGTAAGCGAGTACTACCTCGAACGTTATGAAGAGGTCGGTCGCCAGATTGACCCAGTTCTCCATGCAGTCTTCGAAACCGGACAGACTCGCTCGTCGTCGCAGATCATGTCAGACGAGGAGTGGCGCGAGTCGACGTTCTATCGCGAAGTACTCTCCGTGCACGGTTTTCAGTCGACACTCAAGGCCCCCATCGTGGCCGAGGGTCGCATTATCGGCACTCTAAATTTCGGCGACCGTGAGTCTGACGCATTCGACCATCCGGGCGACCTTGAATTAGCCACCGCGCTAGGACACATCATTGGGCTGGCGGTCACGATCGCAGGCCGCATCGAGGACCTTGAACGCGAACGCGCTCAGTTCCGTCAGGCTTTTGAATTCAGTGACGACGCCCTGATCATCTCTGACCTGCGCACCGGCTCACGTCATCCCAATGCTGCCGCTCGGCGGATTCTTGACCTACTCGATCCCGATGAGGCTGACCTGCTGCTCGAAGACCTCTTGACCATGAACCGGCAGAGGCGCCCCGCCGAAACTGCACACCTGGAGTCACAGGGCGTACGTCATCGGGTGGTAGTGCAACCGATCAGCCTCGGGAACGATCGCAAAGTGCAACTGTCCCGCCTGACCCTTCGCGGAGGCGGTGATGCCGTGGCAATCGATGCTATTCCGTTCGCGCAGGCACTCCTGTCACCACGTGAAAGGCAGATCGCCGCCGCCGTCTCGTTGGGGCTGCATGATCAACAGATCGCTGACACGCTTGTTCTCAGCGTGCACACCGTGAAGCAGCACCTCAAGAGCATCTACAAGAAACTCGGGGTCAACTCCCGCGTCGAACTGACGCGGCTCGTACTGATGAGACGCTCGCCCGATGCGCCGGCTGGCCCGAATCCGGACCAGCCGTCAAGCGACGAATGAACTGATCCTTATTCTGGGATTTCCAGAATGATCTTGCCGTAAGCCAGACGGCTCGACATGAGCCTGTGTGCGTCAGCTGCCTCACTGAGTGGGAACGTTGAGTGGATGCGAGGCGAGAGCGTGCCACGCGCAATCAAATCGAGAACATGACTGAGTTCGTCACGAGTTTGAGTGTGCGAAGAAATGTAGGAAATGTGTCGACGGAAGAATTCGATAATGTCGAACGGAACCACTTCGCCAGCGTGAGCTCCGATGCTAATGAGGCGCCCATAAGGCCGCATCACGAACATCGAGTTCGTAAAGGCTTCGCCGCCAACGACGTCAAAGACCAGGTCCACTCCCTTGCCGCCGGTGAACTCCATCACAGCTTCGTTCACATTTGTGGAGTTGTAGTTGATGGTGAAATCAGCACCATCGGCGGTCGCACGTTCGAGCTTCTCATCGGTACTGGCAGTGCCGATCACCGTTGCGCCTGCGGCTTTACAAATCTGTAGAGCTGCGGAGGCAACACCGCTGCCAACCGAGTGGATCAGCACCACGTCGCCGACGACAAGTTGACCGCGCGCCACCAATCCGTGCCACGCGGTGCCGAAAGCAACGAGCGAGGCCGCAGCCTCCGCGAATGACACGCCCTCGGGAATCGGAAGGCAGTGGCTGGCTGGGGCCACCATGTATTGCGCGTATGTGCCGGGGATGTGCTCACCGAATAGGCGACGGTTTTCACACAGGTTGTTTTGCCCACGGTTACACCACTCGCAGTTGTCACAGGTTCGCACGTACGAAACCGCAACGGGGTCGCCGATCGACAAACCCTCGACACCGACCCCCATGCCTGCGACGACACCCGCGCCCTCGATACCGAGAATGTGCGGCATCTTGAAATCGAATCGCGATACACCGTCTCGAACGTCGATGTCGACGTGGTTGAGGGCAGACGCCTTGAGTTTGACGAGCACTTCCCCCGGACCGGGAACGGGGTCGGGTACGTCTCCGTACCGCAGAACCTCAGGACCACCAAATTCGTCAAACAGCATTGCCTTCATTACGTGTCCTCCTACTTGTCTTTCGTCGAGTTGAGCGACAACAGGTACTCGATGACCTCTGCGCTTGCTACCACGTCTGCGTACTTACCGTCCATGTCGACCAGATTCGCATCATGCTGGGTGGGGCTCCGGTCGCCGACCGCGTCTGACACCACGACTGAGCGGAAACCATAGGCATTGGCATCGACTGCCGTCTGACGTACGCACCCGGAGGTGCTGCACCCAACAGAAATGATGGTGTCGACTCCCATCGTCTGCAGCACTTGCTGAAACTCGGTGCCAATAAAGGCGCTGCTATGCCGTTTGGTCAGGATGTAGTCATTGGGCTCCGGCTTCACTCGATCATCGATTTCAACCCATCGACTGCCGTGTTTAAGCCACCCCAGTGACGGGACCTTCTGGATGAAGAGTCCGCCATCGGCAAGGTCGGGGCGGAATGCGACTCGGGCGTAGATGACTGGCACGTCGTTGGCGCGTGCGGCAGCGATCACGTCCTGCGCCACGGCGATGGGCTTATCGAGTAGGTCAGTCCCCAACGGGCTTTCGGGGTCGGTCATGCCGTACTGGAAGTCGATCACCAACACGCAAGGATGATCTCCGAATCCAGTACGGCCCCGCATTCCTAGGGCCTCGTAGTCGGCCAAAGTCTGCTCTGGTGTTACTGACACCTAGACCTTCTCAGGGCTCTTGCCAGGGATGAACTTTCCAATTCCTTCGGGTCCAACCCACTTTCCGCCGTCAACCATGACGTTACCTCGCAAAATGGTGGTGACTGGGAAGCCGTCAGTCGTCCAGCCATCCCAGTTGCTGTAGTCGCAGTCAGAATGCAGGTTCTCACTCTGGTTGAAGGTGTGCGTGGTATCGGGGTCCATGATGATGATGTCCGCGTCGGCGCCGGGTCGCAGAACTCCCTTGGTTCCGTAGATACCGAACAATTTGGCCGGGGCGGCAGACGTCATTTCGACGAAACGTTCAATGGACAGGTTGCGCTTCTTGACTCCCTCAGACCAGAAGATGGCCATCCGGGTCTCGACACTGTTCGTGCCACCCGTGACATTGTCGACAGTGTCTCCAGCCAACTTGCGATCAAGAGGAATCGTGAAGTCGTCACTCGCCATCGTGTGCAGGCGCCCATCAGCGCAGGCATCCCACAACACGTTGCGATGCTCGATCGGCTTGTTGGGTGGGTAGTTCATGTAGCGCTGTCCTTGCTCCTGCTCGTAAAGGCTGGGGTCAAAGACCAGATTCGGGTGCAGCGTCTCGGCAAATACATCAACGCCCTGCAACCGGGCCTCGGTGATGGCTTCGACGGACTCTTTGGCGCTCACGTGCACGATGTAGAGGGGTGAGCCAGTTCGCCGAGCGAGGAGAAGCATTCGCCGAACGGCTGCCTCTTCGGCTAGCGGTGGGCGAGCCTCACCAATGTTCCAGAACTCAGGACGACCGTCTGCGTAGAGCTTGCGGATGTTGTAGTCGATGATGCACTCATCTTCACAGTGCACCATCGTGATGCCGCCGTGCTTCTCGGTGGCGAGCATCGCCTGGTAGATGCGGCCATCGTCTGACATGAGTCCACCGATTGTGGGGCTGCCCTTGAACGCGGTGAAGAACTTGAATGACACGACACCGCCGCTGATGCAGTCCTTGAACTCGTCGGGGGTGGTGAGGGGCCAGTCACCTGAGACGATGGCGTGCATTGCGTAGTCGGAGTCTGGGTTCTGCGCAGCGGTGTGCGCCAGTTTCTCTTCGACGGACTTGATGAGCGAGTCCTCGGGAGCCGACATGGAGAAGTCAATGTACGTGGTGGTGCCGCCGTAGATACCGGCACGCGATCCAGCCTTAGCGGATTGAGCGGTCATGGCCTCGGAGATCGAAAGGTCATAGTGGACGTGCGTGTCAATGCCGCCAGGCAGCACGTACTTGCCGGCTGCGTCGATAACCTTTGCCGCCCCATCACTTTCCAACTGGCCGTGCACAGAAAGCGCAACGATCTTCTCGTCCTTCACCGCAACGTCGAGGGGGTAGACCCCGTGCTCGTCCGCGACCATTCCGTTCTTGATGAGTAGGTCGTACATAGCGTTCTCCTCCAGTGTGAGCGATGGATGTCGTGGGCACACAATCTTGTGAAGATATCCTGCTACGAGCGTTGTATGTAGTGCTGCAGAACCCGAACCACCTAGTCGAACTACTAAACCGCACCGGCGTCTCGGAGCGCTTGGAATTCTTCGTCCGAGAGCCCCATTTCGGTGAGATAGAAGTCATCGTTATCTCTTCCGATCGGACCGCCGAGATTACGAACGCCTCCCGGTGTAACCGACATGCGCGGGTGGACGTGAACCGTCGATGTAGGACCGAGGTCTGGGTCGTCCACCATCTGAAGAAGATTACGCGCTTGGAAATGCGGATGATGGGCAATCTGAGCAATGTTATTGACCGGCGCACCGGCAACCTCGAACTCTTCGAAGAGCTCCAAAACGCGGTCGGTGGAAGTCTGACCCATCCAGCCGCCGATCTCGTCATCCAACGCATCAACGTTGGCCCGACGAGTCGCGTTGTTGATAAATCGAGGATCGGTCACAAGATCCTCGCGGTCCATGGCTCGGAACAGTCGCTCGACAATCCCCTGGGTGCCACCGGAAATGGCGATCCAGTCTCCGTCAGCGGTCTGGTAGGCGTTACGGGGAGCGAGATCCCCGAGTCGATTGCCGCTGCGCTGACGAACGAGGCCGAGCTTTTCGTAGTCGAGCATGAGGTAGTCGATCAGTCGGTAGTTTGCCTCGATGATCGCGTTATCGATCACCTGACCTGTTCCGCCACCGACATCGCGCCAGTAAACCGCGGCCAAAATTGCCATCGCTCCAGCGAGCGCTGTGACTCCGTCTGCCAGCGGATATCCAGAGATAGAAGGCGCGCGATCCTCGGCCCCACTCACAAAGGCCAGACCGGCAAATGCTTCGGCGAGGGTTCCGAACCCCGGTTTGCGTGCAAACGGTCCGGTTTGCCCATAGCCGGAGGTGCGCAAGATGATCAAGCGCGGATTTGCCGCGTGCAATTCCTCTGGGCTCAGCCCCCACCGCTCCATGACACCGGGGCGGTAGTTCTCAACGAGAACATCGAAATCCTTGACCATGCGAAGGAGCAACTGTTGGCCTTCGGGCTTGTTTAGCGCCAACGTGATGAGCCTCTTGTTGCGCGAAAGACCTTTCCACGCAAGCGAAGTACCCCCTACTTGAGATCCCCAGTGACGTACCGGATCACCGGTGCCAGGCAACTCCACTTTGACCACGTCGGCGCCGTAGTCGGCGAGGTACGTGGCAGCCCACGGGCCGGCCATCATCGTGGCCACATCGAGTATGCGCAAACCCTCAAGTGGGCCGCGTCCCACTGATGCGGGTTCGAGCGTTGTCGGGTCTAGGGGCGGTAGGTCACTCACCGGGAGCCTCCTGTTGCTGCACCATGGGCGGGATGTGTTCGTGCCAATCAGTGTCACGCTGGTAGGCGGCGGCCACTTGGAAGAGCCGCGCCTCGTGCCACGATGCCGCTGAAAGTGCGATTCCAACGGGCATGCCCGACGCGGGGTGGAACCCGATCGGAAGCGACATGGTCGGGCCGGCATGCAGGCCCCAGGGGTAGGTGATGCGCCCCAGAGTTTGAGTGGTTGCACGACTGTCGTATCCCTCAGCAGCGGGGACGTCGATCGCGATCACCGGGGTCACTATCACGTCGATGTCTGACATGAGCGAATCAAGTGCGTGGCGATAACGTACGCGCCAGTCGAGCGAACGCGCGAGGTCGACTGCGCGAACGTCGAGCCCTGAAGAAATTCGGCCAAGTACATCCGGTGAGAAGTCGTCGGGACTCGCGGTGATGCGCTCTTCGTGGAATGCAGCCCCCTCGACTTGCACGATCCGAGTCCACGCCTCAAAGGCTCGAGCTTGTCCGAAGTCAGCAACACTGACCCGCTGAACTCCCTGAGTATCGAGCCAGGTCAGGAACTCGTCGACGCGCTGGGCGATGCCAGCGTCAAGATCGTCGTAGAAGAAGTCAGCAGGGATACCAACGGTGAGGCCTCGTAGGGGCTCATGCAGCAGGCTTGTTGCCGGTGCGCCGGCGCCCGGCCGAGCGTAGGGATCGAGCGGATCGAAGTGGAGGAGTGCTTCGGCAAGTCGGGCAGCGTCCTCGGCTCGAATCGCCATCGGTCCGACGGCATCCTGGGTGTACGCCGCTGGGTACACACCCCGTGCCGAAATTGATCCAAAGGTAGGCCGCAGTCCGACGATCCCATTGACTGACGAGGGAATGCGTACCGAAGCACCGGTGTCAGTGCCAAGCGCTGCCTCGACAATGCGAGCAGCCAGAGCTGCCCCGGAACCTCCGCTCGATCCACCGGGGATGCGGTCTAGGTCCCATGGATTGCGGCAGGCACCGTAGGTGAGGTTTTGGGTGGTTGCCCCCCAAGCGACCTCCGCCATGTTGAGCTTGGCGACGACCACGGCTCCTTGCTCTTCCATTAAGTCAATGCACGCCGCGTTGGTTGACGGCACGACATCAGAGCGAAAGGAGGCCCCGGCAGTGGTGCGCACTCCCGCGGTATCGATGTTGTCCTTCACCCCGACGATGAGACCGTGTAGCGGTCCGGCGGAATCTCCGGATGCGGCCCGTTGATCGAGCTCGAGTGCCCGCTCGCGCGATGAGTCGATCCACGTGATTACAGAGCGAACTCGACCATCGAGGGCTACGTAGCGGGCGCGGGATTGATCCCAACGCTCGACGCATGATTGACCACTCATTGACACCGTCGATCCTTCCTGCCTGTGGGCAGTGATTGTATGCAACGTACAGGGTCTCCGTCAACGACTTGCCCAGTATCGACAATATTCACACTACAAGCACCACGTATTGGCAGAACTTGGGTAGTTGGAATGTACACAATTGCCTTGCTAGGCTCGGGTCCTGACCACTGGGAGTACTTATGTCGTCTTTCGAACCGATGTCCCTGCCCCGATCGATGCGAGTCGTCGAGGTGGGAATGCGAGACGGGCTGCAATCAGTGCGATCGGTTATCGCCACCGCTGACAAACTCCGATTGGTCGAGAGCATGATCGACGCCGGAGTGCGCGAGATCGAGGTGGTGTCATTCGCCCATCCCAAGGTGCTTCCCCAGATGGCCGATGCCGAGAAACTTCTTGCGTCGGTACCTCGAACGGCTGGCATCAGCTACCGCGCCTTGGTGCCCAACGCGGTCGGCGCCCGACGTGCGTTGGAATCGGGTGTCGACGAAATCGTGGCGCTGACGTGCACTGACCCCGACGTGCTCATGATCAACCAGCGCCGAACCACCGACCAGATGTGGGACGAACTCGACGAGATTGTTCAAGTGTGCGGCGATACTCCGGTGACGGTCGCAATCGTGATGTCCTTCTTCGCGTACGGCGCGGGACTGGTCTCGCCTGAACGCCTCGACGCTTTTATTGATCGAATCGTGGCAGCCGGCGCCCGCAGCATCTACGTCGCCGACTCCGCGGGTCTGGGAGATCCGCGCCAGGTGCACGATGCGCTCGCTCGAATCCACCGTCGCCACCCCGATGTCTCCGTCGGCATTCACCTTCATACGCGCGCAGGATTCGCACTCGCCAATGCTCTTGCCGCGCTACTCGCTGGCGTCGACTGGATCGAGGGAGCTTTCTGCGGCCTGGGAGGCGATCTGTGGCTTCCTGGCGATAACGATGTACTGGGCAACCTGCCTACCGAAGATTTGGTTGCGATGCTCGAGTACATGGGCGTGAGCACCGGGGTCGACCTCGGACGCTTCTCAGACACCGTGAGCCTCGCCGAGGAGCTCACCGGATTTCGCGCCTTCGGCCACTACACCCGTGGCGGTGCCCGCGACGAAATGGCACAAATCGTCTGGGAAGACATACTTTCCCAGCCCGGAAAGGAAATTCCTTCAACGTCTGAGGGTCACTAAATTGCCCAGACACGCTGCGACCGGTGGCTACACTGCGAGGGTGGAGCCAAAGACTGAGCGAGCAGCGGACCGTGCGTACTTGCTGTTGAGGCGAGAGATCATCGGGGGCAGAATTCCCGCGGGTTCGCATCTGGCCGAGGCCGATCTTGCGACGCAGTATGGGCTCAGTCGCACGCCGATCAGGGAAAGCCTGAGGCGTCTACAGTCCGAGGGCCTTGTTGAGGTTGAGCCTCACCGGGGTGCCCGCGTCGTTGACTGGAACAGTTTTGATATTGAGGGAATCTACGACCTGAGAGCCTTAATCGAGGGATTCGTTGCACATCGCGCCGCAGACAGACTCACTGACGCTCAACTCAGCCATCTCGCCGAACTCTGCGATCGTATGGAGAGTCTCACCGCTCAAGGCTCGCTCGCCGACGCGGAGGTCATGAGTGACTTCGCTCAACTTAATGAGTTATTCCACGGTGGCATCGCCGAAGCAGCGGGCGCCGACTATGTCATCCCCGCGCGCAGCATGCTTGTGGTGTTGCCCGTTATCTTGCAAGCACTCCATAGTTACGCGACGGTCGACTTTGAGCGCAGCAACCGCCATCACCGTGAGTTGCTGTCGGCGTTTCGATCGAAAGACGCAGAATGGGCGTCGTCGGTCATGACAAGTCATGTGCTGTCTTCCAAAAGGCGCCTGATGGAGGCCATCCGAGACAAGAGCAAGGAATCGGCCGCGGTCATGGAATTGCCGCCGCCGAAGACTTCCGCAGACCAGGTCTCCGCCTAATCTGAAGAATTGTTGCTGCGCCGAGGAAGCATCCGGAAGCGACGATCCACGCCAAACTAAAACCAGCGTGTTGCGCGATGAGACCAAACACCGTCGGCCCGATCACGCCACCCGACGCTGCACCCAAGACGAGGTATCCAGAGGATCGTGCGGGAGCCTGGGGATACAAGCTCACGACCGCGAAAGTGAGCAGGCCGTTCCATCCCCACCCCGCGCCCAATGCCACGAGCGTGGCAAGCAAGAGGGCCCATCCGGCCGTGGCAAAGGCAAAGCACAGCACACCAGTGCCCCCCACGATCATGATGATGCTTGCAGCGATGAGCGGACGGGTGATCGAGCCCAAGCGCCACGCGAAGACGAAACGACCCACCACTCCGCACAGGCTGCCAGCCGCCAGAAACAGCCCTGCGGTATCAGAACTGAACCCGTGCGACACCGCAGACTCGACATAAAACGCACCCATCGCGGAGACCGCCATCATGGCGATTCCGAAAGCGATGGCAAATCGGGAGATGCCTTGGAGGCGTTCGTTGGGATCGGTGGCTCTGCCGGTGCTGTCGACGTGCCGATAGACAAGTCGCGGCATGAGGATCAGGGCGGGTAGCCCCACCACGACGCCGATGAGGAAGGAAGGTCGCCAGCCAATGCTGTTGGCCAGAAGCGGCACGGCGAGCCCTGAGATGACCGCGGCACCGGGTAGCGCCGTCTGCTTGATTCCAAAGGCCAGCGATAGCCGGGAGCGTTCGACTCCGGCGAAGAGCGCCAAGTCGACCGCGGGTTGGCTCAGCGAGTTAAAGAGTCCGGCGATCGCCATGGCCACAATCAGGATCCACCACGACCCTGCCAGCGAGGCCAGAACCATCGCCAGCATCGAACCGGTGACCCCCAGCCGCGTGGCGACGGTGGCCCCGAGGCGCTGGCTGAGGCGGCCCCCCGCGACGCCACCGAGGGCCATAAATAGCCAGAAGGCGGAGACCGAAATGCCGAGTTGAGTTTGGCTCAGGCCCAACTCGGTTCGAACGAAAGGGGCCATGGCGCCGAGCAGGAACACCGGAATTGTGCCGACCGTTGACGCGCTCGTGGTGGCTCCGACCACTCGCGCAAATGAGACCTCAGACTCGCCTGATTGTATGCGAAGGCGGCGATCTTCGGTCATCTAGAGAGTGTAGCGACGTTTCGCCGCCGTGTACTCGAGTCCAATCGGTATACAAACCGGTTGACACGATCAAGCCCGCCGCCTAACCTCAGACAGATCCGGTCACCGAAAATGAAGGACCTCATGACCGCCGCCACTGGCACCAATTCCGTGCAATCCGACACGGCCCGTCCCGGGCCGCTGGCGGGTACCACAGTGATCGAACTTGGCCAGCTCATCGCCGGCCCGTTCGCCTGCCAAGTGCTGGGAGATTTCGGCGCAGAGGTGATCAAGATTGAACTGCCGGGCAGCGGCGACCCGATGCGGCAGTGGGGGAAAGTAACCCCCGAAGGTGAATCTCTGTGGTGGTCGGTCATCGCTCGCAACAAGAAGTCCGTCACGCTCGACGTTCGAACTGAAGCGGGGCGCTCAGTACTGCTCGACCTCGTGCGCGAGGCAGATGTGCTGGTCGAAAACTTCCGGCCCGGAACGCTCGAGCAGTGGGGACTGTCGTACGACGAACTCAGCCGAGTGAATCCCGGCATCATCTTGGTCAGGGTGAGCGGATTTGGCCAGTCCGGCCCCTACTCGTCTCGCGCGGGATTCGGCGCTATCGGCGAGGCCATGGGCGGATTGCGCTACCTCATGGGCGAGCCGGGGCGGTCAACGGTTCGCTCCGGAATCGCTCTCGCGGACGCTGTCTCGGGGATTATGGGTGCCATCGGCGCACTGGTGTGCCTGCTGGAACGTCGGTCATCGGGACTTGGTCAGGTGATCGATGTGGCTCTGTATGAGTCGGTGCTGTCGCTGATGGAGTCGATCATCCCGGAGTACGCAGTGGGTGGGTGGGTACGTGAGCGAAGCGGAGCCACGCTGCCTGGCGTGGCACCTTCTAATGTTTACCCGACATCCGACGGGCGCGAAATCGTGATTGCAGGTAATCAAGACAGTGTCTTCCGCCGGCTCACTGAGGTCATGGGCAGTCCGGAACTTGCTGACGACCCTCGCTACGCGACCCATGGCGCTCGCGGGGAACGGATGGACGAACTCGATGCGCTGGTGAGCGCGTGGACAGTCCAACGAACCGCCAACGAACTCATGCTGATTCTTTCGGACGCCGGAGTACCCGCAGGTCCGATTTATCGGGCACCAGACATGCTGACCGACCCTCACTTCAACGCCCGTGAATCAATCATCAACGTCGATCATCCGACTTTGGGATCGCTTCCCATGCAAAACGTTGCTCCCCGCGCATCGCGCACTCCGGGTTCGATTCGTTGGGTCGGCCCTGCACTGGGGGCCCACAACGTTGAGGTGCTTGCCGACCGGCTCGGGCTCACACCAGAGCAGATCGAGCAGGTTCAGGGTCGAGGTGCCCTTTGACTCAGCCAACCATGGAGCTGATCACCGAGGCGGCAGCTGGCTCGTCGATTGCGCGCGCGTTCGACCTGATCCGATCAGAACTCGACAGTGCATTCGTTCCGAGCATCTACCAGGTTCTCGCCACCTACCCGCCAGCGCTCGACGCAGCGCTTGAGGTGCTGCCCCGGGTGGTGGCGTTGGCTCGAGACGTCGACTTCCCGGCTCGTGTCTGCGCCGTCGCGGCCACGGCACTTGCTGCGGCCGACGTCGAGTCGACGCGGGCGACAGTGGCGCTTGACGCCACCTCACGCGAGGTGATTCTGGGCTATCGCTCGGCGAATCCCCTCAACCTCTTGCTTGCTCTCGCCTTGCTCGGGACTGGAGTCCCTGAGTGGCCCGGCGTGATGACGGGAGACGGTCTTCGGTCGACCTTCGGGTCGACCGAAGACCGCGGCACCCTCGACGACCAGATCACCCTTGCCCACGGCGGGGTGCTGCTCCCCGGGCTCTGGCGCGGGCTGCTGTCGATCTCCCGCGCCGACGACACGTGGTCCGAGGTTCGCGCTTTCGCCTCGGGCGGCCAACTGCCGGGCGTGCGTGCCCAGGTGCGCTCCGTGGCCGAACAGGTGCTGCACGAGGGTGGCCTCGCGACCAAGAATGGGCAGTTGGGAGTGCCCCTGCCCGACGAACTGCCGCACCTCACGTGGTTCCCCACGGGAATCGCCACGATGATCGTCGAGGCAGAGGTACTCATCGGGTCTTCATCGCGAACTCACGGATCAGACTATGAACAACCAAACGACCAACCAAACGACCCACCGAACGACCCACCGAACACCGGACCCGAGAGGACATGAGATGACTCAACCCAAGGCGCGGATCGTCGAGGTACTAATGCGCGACGGACTCCAGACGATGGTGCACGAGGCGGGGTGGCACGTTCCTACCACCGACGAGAAGTTGGCGATGATCGAGATGATCGCCGACGCCGGCGTACCCGAGATCGAGGTCACTGGCTTCGTACACCCGAAAGTCATCCCCATGCTCGCCGATGCAGACGAGGTCGTTCGCCGGCTGCCCAAGCGCGAGGGCGTCGTATACCGCGCTCTAGTGCCCAACCTGCGCGGCGCACAGCGCGCCATCGACGCCGGCTGCACCAAGGTCTCCGCCCTCATCGTGGCCTCCGAGGCATACAGCATGAAGAACTCCCGCATGAACATCGCCGACAACGTCGAGCAGATCCGTCAGGTCGCCGAACTGGCTCACAGCGCGGGTATCGACATTGATGTCAGCATGGGCATCTGTTTCCTCTGCCCCTTCGAGGGTTCGATCGAGCAGTCGCGGGTGCTCGATCTCATCGAGACCTTCGCCAGCTTTGGCATTCACGAAGTCAGCATCGCCGACAGCATCGGCATGTCGAACCCCCGCGATGTGGGCTCGCTCGTCAAGGCCATCACCACCCGCTTCCCCGATATGACCCTTGGCGTTCACCTGCATGAATGCACGGGTATGGCCATCGCGAACATTCTCGCTGCCTACGACAATGGCGCCGAGGTTTTCGAGGCGTGCATCGGAGGTTACGGCGGCGGGATTGCGATGCCGATCTCGGTCATGGGGATGGGCAATGTGTCCACGGAAGATGTCGTCCACTTGTTCCGCGAGATCGGTGTCGAAACCGGAGTTGACCTTGCCCAGCTACGGGCGGTCGGCGAGTACGCGGCTGAACTCACCGGAATTCCCTCACGTTCGAGGGTGACCCAATACGGTACGTACGAAGAGTTCCATGATTTGGCCCAGCAGTACCGCTGACTACCTAGGAGTCACGCATGCCTCGCATGATTTTGAATCACGGAAGGTACTTCACCGGAGAGAACTTCGAACTCGTTGAGGGTGCAGTCGTCATTGATGACGGACGCATCGTCAGTATCGGCGTCAAGGACGGCGACCGTCCCGATGATGTTGAAATCGATCTCAAAGGTGCCAGCGTCATTCCGGGGCTCATGGATGCCCATTGTCATCTCATCTATCGCGACGTGGCCGATCCGTACGACATCGAACTACGAAAGTCGATAGCCGAGGCGACAATCGATGCTGTCTTTAACGCATCGACGTTGCTCGACTGCGGCTTTACCACCGTTCGCGATGTGGGAAGCCGTGGAAACATCGGCGTTGAAGTACGCAATGCCATCAACCGCGGTGACGTGCGTGGCCCGCGCGTGCAGCCGGCAGGGCGCATTCTTTCGGCGCCCGGGGGACTCGCCGATTTCCATCCATCACATATTTTCGAAGGTCGGCAGTATCCGTACGGGCTCGGCGTTCAGGTGGTGGGTCCTCACGAGGCGCGCGCCGAGGTACGTCGACAACTCAAAGACGGCGTCGATTGGATCAAGGTCGGCGTGAGCGGCACCGGCTTCAATCCGCTGTGCCCTGCTGAGCGCAATGGGCTCAGCGAGGCTGAGTTCGAGGCGGTCATGAACGAGGCCCGACTGCAGGGCGTGCCGGTAGCTGCGCACGCTGAATCAGCCGAGGCAGTACGCGCCGCAGCCCGACTCGGTGCGCAAACGATCGAACACGGCATCTACATCGATGAGGCGTCCGTCTCTGACATGGTGCTCAATGGGGTGACCCTGTCTCCCACGCTGTCGATGTATCGCGCCTTCGCGGTGCGAGGAGGCGAGATGGGAATCCCTGCGGTGATCGTTGATCAACACAAGCGAACTCATGCGCGACATGCCGAGAGTGTGCGACTCGCGTTCGAGTCTGGCGTGCCCATCGTTGCCGGAGGCGACGCGGGTTTGACGCACTTCCCTCAGGGTAATTGTGCTGAGGAAGCTGTCTCTTACGTTGAAATCGTCGGAATGAGTTCGCGCGAATCACTGCGCACGCTGACGGTGAATGTCGCGCGTCTGCTGGGAATACTTGACGACGTCGGAACGATCGACGTCGGAAAGCGTGCCGACTTGGTAGTGATCGATGGAGATCCGCTCGGCGATCTGTCTCTGCTTCAGCGCGCTGACCTTCGCCGGTATGTTCTGCTCGATGGTGAAATCGTTGCAGGAACGGCCGCCCTCAACTGAGCACGACTACTGCACGGCGTCGCCATACCTGAACTCTCGGGTGACAGCGTCAATCTCCTCGAGTGTCGAAGCGTCCAACTGCACCCCTAGTGCAGAGACTGGGCCGTCGAGTTGTTCTGGGCGAGTGGCGCCCAACAGGATCGAACTCACGAACGGTTGGTGTAAGACCCACGCTGTTGCCAATGTGGGCAGCGACAGCCCGAGCCGTTCAGCAATCCCCGTGAGTTGGGCGACGGCTTCGAATGCTTGGCCATTCCAGTAACGCTCGCGATAGAGCTCGGCAGCACCGGTGGTTGCGAATCGCGACGTGGAATCAGGTGGCGCTGTCGGATTGTGTTTGCCTGTCAGCAATCCACCGGCCAGCAAGTTGTAGGTGATCACTCCGATGCCCTCCAACTCGCAGAGGGGGAAGAGTTCGCGCTCATGTTCGCGGAACAGCAAGTTGTAACGCGGCTGAACCGAGATGAAGCGAGCGTAGTGGTACAGATCGCTCTTTCCCAGAGCTCGCATCAGTTGGTACGCAAGGAAGTTCGAGCATCCAGTGAAGCGTACTTTGCCAGCGCTCACGAGGTCGGTGAGCGTCTCGAGAGTCTCTTCGATGGGAGTTTGCGGATCGGGTCGGTGTAGTTGGTAGAGGTCGACGGCCTCGAGTCCGAGCCGGCGCAGGGAGGCGTCGATCGCTTCGGTGAGGTGTCGACGCCCCAACCCCTGATTCCACGGCATGGGGCCTGTGGCGCCGTGAACCTTGGTGGCCACCACCACATCAGGTTTCCGGCTCTTCAGCCAACGACCGATGATCGCCTCGGTCACTCCCGCCTCGTCAATTCCACTTCCCAGCGGGTACTTGTCGGCGGTATCGATGAACCGAATGCCAAGTTCCATCGCATGGTCAAGGATGCGAAATGAGGTTTCCTCGTCGCATTGCCCACCGAAGGTGGCGGTCCCGAGACAAAAGCGCGACACCTCGAGGTCAGAAGCCCCCAGACGAATCTGATCGAGCACCGACATTACGACCTCCTATCGGAAAGGGCCTGCGGTGAGGCCGATTCGGTGAATACCAGAGCGACCACCCCCGCTGCCATGCTGAGAACGACAAGCACAGTGAGTCCTACCGTCCAGGACCCGGAGATGTGAACGACCACACCAATCATGAGTGGCACCACGATGGCACCGAGGTTGATCAGGGTGAGTGAGACCCCCGTTGCGGCACCGATGCGGTGCGGAAGACATGCCTCGGCCACCGCTGCGATGTAAACCCCATTCCAACCCACCGAGGTGGTGCCGACAGCGATCAGGGCTCCAATGAGCGCCCAGTCGGGCACGAGGAGCAACGACAGAATGGAGAGAGCCCCGAGAAAGGCAGTAGCTTGCAACACGGGCAACCTCAGTGTCGGACGCGAGTCCGAGAGCCACCCCCAAAACAGTCGCCCGACGACACCCCCCATCAAGAGGATGGAAACGCCCAGACCCGCTCGCTCAATGGATAGCCCCCGCGCTTCCACCAGGTAGACCGCGGTGAAAGCAAAGATGCTCACTTGAACTCCGGCAATGAGCAGCCCATAGGCGTACCCCTGCGGTAGTCGTAGCCGGCGGGCTGAGCGGGCCCGAGCCGCGGCCGACCCGGTCAGGGGCTGAGCACGGTATCCGCCGCGCAGCAGTACGGCCATCGCCAACACCGCGCATAGAACGAGCCCGAGGGCGAAGGCGGCACGCCAACCCCATTCGAGTCCAACAGAGGGGAGCACCGCCCCTGCTACCACGCCGCCGATCGGTACGCCCGATTGCTTCACACTCAGTACCAGACCGCGGCGCTGTGGATTCGGTGGATTCGAGACCACGGTGGTGGGCGGATTGATGGCCCCGTAGCCAAGTCCGAGCACCAAGATCCCGCAGTAAAACACGATCGGGTGCGGAGCAAGCAGTGCGATGAAGTCGCCGAGGGCAAGCAGTCCGAGCCCGGTAACGATGATCCGACCGGGCCCGTGCCTATCGGTGAGTCGACCGGCTGGGGAAGCGCTCAGCATTGCCCCGAGGTAGGCAACGGACGCAATCGCGCCTACACCTACCGCGCTCAGGCCGAGCGACTCGCGCAACAGGGGAGCGTTGGCGGAGGCTCCGATCACGGAGAAACTGCCTACCGCGAGGACAACGACCGAGAGGACGATTCCCTCTCGGATCGACCGGGTAGGTCGGCTAGTCAGGCTCGACATTCAGGTCAACGTGCCGATCATCGACAGCTCACCGTACGAGCACGGTGATTTTCCCAAGTGAGTCAAAGTCAAAGAGCCATTCACCCGCAGTGACGTCGAGCAGTGGTGTCATTGAGCCGGTAGCAACGTGGGTGGCACCGGTATCTGCCGGGAGAACGTTCAACCGCGCCGCGGCGCCAGCCCAGTCTTGGGTGCCAGACGCAACCACGAGGCCGTTGTGGCTGACCTCCACCTGCACAGTGTCATGGGAGGAGGTCGGAGGGCCGAACAGCATCATCGACTGCAGGCAGCCATCGGCGATAACACCAAATGAGGGCAACCGCCAGGCCGTGAAACTGCTGTCGGCAATCTCAACACAGGCGATCGGCAGCAGGGTGTTGCCCACACTGACACCTACTTCTGCTTCGAACTTGGCGTGCAAGAAATCGGTGCTGTCGATTTCGAGGCGAGCGCAAGACAGAACGACTCGATCAGGTACCAGCGGCGCGCACACCGGTCCGTCGAGACCCAGTTTCGACTGAGTCTCGGCATCGACCGCGCCCAGTTTCCAGTAGGGCGAGCCGGTGGCGCCCCAGCGCTCATAGAGCACCTGGGCCACCTGATCAGCTGAGGCCCGGTCGAGTCCCTGCCACTCGGGGTCGGTTGCCACGATCGGAACGCGCGCCTGACGAGCATGTTCGATCAGCGTCGCAAGAGCTTCCGCGGTGCCGGACATACCGTTAGGCACCGCTCTTTGCTCGGCTCCGCTTAACGAACTGGGAGAAGGTGACGGCAAGGATCAGCGCACCACCGTAGAACAGGTATTGAACAAAGGACTTCGCACCGAGCAACTGCAGTCCGGTGATGCCAGTCACGAGGAAGTAGACCGCGATCAAGGTGCCCCACGCGTTGAACCGACCCGGCTTGATAGTCGTTGAGCCAAGGAAGGCGGCGGCGAAGGCGGGCAGCAGGTAGTCGAGAGCAGTCGACGGGCTCGCCGACCCCGTCGTACCGAGAAGGAGCAGTCCTGCCAGCGCGGCCATCAGCGAAGCGGCCACAAGTGCACCGGCACGCACAAGGCTTACTCGGATTCCGGCCAACCGGGCCACATCGCGATTGCGTCCGACCACCAGCATGCGCTGCCCGAGTGGAGTGTAGGTAAACACGTACCAGACGATGGCGGTGAGAACGAGCGCGTACCAAAAGGACATCGGGATGCCCAGCATCCGCTTGGTGATGACCCAGTCGGTCACCACCTTCTCGACACCAGTAATCACTCGCGAGTCGGTGATCCACAGCGTGATTCCCGTGATGAAGGTGCCCATACCGAGGGTGATGATGAGGCTCTCGACTCCGAACACCACGATGAACAGCGCGTTCACGAGCCCGACAAGAAGGCCCACCACGAGCGCGGCGACCAGCGAAATCCACAGCGGGTAGTGCATCACGGCGTTGAGTTGGGCAGCCACCACAGCGCTGAGCCCCGCGACTGCGGCAACGGACAGGTCAAAGTCTCCGGTGGTGAGCGGAATGATCAAGGCCAACGTGATGACCACGAGAACTGCCTGCGACGCAAGCAGCGACGAGACGTTGGTCCACGTGGGGAAGGTCTGCGGGGCCAACGCGCTGAAGAGCACGATAATGACCAGCCACGCGATCGGCAGCGCGAGAGCCTCGAGCCACGCACGGGATCGTTTGCGGGGAGGAACCGCTACGTCAAGCGTGGGGGGCTCAGTCGGCCCGGCAGTATTTGCCATGGAGGCCTCTGTTGACATTGTCTAGTCTCCGTTTCCGACTGCATTGTCCAAGAGGGCCGCGGCGGCTGCCGTGGCACTGCCCTCTTCCTCGTAACTCATACACATGTCAGCGATCTTTGAATGGGTGACGTCGGTGCCCGATAGGTATCCGACCAGACGGCCCCGAACGACGATGGCCACGCGATGGCACAGTGTCGCCAACTCCTCGTAGTCCGAACTTGCGCACAGAACGGCCGTGGTGTCGAGATTGCTACGGATGATCTGGTAAATCTGCTCGCGCGCTCCGACATCGACCCCTTGGGTCGGCTCGTGCAGCAAGAGCACCTTGGGGGTGATCTGCTGCCACTTGGCCATCATTGCCTTCTGCTGATTGCCACCTGAGAACGAGCCGTAGTCCATTGTGGGAATGGGCGGGCGCACGTCGAAATCCTTCAGCAGTTGTCGCGCATTGTCACGCAATTTGCCGTGACGTAGTCGCCCGCCACTGAAGAAGCGGTCGAGAACAGTGACGTTGATGTTTTCGGCCACCGACAGGTCAGCAACACTGCCGTCACGCTTGCGGTCAGCCGGGACCAACGCAAGCCCCATTTCCTTGGCTGCGTAGGGGTTGTGTTTGCCGAAATCGAGTTCACGACCGTCAAGAACGAACGTGCCGCTCGCAGTTCGGTCACTGCCGAAGAGCGAGTAGACGGCATCTTCGTAGCCCGAACCCACCAAGCCTGCGAGCCCCAGGATTTCGCCCTCGTGCAGGTCGAACGAAATCTCTCGGGCCAGGCTGCTGCTCAGGCGGTCAACCGAGACGACCACCGGCCGGCCGGCGAGTTCCTGAAGAGGAGTGGGTTCAATCCGCTCGAGGTCGTGGCCAACGATCAGTTTGACCAGATCGCGTTTAGAGGACCCTTCAGTGTTGATGGTTCCCATCGAGCGACCATCACGCAACACAGTGATTCGGTCAGTGATCTGGCGGACCTCGTCGAGGTCGTGCGAGACGAAAAGTACGCTGGAGCCAGTGGCGACAATTCCACGCACAAGGTCGAACAAGATGCCGACCTCGTGCTTTGGCAGGAAGACCGTGGGCTCATCAAGAACGAGCAGATTCGGCCTACGTGACTCGGTGTTGGACTTGTCTATTTCCTTCAGTCCCTCAATGGCGCGGATGATGGCGAGAATCGCGCGCTGGACTGGTCTGATCTGCTCGACATTGGCGCCGGGGTCGATATCGACGTTGTACTCATCGAAGACGGCTTGGGCGCGAACCCGTGCGGCACGCCACGAGAAGAACCCTGAGTGTGAGGTGGCAACCTCGCCCATAAAGAGGTTCTCGGTGACGGTCAGGCTCGGCACGAGACCGAGGTCTTGATGGACGAATTCAAAGCCGAGGTCGCGATACTCTCCCGGCAAGAGGGGCAGAGCGATGTCTTGCCCGTTCACTTGAAGCTCGCCAGCGTTCGGTTCGTGGAAGCCCGAGAGGATCTTGATCAGCGTTGATTTGCCTGATCCGTTCTCACCGAGCAGACCGTGAACTTCTCCGGCCTCGACAACCAAGTCAACTTCATTGAGGGCAATCTGCCCGCCGAAGATCTTGGTCAGCCCAGTGATCTTCAGGAGGGGAGCATCTGCCATCTCAGATCCTCTCAGCGACGGGGTGTTCGGGTTCGGGGGTTTGTACAGGTTCGGGGGTTTGTTCGTGTTCGGTTGTTACTGCGTGCTCCGTGCCTGCGGTGTGCAGGCACGGAGCACGCAATCTAGTGCTTTAGTGCTGTCATTGACCAGAGGTCATGACGTCCAGAGCTTCGCGAAACCATCCACGCACGCTGTTCCGTAGCCGACACCCGGCTGTGCAGCAGGAGCGCCAGTCTCTGAGACGTTCGTCTTGTCCCAGATACGGATGGGGGTGTTGGTCACGACAGGAGCCGCACCGGTAAGAATCCGGAACGCCTGGTCTGCCGAGGTGTACCCGATGCACGGGGTGTCTTCGCCGACGTTCATGGCGACTGCAGTTCCCTTGGCAATGTCATCGAGAGCGAAGGTGGAGCCGTTGTAGCTGCCGATCTTCACATCGGTGCGACCGAGAGTTTCAACTGCGGGCAGTGCGCCAGCGACCATAGCGTCGTAGAGCACGTAGACGTAGTTGATGCTCGGGTCCTTCTGGAGCGCAGACTGAATTTCGCCCTGAGTCTTGGTGTTCCAGTCAGCAACCGGGATGTTCATGACGGTTGACTTGCAGTCTGGACAATTTGCCTTGAACTCAGCAGTCATTGTGTCGATCGTGCCGGGGCTCGGAAGAATGTCCGAACCACCAACGATGAGCGTGTTGCCCTTACCAGCCGAGTCGACGATGATCCAGTCGGCAGCGGCCTTGCCTGCGTCGTAGAACGGCGCCGTGACGTTGGCGGCAAGGTCGGTGCAACCATCACACGCGGGCGGGGCCGGCAGTGAGTTGTCGTAGAAGTGCACACAGATGGTCGGGATTCCCGCGGCCTTCGCCTCGGCAATCTGCGGTCCAAGTGCGCGGGGGTCAGGGCAACCATTAAGCAAGATGATGTCTTGCTTGGAGCCGATTGCCTGCTGAATTCCCTGCACCCACTGCGAGACCTGACCCTGGTTGTCGAACACCGTGGTCGTCAGCCCCTGAGTGTCGCCGGCCTTCTTGATGTTGTCGGTGATGTTTTGAACAAACGGGTTCGGGATCGAGGGGATCACGAACATCTTCTTGCCCTTGAGGCTCGACGTGTTGACTGCCGGGCCGGGAGCGGTGAAGGATGTCGGCGCTGCCGAGTACTTGGCCACAGTGTCGAGTACTGACTGCGAAACTGCGCTCGACTGCGATGCCGAGGCAGACGCCGAAGTTGCGGCAGGCGTTGATGCCGCCGCACTGCTAGAACTACTGCTCGAGCTACCGCTCGAGCATGCAGCAAGGGCCATGGCCCCGGCTACGAGAAGGACGGCCGGTGCTAGCCGTCGATTTGCCAACATATGCATGTCTCCTTGGGGTGTCGGGTACCCGCATCGGGTGAACGAAAACGTACTGCTTCCGAGGGCCTAGAGTATACAAAAATGGGAATATTTCGGTTACGGTTTAGTCTCAGGCCCGAATAGAGGGGTTTTCGTATGCAACTTTCGACCTGACGACAACAAGTTGTGGGCTTCAAATCCAGCACGAGTGTACGGGATTCACTGCCGAGACAGGATGACGCACCAATGACCGATTACGACACGCTCAGGTCAGTAGAGCAGCGGGTCCTGTGGCTAGCAGTTCGAATGGTCGACTACGCCAATCGAGAGCGAGTCACCACCGACGGCCTGAAAGTGGGCGGCCACCAAGCGTCGTCAGCTTCCATGGTGTCGATTATGACCGCTCTGTATTTTCACCACCTCGACAAAGCCGATCGTGTTGCCGTCAAACCGCACGCATCTCCTGTCTTCCACGCAATTCAGTACTTGCTGGGGAATCTCGACCGCTCCTACCTCACGACACTGCGCGAGTTCGGCGGGCTGCAGGCCTATCCCTCGCGAACAAAAGACCCCGATGAGGTCGATTTCTCAACCGGATCCGTCGGCCTCGGAGCGGCGGCGCCTCTCTTCGCCGCGTTGGTGCGGCGTTACGTTGACGCGCACTTTGGACCCCGCCCTGAATCAAGGTTTGTTTCCATCCTGGGAGATGCCGAACTTGACGAAGGAAGCGTGTGGGAGGCAGTTGCCGATCCGGCCACTCAGGGGCTTGGCAACGTCATGTGGGTCGTTGACTTCAATCGACAGTCCCTCGACCGGGTAGTTCCAGGTATACGAATTGTCCAGTGGCGCGCCCAGTTTGAAGCTGCCGGTTGGCACGTGCGCGAAGTGAAGTACGGCGGCCAGTTAATGGCCGAATACGCGAAACCAGGCGGTGAGTTCCTACGCCAGTGGATCGACTCGATGCCCAACGAGCAGTACCAATCCTTGTTCGCCTTGCGCGGCAGCGATCTTCGCAACCGCTTCATAGAAGGCTCTCCGGCCGAACTCGAGCGGTGGGTTGAGCAATACTCCGACGAAGAACTGCGCAGAATTGTCACAGATCTTGGTGGACATGACCTTGAGTCACTCATGGAGGCATTCGAGGAGTGTGACTCGGTCAAGGACCGTCCGAGCATTGTCTTCGCCTACACGGTCAAGGGGTGGGGCCTGCCGACCGCCGGAGATCCGCGTAACCACTCGCAACTACTGACAAGCCAACAGATCGATAACCTGCGCGACGCGACCGGGCTCGACATCGCGACGGAGTGGGATCGTTTCGACCCCGCATCGGCGTCGGGTGTCCTGGCCGCCATGCGCCGTGAGGAACTCAGCCGCCCCCCGCGCGCACGTCATGCATCGATCGAGGTGCCCACGTCGACAATCACTCACACCTCGGAACGGCCGATATCGACCCAAGAGGCATTTGGTCGCATCCTCGTCGACCTCTCCCGGATTCCATCGCTTGTGCCGTATCTGGTCACCACCGCGCCCGACGTCGCCACGTCGACCAACCTTGCGAGTTTCATCAACCGCACTGGCGTCTTTACGCATGAGGCACGACGTGCATGGAACGAAGACCCCGTACTCAAGTGGGCTGAGGGACCTACCGGCCAGCACATTGAGCTGGGCATCTCGGAGATGAATCTCTTCCTGCTGCTTGGCCAGCTCGGACTCGCGCGGGACCTCTCAGATCAACCACTGCTGAGCATTGGCACTGTCTACGACCCGTTCGTGCTGCGCGGCCTTGATGCCTTCGTCTACTCGGTGTATTCCGGGTCGCGCTTCATCATTACCGGTACGCCTTCGGGGGTCACGCTTGCACCCGAAGGAGGTGCCCACCAGTCGACTATCACTCCCTCGGTCGGGCTTGAACTTCCTGGGGTGACGCTGGTCGAGCCGGCGTACGCGGTGGCCCTCGACTGGCTTCTGTGTGACGCGCTTGCCTCCATCGGAGTCGATGACGAGTCGGCCGAACATCATGCGCACGACCGCACGGCGTACTACTTCCGACTCACGACGCGACCCATCGACCAGAGTCCGTTCGAGAAGGCACGGGTGCGACTTGGTGACGCGGTTCTTCGTCGGCAGGTCATCGGCGGGGCTTACCGAATTCGCGATGCGTTCCACGACCACCCAGAACTAGCCGACACTCCCGGAGTTCCCGTCGTACACATCGCGGCTACGGGTGCGGTGCTTCCCGAGGCTCTTGCAGCCTCTGCTGAGCTGGCCGAGGAAGGAATCGCAGCGCACGTTGTTGACATCACTTCGTCGGACCGACTGTTCGGCGCCTGGCAGCGCACCCTGCGCTATGCCGTCCGCAACGCTGTCACGCCGTCGATTCCCGGAACGCTCCGAGCCGCATTCCCGGTGAAGGCGCCCATTGTCAGCGTGCATGACAGTTCGGCACATCATCTGGCATGGTTGGGCTCCGCGATCGGCGTTCCCTGCGTGTCGTTGGGTGTCGAGGGCTTCGGCCAGTCGGGCCAGATCGGCGATCTGTATGCGGCGCACGACCTGATGCCCGGATCGATCGTCAACGCCGCACTCGCAGCACTGAGCAGCGAGTGACTACCGACGCCGGCGCTCGCAGCGCAGACGTTGCTGTTGTCGGTTTGGGAGCCATTGGTCTACCCGTCGCCATCAACTTGGCAAAGTCGACATTTCGCACGCAGGTCTGGAATCGGAGTGCGCAGGCAATCGAGCGCGCTGTTGCCGAGGGGGCGACTGCGGCTTCGAATCTCGGAGCCATTGATGCCCCTGTCGTTCTGACTGTCCTGCCCGATTCCCCCGACCTCAACGAGGTGCTGGCCCAAGGGCTGGAGGCGAGCCTTCAGGACGGTGATGTCCTGGTGGTGTTGAGTACCGTCTCACCGGCCTCGATCGAAGTCCTCAGCAAGCGACTCGGACAAGGTCGTCAGGTTCACGTTGTCGATGCTCCAGTGAGCGGCGGTGATGTCGGAGCTTGGGCGGCGACCCTGTCCATCATGGTGGGGGGTGATGACGCGGCTGTCGACATCTGTCGGCCCATTCTCGAATGCATCGGATCACGCGTGGTGCATTTCGGCCCACCGGGTTCTGGTGAAGTGGTCAAGCTCGCTAACCAAATAGTGGTCGGCGCCACCCTGGTAGGGCTCGGGGAGGCGATCAACCTCACTCGCGCCGCAGGGCTGGATTCCGAACTCGTTGTCGAGGCCCTGTCAGCAGGTCTGGCTGGTTCAAGGGCACTGGATGTCAAGCGCGAGAAGATTCTCAGCGGCGACTTCACACCCGGTGGAGCCGCCTTCCTTCACCGTAAAGACTTACGTTACGCAGTCGAACAGGCCAACCTTCTCGGCTGCGACCTTCCCCTCACGGTTGAGGTGGCCCGGCTCTACGAAATGCTCGTTGAGCGAGGCTTCGGCGACCTTGATCAAAGTGCTGTCGCCCTACTCAGTCTGCCCAGCCAAACCCCAACAAAGGACATGTGATGACGCGCTCGCTGAAACTTGCTGTGATTCCTGGCGACGGCATTGGGGTAGAGGTCATCGCCGAGGCCATGCGTGTACTCGAGGCGATCGCGCCCAAGGCCGACCTCGTGGTGAATCACAAGGAGTTCGACCTCGGTTCGCGCCGTTACCTAGCCACGGGCGAGACCCTGCCAGATCATGTCGTGCAGGAACTCAAGGAATTCGACGTGATTCTCTTTGGTGCCATCGGCGATCCGTCCGTACCTCCGGGCGTCTTGGAACGCGGCATCATTCTGCCCTTACGTTTTTCGATGGGGCATTTCCTCAACCTGCGCCCCGTTCGGTTGTACCCCGGGGTACGCGGGCCCCTCGCCGACAAGACCTCCGACGACATCAACATGGTGGTGTGTCGAGAGGGGACTGAGGGCCCGTACTCAGGCGCCGGAGGATCACTGCGGGAAGGCACTGAGCACGAGGTTGCCACCGAAGTCGCCATTCATACCCGCTTCGGAGTCGAACGAATTGTGCGCGATGCGTTCGAGCGATCGTTGCCACGACGCCGCAAAGTAACCCTCGTGGCGAAGACGAACGTCTTGGTTCATTCGGGAAGTCTGTGGCAGCGCACCTTTGACGCCGTGAAGTTGGAATACCCCGATGTCGAGACGGACTACTGTCACGTCGACGCAGCCGCCATGTACTTCATCACCCAACCCGAGCGGTTCGATGTGGTGGTGGCAGACAACCTCTTCGGCGACATCATCACTGACATTGGCGCGGCCATCGCGGGTGGCATTGGTCTGGCCGCAAGCGGCAACATCGACCCCACGGGCGTGAACCCGAGCATGTTTGAGCCGGTACACGGGTCGGCCCCAGACATCGCAGGGCAAGGGAAGGCTGACCCGACCGCGGCCGTGCTGTCACTGGCAATGTTGCTTAACCACGTGGGCGAACCAGATGCCGCACGCTGGGTCGAGGAAGGCGCTGTAGCCGAACTTGTCAGCCGCAAGGGTATGACGCGTTCAACGCGTGAGACCGGAGATGCGTTGGTCGCCGCGGCGTTAGCAGCAGCGACGAACTAGGGGCTAGGCGTCACGCGTCGGCAGGCCCGGTGCCCGTCACGCCCGAAAGTGTCGGGCTGTTCGACTCCACCTGCTGCGGCAGAGCGCCCGTCGCGAGCTTGGACGCGGGAGCGAGGCGCTTACCCTCAAGCCGTGACCGATGGGTTCGGTGCACGCGGGTCGATGGCGGAGTTTCGGAGCGGGATTGACACACAATTTCGTTACATGTAACACTTGGGTATGGCCGTCCGCGATCGTGTTTCCGAGCACCGCAAGCGCCTGCGCGCGCAGGGGCTGAGACCCATTCAGGTGTGGGTGCCCGATGTTCGAGCTGAGGGTTTTGCCGATGAGGCCCGACTGCAATCCCGAGCTGTTGCTCGTGCAGATACTCGTTCGGATGATCAAGACTTTGTTGAGGCGGTCAGCGCAGATTGGAACGCGTAGACAGTGTCGTCCATGAAGCGCGGTGACGTTGTCTTAGTCGCAGGAGGCGTCTACGCCGCCAAACCACGTCCGGCGGTGGTGCTGCAGGACGACCTGTTTAGCGAAACAGATTCGCTGACCGTCTGCCCATGTACCTCGACATCCGTTGATGCACCGCTTCTCCGGATGCCGATTCCAGCTGATGAAGTAACAGGTATTGAAGTAGAGAGTTTCATCATGGTCGACAAAGTGACGACGGTTCGTCGCGCCAACGTCGGTGCTCACGTGGGCTGCCTGAATGCGCTGCAGATGGTCGAACTTGAACGGCGATTGATCGTCTTTCTTGGCCTTGCGCACTGACGTCAAGTGCAGGCTCGAACAGTGATCACGCCCTCGTACCTGATCACGCGGTTGATGAGCCCGAGCTGTTCTTGGCATCGGTCACATCCGCTGCCGTTGACGCGTGTTCAGCCTATGCATCCTCAAACAGACCCGGGTATCGGATTCGCAAGAGTGAGTCGCTCACGGGTCGGGTAGGTTTCGCGAGTAACACGTACAAGAAGAAGTGGGTGCTCCGGGAAATCCCGGATCGGACGTTGGAAGGGTCCCATGCTGCTTACGCCGCACGAACAGGAGCGCCTGATGATCTCCTACGCTGCCGACCTTGCGTGGCGTCGCCGGCAGAGGGGATTGCGACTGAACTACCCGGAGTCAGTTGCCGTGCTCTGCTCGTTCGTGATGGAAGCTGCTCGAGACGGTCGATCGGTTGCCGAGCTGATGCAAACTGGACGTGAGGTACTAGGGGTCAACGATGTGATGCCCGGTATTCCGGACATGCTGACCGAGGTTCAGATTGAGGCGACCTTCCCCGATGGCACCAAACTGGTCACGATCCACGACCCATTCCGCAGTGCCGGTCCTGACGCAGAGATATCGCCTGGCGAGGTAATCCCGGCCGACGGACTACTGACCCTCAACGAGGGCCGACCGCGCACGACTCTGGCCGTTCTCAATGTGGGCGATCGGCCAATCCAGGTTGGATCGCACTTCCATTTCGCTCAGACGAATGCCTCACTCGAGTTCGATCGGCAGGCGGCTCACGGTCTGCGCCTTGACATTCCCGCGGGTACTGCAGTGCGGTTTGAACCGGGTATTCCGCACGACGTCGTGTTGGTGCCACTCGCTGGAAGTCGCGTGGTGCCCGGGCTGAGCCTGACGCCGCCCGGTGCTCTTGATACCAACGACTCGAACGCACAGGGATAGAGATGGACATCACCCGCGATCGCTACGCCCGCCTGTACGGACCGACAACCGGTGATCGCATTCGCCTCGCCGACACCGACTTGTTGATCGAGGTCACAGACGACCTGTGTGGCGGACCGGGGCGTGCTGGCGACGAAGCAGTATTCGGTGGGGGCAAAGTGCTCCGCGAGTCGATGGGTCAAGGCCGAGTCACCCGTGCCGAGGGAGCACCGGACGTGGTGATCACCGGAGCTGTTGTTCTCGACCACTGGGGCATTGTGAAGGCCGATGTCGGAATCCGCGATGGCCGCATCATCGCTTTGGGTAAAGCAGGGAATCCCGAAACGATGAGTGGGGTGCACCCCTCCCTCGTTGTCGGTCCGAGTACCGAGGTGATTGCTGGCAACGGCCGCATTCTTACCGCCGGTGGCATCGACACACACGTACACCTCATTTGCCCACAGATTGTGCCCGAAGCGATCGGCAGCGGCATCACCACGATCATCGGTGGCGGCACGGGGCCCGCTGAAGGTTCCAAGTCCACGACAGTGACACCAGGTTCGTGGAACCTGGCTCGCATGCTCGAGGCGATGGACGGGCAACCGGTCAATGTCGCATTGCTGGGCAAGGGCAACACGGTGAGCCACGAGGCCATGTGGGAGCAACTGCGCGGCGGGGCTTCCGGGTTCAAATTGCATGAGGACTGGGGTTCCACGCCTGCTGCTATTGACGCGTGTTTGACTGTCGCCGACGCCTCGGGGGTGCAGGTAGCACTGCATTCGGACACTCTCAATGAGGCCGGATACGTGGAGAGCACTCTGGCAGCGATTCGCGGCCGGGCGATTCACGCGTATCACACCGAGGGTGCCGGGGGCGGGCATGCGCCCGACATCATCACGATCGCGTCGTTCCCCAACGTCCTTCCGTCATCAACGAATCCAACCCGCCCGCACACCGTGAATACGCTCGCTGAGCACCTCGACATGCTCATGGTGTGCCACCACCTGAACCCGTCCATTCCTGAAGACCTTGCTTTTGCTGAGAGCAGGATCCGACCGTCGACCATCGCCGCTGAGGATCTGCTCCACGACCTCGGCGCGATCTCGATGATCGGTTCGGATTCCCAAGCGATGGGTAGAGCTGGTGAGGTTATCTTGCGCACGTGGCAAACAGCTCATGTGATGAAACGGGCGAGGGGCTTCCTCGACGGCGATGTCCGTAACGACAACATGCGCGCCCGCCGTTATGTCGCCAAGTACACGATCTGTCCGGCTGTGGCGCACGGTATCGACGGCCTCGTTGGTTCTGTTGAGCCGGGCAAACTCGCGGACCTCGTGTTGTGGGAGCCCGCAATGTTTGGGGTGCGCCCTCATGCGGTCCTCAAGGGTGGGGTCGTGGCATGGGCCGCGATGGGTGATGCCAACGCGTCGATTCCGACACCGCAGCCTGTACTGCCGCGCCCGATGTTCGGTGCTACCCCCGTGGTCGCTGCCTCGGCATCGGTTCACTTTGTTGCGCCAGCGGCTCTTGAATCGAACCTGGCCGATCGGTTGTCAGTGAACCGCGAACTGGTTCCTGTGGCCGACGTGCGTCGGCGGGGTAAAGCCGACATGCCACTCAACGACGCCACTCCGCACATTGAAGTTGATCCCGAAACTTTCACGGTGCGCATCGACGGCGAGGTCTGGACGCAGGACCCGGTGAGCGAACTACCAATGACCCAGCGCTATTTCCTCTTCTAGGGTGACGTCGATGACTTCGTCAGTGGCGGCGCTTCTTGCGTTGATCGATCAGCGGTTACCTACCGGCGGTCATGCCCACTCAAGCGGCGTTGAGCAGGCAGTTTCTGAAGGACTGGTTACCGATGTACCCACGCTTGAGAAGTACCTCATGCGTCGATTGACGACGGCGGGACTGATAGCGGCGGCATTCTCAGCGGCTGCAGTACTGGTCGAGCGAGACGCTCTGACCGAACTTGATGCCGAGTTGGATGCGCGAATGCCCTTACCTGCGGCGCGCGCGGCATCGCGTGCTCAAGGTAGGGGACTTGCGCGTATCGGGAGTGCGGCGTGGAGTTCACCTGCCGCCACGATCGAATGGAGTGACGCGGGCGAGCGTCCGCATCACAGTGTGGTGATCGGACTCTGTATCCGCGCCGCTGGACTCGGGCCCGAAGCGGCTGCCATGGCATCGGCCTATCTGTGCGTCACCGGACCGTGTACAGCGGCTCAGCGGTTACTTGGTCTTGATCCGGTTGAGGTGGCTGTCGCCAGCCTTGCCCTGACCTCCGCCATCGAGCAGGTGGCTGCCAAGGGAGCGGCTGTTGCCCACCTGCCACCTCGCGACCTTCCGGCCGAGAGTCATCCATTTCTTGACTTACTCGCCGCGCGCCATTCCTTACGATCCGACAGGCTTTTCGCCTCCTAATCCACCGACCTGAGCGACTAGCCCATTGAGAAAGGACCCATTGTGGGACTCAATCACAGTCACGACGCCGACCCGCATCGGCCGATCGCCCGCGGACCGTTGCGAATCGGAATCGGCGGACCGGTCGGATCAGGAAAGACCGCACTCGTGGCGGCCCTGTGTCGCACGCTCGGTACTCGCATATCGATCGGGGTGGTGACCAACGACATCTACACAACCGAAGACGCCGACTTCCTGCGCAGGCACGCGGTGCTGCCCGTTGAGCGCATCGTGGCCGTTCAAACCGGCTGCTGCCCACACACGGCAATTCGAGAAGACATCACCGCCAACCTCGATGCAGTTGCTGAGCTGATCGAACGCATTGCTGACCTTGACCTTGTGCTTGTCGAGTCCGGGGGCGACAACCTCACTGCGTCGTTTAGTCGCGGACTGGTTGATGCGCAGGTCTTCGTCCTTGATGTGGCCGGGGGAGACAAGGTTCCGCGTAAGGGTGGGCCCGGCGTCACGGGAGCCGATCTGCTTGTCATCAACAAGACCGACCTCGCGCCATACGTGGGTGCTGATCTTGAGGTGATGTGGTCGGATGCGTGCAGAGTGAGAGATGAGCGGCCGGTCGTGATGACGTCTCTGTCCCAAGACCCGGCCGCGACCGACGTCGCCGAATGGGTTCTCGAACAGTTCGCTCACCACAGTCGGATCGCCCCGGCCAACCATGCGTAGCGTTGTTGTCGTTGAGGCACAGTCGACTGGTTCCGGGGCGACGCACCTGACACGAATGGAATCCTCGGGGGCCATCGCTGTGCGCCGAACTGAACGCAATGGGGTGCACTTCGTGGGTACCGCGGCCGGACCAGTTGGCGATGACGTCATTCACGTTGTCGTTCGGGTTGGGCCGGGGGCAACCCTCACCGTCGACGGGGTCGCGGCGGCCATCGCACTCAGTAGTAATAACGCCGGAGTTTCTCTCGTTGAACTCGTTGTTGAGGTGAGTTCTGGAGGCCGACTCGTTCTGTCGATGCCTCCGCTCATCGTGACCGCGAACGCCGATGTGGAATCGAGCACTGAACTGTCGGTGGAAGGTGACGCGTACGTTGATGTCACCGAGCACATTGTGCTCGGTCGGCATGGTGAGCGTGGCGGGCGCTGGCGTGGTCGCCTCGCGGTCGATGTTGCTGGTCGGCCAGTGTTGCGGCAGACGCAAACATCGTCGTCGGTCTTGGACTCTCTCGCGGAAGTCGGTGGTGCACTGGTGACCCGATTCGTCTGCGACCCGTCGACACCGCCCGGCCCCACAACGTCGTCGGGCATGGCATTCTCGGTGCCCTTGGCTGGCGCGGGCACGCTGGTGTCCTCGTACGGATTCGATTTAGCCTCAGCGGTTCAGGACGCGACGGGATGTCAACTCAGGGGTTGATGAGGGGCCATCCGCTTCCAGACCAATCGCAAGGTCGACGCGCGCGACGTTTCTTCCCCTGCTCGGAACTCCAGACGCAACAAGTCGCCATCGAACCGGGCAGTTCGGAATTGGTCGTCGCCCACCCAGTTGGGAAACAGGCAGATGTCGATGTGGTGCACCACGACGTTGTCAACCACGTCGTACGTTCCGGAGTATGCGAAGAATCCCTGGCCTGCGGCGGACCGCTCAGCGTCAGTCGAGAACTGGGGGCTGTCGTGAGCGAATCGGGGCCGATCGCGCGATCCGAAGATGACAGACACTCGGCCCTGTTGGTACGAAATCACCCCGGTGACATCGTCGCCAAAGGGGTAGGCAACACGGCCATCGTCGTAGTCAACACGGTATGACTCAAGCGACCAGGTACCTTCGAAATCCTGTGGCGTCATGATGCTCCCTATCTGTGTGATGCCCCTGTGGCGTCATCTGCCGTGCGCCTGCACAGATGACGGTTCGCCGGTCGACGTGGTGAAAGACCGTGCTAGCACGGTAGTCGCTGAGGAAGTGAGGTGCTTCCCTTGGTAAATGACTGCCTCTCGGCACACGGTGACGGCGCGAGTCATTGGTACCACCCTCGCGGTCGCTGTCGTCTCGTTGATATCAGTGGGACTCGGAGCCGGCGCCTCTCAGGCACATGAAGCTCCGCATGAGGCACGAGAGCGCTCCCTTCCGTCGGCGGGCCAGGGCGTGCCTTCGGCGATCCCGCACGAGGTCGCCTGCATGCGCTCGTATGCGAAGAATCCAGCTAACAACTTCACGAACTACGCGGCGGCAATCGGCGCGCCCGAGGTGACCGATGCGATCCACAGCGGGGTGCAGCCGTGCGCCACCTTCACTGGCACCATGAAGGGTAAGAACCAAGTCGCGCAGTTCACGAGCACACAGTCGTACCCGGGTGAAATTCAGATTGTGACGTTTGGTGGTCCCAACGCTGCGTTCCTCTTCGGTGGAGCGCCTTGGTCTCCCATGCCCTCGTACACCGAAGGTCCCTATATCTCTCGGTTCGACCCAGCGACCGGTAAGGAGATCTGGCGCAGACACCTTCCGATGCTGGACGGCCAGTGGGTGATTCCAGGAAGTATGGCCGTGGTGAAGGATGGTTCTGTCGCTGTGGCCATCGGCCCGCGAGTGTACAAACTCGACCCCACGACCGGGACGATCACGGTGTGGGGGCAACAGCCCGTACTTGACGGCCAACCGCAAGATGCGAACTTCGACGGGTTCGCGGTGGCTCCCGATGCGCGCGGCACGATTTTGCTCAAGACACAGAATCGGTCACCTGGCTGCACGATTCAGGGCAGCAAGGCGATGTCGGACTGCATCGCAGCCACCGGCCTACCACAGCCGTTCACGACCTTCGTTGCGGTTGATCCTGTGACTTTGACGAACATCGCCAAGATCAATCTTGGCCAGGCAGTGCCCGCGCGACCCATCTTGGTTCCGCACGGTAAGAAGACCTACGTCTATCTCGCGGGTGCTACTCAAGGGCTGCGCATTATCTGGGATCCGAAAGCACGCACGCTGACACAGGACCCGACATGGGCACCCAACTACCTGCTTGATGGCCAGGGGCCCGGTGACGGGCCGGTGCTGATCGGTAAGTGGGTCATCTTCAACTCCAACGCGATCACGTCGACCTCGAAGTACGTCTGCGCGGTGGCGGTGAGTCAGACCGACGCCAGCGATATGCACCGCATCTGCCCGTGGGGGGTGTCACTCCCGGCCGGCGGCAGCAGTGAAGCGCCCTCTAGTTTCTCAACCGACCCCGAGAACAACATGATCTATATGCAGGACCTCATCATGGGGGGTGTCTTCGGCGTTCACCTCGATCAGACGACCGGAACGATGAAGGTGCTCTGGAGTCGGCCCGACTGGCGCACTTCCGACTACTTGGCCACGATGGGCCCGGCTAAGAACCGCGTCTTGATATCTCAGTACATCGATCCCACCGGCTTCACCGTCGACGATCTGTTCGACAATGGCTGGCGTGAGAGCGTCTTGTGGGCGAATGCGGCTACCGGTGCCACAGTGGCGCAGTCGGCGGTCAACGGGCCCTCTGATTTGGCGTGGTTCCCCATGCCGGGCTACGCGGGCCGTGTCTACACCATGAACATCGATGGCACGCTGAACATCTACCTACCGCTGGCGTGTTCCCGCTCAACCACGCAGTCGGTGTCGCCCGCATCGACGACCATGTGTTCCACTGACTACTCGACCCTGCCTCAGCCCGTCGAGTTGCCGCCGCTTCCTCCGCAGTCGTAGTCGCCTTGGGGGCTACACCCGAGTGGACTAGCAAGACAACGTGAGCGTTTTCATTCCTGTTACGGTCGCTGCGCAGTCGCTCGACCAATGAAATGCGGCGCATCAACTGCAGAGGAACGCGACATGTCGATTCTTCCATCCGGGGTAGGCGTATCGCATGCGCAGGATCGCCGTCGGCTGCTGTGGGTAGGAAAGACGACGTTCGACCTCGTGCTCGATGCCTCGCAAACTCAAGGTTCGATTGCGTTGCTTGACCAATGGGGTGAGCAAGGCGATGTCACGCCGATGCACATTCACCATGGTGAGGCAGAGATCTTCTACGTGCTGCAGGGCAGCATCCTCGCGTGGGCCGGAGATGAGCGTGTGTCGCTCGCATCGGGTGGAGCCGTGTACTTGCCGCCTGATCAGCCGCATGCTTTCGGTGTGACCAGCCCGACCGCTCGATTGATCAGCGTGACAGCGCCGGCTGGGTTCGCTGGATTTGTGCAGGCCGCCGGTATTCCGGTCAATGGTGAAGTGCCGGCTACGTGGGAGTTTGACATGGGTGCCTTAATGTCAGCGGCTGCGGATCACGACATCGACATTGTCGGACCACCGCCGGCACTTCCCGACGATGTCTGACCCTGACATTTGCTACCGGTGATGCGCGAACGGCCAGTAGGTCGCGCAGTCACCACACCCAGAAGACAACGATGAGCTTGGAAGGGCGCAACCCTGCGGTTCACTCAGTTGAGCGACTACCGCGGGATGTGTTTAAGTCGAATTGGATTCAGACCTTCGTGGGAAGGGTTGGTTCAGCTACTTCCGGCCCTCCGGACCGACTCCTGGTGCATTGGGATAAGCCCTGCGCAGGATGCTGACTTCGTGGCCAGGGACTTTGCAGGCGCGGCTGTACGGTGGGAGATCTCATTCGCTACAAGGCGCGGGCCTCGACGTGGCAGCTCTCCGATGCAGAACTGGAGGTTGTCGCGCAGTGGCAGCCGCATGATCAGCCTTATTGGTGGCAGTACATCTGGCCGGATGAACTTGATGTGATGCTGACACTCCCTTGACCTGTTCAGCGCACACCGCACCTAGTGTCGAAATGTGCCCCGCCACCGCCATCGCGCGTACCCCCTTGCGCGTGTGCTGGTGACGGGGCTCGCCAGTGTCACTCTGTGTTCGATTCTCGCATCCTGTGCGTCGACGACATCACCGCAAACAGTGTCAGCGCCATCTACTACTTCCGCACCTGTCCCCGCTGATGGCGCGAGCCCGTCTCCTTCTCCTTCGCCCAGCGAATCGAAATCGAGTACTCGCGGCACAACCGCTCCGATCCGCGCCCTGACACCCCCGCACGTGGCGGGTGTCACGTGGGTTCCGCACGGCCGCGCGGTGCGTGGTCGCCACCCGGTCAGCGTCGCTCAGGTTGATGGCGGTGCAATCGGGCTGATGTGGATGGATCCCTCGCGGCTTTCCTTCCGGTTCATTCCTGGCTTCAAATACCCCGAGGGCAGTCCCATTCGCAACGTTGATACGTCACCGAGCACGTGGGTTCCGCGTCTGGTCGCGGCGTTCAATGGTGGGTTTGAACTCAAGGATGATGCGGGTGGCTACTTCTATGCCGGCCAGTGGGTACGTCAGCCACGCAAAGGGCTCGCCACATTTGTGGTGCTCAAGAACGGACATATGCGCGTTGGCGTATGGGGTGCCGATCTCAATGGAATCGCGGGCGTTGAGGCGATTCGGCAGAACCTGCGCCCACTTGTACTGAAAGGGAAAGCGCAGGCGTCTTCCGATGACGACCCTGGGCGGTGGGGACTCGCAAACGGTGGACTGTCGCATGCCAACAGGTCGGCCCTCGGCCAGTTAAGCGACGGTTCGCTGGTGTTCGCCTATGGCTCGGAAGTTCGAGCGTCGGACATGGCCGACGCACTCGCTCGAGTCGGAGTGCGAACAGCCGTCATGCTCGACATGAACAAGTCGTGGCCGATGGCGTTTTACTACAGCGCTCCCAGCGGTGGTCACGACCGGGTCGGTCATCGCATTCTGAGCAGCGTCTGGCGTGATTCGACTGAGTACCAGCAGCAGTTCACCAAAGACTTCGTCGTGGCATTAGCTCCCACGAGGTAACTCGTCAGGCGTAGCACGATTGGTGACCCACCATGCTGACGAGGATCGGAAGCACGAAAGTGCCGGCGATACACAGCCATGGCCATGGACTCGGGAACCAGTGACGGGTCCAGATCACGGCGAGTGCGATGGCGAGCCCTATACCCAGTGCCCACAGCGTGAGGAAAACCCAAAACGGTGCGACCGTCAATGAGGTGGTTTCACACGACGCGCCGTTCGCCGGCCACGCGGTGTACCCGGAGTAGATCCCGAGAACAGTGAAGCAGAACAGCGCAGAAGTAATGACCCACACAGGGCAGGGAGTCCGGCGCTTCTCAGTCCACTCAGTACCTGACCAGTAACGCTTGCCCTCGGCGTTATCCGGGTCGGTGTGCCAGCCGCGAGGTGGCAGTGCTGTGGTCACTCATCCAGTCTGTGGCAGTGAGGGCAACCATGTGAAGGGTCGTTGCTCCAAGAACGCGGCACCCGCACGCAACACGAGATCATCAGCAAGGCGAGGTCCGGCAATCTGCAGGCCCACCGGTAGTCCCTCCTCGGTGAGTCCGGCCGGCACACTGATAGCCGGACCATGCGACAGGTCGAACGGGTACGAGAACTCAGCCCACACCAGCCAGTCCCACACATGCTGTGGCCAATGCGGCGGCTGTTGGAGTCCTACTTCAAACGCGGTCACCGAAGCGCTGGGCGTGACGATGAGGTCGTATCCCTCGTTGCCGAACCACGTGTTGACCTCGGCGGCGTAGGTGAAGCGACGCTGCTGTGCATCGATGGCCTGTATGGCGGTGTAGTTCTCGTAATCGCGTACACATGCGACGAGTCCGGGATCCATCTGCTCGGCCATCGCCTCGTCAGTAGGCGTATAGGCAAGCACTGCCAATGCCCACAGCGCGCGTTCCATGTCGGGTCCGCTCGGACCCCACGCGGGCGTGACTTCCTCAACTGTCGCGCCGGCTTCCATGAGGGCGGTCAGTGATTGTTCAACGACGGTTGCCACGTCTGAGTCGACGCGCGCGTGACCGAGGTCGCGGCTGTAGGCGATACGCAGGCCGTGCAGACCGCCAGGTTCGATGTCGGCGCGCGGCTTGACGGGAAGTGACGTGTGGTCAAGCGGAGTGGGCCCGGCCATGACCGAGTACATGAGCGCGGCGTCGGGCACGGTGCGTGTGAGCGGGCCTATGTGCGAGAGCCCGCCGTTGTTCGGAACTGGCACGTAAGGAATGCGGCCGTAGGTCGGCTTGAATCCCACCGCACCGCAGAACGCTGCCGGAATTCGCACCGAGCCGGCGCCGTCAGTTCCGATGTGCAGCGGACCGCATCCCGAACCAGCGAGCGCGCCAGCCCCCGCGCTCGAACCTCCCGACGTGCGCCCGTATCCCCAGGGGGTATGTGTGTGGCCGGTGAGTGGGCTCGACCCCACGGCCGTCCAACCGCGTTCGGGCGTGGTGGTGACTCCCATGATGATGGCGCCGGCATCGCGAAGCCGGGCAACTGCGGGTGAGTCGTCCGTCGCCACCGTGTCAGGAGTGATGCGTGCGCCGCGGCGAGTCGCGAAGCCGCGGGCGTCCATGATGTTCTTCACCGTCACTGGAACACCGTGCAGCGGTCCGAGTGCGTCACCTCGTGCGACGGCGTCGGCGGCTTCCCGTGCTTGCTCACGCGCACCATCAGCGTCGAGTTCGACAAACGCGTTGAGGTGGGGTTCCCAGTCATCGATGCGGTCGAGCAAGGCATCAACAATGTCGACGGGGGATGCCTGTCGGGCACGTACAGCACCGGCAAGTTCAACGGCGCTTGCAGTAGCGAGGTCCATTCCGCGATGCTAGCGCGCTGCCGGAGCGACCCCACTGTCTTCAGGGAAGACGCAGGAGGCCGCCGGGTGCACGGGCAGTGGTGGCGGCGACCTCCATCGCCCGCGTCAGCAGGGACTCGAGTTCCTCTGGGGGCGCCTCGATGCCACAGGTGAGCAGCCCCGCCACGACGACCGCGAGAGTGGCATCACCAGCCCCAAGCGTGTCAGTCACCGGTCCAGGAGTCAGGGCAATCGGAACGTCGATGCGAACATCATCTGCGCGGACCAAGCGAGCACCAGCGGCGCCGCGAGTGTGGAGCACCGCCGTCGCGCCTGAATCAAGTAGCTGCCCCACCACGCGATCGGCGCTCACTCCATAGAGCAGGTCGATATCCTCGTCGCTGACTTTGACGAGCGCTGCCAGTGAGGCGATACGTTCGAATCCAGCGCGGTAGGCGCTGACGTTGCCGACGAGTGCGGCCCGAGGATTGGGATCGATGACCCGAAGGCCCGCGGCGGTAGACAGTGCGTCGTACAGTCGGTCCACCTGCGCAGGTCGATCAAGGGGATAGGTATCGACAACCACCGCGGGGGCATGCTCCATCGCCGTGATCGCCGCCGTGCTGAAGGAGTAGTGGCGACGCAACATTGACGGACTGAATGAATACGTGGGTTCGCCGTTGATTCGTCGTGAGGTGGCGACGCCGGTGAAGTCGGCGCCGGGTGCACGGCACATGGTCACGCCGTGCTCGTTCAAATAGCGCCGAAGTAGACCGCCGTCACGGTCGATTCCGGCGGTGGTGAGTTGAACGACGGGAAGACCCAAAACCGTTAGGCCTACTGCGAGATTGAGTGCCGCTCCGCCGGGAAGTCGCACGAAGGTGCCATCGTCGTTTTCGAGCACATCGATGATGGCGTCACCAATAACGACGAGGGGAGCTGACATCACTGCATGTTGGTGTGTCGGTGAGCCATGCCATCACGCGACTGCGGTTCCTGCTCAGCGATGGAAGAGGCGACGGCATCAAGCAGTGCGAGGGCCGACTGTTCGAACAGGGTCCCCATCAACTGATTCGAATGAGTCACCGGCGCAACGAGGACATGGTCTGACAGTGCGGCCAGGGGACTTTCGGGGCTGGCCGTGACGAGAAAAACGAGGGCACCTTGTTCGCGGGCAATCGATGCAAAGCCGATGCTGACCGGAGTGGTTCCTGAACCTGAGACAACGAGGAGCGCGTCACCGGCACGCACTGACGGCGATGTTGCGTCACCCAGCACGTGTACCTCTCGGCCCAAATGCATCAGTCTCATCGCGCCCATTTGAGCCGAGAGGCCAGAGCGTCCTTGTCCCGTGAAGAACCAACGACCCGAATGGGTTCTGGCAGCGTCGGCAAAGGAGGTAAACGCTGTGCCATCGACCTGCTGCAGTACTTCGTTTAGTTCGAGTCCCATGGCCAGCCACGGCCGGGATTGATCAGCGCGCTCCGAATCCATTGGGTCACCTCCCTCGGGTTGGCGGCACTGGTAATGGCGCTTCCGACCACAACGATTTCCGGAGCGACGCCGATGACGTCGCTCATGGAGTCCGGACCAATGCCGCCAGCGAGTGACACCCGAAGCCCACGCTCGTGCATCTGGGCGACGGCGGCAATGTGGTGAGACGAATGTTGACCGGCCTCGCGCACGTCGGTGGGCGAATGCACGGCGACGTATGCGATTCCGTCAGGAAACTCGAAGTCATCGGGCAGCAGTGAGTGCTTGCCTGATTCAGTGATGGTGTCGAGAACCACAATGCCGCCGTATTCAGCGGCGACACGTGCGACGGCGTTGTGTGTGGCGCTGGATGCGCTCGAAAGAACCGTCATGAACATGGCGCCCGCGCCGAACACGAGGTGAGCCTCAAGGGCTCCACCATCGACAGTCTTCGTATCTGCCAATACGGGCACTTGGTCAGTAAGTTCACGGGCAGTGGCGATGGCGCTCACCCCGAATCGTTTGAGCAGGGGTGTGCCCACCTCAACGATGTCAACCAAATCAGCAACCTGAGCTAAGACGGCGAAGTGTTCAGGTGCATCGAGCGCCAACTGCAGCAGCATGAACGCGTCTACTCGCCGTGCACGTTTGGGTCGCGCCACTCACGCTCGAAGGGTAGCCGCCACGCGTGGGGAGCGATCAACTGGTGAATCGCGTTCGGCCCCCACGAGTCGGGGTCGTACTTGCGCACAGGGGTTGGACTGTCGAGCAGCGTCTGCGACAACTCCCACAGTCGCTCAATACCTTGCGCCGTGGTGAAGAGAGTGTGGTCACCCTTCATGGCATCGAGGATGAGACGCTCGTACGCCTCGAACACGTCACCGGCAAGTCCGGTGTCGTGCATGGCGAACTGCAGGCTCTGCTTATCGAGCTGCATGCCAGGGCCAGGGCGCTTTCCGTAGAACGACAGCGACATCTTGGCCGAATCAGCGAGGTCGAACGTGAGGTGGTCGGGGCCTTGGGTGCCGATACCCGAGTTTGTGGGGAACATGCTCTGCGGTGGCTCGTGGAATGCAATCGACACGATGCGCCGCCCCTCAGGCATCTTCTTTCCCGTGCGCAGGAAGAACGGTACTCCTGCCCAGCGCCAGTTATCGATACTGACCTTCAGAGCTACGAACGTCTCGGTGTCGCTCTCAGGATCGACTCCATCGACCGAGCGGTAGCCGCTGTATTGCCCACGTACGACATCGCTGGGGTCAATCATCTGCATGCTTCGAAAGACCTTGTTCTTCTCCTCGCGAATAGCGTTGGGCTCCAGTGCTGTCGGTGCCTCCATCGCGATAAAGGCCATGATTTGGAACAGGTGCGTGACGACCATGTCGCGGTAAGCGCCGGTGTTTTCGTAGAACCCAGCCCGTTGCTCGATACCGAGGGTTTCGGGAACGTCGATCTGCACGTGACTAATGAAGTTACGGTTCCAGATCGGTTCGAACAGTCCGTTTCCGAATCGGAACGCCAAGATGTTGAGCGCTGGCTCTTTGCCGAGAAAGTGATCGATGCGAAAGACCTGATCCTCGGAGAAGATGCTGTGAACCTGCTCATTGAGTTTGACCGCTGATGCAAGGTCGGTGCCGAACGGCTTTTCCATGATGACGCGTGAACGCTCGATCAAGTTGGCATCGCGCAGCATCGTGATCGCGTCAAGTGCCGACTTCGGTGGAACCGACAGGTAGTGCAGACGTCGTACCCCTTCGCCGAGCTGAGCTTCGGCGCGAGCTACGGCAGCGGCCAACGCTTCGGGACCAGCAGACACCGGAATGTAGTCGAGCCAGTCGTCGAACTCGTCCCATTCGGAGTGGTCTAACTCACGCGAGTAGAACTCGTGTACAGCCTCGTGCGTGAACTGCACGAACTCCTCGCGGGTCATGTCGTCAAGGGAGACACCGATGATGCGGCAGCCAGGAATAAGGTCGTTGTCTTCCTGAGTGATGTGAAACAAGCCGGGCAGCAACTTGCGGCGCGAGAGGTCTCCGGTAGCGCCGAATAGGACGACAACCTGAGGATCTTGGGGCCCCGCACCTGGGTGCATCTTTACCATGGACACAGACTGTCAGGCTTGTGGTCGATCGGGAAGCGTTGGGGGTAGACCCGCGTAGGCTGGCGTGATGACCTCACCTTTGCCCCTGGCCGGCCAAACTGCCATCGTCACGGGCGCCGCCCGCAATATCGGAGCCGCCATTGGCCGCCGACTGGCAGCCGACGGCGCCTATGTGTGCCTGGTCGATGTTGAACCTGCGGTTCTCGAGGTGGCCGCCAGCCTGGGGTCTGACCGGGCGACCGGGTACCTCGCCGATGTGAGTTCGGCTGAGCAGGTCGACGCCCTTTTCGATGCGGTGCTTGCCGAGCGTGGATCGTTCGACATCCTGGTCAACAACGCTGCAGTGGTGGGTGGCGCGGTGAAGCATTTCCTCGAGATCAACGAGGAGTTTTGGGATCGCGTAGTCGATGTGAATCTCAAGGGCACCTACCTGTGCTCATTGCGCGCAGCCAAACACATGGCCCCCGCCAACGGCGGGGTCATCGTCACCATGTCGAGCGGGGGAGCCACGCGCGCTCACCGGGGGATGGCTGCTTACGACGCGTCGAAGGGTGGAATCGAGGCGCTCACGCGTGCGATGGCACTTGATCTGGCACCCTACGGAATTCGCGTTGTTGGAATCGTGCCCGGACTCATTGGTCAAGACGGGCAGACGCCCGAAGTGCTTGAGCGCACGGCCGCGACCGTGCCGCTCGGACGCGCGGGTGTTCCGAACGACATTGCGTCGGCCGTGTCGTTCGCGGTGTCACCTGATGCTGCCTACGTCAGCGGCAGCATGATCGTGGTCGACGGCGCGGTGCTGGTACAGCAGCGCAGTCCGCAGATTGAGTCGTTTCCGGTTGAAGGCTTTCCGTCAGTCTGACGAGTTGCCTTCGGGTGCTCGGAACGCACGACCAAGCACGGCCATCGTCTGACTCAACTCGGCTGGCAAGATCCAGATCTTGCTCGCCGTGCCGTTGGCGATTTCCGGAAGCGCCTGCAAGTACTGGTAGGCCAGTACTTTCTCGTCAGGATTGGCATTGTGTATCGCATCGAAGACGCGGTGAATCGCCGTGGCCTCACCTTCCGCTCGTAGAACAGCGGCCGCGGCCTCACCTTCCGCACGCAACACCGCGGCCGTCTTCTCGCCCTCAGCGTTGAGAATGGCGGCTTGCTTGGAACCTTCGGCATTGAGAATCGCTGCACGCTTGTCACGTTCGGCGCGCATCTGCTTTTCCATCGACTCCTTGATGCTTACCGGCGGATCAATGGCCTTCAGCTCAACCCGGTTCACTCGGATTCCCCACTTGCCAGTGGCTTCATCGAGTACGCCGCGCAACTGGCCATTGATCTGATCGCGTGAGGTGAGAGTCTCCTCAAGGTCCATCGAGCCGATGACGTTACGCAGTGTCGTGACCGTGAGTTGCTCAATCGCCTGCAAGTAGTTGGCGATTTCGTATGTTGCTGACTTGGGATCGGTGACTTGGAAGTAGATCACCGAGTCGATGTTGACCACGAGGTTGTCTTCGGTGATCACCGGCTGCGGGGGAAACGACACGACTTGTTCGCGCATGTCGAGCAACGGATTGACGCGGTCGACGTACGGCATCAAAAGCGACAGTCCTGGCTGCAGAGTGCGGTGGTAGCGGCCGAGACGTTCGACGATGCCCGCGCGAGCCTGCGGCACGATGCGAATCGATCGGGCCAGAGTCACCAACACGAACAGGGCGACCAACAGCGTGACAATCAGTGCGCCAACACTCGTGGTGTTCATGGATTCTCCGTCCCTAGGCCACCAAAGCGGTGGCTCCCTCGATACTCACAACTTGCACGGTGTGGCCGACATCGACCACGGCGTCGGGATTCAAATGGCGCGCTGACCACACTTCTCCACCGATCTTCACGCGGCCATTTCGGTTGTCGACGCGTTCGAGCACGATGGCGTCTTGGCCGATCAACGCCTGAACTCCGGTGCGCAGTTCAGTCGGAGTGCGCAGGTGACGCCGCGCGATGGGTCTGGCCACCAAGAGAAGAAGAGCCGACAGCACGGCGAATGCTGCCACCTGAGCGGCAGGAGGAGCTCCCAGCGCGGCCGTAGCCGCACCCGCGAGCGCCCCGATTGCGATCATGCCAGCGACTAACACGGTGGTTTGCGTTTCGATGATGCCCAGCACGAGTGCGACGACAATCCACCACACCCATGCGTCCATACATTGATGCTATGTCGGAATCGGGGTCAGTGCGCTGTGTCGCGTGTTAGAACACTGCTTCTGGTCCAGTGGGTGCCGTGTCGGCGATGGCCTCTTGCATGGTGGGGCGGTGCCGCAACTCAATCTGAGGCATGAACCACGCCATCACGAAGGCCAGCCCCATGACGGGTGCGGCGATCGAGAAGACTCGGTCGATGGCGACCACGAAGGATTCGAGGACCGGACCCTGAATGGCGGGCGGCAGCGCGGCGATACCGGCAATCGAGGACAATCCACCGCCGGATACCGCACCGCTTGCCTGAGGCAATCGAGTGGCGATCTCCGAGGCAAGGGCGGCTGAGAGTACGGCGCCGAGTACCGCGGTTCCGAATGAACCACCCATCGACCGGAAGAAGGTGGTGCCGCTGGTGGCCGCACCGATGTCGCCCACTTCCACTGCGTTCTGAGTCGCCACCGTGAGCACCTGCATGAACATGCCCATACCGACGCCGAGAATCAGCATGGCGATAGCGGTCTTCCAGTACGGGGTGTCGACCTGAAGTTGGGTGAATAGCGCCAATCCGATGGTGGCGACGGCACTTCCAAGAATCGGGAACAGGCGATAGTTGCCTGTTCTACTCACAGCCCGACCCGAGACGATCGACATCGAGAGCATGCCGGCCATCATCGGAAGCAGCATCAGCCCGGACACAGTAGGCGATTCGCCCTTCACGATCTGCAGGTAGATCGGCATGTAGACGATGGCCCCGAACATGGCGAACCCGGTGACGAAGCTCATTCCGGAAGCCACCGTGAACACGCGCATGCGGAATAGGCGCATCGGAACGATTGGCTCGGCAGCGCGTAGTTCCTGCAACACGAACAGCGTGATCAAGACTACGGCGGCGATCGACATTCCGATGATCTGCGGTGATGCCCAGTCGTACTCGCGTCCGCCCCACTCGACGACGAGCAATGCAATGACAACACCGGACACCATCAGGGCCGCACCGAGCCAGTCGATGATGACTTCGCGGTGCGTGGGCGGCAGATGCAGTACCGCGGCGAGAACAACAAGTGAGGCGATACCGATTGGAATGTTGATGTAGAAAATCCAGCGCCAGCTGACTTGCTGCACAAAGAATCCGCCGAGCAGTGGGCCGAGAATCATCGACACGGCGAAGACGGCACCGAACAGTCCCGTGTACTTCCCGCGATCGCGAGGTGCCACGACGTCGGCGATGACTGCCATCACGAGCACCATGAGCCCGCCGCCACCGAGACCCTGGATGGCGCGTGTGGCGATGAGTTGACCCATCGTCTGCGAGGCACCCGCGAGAGCCGAACCAATCAGGAACACGACAACACTTGCCTGCAGGACGACCTTGCGGCCGAGGAGATCGGAGACCTTGCCCCACAACGGGGTGCTTGCAGTGCTGGCCAACAAGTACGCGGTGACCACCCAAGACAACTGGCTGAGTCCGCCGAGATCACTGGTAATCGTAGGCAGCGCCGTCGAGACAATGGTTTGGTCAAGAGACGCCAAGAACATCACCATCATGAGCGCGGTGAAGATCAGCCGCAGTGACCTTCCCGTAGGAAGCTCGGCAACGGGTTGCGTGTCAGTGGGTGCCTGCGAGGTCTCGGATGTCACTTCCTCACCCTAGACGTGGCTAGGCCGTAACTACGCCGTAGCCTCGCTGTCGTGACTGACAGTGGCTGCGTCCGTGACTTCCGTCACTTTCGTCACTTCCGTACCGCGTCCTGAACCGACACCGAAGAAGGAAGCCAGGGTTCCTGCCAGAACACCGAGAAGTGCGACGCCGCCCAGCATGAGGCAAATGGCTGCAATGCGACCGACGGCGGTGACCGGGTAGAGGTCGCCGTAGCCGACGGTGGTGAGCGTGACAAAACCCCACCAGAAGGCATCGCCATACGTGGCGTAGCCCGATGACTCGGGCTCGACCCACTTCACAATCAGTGAACACGCCACCAGCAGGCCGCCCGCGTAGATTCCGGCTTGGCCAATGCGCTGCATCAATTGGCGGGCTTTGGAATTGCGCATCGCAACCCACACCACACGCACGAGACGGGCCAAGCGGGCGATGGTGACGAAGCCGCCAGCACTGGCACCCACGAAGAGGTACCAGGGGCAGGTGAGCACAACGATCGCGAGGTCGACCTTGCCGGAAGTCGTGTGCAGGTAGCCGGGGGAGAGGCGCATGTGCACGATCAGGTCAACGAGGAATACCAGCCAGCATGCGATGCCGATGACGGCGACGATGCCGCCTTCGGTTTTGCCGGCGGCCATACCGACAATGGGAATAAGAGCTGAGAGCACGATCCATGGGGTTGCGATCTTCTCCCAGCGTTGCACAGTCATACCGGTGGAAGGCACCGCCGTAGGTGAGTGGGTGTCACTGCTCATTGGGCAAGGATTCCAGATTGGTGGCGTCATCACCGCGAATGAAACCCTCGATCAGCGCACTGCATTCGGCGCGTCCGGGGTCAGGGTCGTGGGCCCCTGGGCAGAGTTTGCGCCCGAAGTCGCGCGACCGACCGGTGAGCATGTCGGCGTGACCGAGTTGCTCAACCACGATGTGCGAAGCGCCCGGTGTTGCCGCGAGGAACACGGTGTGGTTCACGGGTTCGGGGGCACAGCGGCCTCCGATGCCGGCACCGATGATGAGAGTGCGGCACACCACCTGAGCGCCGCTCGCAGTGCTGGTGGGGGCGCTCGGATTACGACCTTCGCCGTCGACCGGGTCGAGTAGAACGAGCCCTGCGGGTAGGTCGGGTGCGAGCCGACTGGCGGCGAGCCACGCTGCTTGTCCACCGCGTGAATGGCCGCCGAGGTACACGGTCACGCGTGGATTGCGGCGGGCGGCGTCTCGTACGAGTTCGGCTGCCGCGTCGGCTTCCGATGACACGCTGACTTTGCCGAGTAGCGCCGACGGTCCGCGTTTGTACAGCTGGGGAACGCACACGCTGGTTCCTGTGTCAGCGATCGGTTGCAGGAGGTCTGCGTACGCGTCGGGCGAGGTCATGAATCCGGGAAGGAAGATGAGCAAGCGCTCGTCGCCTCCGGGAAGCAGCATCATTGCGACTCCGATGTTCGGGTGCCGAAGGTCAGTTTCGTGGTTGAGCGATATTCATCGCCGGGCCGCAGTGCGCACGGGCCAAGGTGTGGGTGGTTGGGCGCATCAGGAAGTCGCTGCGTCTCCAGTGATACCGATTGATGAACGGCGAAGGGGGGCTTGAGTGCATTGCCCGTGTACACCTGCATTCCGGGGCAATCGGTAGCGACTGTCATTGATCGGCCGCCGGCCGATAGGTGCGCAACAGTGCGCAGGCGTGGCGCTCTCTCACTGACATCGAGGTCGGCATCATCGAACACCCAGCAGTGATCGAGTCCGCCGGGCACGTCAGCGAGTACGTCTCCAATGCGTCGTGGCGCACGGAGATCGAACGGGGTACCAGTCACGTCGTTGAGCTCGCCAGTGGGCAATTGGTCATCACCCGATGCCAGTACGCGTCGGGCCGACACCGTCAGTTCATGGTCGGCAATCGTCGGAGCCCCTGACAGATTCCAGTAACCGTGATTGGCGAAACTCACCACGGTGGGCGCATCGGTCACTGCCGAGTATTCAAACGTCACGGACTCGTCATCGACGATGTACGTCGATTCGGCGATGAGGTTGCCAGGGAATCCCATGTCACCACTGGGGGAGTGCAATCGAAAGACGATGCGATCGCTCGTGTCTGACGATGACACCTCAGCGATTTGCCAGACGACGCGGTCAAATCCCCAGGTACCGCCGTGCAGGGTATTGGGCGGTCGATTGCAGTCGACCGCGTACTCGGTGCCGTCGAGGGTGAATCGGGAGTGTCCGATGCGGTTGGCGTAGCGGCCGATGGTGGCGCCAAAGTGTGGGTTGAGCGCAGCGTCGGCGTAGTCGCTCACGTCATCGAGACTCAAGTGCACATTGCGAAGTTCGCCCGATGCATTGGGCACCTCGAGTGAGTGAATTGCCGCACCCAGGCTCAGAAGTTGCAGCCGTAACTGTGTGCGAGTGACGACGATCTGATTGACCGGAAGCGGAGGACGCGCACCGTAGGCGCGGGGTGCGATGACCTCCTCGACTGTGACCGGCATGTCAGCGCGGTGCCACCGTGTGATCGGCGGCGATGGCAGCAAGGGCATCGGCGTCGAGTCCGGGAGGTGGGGTCATCACCGCTGCGCGGTAGTACCGCAGTTCAGCAATGCTTTCGAGAATGTCGGCCAGTGCGCGGTGACCGCCATTCTTCTTGGGTGAGGCGAAGTAGGCGCGTGGATACCAGCGGCGCGACAGTTCCTTGATGGTCGAGACATCGATCAACCGGTAGTGCAAGTGTGCATCGAGTTCGGGCATGTCACGCGCGATAAAGCCGCGGTCGACGTACACGCTCGAGCCTGCGAGCGGGGCCTTGCGTGCATCGGGGACGTGCTTTCGCACGTACTCCAAGACGAGGGCAGCAGCCTCCGACAATTCCATGCCTGAAGGGATGTCGTTGAGAAGTCCCGATGACGTGTGCATCTGGCGCACGATGTCGGGCATGCCAGCGAGGGTCTGCTCGTCAGTGCGAATGATGAGGTCGATTCCTTCATCAAGCTCATTGAGTTCAGAGTCGGTCACCACGCAGGCGATTTCAACGAGCGCATCATGGCCAAGCTCGAGTCCGGTCATTTCGCAGTCGATCCACACAATGCGGTCGTTGCGGCGCGTGGAACTCGAGGACGTGTCAGAGGGGTCGGTCACGGTGAAACCTTACGCTGCCGGAGACCCTGATCAACCGGCCGCTCACTTATTACGCGGACGCACCACTGCTACCGGGCACTGAGAGTGATGCAGTGCGGCCTGACTGACCGATCCAAGGAGTAGGCCGGCAAACCCTCCGCGTCCACGAGAACCGACAACGATGAGGTCGGCTTCCTCTGATGCATTGACGATCACGCGTTCGGCTGAACCGTGCACCGCCTGTCGGGTGACCGTAACCTCGGGGAATCTCTCGGCCCAGCCGGTGAGAGATTCGGCCGTCAGTCGCACTTCATCGTCTTCAACTTCCTGAAGGGCGAGCGTCGGAGGCACCGTGACGCCCGGGGCATCGAATACAGGAACTTCCCAGGCATGAACCGCGTGTAGCGCGAGTTCGTGACTTGCCGCGTACTCAAACGCGAACGCAATGGCCTCGTGCGACTCGGGTGAGCCGTCTACTGCCACCACGACTCGGCCGGTGGCAGTGTGGTCGACCGGTCCGCGCATGACAACGACAGGAACGGTGGCGTGGGCAGAAACCTGCTGGCCAACAGACCCGAGTAGTAGCCCCCGGAATCCGCCGAGCCCGCGCGATCCGAGCACAATGAGAGCCGCGTCTTCTGCGACAGTAAGTAACTGGTGTGACGCGCCCCCGTCGACGATGAGGCCGCTGACCTCGACGTTGGGTGCCTCTGCTTGGGCCGCTTCGACCCCCTCACGCAATTCGGTTTCGGCCTCATCGCGGAGGCCTTCAATCAGCGAGATCGGTAAGGGTCCGCCATACCCGACAGCTACCGAGGAAGCCGGTGCTTCGTAAGCGAGAACCAAGGTCACTGGTAGGCCGCGCAAGGCACCTTCGGTGAGCGCCCAAGACACAGCGCGCAGGGAGGAGACTGAACCGTCGTAACCCACGATGATCGAGCGACGCATGACCAACACCCCATTCCAGATCGGTTCCAGCATGCGCTGGAAAGGAGCCAAACTCCAGAGGCCTTGGTCCTTGCGGGGGTATCAAGCCGGCGATGACAGCCATACTGAGCGCGTGACATCGATCAATGAGCCCAACAGTGGTGCCCCTGCATGGCAACGCGCCACTCGCGGTGAGCCACGCTGGCATGTGTCGCTCGTGGTGCTGTCCATTATCGCGCTGCAGTTGATGCTGCCGCCCTCCATCAACGGAGGCTTTGTTCCGCTGGTTCCGTTGGTGGAATTGGTGTTGCTCGTGGCACTGTTCGCACTGAACCCGCGGCGTATCGATCGCCCCGAGCCGTGGCTGCGCTACCTCGGCCTTACTCTCACCGTCGTGATCAGCATCGCCAATGTGGTGTCGATGGTGCGACTGATTTCCAGCATGATCACCGGGACGGCAACCAATGATCCCGTCGGGCTCCTCGGGTTTGGAGCCAACGTTTGGATTACCAACGTTCTGGTGTTCGCACTGCTGTTCTGGGAACTTGACCGCGGTGGGCCAGTCAAGCGTGCGCTCATGCCCGATCCGACGCCTGACTTCCTCTTTCCGCAGATGCAGTTGGCGGCGTCGAGCGATCAGTTTCAAGACTGGGAGCCACGAGTACTCGACTACCTCTACGTGTCGTTCACCAATGCCACCGCTTTCAGCCCCACCGATACGATGCCGCTCTCGCGCTGGGCGAAGGTGACGATGATGATTGAGTCAGCAGTGTCGCTGATGGCGGTCGCCCTTGTCGTGGCGCGTGCCGTCAACATCTTGCACTGACCGCGCGGGTGCATCTGAGCGAAATTTCTTGCGACGGTCAGATGGGCGCTGAGGAGCTCGTTTCCTGCTGAAATGAGCTGATTCACTCCACTTGAGGGTGCGACTCACGAAAAATGAACGCCCGACCCTCCACTGGTGAACAGCAGGCAAACGGCAGATGACATTCACCTCTGACTATGGGCTGGAAACGCTGCTAGCCTGCGCTTGCGCCCATAGCGGGTGCGTGTGAGTGAGACGGGTGAGCCCAACATCGTGGACCGCTTCCACAGCCTCCGAGTCGTCGTATGAACGCCATCCTGATCGTCACCGGTGTCACTGTGGTGCTGGCGCTTCTCTTCGACTTCACCAATGGCTTCCACGACGCCGCCAACGCCACGTCGACCGTGATCGCCACTCGATCGCTCAAGCCGCGCACCGCGGTGATCATGTCGGCGATATTCAACTTCCTGCCGGCTTTCGTGGTCGGAACGGCCGTGGCGAACACCATCTCCAAAACGGTCAAGCTTGACTCGCTTCCGGTCGTGGCGGCCGGAGACGTTCCGCTCGGCGTGCGCATGACTCTGGCCGCGCTCGTGGGCGCTGTCTTCTGGAACTTCCTCACGTGGGCTCTCGGACTTCCCTCATCGTCCTCGCACGCACTCATTGGTGGGCTCATCGGCGCCGGGCTGTCTGCCGGCGGTGCCGCAGTGATCAACTGGGATGCTGTGTCGAAGACGGCGGTTGCCATCGTTGCCTCGCCCGCCGTGGCCTTCGGAATCGCTTTCTTGGTGATGTGGATTATTCGATTACTGCTGCGGCGTTTTAAGTTCAGTGAGGACTCAGAGTTCTTCCGGTGGGGCCAGGTGGTCTCGTCAGCGTGGGTCTCGTGGGGGCACGGCTCAAACGACGCGCAGAAAACCATGGGCATCATCGCCGCCACTTTGTACACCGGTGGCTTTATGACCGCCGCCAATGCGTCGAGCCTGGCACCGCCAATCTGGGTGATCTTTGCGGCCCAGGCCGCCATCGCGGCGGGCACGATGTGGGGCGGCTGGAGGATTATTCAGACCATGGGGTTGCGTATCACCCGCATCACCCGCGCTTCCGGCTTCGCCGCGAACCTCGGAGCGATCAGCGGAATTGAGGGCGCGACTCGTCTGGGTATTCCGATCTCGACGACCCAAGCCGTCTCTGCCTCGATCGTCGGTTCGGGGGTAGGTGCGCGTCGGGCAGTGAACTGGCGGGTCATGCGCGACATGGTGATCGCCTGGCTCATTACCCTCCCGGCGGCCGGACTGATCGGTTTCGTCGTCTTTAAACTCACGGTGCTACCAGGTATCGCGGCTGTCATCGCCACGACCTTGGTGATTCTTGCGCTGCTCATCTGGGCCGGGCGCATGATGCTGAATGCGATGACCGCCAAGGACATTGAGGCCGAATTGCCGTCGGTGGAGGAGCTCAAATCACCGAACTATGGCTTGCAGGTGGCTCAGGTGCCTCACACCGGGCACGACGCCGCTTAGCCAGCGACGGCCACCGGATTCTTCAAGGCATCGCGCATCGCGACTGCCCCTTCGATGAGGGCAGCTTGTTGTTCGTCGGTCAGGACACCAAGGAGCGCGGCCATTCTGACACTGGTGTCGTTTTCGGCATCGAGGCGCCGTTGACGCATCGCCTCGGTGACAACAGGAATGTCCTCATCGGCGAAGCCGTGCATCGCAAACGCGCGCCCATTGTGGTCGAGGTAACACGACTGCAACCCCGTGAGGCCCGACGCCTTCACCGCGTCGGTGTGAACTCCGCCGCGAACTTCGCGCAGCAGGATGACATAGCGGTAGGCGGCCGCTGCCGCATCATCGGGGAGCGGGTGAGAGCGATAGCCATCAACAAGTGGCCACTCGCCCGTTGGCAAAGACGCGACCAACACGGCAGCAGCTTTCGCAAATTCGCTCAGAGTCTCGGTGGGGATGCCGCCGAAGGTCTGGCGGGCGAAGTCGTCAGCTGCCTCGAGGTGTGCCGGCACCGCAACCTGTGGACTCTGCTTGGCGAGCGCTTCGCCGTACATGGCTTCAACAAACGCCGGCTTGAAGAAATAGAAGACATCATTAACTTCACCAGGCGTGGGGTTGCCAAGGACGCCACCGCGACCGAGCGCGTAGAAGCCGACGACGTCGAGTCCGACGCGTTGGCCGTGCTCTGCGGTCGATGGGGTGAAGTAGAACCAGCTTCCGGCGCGACCGATGGGCTCGGCGATGGCTGCGGCAGTGTCGAGTGTGGTCATGAAGGGAACAGTAGCGACCAGGCGAGGGGGATGAGGACCAGTACCCCGAGAAGGATCATCACCAACCCGCCGATGACCCGCAATGTCAGGAGTCGACGATCGGAATTGGCGAACCAGTCGCGGCTTGACCCCACGATCAGACCCCACGTTCCGTCGAGCAGTACGCAGAGGACGCCGAAGATCACGCCGAAGATGAGGAGTTGAATCGTGGCGGGCCCACCATTGGGGTCAATGAACTGCGGAAACACCGCCGCGAAGAAGATCAACCCCTTGGGGTTGAGCACCCCCACCATGAAACCCTCGCGAACGATGCGCGGTGTACTCGGTTTGCTCTCATTGACGGTCAGCATCTGATCGACATGCTCACGGCGGTGACGCAGTGCTTGTATTCCTAGGTAGATCAAGTAAAAGCCACCGAGCGACTGCACTAGGAGCAACACCACAGGGTAGCGCTGGAAGATCGGCCCGAGTCCGAGTGCAACAACGACCGACAAAGTGAACATGCCGAGCGCATTGCCGATGGCGGTGAGGTATGCGGTCCATCGTCCCCAGGCAATGGCCCGGGCCAGCACGAACATCACGCTGGGGCCGGGCGCGAGAATGATCGCGATGCACGCCAGCGTGACTGCGACGAGGTATTTCGTGCCGACCACGCATCCACGCTACGGGGTCGAGTGTGATGTCCGCAGCGTAGTGCGTGTTACGTCAGTTGAGCTGGTCCTTGATGGCGTCCTTGGCCATACCTCCGCCTTGCTCGACGACCTCGTCGAGTTGGTCGGGGGTCTTTTCCTTCACGAGGCCGGCACCTGCGTCAACGGCTTGGTCAACGGCACCATCGACGGTGTCCTTGTGGCCGCCGAGCATGCCCTTAATGCTGTCAAGCATTCCCATTACTTTCTCATTTCTCGGTCAGTGCCCGAGGCACAGTGTGAGGTGCGTGGCAACCGGCACGCGCGGTGGTCGATTAGATACCGAGAGCCTTGGCCTTCGCGGCGGCAAACTCTTCGTCGGTGATGAATCCTTGCGCATGCATCTGCGCGAGTTCCTGAATCTTGGCGGCCCCATTACTCGCTTCCGGTGGTGCCGGTGCCATGGGTGCGGCCATGGGTGCGGGTGCAGGTGCGGGCGGGGGAGCGGCCTTCGCGGCCTGGCGACTGGCAACTCGGCCAGAAACTGCGGTGGCGGTTCCGGCAACGACAGCCGTGGTGGCGGCGGCGCGGAGTAGTCCCATGGTGGTCTCCTTCAGATCGTTGGTGTGAGATTACGAGAAGCTGAGCACGTCGTCAACGACGTCGACGGGAATGCGGATCTGGTCGATCACGAAGGCGTCCGCGTTGTGGATGGCTGCAACGAAGGGAGCGGCCCAGATGTTCTCGAAAGCGATGAGCAGTGCCGAACTGTTGCGCGGCAGATCTTCGATCAACTCCTCAGCATCGTCGTGGTCGAGCGCTCCGGGCGTAGCGACGTCGATCTCGAGCAGTCCGGGATCGAGGTCGCGGCCTAGATCCTGAATACGCACGGACGTGATGACCCCATCAGCGTCGTTGCTGACGAACAGCAGGTCGATGATGCGAATGGTTTCGTTTTCGACCAACTCGCGAATGGCGGGTGCGATCTCGCCGCTGAACTTGTTACCGGGAAATCCGATGATGATGATGTCGACGGGGCCGAGAGCCACAATTCCTCCTGATGAGTGAGTACGAACAAGATGGTGGTCGAGTGCTTTAGGCCTGTGCGTCTTTCTTGGCCGTGCGCCAGGGCCCGGGGATAACGCAGATAAACATCGAGATGATCCAGATCAGCAGGGTCGAGAGACCGAGTAGCCAGCCGATGAGAAACGTGGGCATAAACGTTGAAGGTAGTGCCAAGTGTGCGTTGAGCAAACCTGCAATGTGACCTGAATGGGTGACTCACGCGTGAGTGTCACATGAACTGGTGACGGTTCATGGTGTGCTCATTGTGTGCGCTGAACGTCGTCGAGGGTGTCGATTTTTCGGCTGAGGAGGAGTGAGAATTCAGTGCTGTCGGCTTCGGTATCGACAGCCTCTTCCAATACGTTCACTGTGACGTCACCGTAGAGTCGGGACTCGCCGGCGCGGAGGCCAGCGTGCTTCAACCCGTCGAGATCGACCAGTGCCGACAGGTAGTCGCTGGTGCCGTCGGTGAATACTTGAAGCACCGGCTGACGAGTGCGTGTCGCCGAGACTGCGTGAGTCACGAGCATCTCAAGGTGCGCCGAGATGGGCCGTGTGTCGTCGGAACCACCAAGCGCGCGCACAGCCACTGAGATTCCCCCGGCACTGGCGCTGTCGACGACGCGCTTGGCGACGCGAGCAAAGGTGCCTGCCTTGGCCGAGTCGACTTGAATGGCGGCTCGAATGCGCGCGTCGGCCGACTCAAGTTGAGCTCGCACCTCAGGGGTGATGGATTCCCCGGCGACAATTGCGGCGAGCGTTGTCGCTGCATCGTCAACGGCTCCCTCGAGGTCTGCGTTGAGATCGGCCTCGGCCGCAGACCGGCTTTGTTCGATGATTTCGCGTCTGCGTGCAGTGTTCACTCGATTTTCGGCACGCTGATCGGTGCGCACGCCGACGTAGGTCACGGTCAGTGCGAGCGGTATCACCAACAAGGAGTTCGACAGTGCCAACTGAACGCCCTGGTTGCAGGCGACTGGGGTATTGCCGAACACGACGAGAGTTCCGGTTGCCCACGTGATGACGCCAGCAGCGCCAGGAAGTAATCCTGCCCACGCAGCAATGGCCACGACGGCGAAGCCAGCGATGTTGATAACCGAGGCGACGCTCGCTGACTGAGCGCACCCGTAGTCCGCCGTTCGCAGAAACCACGGAACAAGTGCGGGAACCATGATGAGCCCAAGGCCGACGAGCAACGTCAACTGTCTGCGACGAAGAACCACGAGTGCCGGAATCGTGCAACCGGCGATTCCGAAAATGACGGTAAGCCAAAAGTGCGAGCCGCCGGTGCGGTCGAGTTCCAGCACGGGCCAGAGGATCAGGAAGAAGACGATGCCGACCAAACAGGCCCCTGCCAAACTTGCCGAGACGAGAAGTCGGCCCTTATCAAAGGGTGGGTAGGTGCGTGTGCGTAGCCACCGTTGAGGTGAGACACCGTCGGCGGGCATTGTGAGGGTCACGTCGGTGCCGCCGTCACGCCCGTTCGTTACCTGAACTGTTCCACCCACCGCCGTCACGCTCCGCGAGAGCACCACCTCAGTGCCGATGCCCGGTCGCGATCGCCCGGACATGCCAGTTCCGTTGTCGTTGGCATGAACGGTGAGCAGACCTGAGGGATCGGTTTCGAAATCAACGTGTAGTTGCGAGGCGCCTCCGTGTCGAGCGGAGTTGTGGGCGACTTCGATGAGCGCCGCACGCAGGGCGTCAAAGACTTCCGGTTCGAGTTCGGCTTCCGGTCTGGCCGAGGGAACCTGAACGATCTCCGCAGCGATGGGATCGTCGAGGACATCGGCGAGTAGTCGGTCGAGGGAGAGCACAATGGGCGCGTCGGGGGCGTGTGAGGTGGTGCCTACATACCCAGCGAGTCGTTCGCGGTCGGGAGCAGGGGTAGCCAGCACATATCGAATTGAGTTGAGAAGGGACTCGTGCAATTGGGCCGCTGTCGAGCGCCACAGTCGGGCTCGCTCTTGTTCGGCTATTGAGTGGACTGCACTGAGTTCGCGCTGTTCGGAGTCGTGGTCTGAAGCGAGCGCCTCGTCTAGAACGGTGTTCCACGCCCACCACGCGGCGAGCGCAGTGACAAGGATCTGGACGACGACAATCCATCCACCCCACAGTTCGAGTGCACTGGCGATGATGTTGGTGGGGTGGCGCCACCAGATCAGCGCGACGAATGCCGCACCGGCCCAGGCGATCACAAATCCCGTCCGGCGTGAGGTCAGAACGATCGCCATGAATGCCGTGTACGACGCGACGTTGGGCATCGGAATCCACCGCGGTGAGCCGTCTGGTGCTGCGAGCGCCGTGAGAGCAAGCACGAGGACGCTGGCATCGCACAGCCACAATCTGCGTGGATTGCGACTCGTTGTTGCGCCAGTGACGGCGAGGCTCGCAGCGAGCAGAATGCCGACGTGTTCGACAGTGTTGAGCTGCGACCAGTGTCGGGCACCGGCCACCACTGCGACAGCCACGAGAAGTCCGGTGAGCATGACAACCAGCCAGCGGCGCGTGGTGAAGAGCGCGCGAATCTGAGGACCGGCGGTGTCAATAATCATGTCGCCTTCCGCGCCTACGTTTCTGGGCTACAGTGATGGCGAACCCGGAGGTGCCGTGGACACTCAACCACGTTTCGTTATCCTCGAGGACCATCCACTGGTCCGGGAAGCCCTCACCTCTCGTCTTGTCCTCCATTTTGGTGACATGACGCCTGTCTACAGCGGTGCTGATATTGACGAAGCGGTAGTGGCGATCGAGCAGACAGGCGCTGACTGCATCATTCTCGATCTGGATCTCAACGACAATCGCTCGCCATTGCTCAACATCGCCATGTTGTCTGACACTGGCGTTCCGATTCTGATCGTGAGCGCGCTGGGCGACAGCACAACAATCCGGTCGGCCTTCACAGCAGGCGTGACCGGATTTGTTTCCAAGAGTGCAGAGCCCGCCGAGCTTGTGAGTGCGGTCGAGTCCGCTCTGCGAGGGGAGAAGTACACGTCTGCCGAGGCGGCCGCGGCCATGCTCGCCGACACGTCGTCCCTGGTCGAACTGTCCGACCAGGAGCGACGCGCGATGGTGTTGTACGCCTCAGGCCTGAAAATGCGTTCTGTTGCCAGACACATGGGCGTGAGTGAATCAACGGCGCGCGAGTACATCCGTCGACTACGTGCCAAGTACGACAAGGCAGGTGCGCCATTGCCCAGTAAGACCGAGCTCTACCGCATGGCGCAGCGCGAGGGATTGATTCCCTAACTAGAGGGTGCTCTGTGCGTTGCGACCGCTAAAGATCTTGGCGGTCAGCGCAACAGCGACGATTCCGACGACAACCTGCAACCCGTGACGGATCCAGTCGTAGCCACCGGTCTCGTACACGCCCAGCAACTTCGACAACCAGTCACCGACGAGCATGCCGACGATACCGGCGACGATCACGGACCAGAAGGGGATGTTCTGGCGACCGGGAAGAATAAGTCGGGCAACGATGCCAACGATGGCGCCGCCGATGATGATCCACAGGATGTTGCCGATACTCCAGTCCACGATGATGCTCCTTCTGTGCGGGTGCGGGTGCGGGTGTGAATGTGTGCGTCCCGCCATTCAAAAGCATGCGTGGAGTTGAAGGCCGATGCTAAATCCGTACGGATGTCACCAATGCGTAGGACAGACGTCAGCCCACAGCACGCGCGATCGCCTGGCACGCCAGGTACGAATCGTTGTGTGCGTCGGTGTCGTCGGCGAATGTCCACGACGACTGTTTCGCTACCACGACGCGACGGGCTCGATCGACGTACAACATTTGTCCATGGATTCCGACGCCCATGACAACATCGGGATCGACGCGCGGCTGATACCAACATGATCGGTAGGCGCCGCCGGGCAGCCAAGGAGCAAAGTCGCCGTCGGCCCACTGCTGGGTGCTGCCATTGCGGGTGAGGTCATTGATGTAGTCGATCGGAATGATTCCGCGCCCGCCATCGGCGACAAGGAGACCGAGGCGTGCAAGGTCGCGTGGTGTTGTGCTCATGCCACCTGCGTTGCGCGGTGTTCCTTGACGATCAACGGCGATGTCGGCATCGGCTTCCGCGCCCATCGGTGCCCACACGTTCTCTGACAATGCCGTTGCGAATGCTTGATTCGTCACCGATTCGCAGATCCAACCCACCAAGTCAGTTGCGGGTGATTGGTAGCGGAATCGCTGACCGTGTGCGCCGTCTGCCTCGCGCGTGGCAATGAACTCGTGAAGGTTTGGCGATTGCGGTTCTGAGGGGTACCAACCGGCGGCGTTGCGGTAGGCGCGCAAATCTTCGCCAGGGTTGTAGTCCTCGACAAATGCGAACGCCGTCGTCATGTCAAGCAGATTGCGGACGGTAGCACCGTCGAAGCCACTTCCGATGACTTCTGGAACGTAGTGCGTCACCGGCGCATCGATCTCGATCAGTCCCCGGCCCACTAACACCCCGACGAGTAACGATGTCACCGACTTGGTGACGCTAAAGAGGAGGTGGACGTCGTCGTCACGCACGTCAGGAGCGCGCCATTCCAGCAGTGAACTATTGCCGCGCAGCACCGTCAACGAGTCGACGTTCGTTGACTCGAGCCACGATTCGAGCACGAACGAGTGGTGGGTGCCGCGGAATTCCAGTTGAAGGAGTGAGGAGTCGTGTGCCGCAATCAACTCAACTGTCTGCTGCCCGCGGCGAATCCGTGCCGTGGGCAGCATCTCGCGAACATGCCGCAGCGACCAGTGCAGATGTTCTGCTGTGAGCCAGTTGTCGAGCGTGGGGCGAGTCATGCCGCTTCGGCCGACGCCGTCACTTTCCGTCGCGCTTAGCCTGCGAGCGTGCGTTGGCCGAACGGGTGGCTGCGGCTTTGCCGGAAGGACCGGTGCTCTTGGCGCGCGAAGTGCTGGCGCCCTTCGCCTTGCCGCCGGTTGCTGAGCCAACCTTCGACGGACCCCCGCTCTTCGCGGCACGAGCAGCCGCGATGCGTTCGTTGCGCAGGTCGGCTGCTTCTTCGCGGTCGCGCTTGGCCAACTGCTGGGTCACGCGCGAGAGTGCGGCGCTGAACAATTCGGCCTTCTGGGCTGTCGAGGCGTTGGCGGTGGCGGTGCGCGCACGCGAGTGCGTCTTGGCCACGGTTGCGCTGCCCTGACGGCGGTACAAGTCGCGGTACTTGTCGGAGTGCTTGCGCACGAGATTCTCGAGCTTGGCAAGTTCGGTGTGCCCCAGCGGAGCGAGCGCCGCCGCCGTGGTTTGGGTGAGGAGTTCGTTCTCGGCCTTGGTGAATAGTGCATCGTGGGTTGAAGTCATGGGACAACGCTAGTGGAACGCCACTCGTGCGCGCGTGCTCGGCCGGTCAGTGTTCGTCCTAGGCCAGGGCGCGTTGCAAAGCGGCAATGCGGGTTGCCCAGATGCGCTGCGAGAGTGCGGCAGTAGGGGCTAACACTTCGGAGGCGTGGTAGGCGCCGGGATAGACGTGAAACTCGGTGGGAACTCCGGCTTGAATCAATCGCTGAACAAAGGTGATGTCTTCGTCGCGGAAGACGTCGAGCGTTCCGACGTCAACGAATGCTGGCGGTAGACCCGACAAGTCGGTGGCCCGCGCTGGCGCGGCGTACTGGTCGGCAGGCTGACCGCCAAGGAACCACGACCACGCTTCGAGGTTGGCCGAGCGGTCCCAGAATCCGATATCGGTGATTTCCTGACTCGACGGTGTGGTGTTCGTATCGTCGATCATTGGGTAAGGGGCCATCATGAGGCACAGCGCTGGCCCACCCTTGTCACGCGCCGTCATAGCCGTGGCGATGCACAAGTTGCCGCCCGCACTTCCGCCAAAGATGGCGAGTTTGGTGGCGTCGATGCCGAGTTCGTCAGCATGCGCCGCAGTCCAGAGCAGCGCGGCGTAGCAATCGTTGACCTGCGCAGGATGCGGGTTCTCGGGCGCCTTGCGATAGTCGGTCGACACCACGACGATGCCGAGCGTTTCGGCCAACATGATGGCGGTCTGATCCTCGCCGTCAATGTTGCCGAGAACCATGCCGCCGCCGTGAATGACGAACAGGCCTGAGAGATTTCCGCTGGCAGCGGTCGGTCGGTAGACGCGTACCGGCACATCAGGTGAGCCTTCGGGGCCCGGAGCGACATGGTCGGTCTTCGTGACATTGGGGTTGGGCGGAATGTCAGCTGCCATTGCCGCGACTATTCCGGTGACAGTCTGGCGGCGAATGGCGATGTCGCTGATGGCGTTAAAACCGCCCGGAATCGCCTGCAAGAGTGCGTCAAGGGGCTCGCGGGATTCGGGATCGATGCGGTCGCGTAGTGACATGGCCTGCCCTTCTGTTCAGAGGTAGTGACGTGCGCCCGGAGGGACCCGAACCCCACCGACCGGATTGCCGCATCGTATCTGTCGATGTCGGCGCAAAGGCAGGTTTTGAGGTGATTTCAGGCAGGTAACGCCGCGATGATGCGGTCAACCGCTTGCTCGGTGCTCTCCTCGTCGGTGCGCACGGTCATGTCATAGACCAGTGGATGGGCGTGGCACAGTTCGTCGCTCCTTCGCGCAAGTCCGAGCGGCCGTTCTTCGACTTTACCGTCGCCGCGGTGGAACTCTCGGCGCTCAAGTTCGGCGAGGGAGCAGAAAACCCCCACGCTGAACATGCGGGCGCCGCTTTCCTGAATAACTTCCATGACGTCGTCGTACCATTCCGCATCCTGAAGGAAGTGGTCGATGATCAAGGGTGTGCCAAGTTGCAGATGCGCGCCCCAACTGCGGTGCACGCCCTTCAGCAGACGTTGGCCGTGCGGGTTCAACGCCAGACGCACGCGGGGGCTGCCACCGTGCTTGCCCTCGGCGTGACTTTCGTCGACGTATTCCCAGGCTGCGCGACCATCGAAAGGCACGCGGGATATCAGGCTGCTCAGGTCTTCACCCTGCAGTTTCACGAAGTTGATGGGATACAACTTGTGGGGGATGAGGCCCACAATGTCGTCGAAGGCCACGCTTGCGAAAGCGGCGTGGGGATCGCCGTCGGCCAGATCTGTCAGTCGATCGAGCAAGCCACGGCATAGCCTCGACTTACCCGACGAACTGGGGCCATTGAACAAAATGACAAGCGGGGGCTCGCTGCGGCCTTCGCTGGAAGCAGTGGTCATTGCCCTTCACCCTTTTCCGATGGCGGCTCAGCCCTGTGGCTCAGGCTGCGGCACACAGTACCTCGCTGAACATCGTGTCTTCGCCTGTCGAGGTAGTCCTGCCCCACGTGATGACGAACGTCTGCGCACTCGTGTTGGGTGTATCGAAGGCGAAGGCGATACCTCCACCACTAGCCCAGTGGGCCGCCTGCGACTGCACAGTCGAGGTCAACTCCGCGCTGTAAGTGAAGGCGGGCTTTGTACCGGTTCGCTGGTAGGCCCTGTACACGGTGCTGCCAGGGCTGCCGGCAGGTATGTTCCAGATCAGCCACACGTCCGGATTGCTGGTGTCACCGGAGTACTCGGCGTTGTAATCTCTGCTGCAGTGCAGGCCCGTGTTGACGTTCACCGCCGCCGACGACAATGCACCTGACCGTGTACCGGCGGTTCTGACTCCGACGAGCACTGCGCCGGCGACGAGTACGAGAGCCAGGGCGCCGACGACAATCATTCGACGAGTGCGTTTGGCCGATCGGGTGGACGTGACGGGAGTCTCGGGTCCCATGCCTGTCTCGGGCGGTGTGGCGGTCATCGGGTCTCTCTCGGTCGGCGTTGAGTGCTAATGAGGTGAACGTATCGGGCGCTGTGGGAGGCGTCAGACGAGATGTACCTCCTGGTGACTCCCGACCGCAGATTCCCCTCGCGAAAAGTGCGCCCGCACTCGCCCAGCGCGAACGCCTCATTCTGCAAACGCGTCAGCCGACGGTGCCGCTGGGATAGAGAGACAGGAACTTCCAGTCGTGCTCGGGAATGATGATGTCTGCTTCTCGCCTGATTCGGTCGTAGCCGGCCATCAGTTCCTGGATATTCCACCAAGATCCGGTCGGCCAGTTGAGTTCGAGGTTCCTGTAGTTGTACATGATGTCGCTGGTGAGACACACCGTGCCCTCGCCGGTCTCGACCATCACCACCTGGCACCCGGGGGTGTGTCCACCGATCTTCACCAGCTTAACGCGATCGTCGAGTTCGTAGTCGCCGTCGATGATGGTCAGCCGGTCTTGGACGTCCTTAATCTTGTAGGCGTACTCGGGGTAGTAGTACATGCAGAAGCTCGGCGGCGTCAGACCCTGTGGGAGCTCATCCTTCTGCACGACGAACTTCGCGTTCGGGAACATCTCGTTGTTGCCTACGTGATCGAAGTGCAAGTGCGTGAGGACGACAACCTCGATGTCCTCAGGCTTGAGGCCATGACGGGCAAGCCCCACTTTCAGGTCTTCCTCTTCGGTCTTCGTGGTCAGCACGTTGACGCCGTATCGCTTTTGCATCGCCGATACCTCATCGGCGTCACCCAGTCCCGTGTCGATGATGGTCACCTTGTCCGTGCCCTCGAGCAGCCACACCGGTACCGGAATCATCACCCCGTCTTGAATCTCCCCTGTCTCACGGACGATATCCGTACGCCACCCGTACGGGAGGCGCTCTTCGTAGGGCAGGTCAGGGCTCGCCGCACTGTTGAGTAGCGAGGTCGGGAGGGAGTTCTGCAGCTGGCCGGTGTTGATGTGGTGAATCTTCAGTCCCATGAAAGCCTCCGGGGGCCGGGTTACGGAAGTGGAAGGAGTTAGATCTTGTCGCAGTGGACAATGAGGAGAGAAGACTCGTCGCCGTACTTGGGCCAGTCGATCGAGACCTGCTCGAACTCGGGTGAGGTGAGAGTGTCCTGCCACGCCTGCCAGCTCTCAACCTCGATGTCCTCAACCACGTCGTAGAAGTCTTGGCCGCGCTTCTCGCCTCGAACGAGGAACACCTCGAATGACAGGCAGGCCTTCATGCGTTGGCAGGTGGGCTGATCAACTCGACGCGACCAGGCCATGAACTCATCGATGTCTACTCCCTCATTGAGGCGGTAGAAACTGAACACTCGTGTAGACATCGTGTCCTCTCCGTTCATCGACGAGATGCGGACTCTCGCTCAAGGTAGCGCAAGGTGTTCGCAATCGGCGGGTAAGCGGCGACATCAGCACCCGGCTGGTCGATCAGTCCGCGATCAGGCGCGAAAAACTTGGCCAAGGCGGCAAACGAACGCGATGTTGTGTGGTTTCCTCATCCGCGTGAGTTAACTCGCCGCGGGCGTACTCATGGTGTCGACGCGGTCTGGCATCACAGGCGTGCCACTCGATCGCACGCGGCTGCGTGGTCGGGTGAGACGCGCCACTGCCCAACCAATGATGAGGGTGCTCACCGCGATAGTTGCATCCGCAGCAACCAATGACACGGTGCCTAATAGGTCTTGCAATGGCGGGAGATACACATCAGGAGCCGATCGCTTGCCTGCGGCTCACACCCTCCGATTGTCTCGTGTTGAACGGCTCGCTGGAGGGAGCGTTCATCCGATTGCCCGCTGGCGTATGTCGTCGAGTAGTGGTGTGGACGACGTCCGGTTTCGAGGAGAACGAATGGCGGCGCCCCGTCATCGCGGACGCCGCACGACTGCCACGTGAGTGTATGGGGGAACACGTGCTGATTCCCCTCGTGAAAAGTGCGCCCGGAGGGACTCGAACCCCCAACCGACTGGGTAGAAACCAGTAGCTCTATCCGTTGAGCTACGGGCGCATGGCACCGGCGAGACGGTACGCACCGATTCTGTCAGAGCCTCGAGGTTCACCTGCTGAGAACTACCGTGTGTCCCACACGACCTGACCGCCAACGACGGTGAGGTCGACTCTCGTGTCGCGTATTGCTTCCGGTTCGGCCGCGAGAATGTCATCGGACAACACGACTAAGTCCCCGAGCATCCCGACAGCGAGCACCCCTCGATCGGTGTCAACGAAATTGGCGAACGCACTGCCCGCTGTATATGCGCGCAGGGCTTGCTCGACACTGATGCACTCCTGTGGGATCCACGACTGCGTACCGTCAAGGGAGGCTCGCGTCACCGCTGTATAGATACCGATCATGGGATTCATTTCGGCTACGTTCCAGTCGCTGGAAAACGCCAGAGTGGCGCCCGATTCGGCGAGACTGCTCATGGGCCAGGCGTAGCGCCAGCGCGTGTCGCCAACGTTGTCGCGCCATTCTTCGACGATCTCGGGCGCGCAGTGGCGCGGCTGCATGCATGCCACCACGCCAAGTTCAGCGAAGCGAGGAATGTCTGCCGCGTCGAGGCACTCGACGTGCACGATCTGGTGGCGGCTGTCGCGAGGACCATTCACCTGACGGGCGTATTCAAACGCATCGAGAGCCACACGGATGCCGCGGTCGCCAGTTGCGTGAACAAAACACTGCAATCCGCGGGCGTCGAGTCGCGCGATCACCTCGCCGAATTCGCGGGGCTCGTAGTAGGTGCGGCCGCTGGTGTCGGGGCGGTTCGCATAGGGCTCGATCATTGCGGCGGTGTGGGGTTCGACGATGTCGTCTATGTAGAGCTTGATGGGGCCGAGAGTGATGCGGTCGCTACTGCGTGAGGCAATCACGTGTTCGAGTTCATCAATCTCGGACTCGGAAGTTCCTGAGGGATGGAAGAGAGCGGCCACGACGCGCGAGTGCAGTACGCCCTCGGCCCGTGCTCGTTCAAACAGTTCGATGTCGTCGACAGAGTTCTGTGGTTCGACCACGGTGGTGAGCCCATAGCGTGCCGCCATCGCTAACGCCGAACGCACACGCGCGTACTGCGCGTCGCGGCTATACGCGGGCACGACGCGCTCGAGTGCCGCCTGACCGGCGCGCGAGATTCCGGCGGTTGCGAAGTTGGCGAGATACCCGGTGAGTTGACCTGTGGCGTCGTCGACTTCGTAAGTGCCGAAGGGCGCCGTGGGTGATTGCGCATCGGCGCCGAGAGCGGCGAGTGCCTCGCGGTTGAACCAGGCGGCGTGCACGCTGTAGTCGAGCAGCATTGTGGGCAATCCGCGCGTGGCACCGTCGAGGTCGTCAGCGCGAGGATGGCGACCTTCGGGAATGGCGGCGTAGTCAAAGCCTTCACCGTGCACCCACGTGGCATCGTGATTCTCATCGAGCCATGCGGCAATGCGCGCACGGATTTCATCGATCGACTTGGCGCCCGCGAGTTGCACCGCGCCTTCACCTGAGCCCAGCCGCAGGTGATTGTGGCTGTCGATGAATCCTGGGGTGACGCGCCGGCCCGCGGCATCAAGTTCGGGAGTGCCTGCCGGAGCGGTCGCCGCGACTTCAGAGCCTCCGATCGCAGTGATTCGCCCGTCCTCGATCAATACGTCCGTGGCCTCGGGATGTTCGACGTCGCCGGTCCAGATGCGGGCATTGCGTACGAGCAGATTCATGCGTTAGTCCGATCAGGTACAAGGAGGGGATCGGGGATGGTGACCCGGGGAATGGCGAGAGCGGCGAATCCGGCGGCCACCGCGAGGGCTCCTGCAAGCCACCATGCACTCGAGTAGTTGCCCTGCGCCGAGCGAATCCAGCCTGACGCGGTTGCCGCGACCGCGGCGCCGATCATGTGCGCGGCGAAGACCCAGCCGAACACCACCGTTCCGCTCGCCGTGCCGTAGATGCGACGACACAGCACCGCGGTCGGTGGCACTGTGGCGACCCAGTCGAGGCCGAACAGGATGAGTACGAGTACGAGCGGCGGCTCGATATCGGGGCCGAGAACGAGAGGTGTCAGGAGTAGCGCGATCCCTCGCAGTACGTAATAGACGGCGAGCAGAATGCGTGGATCGATGCGGTCGGTCAGCCAACCCGAGCCGATCGTTCCGATGATGTCGCACAGGCCCACGATCGCTAGTAGTGATGCTGCGGTGGTCGCACCCATGCCGTGATCGTGCATTGCTGGAACGAAGTGGGTGCTGATGATTCCGTTCGTAGTCCAACCGCAGACGAAGAAGGTGCCGGCGAGAAGCCAGAAGGGCAACGTGCGCGAGGCATGCATCAGTACTCGGATCGCCGCCGCGGCAGCGGTCCATCCCGAGCCGGTCGTGCGACCGGCAAGTTCTTCGGCAGTCGGTTCGCCGGTTGCGCCATACGGGCGTAGCCCGACGTCGGAAGGCCGGTCGCGCAGTACGGCGATGGCCAGAGGAATGAGCAGCAGGCACATTCCAGCAATCACGAGTGAGGCACTGCGCCAGCCGCGGGCGTCGACGAGGTGTGCAATGGCGGGCAGGAAGACCAGTTGTCCCATCGAGAACGCAGCGCCGAAGATTCCTAGTACGAGGCCGCGATGCGCGACGAACCACCTGTTGGCCATGAGCGCACCGAACACCAGTGCGGTTGATCCAACTCCGAGGCCGACAAACACACCCCACAAGATCACCAGCTGCCACTGCGCCGTCATCACCGTCGTGAGTCCGGTTCCGAGCGCGATGAAGGTGAGGGCGAGCACGGCGATGCGTCGTACTCCGAAGCGTTCCATCAAACTCGCAGCGAAGGGAGCTGTGAGCCCGTAGAAGACAAGGTTGACCGAGACGGCCAAACTCGTTGCTGCGCGACTCCATCCGAGTTCGTCTTCGATGGGAACGAGCATTACGCCGAAGGTTGATCGGAACGCGGCGGATGCAAGTAAGACGAGGAAAGTGACAAGGGCAACCCACCACGCGCGATGAATGTGGCGAGTCACACGCTCACCGTACTGGCCCCGGGGCATAGCCTTCATTCCGTGGGCGAGGGACCGCTAAGTGGGCGCAGCGCGGCGACAACAGTGCTGCTGTGGCTTGCTGTGCTCGCTGGGTTGCTGTTTGCCGGGGGACTCTTCGCCGGGTTCTTCTTCGTCGCGGGCGACTACACCCCACCACCGCAGCCGCAACCTTCGAAGTCGAGCACCCCGACACCGAGCATCACCGCACGTCCAGCCACGCCGAGTCCCTCAGCGAATGACCCGTTGGCCAACATCAATACCGCCTCGCCGGAGTTTGCGATTCAGTCGCGCGCCTTCCTCTGTTACACAGTCAAGAAGGCGGTCGTGGCACCCGGACCTGCTCGCACGTTGGGCATTGCGCGCGTGCAGTGGGCTTTGACAGCAGCCGGGTATAACGCCGGCGAAATAGATGGTTGGTTCACGGCGCAGACTCAAGCCGCGGTTCGCGAGCTTCAGAATTCCAACGGGATCAAACTTGATTCGCGTGTCGGACCGGAAACCTGGCAACTACTCGAACAGTCAGTCTGCGGGGGTGGTGCCACAGGGATCCCCGTACTCGCTTCACTCGTTGACTTCGACCCTGAGTCGGAGCAGTTCGGTGCAGCGGCCTACTCGGTGTTGTGTTCCATGGTCGCGCTTCCTGACGTAACGACCGCGACCTACGACGTGCCTCCCGTGTTGCTGGCCCAGTATGCGTTGAACCAAGGCGACCCGGTGAAGATTTCCGTTGATGGGCAGTTTGGTGACGTCACGCAGGCGCAACTCAAGGCTTTTCAAATGCGGTCGGGTGCGAAGGTGACCGGCGCGGTGGATGCACCGACGTGGAAGAAGTTACGCACAGGTATCTGCCCCGCGTAGGTGTATCCACAGGTTGGCCTTGCTGACAGTGGGCGGCTTCTCGGACTCGGCATGATGGCCGCTCACATCATTGCTGAAATGGGGGAGTTCATGAACGAGATTCACTGCACTGTTGTCGGAAACGCGGTGAGTGACGTGCGCAGTGCCGTCACGAAAACCGGACACCACGTGGCAAGTTTCCGCATGGCCGCCACAACTCGTCGCTTCAACCGTGAGTCCAATCGCTGGGAAGATCTCGATACTTCGTTTCTGAGTGTGAGTTGTTGGCGGGCGTTGGCCGATCACGTGCTCGCGTCGATTCACAAGGGTGATCCGGTGGTGGTCGTCGGCCGTTTGCGCGTGCGTGAGTACGTCGACTCGCAGGGGCGGGCGGCCATCAGCGTCGAGGTTGAAGCCTCTTCGGTCGGCCACGACCTTGGCCGCGGTACGTCGGCGTTCGAGCGTACGCGTCGCGAGCCTGCGCCCGAGGTGGCAGCGCCGGAGGGTGCGCCGTCGGTGAATGTGGAGGTTGCTGCCTGAGGCCGTGTGCAGCCATGTCGTGTTGGCGGCTAGCCTGAATTATTGTGAACACCAGCCCCTCCGAACGCTCTGATTGGAGGGTCTATCGGGTTGTTGTTGCCTCTGCGCTGATGGCAACGGTGGAAGTGGGCGTTTGGGTCACGGTCTTGCTGTTCGCGTACGAGCGTGGCGGGGCGTCGGCAGCCGGATTGGCCACAGGGCTGTCGCTGCTGCCGGCCGCCATCTTGGCACCCCTTCTCGGATCAGTGGGCGATCGCTTCCCGCGCGGCACGGCTCTGGCGGGCGCGTACTTCGTGACGGCACTCATCGTGGCGGCATTGGCTTTCCTGCTCTACAGCGATGCGTCCTTGGCTGCGATTGTGGTGTGTGCCGGTGCCGTAACGGTGACCATCTCGGTGGCGCGTCCGATTCACTACGCGTCGCTTCCGCAATTGAGCTCAACCCCTCAGGCGTTGGTGTGGGCCAACAGTGCCACGGCGTTCGCAGGGGGAATCGGCGCGTTTGCCGGACCGACCTTGGCCGGGCTCGCGGCCGCTACGTTTGGGTCCTGGGCGCTCGCGGTTGCTGCTGCGGTGGCGATGTTGATTTCGACGGCCTTGTGCGTCCGCCTGCATCTGCCAGTTTCCGCCGAAGAGAGCGAAGGCCCGCTGCGCGAGGCATTTGCTGGGATACGTCATGTGGGCTCCGACGTGTCGGTGTTGGCATTGCTGGCGTTAAGTGGCGCCGTCTACATCGTGACCGGTGCTCTCGAGATTCTCGGGGTCGATTACGTCGCCGAGGTCCTTGGTGGTGATGAAGCCGCGCAAGGGTTCTTCGTGGGAGGTGTCGGCCTCGGGTCGCTTGCCGGCGCGCTGCTTGGGGCGAGCCTGGCATTCCGTCGCCGACTGGCACCGCCCTTGGTGTGGGGTTTGGTCATCGGATCGCTGCCGTTGATCGCTGTTTCCGGGGTTCATGCACTGATTCCTGCGTTCGCGCTGGTCGCCGTTTTTGGACTCGGTGAACGCTTCGCCGGTCTCGCGTCGGAAACGCTCATGCAACGAGCGACCGATGATGCGGTGCTGGCGCGAGTGTTCGCGGTCTGGGAAGCAGTGATGCTGTTGGGCTATGCCATCGGCACCATTGGCGTCCCGTACTTGATCGGTTGGTTCGGTCCGGCCGGTGCGTACGTCCCGCTGGGCCTGGGGTTGGCGATTCTTGCGCTCGCGGCATGGCCGTTGCTGCGTGCGCTCGACGACCGCGCGTTGTTCCGTACCGATGTGCTCGCGCTCTTCCGTGGAATCTCATTCCTCAAGCCCATGCGCCCGGCCGCCCTCGATCGCTTGTCGAACACGGCGGACTGGGAAGAGTGGGAACCTGGGGGAGTGGTCATCGAGCAGGGAACTGAGGGAGATTCGTACTACATCGTCGAATCGGGTTCGCTGCAACTCTCGGTCGATGGGAGCCTTCGAGGCACGTTGAAGCCCGGTGCCGGATTCGGTGAGGTCGGATTGCTGCTTGATATGCCGCGTTCGGCCACGGTCACGGTGATGGAACCTACGCGACTGCTTGTTGTCGACCGCGATGACTTCCTGGCCGCCGTGACCCGCAGCCCCGACGGTCATCGCATCGCCATGCGCGTGGCGGCCGCGCACGTCGGACACCCCGCGGGTGGTAACCGCGGCGGTACTCGGCCGGCTGTATGAGGCGCGTGACACTTCGCAGTGATGCGGATTCGACGAACGTTACTCAAGTCGTGGTGAGTCAATCCTGCCTATAGTCACTGTGTGAGCACTCCTGGTGCAGCCCCCTCGCCGCATCGTGGTGGCCTAGGGTGGGCGTTTCTCGGAGTAGTGCTCTTCTCCTTCTCATTGCCGATGACTGTCTGGGCTTTGGAAGGCTTCTCGCCCTTTTTCACGGCAACGGCTCGGGCTGTGATCGCCGGTCTGGTAGCGCTGGTTGTTCTTCTGGTGAAGCGGGTGCCGTGGCCGCACCGCTCGCTGTATCGCCCGCTGCTCTACACCATGGCAGGAGCGGTATTTGGCTGGCCAATACTGATCGCCTTGGCCTTGCAGCGCACCACATCCGCGCACACCGCTGTGATCGCTGCGATCATGCCACTGACCACTGCCGTTCTCGCGGTGCTGCGTACCAAGGAGATCATGCCGCGCCAGTTTTGGTACGCGGCTGGTCTAGGCACTCTGGCGCTCATCGTCTTCGCTCTTTCACGAGGCGGACTTTCGGGCGGTGACGCTGTCGCGGACGTACTGATCGTTCTTGCGGTGTTGTCATCCTCGTGGTGCTACGTCGAAGGGGCTGTACTCACTCGGATCATGCCCGGCTGGCAGGTGATTTCGTGGGTTGTTGTACTGGCGTTACCGCTGACGATCCCCCTTTCCGTCATTATCTGGCTTGCGACGAGCGATTCGCACACCGTGACCGCGCAGTCACTTTTCGGCCTCGCTGTCTTGGGTCTGTCGTCGATGTACCTCGGATTCTTCGCGTGGTACCGGGGACTGGCGGAGGCGGGAGTTGCCCGGGGCGCGCAGATGCAGCAACTGCAGGCGCCATTGACGCTCGTCTGGTCGGTGCTGTTGCTCGGGGAAATAGTCACCTGGGGCACTCTGGCAGCGACCACCGTGATCATTGTCGCTGTGGCGTGGGCCCAGCGGGTCCGTCTCGGACCGGGACCGCAGCCTGGGCCCCCTGCCGACTAGGCTTCCCCTCATGGCTGAGTTCATTTACGTCCTTCGTAAGGCACGCAAAGCGCACGGCGAAAAGGTCGTTCTTGACGACGTGACGCTGTCGTTCCTTCCCGGCGCCAAGATCGGTGTGGTTGGCCCCAACGGTGCTGGTAAGTCGAGTTTGCTCAAGATCATGTCGGGCACTGAGCAGTTGTCCAACGGTGACGCTTTGCTCAGTCAGGGCTACTCCGTCGGGATGCTCGCTCAGGAGCCCGACCTCGATGAAACCAAGACTGTGCTGGGCAACGTTCAAGACGGCGTGGCCGTGACGAGGGCGTTGGTCGATCGCTTCAACGCAATCTCAGACGAGATGGCCAATCCTGACGCCGACTTCGACACGCTGCTGGCCGAGATGGGCAACCTGCAGGAACAAATCGACCACAAGAACGCATGGGATCTCGACAGCCAACTCGAGCAGGCGATGGATGCGCTGCGCTGCCCGCCTGGCGAGGCGGATGTCACCGTGCTGTCCGGTGGCGAGCGCCGACGCGTGGCCCTGTGCAAGTTGTTGTTGCAGCAGCCCGATCTACTTCTTCTGGACGAGCCCACGAACCACCTTGACGCCGAGAGTGTGCAGTGGCTCGAGCAGCACCTCGAGAAGTACCCCGGAACCGTGGTGGCTATCACTCACGACCGGTACTTCCTCGACAATGTCGCCGAGTGGATTCTTGAACTCGACCGCGGGCGCGCTTTCCCCTACGAAGGCAACTACTCGACTTATCTGGAAAAGAAGTCCAGGCGTCTGAAGGTCGAAGGACAGAAGGACGCCAAGCTCGCCCGACGCCTCACCGACGAACTCGAGTGGGTGCGGTCTAACGCCAAGGCACGTCAGACCAAGAGTCGTGCCCGCCTCGATCGATACGAAGAGATGGCGTCTGAAGCAGAGAAGACTCGCAAGCTTGATTTCGAGGAAATCCAGATTCCTCCGGGTCCCCGCCTGGGTAGTTTGGTGGTCGAAACCGAGGGTCTGACCAAAGGTTTTGGCGATCGCCTGCTGATCGACAACCTGTCGTTTACATTGCCGCGTAACGGAATTGTCGGTGTGATCGGTCCGAACGGTGTCGGTAAGACCACACTGTTCCGCATGATCGTTGCCGCAGCTGAAGGTGCAACTGACGACAAGTCGGCGCTGCCCGACAGCGGCAACCTGCGTATCGGCGAGACCGTGAAGTTGTCCTACGTCGACCAGAGTCGCGGCGGACTCGATCCTGCGAAGAATGTGTGGGAGGTCGTCAGCGACGGTCTCGACTGGATCAAGGTGGGCAATGTTGAAATGCCGTCGCGTGCCTATGTAGGTGCTTTCGGTTTCAAGGGCCCCGACCAACAGAAGCCGTCGGGAGTGTTGTCCGGTGGTGAGCGTAACCGTCTGAACTTGGCGTTGACTTTGAAGCAGGGTGGAAACCTCTTGCTGCTCGACGAACCGACCAACGACCTCGACGTTGAGACACTCGGAAGCCTGGAGAATGCGCTGCTGGAATTCCCCGGCTGTGCCGTGATCACAAGCCACGACCGGTGGTTCCTCGACCGCATTGCCACGCACATCCTTGCCTACGAAGGCGACTCGGAGTGGTTCTGGTTCGAGGGCAACTTTGAGTCGTACGAGAAGAACAAGATTGACCGACTGGGTGCTGATGCGGCGCGTCCTCATCGTGCGACCTACCGCAAACTCACTCGCAGTTAATGGCCGTTCAACACGAGATCGCCATTCGTTGGGCCGATCTCGATCTCATGGGGCACGTGAACAATGTGCGGGCCATGGAGTTCTTGCAGGAAGCGCGCATCGCACTCATCGCTGAGCTGGGGTACGCCATTACCGCTGATTCGGCCGGTGTCACGTTCGAGGGCGTGGGGCAAGTGATCGCGCGGCATGAAGTCGATTACGCGGCGCCGATTCTGCATTCGCATGGTCACGTTGTGGTCGAGTCGTGGCTCGAGCACATTGGGCGATCGTCGTACACGATTGTGCACGTGGTGACGCTCCCTGACGCAACGATCGCCATTCGCAGTCGCGCGACGATGGTGTGCACCGATCCGACGACCGGCCGCAGTACACCCATTCCCGAACTCTGGCGCGCCTCACTCGAGGCCCACCTCATCCCCACCGCCACCGCCACCGCCACCGCTACCGCTACCGCTACCGCCTGACCCCTCCCCCCTTTCCGCATGGGGGGACACTCAGCACGCATAGAGGCAGTTTTCTTACCCCAAGGCCGCAATTCCGATTGGCGCTCTGTGCATAACTCACCCGACAATGGCGTGGTGACACATTTGAGCCTTCGCCATGACGAGGCCGCGTATCTCGCGGCGTACCTGCGACGGCTGATGTTGTGGGATGAACGAACCTGCGTTCGCGTTCAGGTCGCCGGGCAATCCCTCGGCGTCTACGGCGTTCCACCCCTGGACTGCTTGTCGTTCATTGCCGTTCCTCTTGACGCAGCGGTGAGTGAGCCGCTTGATCGGATCGTGAGCGCCGGACGCTTGCGGGATGTCCTCGGCGAAGTGTCGCCGAGTCGCTGGGGGGTGAGCCGCTCGTTCCCGGTGCCCGATGAACTCGGAGCGGTGGCGGCGCTCGCCGTGCTTCCACCACGTGGCCCGTGGCTTCCGGCCGAGCGGGGAATTGCCGGGGATGTGCGCCCGATCGTGGCCGCCGGGGTTGAGGAATTCCGAGTAAGAGCCGAACAATCGGGCCAGTCGTCGACTGCCGAACTGGAGGCGCTCGCCCGAGATGTGTGGTCGCGGCCCGGGTGGGGTGGGCTGCCACTGGCGAGCCTTCATGCCGCGTCATTGCTGGGCTTCATGCCGCACGACGGCCTACAAATCGCAACCTCGACGTGTGAGGGCTGGAAGCGCTTCGCCGCTCCCGGCGGGATGACCTTCATTCGTACGAGCGGGCTACCACCCACTCTTAGTTTGGCTGTGTCGCGACGCTGATGTGAGTCGAGTCGACTCACATCATGGGTACCAAAAACTGCCTCTATGCGTGCTGAGTGTCCCCCCATGCGGAAAGAGGGAGGACTCAGACGGCAGGGATGGGGGTGGGCAGGGATGGGGGGATCGAGAGCCAGGCGGAGGTGTCGGCGGGAAGGATGAGGTGACCGTCAGCGTCAGTTACCAGAGGTCCATCGCTGGCGAGTAGCACCGTGCCCCACTGCCCCGGAAGTGTGACCGCCGAACCTTCCATCGCGATGACACATCGCACCGCCTCGCCACCCTCACGTGCCGGTCGCACAAATGACAGCACCGTGCGGCCGAGGTCGTGGTCATCCCAGACGAGTTCACCCTCACCCAATGCCGACTGTGCTCGCCTGAGTGTCAATGCCGACCGAGTGAGTTCCAGTGTCGAATCGCTGTGTCCCAATTGCGCTTGCACCGACAGCGCGGCCCATTCGGAAGGCTGCGGAAGCCATGAGGCAGCTGAGTCGGCCGGTCCGAATCCGTAGGTCTGACCGTCGCGTGACCACGGCAACGGAACGCGGCAGCCATCGCGACCGATCGCCGCACCACCGGTGAGTCGGAAGGCCGGGTCTTGGCGCACCTCGTCGGGCAGGTGTAGCACTTCGAAGAGTCCGAGTTCCTGCCCCTGATACAGGTACGCGGACCCGGGGAGTGCCAACATCACGAGCATGGCCGCTCGTGCGCGGCGAAGTCCCGTGATCAAATCGCGAGGTGCGGTGTGCACCCCCGATGTGTCGAGCAGACTGGTGAATCCGCTGCCATCGGGGTCGCTGGCAATGGGGGCATACCGAGTGGGAGCACGCCAGACGTCGTGGTTCTCAAGTACCCACGTGGTGGGGGCACCGACGGCATCCGCCGACGCAAGCGACACCTCAATGGCCTCGCGCAACCCTGGAGCCCACCACGGAGCGCGCACGTGGTCGAAGTTGAACGACGTGTGCAACTCATCGGGGCGTAGGTACGGCGTGAGTCGTGACGCGGGCTGAACCCATACCTCGCCCACGAACACCCGCGGTGGGTCGTACTCGTCGGCAACGCGCCGCCACGCGCGGTAGATGTCGTGTACGCCCGGTTGGTCATACTGCGGTGCTGGCGGGTTGTCGCCCGAGACGGCGATTGCTGCTGCGCTGTGGTCGTCGGGATAACCCGGCTCCTTCACCAATCCGTGAGCGACGTCAATACGGAAACCGTCGACGCCGCGATCGAACCAGAACCGCAGGATGTCCTCGAACTCCGAACGCACTTCCGCGCTCTGCCAATTGAGGTCGGGTTGTGTGGGGTCAAAGAGATGCAAGTACCACCAGCCACTAGGCGAGCCGTCGGTTGCATCGAGTTGCGTCCATGCAGGTCCGCCGAAGTTGCTCTTCCAGTTATTGGGAGCCGCAGTTCCGCTTTTCTCGCCACGCACGAGGTGGTAACGGCTCCACGGCCCGCTGGTGAATTGCGTGCGCGCCTCGTGGGCCATCGTCGGAACTCCGCTGGCGAGCGCCTCCTGAAACCACACGTGTTCGTTCGAGGTGTGATTGGGGACGATGTCGATCAAGACGCGCAGTCCCATGCCGTGAGCGTCAGCGACGAGTGCCTCGACATCGGCAACGGAACCGAAGACCGGATCGATAGCGCGGTAGTCGGCGACGTCGTAGCCGGCATCATGCATCGGAGAGCGGTAGAAGGGCGACAGCCACACCGCATCGACCCCGAGTTCGGCGACGTGCGCGAGACGCTGACGAATTCCAGCGACATCGCCGATGCCATCGCCGTTGGAATCGGAAAACGAGCGGGGGTAAATCTGGTAGATGACGGCGTGACGCCACCACTCACCCGTCACGTTTTCTCCTGGTCGCTCACCGTCTGGATGAGGGCGCGTTCTACGGGATCACCCTCGGGCACGTTTTCCATTGAGATCGCCGCCATTGTGAAGTAGCGCCACAGGGTGTCTTCGAGTTCTTGGGAAAGGTGCTGCTCGCTAAGTGCGTGGGCCATGTGCGTCAGCCAACGATTGCGCATGTCGACGTTGATGGGAAACGGGGCGTGCCGCATACGCAGTTTCGGGTGGCCACGCTTTTCGTGGTACGTGGTTGGCCCGCCCCAGTACTGCTCAAGGAATAGGCGGAGACGCAATTCTGCGGGAGTGAGGTCGCCCTCCGGATAAAGAGCGCGCATGATCGGATCGCTTTCGACACCGCGGTAGAACGCGGCGGTCAAACTGATGAAAAAGGGTTCGCCGCCGACCTGCTCGTACACAGTGGGTTCCGTGGAGGTCACCGTTCCAGCCTATGACGACGTGACGGCCTTGCGCTGAGCCGCACCAGTGATATTGCGCACCATCGATCCGAAGACGATGCCGTGGAATGGCAGCACCGAGTACCAGTACGAGTGGCCCGCGAGACCGTGCGGATGGAAGATTGCTCGCTGCCTGTACTTCGATCCGCCTTCGTGCGGTGTGACTTCGAGTTCGAGCCAGGCCAGGCCCGGCATGCGCATCTCGGCGCGTAAGCGCAGTAGTTGACCGGGAATACGTTCTTCGACACGCCAGAAGTCGACCGCTTCACCGACGAGGAGTTCGGTGGGATTGCGTCGACCGCGTCGGAGCCCCACACCCCCGATGGCCATGTCGATCAGGCCGCGCACTTCCCACGCGAGTGGGAAGGAGTACCAGCCATTGTCTCCGCCGATGCCCTCGATGATGCGCCACACGTCAGCCGGATCGGCGTCAGTGAATACCTCGCGCTCATCGGTATAGAGCGAGCCACCCGCCCACTCAGGGTCGGTGGGTAGCGGATCACTCGGCGCTCCGGGGTACGAGGCGGACGACCATCGGGTAGCGACCGAAGCGTCGCGTACGCGCTGCAGCGCAAGGCGAACGCTGGCTTGGTAGCCGAGAAGCCCTTCGGGCGGATCGGGTACGTACTGAGCGATGTCGTGCTCGTGGCACACCACTTCGTTCTTCATCGAATCGACGAGCGGGCGAGCAATGGCTGCAGGAACTGGTGTCACCAGACCAACCCAGCGACTTGACAGAGCGGGGGACAGCACGTTGATGGGAAGAATGATGCGTCGTCGCAATCCAGCGGCCGCAGCGTATCCCTGCATCATCTGCTGGTAACTCAACACATCGGGGCCGCCGATATCGAACCACCGGTTGATCTCAGGGGGCAACGTCGCGCACCCCACCAAGTAGCGCAGCACATCGCGAATGGCGATGGGTTGAACGCGAGTGCGCACCCACAGAGGTGTAACCATCGCCGGAAGTCGTTCGGTGAGGTAGCGCAGCATCTCAAATGACAGCGAGCCGCTTCCGATGATGGTGGCAGCGCCGAGTGCGGCAGTGGGAACTCCACTTGCCAGCAGAATCTCTCCCACCTCGGCTCGGGAACTGAGGTGTTCGGAGAGTTTGGTGGCATGTGAGATGCCGCCGAGGTAGACAATGCGCCCGACGCCTGCCTCGCGAGCTGCGTCAGCGAACACAGTTGCCATCTGTCGTTCGGCCTCGCTGAAATCGTCACCGAGTCCGATGGAGTGCATGAGGTAGTACGCGACATCGATTCCGTCGAGCGCTGGGGCAACGTCGTCGGCACGGAATGCATCTCCTTCGCACACTTGAACCGCACTGTTCCATGGCCGGTCGCGAAGGCGTTCAGGATGGCGCGCAAGGACGCGCACGTCGAAGCCCGCCGCAAGTAGCTCTGGCACAAGGCGTCCGCCTACGTACCCTGTTGCTCCGGTGACCAGTGCGCGCATAACCTCAGTGTCGCCCACATTGGCCGGTTCGGCCTCTTGAGGCTGTCTTCGCTGCGTTCATCGAGTGAGACATTGCCCGCGGGTCGGCAGATTACAGCTCGGCGTCGCGGATTTCCTCGAGCGTGGGAAGTGCGATACCGGCTTCGTCGAGAGCTCTTTTCGCCGCCTCAAGAACGGTTCGACCGCCCGACAACCGTTCACCGGGTTCGGTGCGTGCCTTGATGCGAATCAAGGTGACATCTCCGCTGACCAGTTCAACGCCTTCGTACTTGGGCGCAGATACGAGAATGGCGCTGCGCTGCTCATCGGCAAACAACGCTTCGCCCATCTCATTGATCACGCGTGCCACATCCTCAAGGTCGGCTGATGAACGAACCGACACGGTGACGCTTGCCATCGACCAGCCTTGCGACATGTTGGCGACGCGTAAAATCTCGCCGTTGCGCAGATACCAGACGACGCCGTCCTTGTCGCGAAGGCGCGTCACGCGCAAGGCAACTTCCTCGACGGTGCCTTCGACAGCGTTGATTTCAACAACATCACCGACGCCGAACTGGTCTTCGAGAATGAGTGAAATGCCTGAGAAGTAATCCTTGACGAGTGACTGTGCACCGAAACCAATGGCGATTCCAACGATGCCTGCGCTAGCAAGTAGCGGTGCGATGTCGACATTGAGAGTCTCGAGAATCATCGTGATGGCAATCGCCCAGATCACCACTGTTGCCACGGACCGCAGGAGCGACCCAACTGCGGTGACGCGTTGTACTTGACGTTCTTGAAGCAGTACTTCGGCAGCGGCTGCATCCACTTGCGCGCCAACGGTTTCGCGTCGGTTGATTTTGCTCGAACTGCGTCGAATTGAGCGGTTGATGACGCGGCGGATGACGATTCTCGACAGGCCTTGCAGCAAGAGCGCGCCGATAAGGATGAGGGCGATGCGCAGGGGCGCGCCCACGAACCAAGCCCAGACGTCGTTCCAGTTCATTGCATTCCGGTCCAGGCGGCGGTGAAGGCGAGTACGTCGGCTGACAGGCCAATGGTGCGGCTCAGCGAACGCGCTCCGTGGCCCACATCACCTTCGGCACGTATGAGAATCGGACGATCGCTGCTGGTGGCGTGTTGCAGGGCCGCGCACATTTTGCGCGCGTGCAAAGGATCGACTCGGCTATCGCCGTCGAAGACGGTGAACAGCGTCGCCGGGTAGTCGGTGGGGGATTCGACGCGGTGGTAGGGAGAGTACGACCACAACCACGCGAACTCCTCGGCAACGTCAGCCGAACCGTACTCAACGTTCCAGGTCGCACCGAGACCGAATTTCTCATAACGCACCATGTCGAGAAGAGGGGCACTGCACACCACTGCGTTGATGAGGTCAGGTCGTTGAGTCATCATCGCTCCGACGAGGAGGCCGCCATTGGAGCCACCATTGATCGACAGCGTCGCGGGCGTGCACCAGCCATCGGCGATCAGTCGCTCAGCCGCAGCGATGAAATCGTCGTAGACATTCTGCTTCGTTGCGAGCATGCCGTCGCGGTGCCACTGTTCACCTTCTTCAGAACCCCCCCGGAGATTCGCCACGACGTAAACGCCGCCGGCCTCAACCCACGCGAGCACCGTCGCCGAGTAACCGGGCGTCAGCGGAACTCCGAAACCCCCGTAGCCGTACAGAATCGTCGGCCGTGGGCGGTCGGGTTCAGTTGTCGGCGACACGATGAGCATGCGCACCGTCGTACCGTCGGCCGACGTGTATTCAACCTGACGGCTGTAGACCTGCGGAACATCAACGGTGCCGGGAGCATCCGCCCACAGCGTCACTTCGCCCGTACGGCCGTCATATCGGAGGATGCGCGACACCGTGGTGTTGTCGGTGTAGCCGAACCACCCTTCATAACCACCCTCTGGCCGGCCGCGAACTCCTGCAACGGTTCCGAGCCCAGGCAGTGCAACGGTGTCGAGTCGCGCACCGCTTTCGAGATCGTGCACGGCAAGTTCGGAAATGGCGTGGCGGGTATGCAACACGAGTAGAAGCGGGCGTTCAAGTTCGGCGCCATCGAGTACGGCGTAGTCCTCAAGAACGGCGACGTCATCTTCTGCGATGAGATCGGTCCAGTGTTCGGGTTCGGGGTGTGTGGGATCGCCGATAGCCAGTCGAGCGCGTGAGGCATCAAGGTCGGTCATCACGTAGAGACGACCGTCGAGCCCAACGTCCATGGATGTCTGCGCGTCAACGCCGACCTGTACTGGCGTGAGGGTGGGGGATTCGGGTGCTGAGGTCGTGAGGTCGGCAATCCACAGGTCGTTGCGCGGGGCCGTCCCTTCCGACGCGCTCACCTGCAGCCACCGGCCATCGCGACTGACGCTGACGCCGTAGTAGTTGGTGGCCACCAGTCCAGAGCCGAAGATTTCAATGTCGGTGTGGGGATCGGCGCCAACGGTGTGGAGGTAGATACGGCGATGGAATTGTTCTTCACCTTCGGGAACAAGGTTGGGGGCAACGCGCCGCACGTAGTAGTAGCGCTGCTCACCTGGCAGCCACGCAACCGGAGAGTAGCGGGCGCGATCGATGGGTCCATCGACATCGTTGCCGGTAACCACATCCATGACCCGCAGTACTGATTCCTCAGTTCCACCCTCGGATACTTGGTAGGCCAGCAGATTGCCCTCTTTGCTGGGCTGCCAAGAATCAAGGGTTGACAACCCCGAAGGGTCGAGCGCGATCGGGTCGAGCAATACTCGCTCGGTTCCGTCGGGATCGATGGTGAGCAGCACGGCGTGCTCTTGAGTGCCCTCGCGTCGCATGAGGAACTGTCGCTGTCCGCGCCACACTGGTACCGAGACGCCACCGGCCGAGAGCAACTCACCGAGTCGCTGAACCCACTGGTCGCGATCACCCCACGTGCTGGTCTGTTCGGCGAGAAGCGTCGCCTGCTCAGCGCCCCACTTCAGGGTCTGAGGGGATTGCGCGTCTTCGAGCCACCGGTAGGGATCGGCGACAGCGTGACCGTGGAGAAGATCGACGACGTCATCGCGTGGTGCGTCGGGGTAGCGAAGGGCGCGAGATTCCGGGGGTTTAGCCACGCAATGACACTAAGGGCACGCGTGTCTCCGAGGCGACACGGACACCATTCCTCCCGCCCTCTCTCCGCGCGAGTCCATCAGTGAGTGGTGCTATCACCACTTTGGGGGCTACTACCTGATGGACTCGCAGGGAACGGGGAGCAGGAGGAAGGGGGAGGCGCTAGAGTCGCGCGCATGGCTGCGCTGCACGACCTCACGGCAGTGGAACAGGCTGATGCCATCCGGCGCCGAGAACTCTCGCCAGTTGAACTCACCGAGCATTACCTCGCGCGGTCTGAGCGGCTCAGCGACACGGTCGGCGCCTTCATTACCCAGACGCCTGAGTTGGCACGTGAGCAGGCACGGGCAGCGGAGCAGGCCGTGCTCGACGCCCGCGATGTCAGCGAATTGCCGGCGCTTCACGGGGTAGTAGTCCCAGTGAAGGACCTCAATTTCGTGGCCGGTGTGCGCTGCACCCTCGGCTCCGTCAGTTACGACCTCGTCCCGTTCGGAGACGACAACGTGGTGATCCGACTCAAGCAGTCGAACGTGGTAATCACCGGCAAGACGAACACCCCGGAATTTGGACTTCCCTGCTACACCGAAAATGCGGTGGCACCTCCCGCGCGTACGCCATGGGATCTCACCCGCTCAGCCGGTGGATCAAGCGGTGGGGCTGCGGCGGCTGTGGCTGCCGGACTCGCGCCCATCGCTCACGGTTCCGATGGCGGCGGTTCAATCCGCATTCCCGCGAGCGTGTGTGGCCTGGTGGGAATCAAGCCCTCTCGCGGGCGTATTAGCAACGGACCTTTGCGCGATCCTGTGGGCGATCTGGTCAATTCCGGACCGATCGCCCGAACGGTGCGTGACGCGGCCGCGCTCCTTGATGCGATGGCCGGATCGTTCGCTGGCGATCCCTACGCCGCAGCGCCGCTTCCGAACGGAGAGACGTTCCTCTCACACGCTGAACGTGAACCCGGCCGGCTACGCATTGGTCGATACATCACTCCACCGGTGACCGACGCGGTGATCGATCCCGACTGCATCGCGGCCTACGAGCACGCCACGGCACTGCTTGAAGCACTTGGACATTACGTTGAGGATGTCGCACCGCCCTTCACGCCCGACGCCGTTGGAAGCTTCGAGTCCCTCTGGTCGACGCTGGCCTTGCTGACTCCGGTGGCTCCCGTCGACGAGCAACGTCTTCAACCGCTCACGCAGTGGCTGCGCTCGCGTGGTGCGGCGACCACCGGAATCGAAATCGCGACGGCTGTGTCCATGTTGAGGTTGATTAGTCGAGCAGCCATGGCAAGCACCTCGCACCTTGATGCGGTGCTCACTCCGACCCTCGCGCAACCGCCGGCACTGGTCGGAGGATTGCGCAATGACGATGATCCATTCGAAGACTTCGAAGCGCAGAAGAGGTTTACGCCCTTCACTGCTCCGTACAACGCGACAGGCCAACCGGCGATGTCATTGCCGTTGCACTGGAGTGATTCCGGGCTGCCCATTGGGGTGCAACTGGTTGGTCGCAGTGGCGACGAAGCCACGCTAATCTCCCTTGCAGCGCAGATCGAACGGGCCGAACCGTGGGCCCACCGTACGCCAGAGTTGTGGTGACTCGACGATGAGTTTCATCGATGGCGAACTCGCCGAATTGGCTCGCGCGCATGGCGTGGCAGTGTCGTACTACGACCAAGCAGGCACCTTTCGCGAAGTATCGGCGGAAACGGTGCTGGCGGTGCTGTCGGTACTCGGAGTTGATGCACTGTCGGAAGAAGGCCGAGCGCAGGCATGGGAACGCCATCGACTGCGCAACTGGCGGCGTACTCTCCCTCCAGTATTTGTCGTGCGGCAGGGAGAGCTAGGTCGACTCTGGGTGCATGTCCCGCACGGAGATTCAGTGGCCGTCGACGTTGAGACCGAGGAAGGATGGACCCGCGACCTTCCGCAACTCGCTCACGATGTGACGCCGGTCGAGGTCGACGGCGTCCTCATCGGCGAGGCATGCTTTGAGCTCCCTTCAGACTTGCCGCTCGGCTACCACACGGTCCACGCCCGCGATGGAGCCGGAGGCTCGATTGCCTCGTGCCCTGTCGTTGTGACACCCGGTCGACTCGAATTGCCTGAGTTCTTGCGTGATGAGCCGACATGGGGGCTGATGGCGCAGATCTATTCCGTGCGATCGCAGGTGTCGTGGGGGCTGGGTGACCTCGGGGATTTGTCAGCGGTGGGCGAGTGGGCCGCTCGCGAACACGGTGCCGATTTCTTGCTGGTCAATCCGCTGCATGCCTCATCTCCACTGATTCCGGTCGCACCATCGCCGTACCTTCCCGTGGCCCGTCGGTTCTTCGCCCCCTGGTACGTGCGCATCGAAGACATTCCTGAGTTCGACGATCTGCCCATCGCCGATCAAGAGGCGATTGAACTGTTGGCGGCACCGCTGCGCGAGCTCAACTCATCGAATGCACTCCTTGATCGCGACCGCGTGTGGAAGGCCAAACTCGCGGCACTCGAAACGATCCATGACGTTGAACTCGCACCAGCCCGCGCTGAGCAATTCGCCGAGTTCCGAGCGGCGCAAGGACACGGACTCCATGACTTCGCCGTGTGGTGTGCTCTGGTTGAAGATCTGGGTTTCGGTGATGGCGCGTGGCCAGAGGAATTACGGCATCCGCACTCAGCCGGCGTCATGGCGGCGGGGGAGCGACTGGCGCCACGTGTGCGATTCCACGAGTGGTTGCAGTGGCTTGCCGATCAGCAACTTGCCGAGGCGGCATCAGCGCTGTCAGCCGCAGGAATGCGCGTGGGTGTCGTGCATGACCTCGCGGTCGGTGTTCATCCCGAAGGTTCCGATGCGTGGGCTCTCCAGGATGTGTTGACCCGTGGAATCTCGGTGGGTGCTCCGCCTGACATGTACAACCAGGTGGGTCAGAATTGGTCGCAACCGCCATGGCATCCAGTGGCCCTTGCCGAGGAAGCGTTCATGCCCTTCCGCGACATGTTGCGCACGATTCTCAGGCACGCGGGCGGTTTGCGAGTAGACCATATGCTCGGACTCTTTCGGCTGTGGTGGATTCCAGATGGCATGCCTGCGAACGAAGGAACATTCGTCACCTACGACCATGAGGCGCTTGTCGGCATCCTGTGCCTAGAAGCTCAACGCGCCGGAGCAATCGTGATTGGCGAAGACCTCGGCACCGTCGAGTCGTGGGTTCAAGACTTCCTCCGCGACCGCGGAGTTCTCGGAACGTCGATCCTGTGGTTTGAGCGCCGTGAGGATCACAGCATCATTTCGCCGGAAGAGTGGCGCACCCTGTGCCTGTCGTCGGTGTCAGTGCACGACCTACCTCCGACCGCGGGCTACCTCGCGGGAGTGCATGTGGAGCTTCGCGATCGTCTGGGGCTACTCAGTCGTCCGGTTGAGGAGGAACGGGCTGCGCTTGAGGCTGATCTGAACGAGTACCGAGTGCTTCTCGTGCAGCGAGGTCTACTTGCACCTGAAAGTGACCGCGACATCGACGCGCTGATGGTGGCATTGCACGCCTACCTCGGCCAATCACCGTCGCGACTTCAGGGCGTGGCGCTCGTCGATCTCGTGGGCGACGTCGTTCCGCAGAATCAACCGGGTACAGACCAAGAGCATCCCAACTGGCGTATCCCGGTGTGCGATGGTGATGGCCGCGCGGTCGTGATCGAAGACCTCTCGGCTGACCCGCAATTGGCAGCGCGGGTTGCTCGACTCATCGACGCAGTGCGTCGGTAAGGTGTAGTCGTGACTGAAGCCAGTTCTATGAGTGGCGCAGAGTTTGCAGTGCGCTTCCTCCTCATTCCCGCCACAATCTTCGCGATTATCTGGTTCCTGTGGGCGCTGCCATCGTGGTTGCGCCGTAGTTCGTTCCGACCGGGCCAAGCGTGGACTTCCGAGCCGCTGTGGGTAGGCGCACCTGCCGAGAGCGGTGCCATCAATCGCGCCGCCCTTGAGTCGGCGACGCCGGGCGATGGCACCGACGATCGAGGAGGCGCAAGTGCTCGCTGGTGAAGGATTGCGCACGATTGACGTGACGCGGATTGAAGAAGCCGTGGCACGCGAGCATGAGCGCTGTGGGGTTGACTTCAGTGTCTACGTTGGTCCCCTCGCCGAGGGTCGTGAGTCGGCGCTGGCCCTGCACTCTCAGTTTGGTGCCAACGCACCGCTCGCGGTGCTTGTTGCCGTCGACCCGGGCTCGCGTGCGACCGAGATTGTGACTGGCGCCAAGGCTCGGCGATGGGTTGACGATCGCGCCTGCGCTCTTGCGACCCTGTCGATGGTGTCGTCGCTGTCGGCGGGCGATCTCATTGGCGGAATTTGCCATGGGCTCACCACCTTGGGCGATCAAGCCCGCCACCCCGGAGCGCTACACACCGACCTGCCCGAATAGCCCGGCGCTGCGCGGATACAAATTGCGAGGCTCAGCCTCGATCGGCATCGCGAGCTCGTAGAGAGCGCCGCACACCATCGGCTCCTTCTGCCACGAGTCGCCGCGCCCCGAACGCGAGGTCGGGGTTGGCGCGCAAGAACAACTCGGTCTGCTCGATCGTTCCTGGTTCGACGAGAAGTGCCGGGTACAGACCCATCACGATGGTCTGCGCGATTTCACTAGTACGGGTCGACCAGATGTCGCTGATCACCGCGAAGTATCGATCAGTGAATGCTGCCTGCAGATCGCGTTGGTCGGCGTGGGCAAAGCCACCCACCGTTGCCTCCAGCAGTGCATTCGGTAGGCCGTCAGGGGTCATGATCGACGCCCACGCAACCTCTTTGGCTTCCGGTGTGGGAAGGGACGCGCGCGCGAAGGCCGCTTGACGTTGTCCGGTCGCCGTGCGGTCGCGCTCGGCCTCGGCGTCGATTGCTGCGTCGGCGCGAACCCCGAGAACAACGAGTCGGTGCACCATCGTCCACCGAAGGTCGGCATCGACGGTGAGCCCCTCTAGGGTCGTGGTGCCATCGAGCAAGCTGGCGATTCGATCAAGGTGGGCCGGTGACGAGGCCGAAGCAATCCAGCCGCGCACGAACGCAAGTTGGTGATCGGACGCCGGTGCCGCCGAATGCGCGAGTGCTTCCAGTGCATCGGCAAGTCGCCCGAGGTAAGCACCACGATTGTCGGGGCGTGCGTACATGTCGATGGCGGCCTTGACCTGGCGCAGTACCTGCTGCACGACACCGACATCACCTTCGTGCGGGAGTCCGGAGATGACGAGCGCAAGGAAGTCGCCGGTCGACATTTCGCCGTCGCGCGTCATATCCCACGCCGAACCCCAGATCAGTGCGCGCGGCAAACTGTCAGAGAGTTGTCCGAGGTGGTCTACGGCAGTGCGCAGCGAGCGCTCATCGAGTCGTGTCTTCGCGAAGGTGAGGTCATCGTCATTGAGCAGCAGCAGGTCAGGCTGTGCGATTCCGACGAGTTCCTGAACGCGCGTGCGTGCTCCCTCGACATCGATCTCGACGCGATTGGTGCGAATGAGGCCCTTAGGGGTCAGCGAGTAGCAGCCGATTGCGATTCGATGTGAGCGCAGCACCGGCTCGAGGCCGGGGGGCTCGGAGGCTGCTTCTTGAATGACAGTCAGCGAGGTGATGTTGCCGTCAGAGTCGACTGCTATCTCCGGTCGAAGCAGGTTCACACCCGACGTCTGCAGCCATTCGCGAGTCCAGTTCGACAGGTCACGCCCGCTCGAACGCTCGAGTTCGCGCAGCAGGTCGGCCAGAGTGGTGTTTCCCCACGCGTGACCAATGAAGTAGGTGTGGAGTCCGGCGAGGAACTCCTCTTCGCCGACCCATGCCACGAGTTGGCGCAGCGCCGCAGCGCCCTTGGCGTAAGTAATTCCGTCGAAGTTCACGGCGACCGCATCAAGATCGACCATGTCGGCGGCGATGGGGTGCGTGGTGGGCAATTGATCTTGGCGGTACGCCCACGCTTTGCGAAGGTTGAGGAAGGTCGTCCACGCATCGCGGTAGCGAGTGGCGTGAACGTTGGCCTGGTGTGACGCCCACTCGGCGAATGACTCGTTGAGCCACAGATCGTCCCACCACTGCATGGTGACCAGATCGCCAAACCACATGTGTGCGAGTTCGTGCAGAATCGTGTTGGCGCGCTGTTCATAGGCCGCGTCAGTTACGCGTGAACGAAAGACGTAGTCCTCAAGAATCGTGACGGCCGCTGCATTTTCCATTGCACCCGCATTGAACTCGGGCACGAATACCTGGTCGTACTTACCGAACGGGTAGGCAACGCCGAAGGCCCGCTCAAAGTACTCAAATCCTTCGCGGGTGATCGTGAGTACATCGTCAGCGTCAAGATGCTCGGCCAACGACGATCGGCAGTGCACGCCGAGCGGGTAGGTGCCGTGAACGCCCGAGTACTCCGATGTGACCGAGTGGTAGGGGCCAGCGATGAGGGCGGTGATGTAGGTCGAGAGGCGCTCAGTGGGGGCAAACTCCCATCGAGCGACCCCATGGCCTGCAGATTCAGGTTCAGGAGTGGGCGCGTTGGAGATGAGAGTCCAGTGCTCGGGCGCCGTGACTGTCAACTGGAAGTGGCCCTTAATGTCAGGCTGATCGAAACAGGCGTACACACGACGAGCATCGGCTGGTTCGAATTGCGTGTACAGATACGTCTCGGAGTCGACCGGATCGATGAATCGGTGAAGTCCTTCGCCGGTGTTCATGTAGTAGGCGTTGGCTTCAATGAGCAATTCGTTGTAGGGCTCGAGGGAGTCAAGCTGAAGGCGAGTTCCGTCGAAGGCCGTGGGGATGTCAAGATCGCGGCCATTGAGAACTGCTCGCGTGAGCCCTTCTGCTACAACGTCAACCCACGTTGACGCTCCCGACTCGTGACTCTCAAACGACAGGCGAGTTGTGCTCGGGTACGTCGAATCAGCGAGCGGGCCAGTGAGGTCGAGTGCGACCGAAATCGAGTTGACCGTGATGAGCCGCGACCGTCCTGCGCACTCGTCGCGGGTCAGGTTCATTCCTGTCGGCACAGTAATCCGCCTTTCGGGCATCGTGAACCATCCGATCCTGTCATGTTGTCCCCGCGCCATGCGTCCTGACCCGAAAGGTCACTACTTCGCTACGCTCCGTAGGCTGCGTCCATGGCCGATTCACAGCGCACCGTCGTTGATATCTACGTCGATCCGGGATGCCCGTACGCGTGGCAAACATCGCGCTGGTTGCGCGAAGTCGAGGCACTGCGCCCGGTCGACCTGCGGTGGCACGTCATGAGTTTGGCTGTGCTGAACGAGGACAAAGAGATGCCCGAGGAATGGCGTGACCTTTTTGCTCGTGCCTGGCGCCCAGTGCGAGTGTTGGTGGCGGCACAACAGCAACATGGCGACGACGTCCTGGCGCCGCTGTACGAAGCAATGGGCCGTCGCAATCATCCCGAAGGCCGAACAGCGGATACCGATGAGGTGATCGCCGAGTCGCTGGCCGAGGTCGGCTTGCCCGCCGAACTAGCCGAAGCAGGAGCCGACACGTCACTCGATGACGCCGTGCGCGCCGCACACGCTGAGGCGATGGCTGCCTATGGCGAAGAGATGGGTACCCCACTGATCGCAATTGATGGGGTCGGGTTCTTCGGGCCGATCATCTCCAAAGTTCCCCGTGGTGACCTCGCGGTGCAGGCATGGGATGCCACACTCGCTCTCGTCAAGATCCCTGGCTTCTACGAGTTGAAGCGCAGGCGCACCGAAGATCTCGTTTTCGACTGATCAACGATCAATCCGGGCACCTGCCGCGTGTCGCTTCGCCTGACCTGACACACTGCTGCGCATGCGCGTACATCTGGGAAGTGACCATGCCGGATTCGAGTTGAAGAACGCCCTCGCGGTGCATCTTGCCGAACAGGGACATGAGGTGGTCGATCACGGTGCTCTCGTGTACGACGCCGACGACGACTATCCAGGCCCCTGTATCGCGGCTGCTGAAGCAGTGGTTGCCGATCCCGGAAGTGTGGGGTTCGTCATTGGTGGCTCAGGTAATGGCGAACAGATCGCCGCGAACTGTGTGAAGGGCGTGCGTGCAGCGCTCATCTGGAGTGAGGAAACGGCGCAACTAGCCCGCGAACACAATGACGCCAACGTGGCGGGCATCGGTGCTCGTATGCATGACGAGGCGACTGCCTTCAGGCTCGCTGACGTGTTCGTTGCCACCCCCTTCAGCCAAGGTGAACGGCATATCCGGCGCATCGGCAAGCTGGCCTCGTACGAAGCCACGGGCGTTATCCCCCCTCTCGTCTAACGTGCCCGAGGGTCATGTCATCCATCGGCTCGCGGGCCAGTACGACGTCGCGTTCGCCGGTGCGGTCGTCTCGGTCACCAGTCCCCAAGGCCGATTCGCTGACTCGGCGGCGCTGCTTAACGGGCGACACCTGGTCGATACCGACGCCTACGGCAAGCACCTGTTCCTGAACTTCGACGATGACCGTGCCGTGCACGTACACCTCGGCCTTTACGGCAAAGTCACCTTCGATCGATCGCCCGCCCCGGAACCGGTGGGTCTGGTGCGGATGCGTCTTGAGGGCAGTGGTCGCTACGCGGATCTGCGGGGTCCGGCCGCCTGCGACGTGATGAGCCACGAGCAGGTAGCGGCGGTCGTTGATCGGCTTGGACCTGATCCGATTCGAACCGATGCCGATTCCGAACTCGCATGGGAGCGACTGCAGACAAGCCGCTCGAGCATCGGGTCGGTACTCATGGATCAGCGCACCTTTGCTGGGGTGGGAAACATTTACCGGGCCGAGGTGCTGTTTCGGGCTCGAGTTAATCCGCATCGCGAGGCACGAGCCGTGCGTCGACGCACCTTTGATGCGATGTGGGACGACCTCGTCACCTTGATGCGGGTGGGGGTGCGTGATGGGCGGATCGACACGGTGTTGCCCGAACATGAACCGGAGGCCATGGGACGTGCGCCGCGCGATGATCGGCACGGGGGAGAGGTGTACGTCTACCGCCGTGAGGGACAACGCTGCTTCGTCTGCGGTTCGAAAGTGCGACTGGAAGACATGCAAGGCCGCACTCTGTATTGGTGTCCGCGTTGCCAACGGCGCTAGATATTGCGCGCGTTGAGTAGGGGTTACCGGAATCCCATGGCACGATGGCGGGCATGTCGGTGCGTTGGGGTTCTGGGTGAGCGAGCAATCGGGAAGCCGGTTTGTTCTCGCAGCTCGTTCTGACGACCGCGTCTTTCCGCTGGAATTGCTGCTTGACGTCGTCTTCGTCTTTGCCATCAGTCAGACCACCGAATTGGTGATCGAGGAGGAGCCGACCTGGCTCAGCCTTGCCTCGGGATTGCTCATGTTGGCTCTGCTCTGGCGAGGCTGGACCGGTTTCGCCTGGCTGACAAGCGCACTTGATCCTCGCAATGCCGTCACCCGAATCTCGATCTTCGTTTCTCTGGGTGCTTTCCTACTCTTGGCCGTAGCAATTCCTAGTGCGTTCAACGGAATGGGGCTGCTGTTCGCCGGCGCCTACGCGGTCATCCGCATCATTCACGTCGTACTTGGGTGGATGGCAAGTGGGGGAGACGTCCGCTTTCGCGCAACGGCCGGGCACAACGCCATCGGCGGCGCTGTGGCAGTCTCACTGCTCGTCGCTGGCGCGATCGTTCACGGTCCGACCCAGTACGTTCTCTGGACTCTGGCCGTTCTGGCCGACTACCTGATTCCCGCCGGCGTCGGGGCTATCGGATGGAATTTGTCGGCGAGTCACTTCGCTGAACGCCATGCGCTGATCATCATTTTGGCGCTGGGTGAATCGGTGCTTGCCATTGGACTTGGAACCACTCACACGGGAGTCTCGCCCGAGTCGGCCGCCCTTGCGACAGTGGCCGTCTGTCTGGTTGTCGGCCTCTGGTCGGCCTACTTCGACGGAACCGCTGATGCCGCAGAACATCGGCTGGCCTCGTTGCCACCGGGGCCGCGACAAAACGGCATGGCGCGCTTCAACTATTCGCTGCTCCACCTGGTGATGTTTGCCGCTGACATCGTGGTGTCGCTCGGAGTATTCACCGCGCTCACCGAGCCCACGGCACCGCTTTCACTTGTGGTTTCCACGGCCTTCTTCGGTGGACTTGCCATCTATTTGCTCACCCTCGTGCTCTTCCGATGGCGCACCACGGGCGATGTCAATCGGCGACGACTGGCACTGGCGGTTGTGATGGTGGTGCTGATTCCGATCGGCACAGTGCTGTCTGGCTGGATGTCGCTGCTGATTGCGGCTGCACTGATGGTGCTTCTGATGGTGCTGCAGCGCACGGTGCTGACGCCCACGACATCGACCGTGGCACCATAACTGCGTGGCTCAATTCCTCATCATCGCGCTGGGCGCCGTTGGCTTTTCAGTCATGATCATCTGGGCCGTCGGTGCCTTACGATCGATGCGCCGTGGCGGAAGCGGCCTGCCGTTCCTCGCGATTCCTGATGCCTTGCCGGGGGCATCTCGGCGGGCCCCCGTGGTGTGTCTAGGTCACAATGACCACGATCAGCCTCCTGTTACCGGCAATGGCGGACTGTGGATGGATGACCACGCGGTCCTGTTCCATTCGGCGGCAGGGACGCTCACGATGTCGCGCCCCCTGAGATTTGCTCAATCCACCACCTCGGTACCCGACCTCCACATTGCCGTCACCGATGGTGAACCAGTTCTCGCGCTGGGATTCACCTCAACCTCGGGTCATGACGCGGTTGCGGCGTTTCGCACGGCAGATGCCACGGGGTGGGCCATCGCCCTGACATCCTGACGGAACTAACCCGAGCTCTCGACCGTCGTTCTAGATGACGTTTCACCCCCGCTGAGGAGACCTTATGAACACCACGTCCCGTACCGCTCGCATCGTTGCTGTCGCCGGAGCCGCCGCGCTCGTGGCGGTGGCGCTCGCCGGTTGCTCGAGCAGCTCGTCGTCAGGTTCGTCGTCATCGTCCAGTTCGTCTGCCAGTAGTTCTGCAATCGGAGGAAATGTGCTTCCGCCCGTCATGGTTGAGCCCGGCGCCACCACCGCCACCGCCAAGGTCGGCGACACCATCGTGTTCAACCAGCCCAACCCTGCCAAGACCAAGATCAGCACCGACAACTCTGACGTGCTCGAGGTGATGCAGGGCAAGGATGACGGTAGTGCCCAGTTCAACCCGGGCGCCAAGGCGCTCAAGGCTGGCAACGCCACGGTGACCATCGTTGCCGCTGACGGAACGACCTCCACCGTCGCCGTTACTGTGACGGGCTGATTGCTGGCCGAATCGGCTCTTTGAATCCTCGACGAACTCATCCTGTGTCAGGATGTTGAACCATGGCACAGGATGAGTTGAACGAGCGAATGGCTGCTCTCGCCGAAGATGCGACGCAACCGGCCGCCGAGCGACTTGCTGCGTGGAATGACGTCTGGGATTGGCTCCTGCTGAGTAATCAGTTGGAGCGCGCTCTCACTCTGGCCCGGGCGATGGGTGCTGTCGCTGAGGAGTCGGGTGACCTCGCGGCTGCTGTGATGGCCGATGTGGTCGCTGCTGACGCGATTACGCTGTTGCCCGGCCCGAAGGTCGAGGCCATGCGATTGGCCGACGAGGCCATCACCGATTCGCAAGGCTTGGGCTTTGCGCACATTGCAGCGCGCGCCCAAGTGGTGCTCGGCTACGCATTCGGCACGGTGGGGTCGTTCCACTCGGGCATTGAACACCTGCTGGCGGCCAAACAGATTCTGCGCGAGCTCGGCGATAAGCCGATGCTGGCCTGGGCCGATCTGCGGCTGGCGCGCGTGCTGTTCTGGGCCGAGGAACCAGAAGGTGCTGCTCGAACGGCTGATCGCGTGATTCGGTGGAGCCGAAGCGAAGGCCAAACGGCGCTCCTGTGCGGTGCTCTCGTTGAACTGGGTGAATCATTCAACGTTCTGGGTCGGCCGATTGAGGCACGGCATGCGGTTGAAGAAGCGCTCGAGCTTGCGCGTCGCGAAGGATTGGCGCTATTCGAAGGCGAGGCGTTGGTGTCGCTGGGCGATTGCCTTCGCGAAGACGGCCGCCCGCAGGATGCGCTGGCGAGTTACACGCAAGCTTTGGATTTATTCGGCCATTTCCCCAGTTTGCTGATGCGTCTAGGCAGCGTGCACCACTCGCTAGGCGACGACGTCACCGCTAGGGCCGAACTCGAAAGGGCCGTGGAAGTGTCGGTTGCTGAGGGATATGCCGATATCGAGTTCCGGGCTCGCGACCTCCTTGCCGCGATTGAAGAAGAGCGTGGCGATCTACCGGCAGCCCTCGAGCAAACCCGCCTCGCCCGCGATGCCGAACGGGGCCATCGCACCTCTACTTTCGATCGACGCGTGTCCGAACTCCTCGCCGGCTTTGAAGTCGAACGACTCTCACGCGAAGCGGCCACCGAACGAGATCGCCGTTCTGAGCTTGAGCATCAGGCCGTGACCGATCCGTTGACCGGCCGGCTCAATCGCCGCGGATTTGACGCTGCCGTCGGCGACCTCGGAACTAGTACTTATTCACTGCTGATGCTCGACTTGAACAAGTTCAAGGCCATCAACGATCAACATGGGCATCTCGCGGGCGATGAGGTACTCAAGCGTGCGGGCCTGGCCATGGTGGCCGCCTGTCCAGATTCCGCTCTGGTTGCTCGGCTCGGTGGTGACGAGTTTGCCATCGTGTTGCCCGGTGCCGAGGCGGTTGAGGCGCGTGGGGTCACTCAAGACATCGTCACGGCACTGGCCGCGATCGATCTGTCCGACGTTGCACCGGGCCATTCGGTCGGAGTGAGTGTGGGTTGCTCGCATCGCCGCACCGAAGATGAAGACGTGGCCACGGTCATGCAACTGGCCGATCGGGCGCTCTACCGGGCAAAGTCTGAGGGCCACGGGCGCTTCTGCTCTGACCATCTCGACGCGTAGTTTCGTCGACGCGATCTATCCCGCGCCGCCGAGTCGGTGAGTATCTGCGGTGAGTATCTGCGGTGAGTATTTGCGGCCAGCCTCAGCGCAACGGTCACCTCCCTTCCTGCTTCTTTGGTCAAGAGGTGCCCGTACGGGGATTCTTTGGTCAAGAAATGACCTCCGGGCAGAGGTGACCTCCTGGGGCGCCGTCAGGAGATTTCCGGACTGGGGATTCTTTGGTCGGTGGGTTCTAGGGAGTGATGCAACACCCTGAGCGTGGAGGGGTGCTGTTGTGGGTGGTCGTTGGTTGGGTCGTGATGTGGAGCGGGTGTTCTGGGCGGGGATCCGTTCGGGGTTGACGATCGTGGAGGCC
>JAPLAU010000030.1 GCA_026393115.1 Actinomycetota bacterium
ATCGAGACCAAGTACAACCGCCGCCGACGCCAACGCGCCCTGGGCAAACTCACCCCGGTCGAGTTTGAGATGATCTACCAAGCCGCAGACGCGGCGTAGGAACCATCAACCCCGAGTGTCAACCAAACCGGGGGCAGACCCGTGTCATCGATACTGAGAATCAGGATGCACACGTGTCGGGTCGCCTCGGCAGGTGCCGTGAGCATGGTGTCAACGCGGCGACGGAGGTCGATCTCAAGCGGGCCATCGAGTGGTCGTGTCGATGGGCGTTCGGGAGACGTCATGCTCACTCCTCATCAGGCCTGCCAGTTGGTCGATTCACCACTAGCGTGCTCCCGAATCGGCCTTGATGGGGGTGCTGCCGCCCGGTTGGCCCAATCGAAAAGGCGCGATCAAGGGAAATCCTGTATGTCCGAATTAGATGGTTTTTCACACACTTACACGAGATCAACGGAAACCTCCGAGGAAGCAAGGCGCATCACTGTGCGTTCACATACCTTTGACCCAGAGTGATGTATGGGTTACCGTACTGCTGAAATAGTTGACCTTGGGTTGGGGGTAGGCATGGAAACGTCATCTGCGAGTCTGATCGGCTCAGATTCGATGTCCATGGGACGCATCAGCACGTTCCTCGATCTTCTGACTGGTGTCCCCGACGGTGACACGGTCGCTCGAGCCCTCGCTGCTGGTGTGTTGATGGATCTGCGGGCTCATGTCACGTGCATCTACCGACTCTCAGACACGGGCCGCGATTTGCTGCTCGTGGGCAAGTTCGGCGGAGCACCCGAGCAGGTGCGCGCCCTGGAAGTAGTGCCACTTGATCTTGAGTGGACGGTGGGGCGTGCGTTTCACACGGATCGGGTGCTGTTAGAAGCAATTGACGATATTCGTCGATCCTCACCGCTCACGGCGCCGCTATGTGGAGCTGATGTTGCTGGCTCGGCTGGTGGCACCTTGGCGGTCCTGCCGCTACATCATGCAGGTGTGAGCATCGGTGTGCTCACCACTGCCGTTGAAGTGCCATTGCGGCCAGGGGATCTCCTCGCCGATCAACTGGAATTGTTGGCGCCGCTGATCTCGCTATGGCTAATCGCGGCGATGTCGCGTGACCGCCTCAAAGATCCGCAGACCGAGAAGGGTCGCCGGGTGCTCACCGACCGGCAGTTGCAGGTTCTCCAGCTCATGGATCAGGGACTGAGCAACGGCGAAATTGCTCGACTCGTTGGTTACTCCGAGCCGACAATCAAGGCCGACATTTCTGCCCTCTATCGGCTGGTGCCATCGGCGAGTCGTTCGGAATTACTGGCCAATGCTGCGCGAGCGGGATTGTTGACAGTCGATCTGCGAAGTGCGGCCGAATCTAGCGGGACACTTATACCACGTACCGGCGCGACTACCGTCTCGATCTCTGTCTGATACCCCCATATGGCCCAATGAGGAGGTGAACGCTGTGCGATCGCGGATTGACTGAGAGTAGTCAATCGAGTGCGTGAGTCTCTTTCTTGACCACCTGTTTGATCAGGCCATAGAGTTGTTGACTATGCCGGCGACAGCTCAAGCCTTTTCAGAGCCGGTCAACGCACTTCCAGCGACAGCATTTGAATCTCTGGTGGTGGCATCGGTCCCTGCTCGGCGCACGGTGATTGAGACAGCATTGCGCCGCCTCGGTTCGCGGCACATCTTGGTCGCGAGCAGCGTTTATGAAGCAGGCGAGTGTGCGGTAGTACCGATGTCGCGTGATGTTGCCGTGGTTGATTCCGATCTTGCCGATGGCACTGCGTATGAGGCTTTCAGGCTTCTGCGCGAAGCCGGATGGCGGCGCGTGGTGATGATGTCTTCGCGTGACGACCCGCTGGCGATCGTGGCGGCCGGAGCTCTTGGCGTGCGCAACTACCTTGTGGTCCCTGAGCATTCCGAATCGGGAATGCTCATGCCAACTCGAATTCACGATCGCACGGCTGTCGATAGCGGCCGACTCTCTGAGCGTGAACTTGAAGTGCTGCAGTTGGTTGCCGATGGGATGTCGAACAAGGACGTTGCCCGTCTACTCGGACTTTCCGCATTCACGGTAAAGAGTCACCTCGCTCGGATCTCACGCAAACTGCAGACCGGAGACCGTGCCGAAATGGTTGCCATTGCAATGCGAGCAGGAAAGATTCGATGATGTCGAATCTGGATTGCACTTCAACAGTGAACACTCCGGAGAGGTATCCGCGGCGCTCAGCGCGCGCACGAACTGCCAAGACGTAGCCGTGCCATTACTGATTTCGGCGCTGGCAGGCATTGGAGGTTGCACGATGACGACGTACGGAGTTCTGAGTACTTATCCGCCTACGCAATGTGGCCTCGCCACATTCAGCGCGGCTCTCGTTAGAGCATTGCGTTCTGATGAAGATGTCGTTGAGGTGGTGGCGTTGGTTGATCGCATCGATTCGGGTTTTCCTTCGGAAGTACGCCATCAGTGGGTACGAGGCGAACCGGGTGGAGAGAGCCGGGCCGCTGCGCGTCTTAATACCAATGACATCGTGATCGTGCAGCACGAATACGGCATCTTTGGCGGTGCCGACGGTGGCGAAGTGTTAGACCTCGTTCGCCAACTGCATGTGCCCGTCGTCGTGGTGTTTCATACCGTTTTGGAAGCACCTACTGTGCGTCAGCGCAGCATACTTTTGGAGTTATCGCGCCGCTGTGACTCCGTCGTCACTATGACGTGGACTGCGCGTCGTCGCCTGATCAATCAGTACGGCGTTCCTGCGAGCCGCATCACGGTGATTCCGCACGGTGCTTCAGACATTCACGTGCGCGGTGTGAAGTGGACCCCCCCCTGCGGCCAAGGCGCGGCCGGTTCTTCTCACGTGGGGATTACTCGGCCAGGGCAAGGGAATCGAGTGGGGCATCGCTGCGATGGCATTACTGCGAGACGTTCATCCCGCGCCGATTTACCGCATCGTAGGAGGAATACATCCGAAGGTCGCAGCGCGCGAGGGTGAGGCTTATCGGCGTCGACTCGAACGTCAAGTTCGAGAGCTCGGAGTCGACCACATGGTGTCGTTTGATGATCGCTACATCGACACCGATGAGTTGCAAGGAATCGTTGCGGACGCCGACTTCATCTTGCTGCCGTACGACTCGCGTGATCAAGTGACATCCGGTGTTCTTGTTGAGGCGGTCACGGCGGCGAAGCCGGTTGTGTCGACCGGTTTTCCGCACGCCGTTGAACTCCTCTCGCGGGGAATGGGACTCCTTGTCGAACGACAAAGTGCGTCGTCGATTGCCGCTGCGGTGCGGCGATTGATCGAAGATCCGCAATTGGCGCAGCGCATGTCTGACGACGCGCGTACCGCGGCAAAGGACCTGCTCTGGCCGGCAGTGGCCGATCGCTACCGCGACCTTGCAGAGAGCCTTCCCAACAGGTCACTCGAATCGGTGAGCGCATGAGCGTGGCTGGGATTCGTTACGACCACCTCATCGGGATGAGCGATGGCATTGGCTTGTTCGAGCACGCGAAATTCACGGTCCCGCGTCGTGAGCATGGCTACTGCGTTGACGATGTAGCGCGAGGACTCATCGTCGTAATGCGCGAACCCGAGCCAGATGACCAACTGCGGGCACTCGCACGGGTGTACCTGCAGTTCCTCGCAGAGGCGCAGTCGTATGACGGTCGCTTCTGCAATCGACGAGGTGCCGACGGCGAGTGGCATGACGAGCCCAGCACACGTGACTGGTGGGGGCGTGCAGTGTGGGCACTGGGTACGACGGTCGCGAGGTCAGACGAACTTGCTGATGAAGCGATGGCGCTATTCGAACGCAGTGTCACCTTGCGAGCGTCGTGGCTTCGGCCCATGGCCTTCGCAGGGTTCGGTGCCGCCGAAGTGTTGTCAGTCAGGCCCGAACATCGATCAGCACGCGCGTTACTCTGTGCAGCGGCTCAGCGCATTGCCGTCCCCTCAGTCGAGGGTGAGTGGCCCTGGCCCGAGGCGCGTTTGCAGTACGCGAATGCAGCGCTACCTCAGGTGTTGATGGCTGCAGGATCCCTTCTTGATGAACCGCACTGGCAGGAACAAGGTCTGGCCATGTTGGAGTGGCTCGTCAGGGTCGAAACGCGCGGCGAGCACCTGTCGGTTACCCCTGTCGGAGGTTGGGTGTTGGGCGAGCCGCGCCCAGGATTTGACCAACAGCCCATCGAAGTTGCAGCGCTTGCCGATGCGTGCGCTCTGGCGTTCGAACTCACGGCGAACCCGCTCTGGAGCCGCACTCTTGAACGCTGTGCGCAGTGGTTTGATGGCATGAATGATGTGGGGGTCGCACTCAGGGATCCCGCTGATGGCTCAGGCTGCGATGGGCTCGAGAGGCACGGGCGCAATGAAAACTGTGGCGCGGAGTCGACCTTGTCGATGCTCGCCACCTTCCAGCAGGTTTCACGCTCGTTAGCTGTGACGTCATGAGCGGTCCCGGGCTGCTGCGTCGCAGCGAAGTCCGGATGCTTCCTGACACGACGCGCGTGGTGACGCGTCCGTTCTTGCCAGGTCAAGAGGCCCATACGCACGGAATCTCGCGTGCTGAGTCCGTGGTGGATCGCATCATGGATCTCAGTGAAACCGAGGTTGCCGTTGCTTTGTCGTCGGTGCTCACGTCGTTCGCTGGACGCCACTCCGATCTTGAGCAGACCTTCCGGGAGCATTTCGCGCTGGTCGCTCACCGAGTTCCGATGTGGTCCGATCTCACCCGTGACCGCATCACTCTCATCGGCGCTTATCTCACGCTTGAGTACTCGATCGAGGGTGCGGCTTTGTTTAATCCGGCGATCATCGCCCACCCCGACCAGAGTGGCTGCGCTGACGGTGAATTGAGATTCCTGATGTCGGTGCGTGCGGTTGGCGAAGGACATATGTCGAGTGTCGAATTTCGCACGGGGATCGTGGGACCACACGATGCGATCGTTATTGACGTTCCGGGCGGGGATTTGTCGCCAGGAGTCGTGACTCCTGGCCTGATGTCGGTTGACTTTTTGCGTGAGGCTCTCGATATGCACGGTGATGCGTTCGACGCGGAGAGTCTGTTGCAACACCTGCCTGACATGTTTTTGCCGAGCGAGTTAGAGGAAGTACTCGCGTCAACCGCGCTGGACAGTCCGTCAAGCAGCGGTAGCGATGGCTTACTCGAGCGAATCCGTCGGACGGCAGCGTCGACGTACCGATTGCGCTTCTCAGCCGGGTACCACATATCTGAGCGCGTCATCATGCCAACAAGTGCGGCTGAGAGTCATGGTCTCGAAGATGTGCGCCTTGTGGAGTTTCGTGAAACTGACGGAACTCTCACCTACTTCGGTACCTACACGGCCTACGACGGATCGCACATCGCCCCGCACTTCATGCGCACCGACGATTTTCTAACTTTTGACTTCGGGCCAATGATGGGGCCGGCCGCTCACAACAAGGGAATGGCGCTCTTTCCGCGCCGCATCGGCGGCTTGATGTGGACGCTCTCGCGTTGGGACAGAGAGAACATCAGCGTTGCGAGTTCCATTGATGGAATCCGCTGGGAGTCTCCGGCGGTTTTGGTCGCCCCTCGCCGGGCGTGGGATCTAGTGCAGGTTGGCGCCTGCTCGTCGCCGATCGAAACGCCGCAAGGATGGCTGGTATTCACGCACGGTGTCGGCCCGATGAGGGTATACAGCATCGGTGTGGTGCTGCTCGATCTCGACGATCCGACGAGCGTGATCGGGGTGATTGATGCTCCGCTGCTTTCGCCTGAGTCAGATGAGCGTGACGGTTACGTCCCGAACGTTCTCTACTCCTGTGGGGCCTTGATTCACGGCAACTCAGTAGTGCTTCCCTATGGATGCAGTGATGCCACTATCCGCTTCGCGTTCATCGACTTAGCGCAGCTTCTCAGCCAGTTTCACCCACCGCGTAGATCGGAGTAACTATGAGTGCGACGACCCATAGGCTCGACAGCATCCTTATTGAGAATCGCCCCTGGGGACGCTTCGAACAGTTCGTCAGTAACGAGCAGGTGAGTGTCAAGGTGCTCACGGTTACGGCTGGTCAGCGCCTGTCGCTACAGCGACACCAGTTGCGAGATGAGATGTGGCAAGTGCTTGACGCTCCGCTTGACGTTCAGGTTGATGAGCGTCGGTGGTCGGCAGGAGTTGGCGAGCGCGTCTGGATTCCGCGCGGAGCTACCCATCGGCTCGGAAACTCAGGTGCGGCGGCTGCTCGCGTGCTTGAGGTGGCATTCGGTCACTTCGATGAGGCCGACATTGAGCGATTCGACGACGACTACAACCGCGAATCTCAAACCACCGCTTAGTTCGGTGAGATGACAACCTCAAGCCGAGTTCCCTCGGCAGTTGGGGTGATTGTCCACTGCCCTTGGCTTACTTGGGTGAGGTAGGCCGAACCAATTCCCGGAGTTCCGCCCTGGGGCCCAATTCCGTTGTCGGAGATCACCACGTGCAGCGCCTGGTGTGTGTCGTTCGAGACGTCAATGACGATATGGGTGGCCTTGCCATGACGAATGGCGTTCGCGATTGCCTCTTCCACCACTCGACCAACCGCGGGTGCCTCGGTTTGAAATCTTCGCGATGCCGATGGGTCGATCTGCACGTCGAAGGTGCAGAACCCCTCCCACAGAGAGACTTTGCGTGCCACTTCCGATGAGAGAGTCGATGCGGTACGACGTGGTGCGACCGGTGCTCCAAGAGCACTCAGTGCCTCGGTGAGGGCAATGTTGAGCGTTGACTCGTCTTCGGTTGCGGCCGCCTGCTCAATCACCATGGCGCAGGTGACGAGTCGAGTCTGCACGGACCCGTGAAGGGATTGGGCCGTTTCGCGAGCGAGTGACGCAACCTGACGACTGCGTGCGATGGACTCGACCTGATCGTGTTGAATGTCGTCGCGCACATTGCTGCGCAATTCGTCTTCCTTGTCGCGCCAGGCACCGAAGCCTGAAGTGGCAAAGGTGACCAGGAGGCTGGCGATCATTTGAGTGAGTTGCCAGACAATCGACGCGGACCCGGGGATCCACATCTCGCGCAATTCAGCGCGAACCAGCACGGAGGTGAGGATCAGCAATGTGCCACCGATGAAGATCGCCGCGTGCCAACTGGGGCGGCGCCGCATGAGTACGTTGGCAAGCAGACCCACAGGGATGGTGATGGCAAGCCCGGCGAGCAGGAGCAGTACTCCGTGAGCGAGACCGAATACCTTGGTCTGTACTGCGAGTGTGCCAAAGACATCAATAAGTGCGTACGCGAAAGGCCGAAAAGGCTGGTAGCGAACGATGTTGACGACGAGCGACCACCATGGGGTCTTGGGGTACCGCTCTTCTGTGCGCTGCCAGAGTCTCTTACTCAGTGGTCGCACAGAGTTGTCCGCTGTTCCAAGAAGCAGGTTCGAAACAGATTCCCATTCATCGCGACTCATCGAAGTTGTGCTTCCGTCGGGTGCTGTTGTGATCTGCAGCAATGCTTCGACGTGTGCGCGGGCCGGGCTCAGTTCGGCTCCGATCTCATCACTGATTTCGGTGTGGATGCGGTCAAGGATCTCCGACTGCTGGATGCGGGCGAGTTCGAGTGCCACGGAGTCCGCGATGAGTTGACGGCGGGTATTTGCTGCCTGTTCGCGGTAGTCGAGGAAGTAACTCAGAGTTGGCCCCCACCAGATGGCATAGAGGAGGTTGAGCACGCAGCGTTCCGCAATGCTTTGGTTAGTTGGGAGTTCGAGAATCTCGGCGCTGATGCCTACGACCAGGCTGAACAGAACACCGCACAGACCGTCGAATGCGATAACCCACCCCACGGCGATGGGGTGTTGTCGTCGATTGCGAAAGACCGTGGCATTCGCGGCAAGTACGAGTAGTCCGAGCGCCACAGATCCGAGGAGCCACAAGGCAATCCATGAGGCCGCCACACTGCCCGTTGTCGTTGTGTAGGACTCTCCGGCAAGCAAGGCGAACAGTCCGAGTCCGGCAGTGATGAGGTACGACTGCCACGCGATGGCCCACTTGCCGCCAATGCGTTCGCGAAAGGTACGCGTGGGTGAGGTCTCAGGTGAGTCGAGCACTGACGGCGCCTGTGATTTGGTAGTACACCTGCGCGATCATCACCCGTTGATTCTGGGCAGGGGATGCGTGAAGACCGAGTTGTTTGATGAGGCGGGCAATGGCCTTTTCCACTGAAGCAACCGTCAGCGAACGGCGTCGCGCAATCTCAGCGTTGGAATAGCCGGCGGCTACCATGCGCATCAAATCGATCTGCAAATCGCTCAGACTGCTCGCGGCGTGGGTCGTGCTTTCTGGGTTGGCGAGCCCCTCGCGCAGGTCGGGATCGACTGCCATCTGCAGAGCGCGCTCAAGAACTGCGGTGTCGACGACGGTGCGTTTCACGAGGTAAATCGATCCGGCGGGAAGGGGTGGCTGGTTGTACCCCATGAGTCGTGGTTCTTCGTAGGTCGACAACACGACAATTCCGAGCGATGGAATCACGGCACGAAGGCGGTGTGCTAGGTCGATTCCCGTGGGGCCTTCGCCGAGGTCGAGGTCGAGCACGGCGACATCGGGAGAGTGGAGGTGGCCTTCACTGAGTCCCTGGGCCGCCGAGGTTGCTTCACCCACGACCTCGCAGCCGATCGTGCGCAGCATCGAACTCATCATGGTGAGCGTGAAGGGATCGTCGTCGACAAGGAGAACTCGCAGTGGTGCGGTCATTGCGACTCCTCCCATTACTCGACCCGCCCAACCTGCGCGAGTAAAGGTTGGGTAGGTATCGCGACGCTGGTCCCGGCGGCCACATCGAAGGTTTATGGGGTGCTAGCACCACAGGTCAGGCAGGTAATGAGGAGAACCACGACTGCAGCGCGTCGACCAGGGGCTCCGTGGCAAAGTGAGGCGGCCGCGATATCCGGTCACCAATCTCGCGCTCGGTGAAGGTAGGGCCGACCGGTCTCGGTAACTCGCGACTCGTGGCGGCGAAGTAGTCGCGAAATTTGAAGTCGTTGCCCGTGATGGGATTGTGGGTTCGGCTCCACACCGCGGGCACACCGTAGGCCTCGGCGACGATCAATCCGTGCAGGGATGAGGAGACGACCACATCGCACGCAGTGATGGCGTCGACCGTGGTGCGCCAGTTTCTGGCAGTGACATCGATGATGTAGGCATCGGGTGACAAAGATGCGGCAATCGGTAGGTCAACATAGTGCGGAACGAACCCGATGCGCTGATGAGTCACAGGACGAGGTGTGTAGAACGTGGGTAGCAGGAGGGCTGGATCGCCAAGTGGAGTACTGGGGTGGGCGTGCGTGAGCTTCATTGATAGGGGTCCGCGCAGGGCAAGCACAGTGACTCCGGCCACGTCAACGCGCTGATCGTGAATCGCGCCGCTGCCCCACACCGTGTCGCCGAAGCGTGCGTTGGCGAGGATGCTGCCGACGGTGAGCAACTTCCCCGTGGAATCCCCATGAGCCAACCCTGGTCTCGTTCCAGTGATGTATTCGACAATCGCGGGGCCGACTAGGTCGCCGAAATTACGGACACTGGTAAACCAGTACGCGCTCAGGTGGTTCTGGCGTTGGTCAACGGTCTGCGGACGCCATGCATTCACCGGCGTTTTCGTACGAACCAGTCGCAGGGCATGTCGCACTTTCCGAGACGCCGTGGGGAGTAGGGATTCGCTCATACCGCCCCCTCATCACAACTGATATTCGCGACCTCGCGCTAGCACCACAGGTCAACTAGAAGATGCTGCGCCGCACTCCGCCGTCGACCGACAGGGTCGAGCCTGTCAGTAGATCGGCGGCAGGGTCGAGGAGTCCGAGAATGAGCGTGGCAACGTCGTCTGCCGTCGGCAGGTGTCCGAGCGGAGAGTCGGCGACCATCTGTTCGCGCATGAGCTCAACGGAAATCCCGTCCCCTGAAGCTTTCGAGGCAATGAGGCGTTCGGTGCGGGGGCTTTCAAAGGGGCCGGGCGCGACCAGATGAACGGTCGCTCCGCGTCGGCCCAACGGCCCTACGAGTTGCCGCACCAGGTTGGCGAGGGCCGCGTTGGCGACTCCGGCCAGAGGCGCGTGTTCGCTGGGTTCGTTTCCCAAGTGGCCACCGACCGCCACGAATCTGCTGTGCGCAACCAGTCGATCGTCTACGGCGCGCAGCAGTCGCAGTAGTCCACCCACCTTGACGTCAACGGCGTCTGCCAGCAGACCTGGCTCAACGGTTGTCACGCCGGGGGCGGGTGGAACTCCGACAGCGTGCACGGCCATGGCGAGTTCACCGGCAGGAAGGGCAGCGCGAATGATGTCGATGGCACTGTCACTCGCCAGATCGGCCGCAACTGTTGCGACTTCGCCGGCCCGAGGTGCCGTACCTGACTGTGAAACGGCGAGTACCGAAAGGCCGCGTGCGGCGAGCGCCGCTACGAGGCGGGAACCAAGATGGCCGGAAGCGCCAGTCACTACGGCAATCTGCTGCGTCATGTGCCGAACGTAGTGCACATGCGTCGTTGCGCGACGCCGACGTGCCATCATCAGTGATCAACAACTACCCCGGGGAGTGAAATGCCGATCCTCACCTACCACCTTGTTCAGGGTCAGCATGAGGACGACGCTCTGGCCGCTCTGCTCATTCGCTCGGCTGTACTCTTTGCCGACGTCACCGAGTCACCTGTCGACCGAATTCGCGTGATGGTTGACGAGCGTTCCCCTCAACGGGTGTGCGTGGGTGACACGTTGGTGAGTGAGTCGGGGGCTTCCGCGCCCTTCTTCACCTTCTGGCTGATGAAGGGCCGTCCCATTGAGCAGGCGCACCGACTGCTTGCCGGTTTCACCGATCTACTGGTTGACACACTCGGCGTTGAACGCTCAAGCATCAGGGGCGTGGTCACCATGGTCGAACCTGAGCACTGGGCGATCGCAGGTATTCCCGCGAGTGTCGTGCGACAGAGAGAGATCGACGCGCGGGCGGCCGCGTCAGGAGGGTCCGTCTCGTAGCACTCGACGCAAGATCTTGCCTGAGGCTGACTTGGGAATCGCGTCGATGACAGTGACTTCACCCAGTCGCTTGTAGGTTGCCACCTGCCCGGCGACGAACTCCTGAACTTCTTCGGGAGTCACCGACTGACCCGGCTTGAGTACCACGAACGCAATCGGAATTTCGCCGGCTTCCTCGTCGGGTTTGCCGACGACAGCGGCATCTGCGATGGCGGGGTGCGTCAGCAGAAGTGCTTCGAGTTCGGCGGGGGGAACCTGGAATCCCTTGTACTTGATGAGTTCCTTGAGACGATCGACCACGAATACGTGTCCGTCGCTGTCGATGTGTCCGATGTCTCCGGTATGCAGCCAGCCATCGGCGTCAATTGTGTCGGCGGTGGCCTGAGGGTTGTTGAGGTATCCCTTCATCACCTGCGGGCCGCGAATCCACATTTCTCCGTCGACGTCAATGTCGAGGTCTTCACCCGTGGCGACATCAACGATGCGCAACTCGGTGTTGGGCGTGGTGACACCAACCGACCCCGGCTTGAACATGCCGGGAGGGGTCAACTGAGACACCGGGGACAGTTCGGTCATGCCGTAACCCTGCACAACCTCGCAGTCCAGACGGGTTCCGGCTTCAAGTGCCAAACTCGCTGACAGCGGAGCGGCACCACTAAACACCTGCTTGAGTTTGGACAGGTCGTAGTTGTCGACCATGGGGTGCTTGGCAAGAGCGACCACGATGGGAGGAGCGACGAACGATCGCGTGATGCCGTGATCTTGGTGAACTTGCAGGAATTGCTCGAGGTCGAATCGCGGCATGGTGATGATCGTTGCTCCAGCGCGCAATCCGGTGTTCATGAGCACCTGCATGCCATAAATGTGGAAGAACGGCAGCACGGCGAGCAGGGTGTCATCGCTGTTGATGTCGGCCGGCATCAGCACCTGCTGGATGTTGGCGATCAGATTTCGGTGCGTCAGCATGACGCCCTTGTTCACGCCGGTGGTTCCGGAACTGTAGGGGAGCGCGATGATGTCGTCGGGGCTCACGGGTTCGGACACCGACCGGGGCGCCCCCATCAACGTGGTGAGTGCCGGCACATCGGAACCTTCAGGAACTTCGCCCAGAACATAGATCTCGCGCACATTGGTGTCGACGGCTGCCGCGATGGCTGTTTCGAGGAACATGGCGACGGTGACAAGGATGCGGGCGTTGGAGTCAACGAGTTGGTGGTGAACCTCGCGCTCGGTGTAAGTGGGGTTGATCGTGGTGATGATGCCGCCGGTCATCGCAACTGCATGGAAGACCACCGCGTACTCGGGGATGTTAGGCGAGATGAGGGCCAGAACATCGCCCTTTTCAAAGCCGTGTGATGTCAGTCCGCCGGCGAGCGAGCGCACGGCCCCCACCAATTGCGAATAGGTGAGTGTGCGTCCGGTCGGCCCATCGATGAGAGCGGGTTTATCTCCGCGAGCCGCCGCGCCTTCGAGTACGAAGTCAGTCAGCGGGACGTCGGGAATAACGACATCGGGAAGTGGGCTTGCGTGGATCATTCGTCCTCCATGCAGTGTCGACCGGCCGGGCAGTGAGCCCATCCTGTCTGCCCGACGTAGGTTATGCCAGTGGAATGAGCCGATCAGACCTGCGAACGTGCAGTCCAGATCTCCGGGAATGGCATCTTGGCCAGACTCCGTTCGAGCCATGCCACGCCGGACGAGCCGCCGGTGCCTTCCTTGTTCCCCATCGTGCGGCGCACGGCGGTGAGGTGCCAGAACTTCCACTCGCTGATGCGCTGCGCCACATCGGTGAGCGCCTCGGCGAGCACAATTTCCGGAGCTGGTTCGTTCAGGTAGATCGTCACCCACACGGCCTCTACCTCATCGGAGGGCTCGTAGGGAGCATCGAGTGCCCGATCAAGAACATCTGCGGGAATGGCGAAGCCGCGACGCCCCAACCAGGCCAGGGTTTCGTCGTACAGACTCGGAGATTCGAGCGCCTCGGCAAGATCGCGGTGCAGTTCAGGGTTGCCTTTGTGTGCGGCGAGCATCTGCCGTGACTTGTTGCCGAGCAGGAATTCCATTCGTCGATACTGCGCTGACTGGAAGCCCGATGCTTCGCCGAGATCAGCGCGGAAGGTGTTGAACTCGCGCGGTGTCATCCACGACAGCGAGAGCCAGGCCGCGTTGAGACCATCGATGGAACTGCAGCTGCGCTTCAGCGCCTGCAAGGCGGTGTCGAGATCGTCGTCGCGCAGTGCCTCGACGGCGCGCTTCCATTCCCAACAGATCAGACCGAAGTACAACTCCATGATCTGGCTCACGACCAGGAACGGCATCTCCGAGGGCTCATTGGTGAACAGGGTCTGCATCGTGGCGAGTTTGGTGGCGCCGACGTAGGCGTCGTAGGGCGTTCCTTCGACGAAGGTCAGCTGCGGCTCATCTGAGGCACGGTCGGGCGATGGGGTGCGTGAACGCTTGCGCATGACTCATCCCTTCCCGGGGTGCAGAACCCCGCACGAGGAACAGGTGCGTGCTTCGACATTGGCGTGGAAGGCGTCGAAGATGGGCGGCATGTCGACGGCGATGTCGTTGAGTTGTACTTCGACATCGTGCACTTTGGTGCCGCATTCCAGGCAGTACCACTGGAAGTGTTCGGTGGTGCCCTGTTCGCGAATACGTTCGACCACCATGCCGATCGAACCCGCTTCGGGCCGTTGGGGTGAGTGAGGCATGTTGCGCGGCAGCATCCACATTTCGCCTTCGCGAATATCAATGCGTGCAGGCCCGTCGTCGGTGATGACGTTCAGGTGCATGTTGCCTTTGATTTGGTAGAAGAACTCCTCGTACGGATCGACGTGATAGTCGGTGCGCTGGTTGGGGCCACCCACGATCATGATGATGAAGTCGGAGTGTCCGGGAAACATCTCGCGGTTCGACACCGGTGGCTTGAGCAGCGGTCCGTTCTCGGCAAGCCACGCGGTGAAGTCGATGGGGGTAGGTGCATCGGTCATGAAAGGTTCCCTTCCTCGGGCAGCACGGCAACGGCCTGGATTTCGATAACCAGGTCGGGGTGGGGTAGTTGGTGCACGGCGACAGTGGTGCGCGTGGGACCGTTGCGGTCGAAGTACTCGGCATAGGTCTGGTTGTAGCCGTCGAAGTCATCCATCGACACTAGATAGCTCGTCACCTGCACGAGATCGGTGAGTGTGGCTCCGACGGTCGCGAGTAGATCGGTGATGTTTTCGATGACGGCCCGCGTCTGCACGCGAATGTCGTACACCATTTCGCCGTCGACGAGGTCGGCCCCGGCGATCGTGTCGTCTGGTCGGCGGCTACTCGTTCCGGAGACATAGACGGTGCGGCCGACAACTTTCACATGGGGATAGGCACCGCGAGGCGTGGCTTTTCCTTCAACGGTGACACTGCGAACGTCGTTCATGCGCTGTCGCCCTTGCGGCCGATGAGTGAGGTGAGTGAATCGCTGACCCGGGAAGCAACACCGGTGGCAACCGAGCGTGCCTGCGATGGCACCGTGGTGCGGCGCACGACTTCCGCGTACGGAACGGTGCTGAACGAGACGAGTTCGTATCGCGAAACGTAGTGCTCCGGCAGCATGCGTTCGAGGGTGTGCTCGACATCCTTTTGAGCTTGGAAGACCTTGCTCGCCGACCGGGTGCTCATCTCAACGAAGTTTTCGAGCGCCATGTCGGCGATGGCATTGGCGTTAGCGACGCGTCGCTGTTCATAAAGCGGGAATGCGCGTGCCCAATCGCCATCCGTCTCGTCGAGGCAGCGATCGAGTTCGACTACATCCTCAAAACCGCAGTTGGCGCCTTGGCCGAAGAAGGGTGTGATGGCGTGTGCTGCGTCGCCAATGAGACCGACGACGCCGTTGACTGACCAACGAGCACAACGCACGGTCACCAAGTTGCCCACTGGATTCTCGTCGAATTCGTCGATGAGGTGTGGCATCAGCGGCACGGCATCGGGGTAGTTGGCCGTGAAGTACGCCAGTGCCTTTTCGCCCGAGTCGATTTCGTCGAACGACCCGGGGCCCGTGTGTGGCCAGAAGAGCGTGCACGTGAACGAGTGGTCGGGATTGGGTAGCGCGATCATCATCGAGCCCCCGCGCGGCCAGATGTGCAGTGCCTCCGGATCGATGGCGAAATCGTCATCGCGGGCAGGGATGGTGAGTTCTTTGTACTGAGCGCCGAGGTAGTCCTGGCGGTAGTCGAATCCGGGCGTTGCGAGGAGGCGGGCCCGTACGGCGCTGTAGGCGCCGTCAGCACCAATGACAACGCCGGCATTGATGGTGCTGATGCCGTCGGGGGTTTCGAATTCAAGGGTGCCGTCTTCAAGGCCAACTCGCAGCAGTCGATGCTCGAACACCGCCGTGACGAGGGGCGACTCAAGTGCGGCCGAGAGCAATGTCTCATTGAGCGCCGAGCGCGAGATCGATTCGATTGCGCGCGTTCCGTCGTGGCTGTAGGGAGTGAACACGGTCTGCCCTGCGATGTCGTGAATTCGTCGTCCACGCATCGGCAGCGCCTCGGCCATGACTTGGTCGCGCAATCCGATCCGATCGAGTGCATCGATTCCGCGCGCTGAGATGGCGAGGTTGATTGACCGACCACGCTCGGCATCGGCCGCCCGCGGATCGCTACGGCGTTCGTAGAGGGTGACCGACAATCCTCTACGCGAAAGAAAACACGCAAGAAGGCATCCGACGAGCCCGGCTCCCACGATGGCGACATCGGTGGTCGTGGACTGAGTGCGTGGTGGCGTCATGTGCGTGTCCTCTACATCGTGGCCAGCGCGTCGGCCACGCGCCAGCAATCGTCGTACGTGCAATACAAGGGAACGGGGGCGAGTCGAATGACATGCTCACCGCGAGCATCGGCGATGACCGCGTGATCGTGGCGCAACGCGCGAGTGACACTGCGAGCGTCGCGTTCACCAACGTCGAGTGAAAGTTGTGCGCCGCGCGCCGCGGGGTCGCTCGGGGTGAGCACTGTGAATCCGCGATCGATGACGAGGGCGTCGAGGAGTTGGTTGAGATAGCCGGTGAGGCGCAGGCTGCGCTCGCGCAAGGTGGCAATTCCGACTGAGTCGAAGATTGCGAGCGACGTCAGCACGGGGGCGAGGCCCAGGATGGGCGGGTTCGACAATTGCCACGCGTCGGCCGAGAACACCGGTGTCAGTGTTGGCAGCATCTCGAAGCGGTTCGACGGATCGTTGCTCCACCAACCCGACAGCCGGGGTATCGACTGATCTGCGAGGTGGCGTTCGTGAACGAAGACTCCAGCGACGGCACCCGGCCCGCTGTTGAGGTACTTGTAACTGCACCACGCGGCGAAGTCGACGTTCCAGTCGTGCAACTGCAACGGCACGTTGCCGGCGGCATGTGCGAGGTCCCACCCCACCACCACTCCCGCCGACTGCGCGGCGGCGGTGATCGTGGGAATGTCCATCAATTGCCCGGTGAGGTAGTTGACTCCTCCCAACATGATCAGAGCGATCGACTCACCCTCGCGAGTCACCAGATCGACGATGTCGTCAGTGCGCAAAGTCGTTTCGCCTTCGCGCGGTCGCAATCGCACGATCGCTTCGTCAGCGTTATAGCCGCGGAATTCGGCGTGACTGCGCACTGCGTAACTGTCGGACGGGAACGACGAGTCTTCAATGACAATGCGATGGCGACTCGCACTGGGTTGGTAGAACGACGCCATCAACAGATGCAGGTTGACGGTGAGCGAGTTCATCGCCACGACTTCTGTTTCGCGTGCGCCGACCAAGCGCGACAGGGGCGCGCGTAAGAACTCGTGAAAGTCGACCCACGGATGCGTTCCTTCCACGTGTGCCTCAACGGCGAGCGTGGCCCAGTCGTTCAACTCGATCGCGAGGTCATCGGCCACGGCGCGCGGCTGCAACCCCAGTGAGTTGCCGGCCATGTAGGCAACCTCGCCGCCGGCATGCGGGGGTATCAGGAAGTCACCGCGCCGGGTCGGCACTGCGTCGGAGTTCTCGCGAGTGGTGGCGTCGTCGCGTCCCGGAATGCTCATGAGTTCACCGTGTCACGGCCTGGACCGTTGAGAAAGGTGAGCGCGTTCGCGCGCAGGATTGCCTGCTGCTCGTCGGCCGAAAGAAGTGGGTTGTCGCGAACCACCGCGCCAGCGGGCCGCTCGCCGAGTGCGTACGGGTAGTCGCTTCCCATCATCACTCGCTCAGAGCCCATCACATCGACGAGGTAGCGCAGAGTGCGATGGTCGAACACCACGCTGTCGACGCTGAATCGGTCGACGTAGTACGACGGCGGGTGCTCAGTGGTACCCACGATGTCGTGCCGGTTGAGCCATGCGTTGTCCATGCGGCCGAGCCACATGGCGATCGAGCCGCCGCCGTGAGCGAAGCAGATGCGCAGATCGCGAGGCAGTCGATCGAAGGCGCCACCAAGAATCATCGCCGTGATCGACAGATGCGTCTCCTGTGGCATTCCGACCAACCACTGCGCCATCCATCGATCGAGGCGAGGAGATTCGGGCATGTCCCACGGGTGTACGAACACTGGTGCGCCGACCGAGGCGCAGTGTTGAAGGAACGTGACGATGCCTTCATCATCGAGGTCGCGGTCGCCGATGTGGTTTCCGATCTCGACACCGCGGAAGCCGGCCTCGATGCAGCGATCGAGTTCGCGGCAGGCGGCGTCGGTGTCTTGGAGAGGTACCTGGCAAAAGGGGATAAGCCGGTCGGGAGCTTCACTGCACAATTCGAGCGCGAGGTCATTGAAGATGCGTGCGACCGGGACGGCTTGTGCGGCTGGACGAGTGAAGGAGAAGAACATCGGTGTGGGAGAGATGACCTGAATGGCCACCCCGTCGGCGTCCATGTCGGCGAGGCGGGTGTCGGCGCTCCACGCCGAATCAGTGATGGGGCGGAATTCCTGGCTGCCCATCATGATCATCGCGTCGCGTTCAGAATCGATGCGCAAGGAGGGCCAGTTGTCACCGCCGCCCGCTGCGACAGCCAGATCGGGCCAGCCGCGGGGCACGTTGTGGTTGTGCATGTCGATGGCGTCAGCAGTCAAGATTCAGGCTCCTCGTGGAAGGGTGGCACCTGCGAGTCTGTCGGTCCTGAGGTATGTACTGCCAATGCCGATTCCGTGCACAAGTATGTCTAAACAGGCATAGTTAGACCATGGCTGTCCCGCACCTGCTTGATGGTCGACTCAAGATTCGCCACTTGGTGTTGATGATCGCCGTGGCTGACCAGGGAACAGTGCTGCGCGCCTCCGAACAGTTGCGGGTGACGCAGCCCGTGGTTTCACGCGGACTGCAGGAGTTGGAGGCGCTGCTCGAGGTTCGGCTCTTCGAACGAGGCAAGCGTGGCATGACCATCACGGCCGTGGGCGAGGTGTTTCTTGAGCATGCTCGAGCGGTGGTCGCCCAGCTAAACTCCGCGGCCGAGCACGTGCAGGAAGTCGCGAGCGGTGAGATCGGCACGGTCACCATCGGAACTCACCTCGCCGGCTCCAACCGACTGCTGCCCGATGCCGTCGGCGCCTTCAAGAGGGCGTATCCGCGGGCCGGTGTGGTGATTCAGGAAGCAACTCCCGATCTGTTGCAGGTGAGTTTGCTCGCCGGTGCCGTCGATCTGGTGGTCGGTCGGCTCGCTGCGGGGGCATCGGATGTACGACTTGAGCAGGTGGCGCTGTATCGCGAGCCGATCCGTGTTGTCGTATCGGCGGATCACCCCGCAGCCTCGATGCGCGATCCGCAATTACGTGACCTCATTGACGACCCGTGGATTCTGCCGGTCGCGCAAACACAATTGCGGGGTGAGTTGGAAGCCGCGTTCGCGCGTGAAGGTGTCGAACTTCCGCAAAACCGGGTCGAGACCACGTCTATTCTCACCCTGCGTTCGCTGATCGTGTCATCGAAATACATTGGGGTGCTACCGGAACTCATTGCGCGCGATGATCGGCAATTGAGACTCCTTCCAACGCCCCTTGAAGGAGTGAGTCGAACAGTAGGCGTGAGTAGTCGACGCGATGTCCCCGCAACTCCTGTCTGCCAGGCTTTCCTTGCCTGCCTCGTCGATGAGGGTCGCCGCATTCGTGGCAGCCTGCAGTAAGTTGGCGTGCATCGACGACATTCGGGAGATCGCACCATGACACTCATCGCACTGCTGCAGTTGCGCATCGATGCCAGCGAGCCGGTGAGCGAGCGCGTTCCCCGGGCGCTGCAATGGGCTCGTTCGGAAGCGGCAACAGCAGATGTCGTGGTACTTCCAGAGCTGTGGCATGTGGGTGCCTTCGACATCGAGTTGGCCCGATCGAACGCGGAGCCACTTGACGGGCCGCTCGTCACAGCTATCGCCGAAGTGGCACGCGATACGGCCACGTGGTTGCACGGCGGATCATTCTGCGAAGTCACTGCAGACGGTCGACACTTCAATACGTCGGTTCTGTTCGATCCGCAAGGAAACCTCGCCGCGATCTATCGCAAGATTCACCTCTTCGGATTCTCGGGCGGAGAGACGACCTTGATGAGCGCGGGCGAACAGTTGGTGACCGTGGATACTCCGCTCGGTCACACCGGATTGGCCACCTGTTACGACCTGAGATTCCCTGAGCTGTACCGGGGCTTGGTCGACACGGGCGCAACGTCGGTGCTGATGGCGTCGGGTTGGCCGACCCCACGCATTGCCCACTGGTCGACTCTGGTGCGGGCGCGCGCTATCGAAAACCAGATGCTGATCGCGGCCTGCAACGAAGTCGGAACTCACGCCGGCACGGTTCTGGGTGGTCGATCGGTCATCGTCGACGCACGCGGTGAGGTGCTAGCCGAAGGTGGGGATGGGGAAGAAGCGGTGCGTGCGGATGTTGATTGCGATGTGACAGGTCAGTGGCGCGCGCAATTTCCCGTACTGAACGACCGCGTTCTCTAGCGCGTGGGGGCGCGCAGTGTGGGGCAGGTACTCAGAATGCGAACGATGGCGGCGCGCTCAGCCGACGTGACCCACAGGTGGTACTTGGCTTTGACGGCCACCTGGCGTGCGACGTAGATACAGCGGTACGACTTCAGTGGCGGTAACCAGGTGGCCGCATCGCCGTCACCCTTTTGTCTATTGAGGTGCGCCGACGTGGGCTGCAGATTAAGCGGGTCGTTGGCCAACGCAACCCGCGACGCAGAGCTCAATTGCTGCGCACCCGTTTGCCACGCATTACTCAGCGCCACCATGTGGTCGATATCGATAACGCGGGCACCGCCGCGCACGAAGCGAATCGCCGCACCCGAGTACGGATCAACGAGCGTGCCGCTGTACACGATGCAGCGGCTGGTTCCGCGCATCACCACCTTCGTAAGGGAGCGCCGCAACGCATCGTTGCGGGCGTCGCAGCCATTGTGGTCGGGGTCTTTCCAGCCGGTGCCGAATTGCGATCGGGTGAATCCGGTTTTGGGTGCCCGGCCCTTGATCGCAAGTGTGCGAGCGAGAGCGAGAGCGAGTGCGGTGAGGCTCGAGGTGGTGCTCGAGGCGGCTGGGTCGCTGTCAGCGCTGACCGCACCACCGACGCTGGCATCGGCTGAGGGAATGGCGGACGTTGTCTGGTTGAGGGATCTACCGGCAGTGAGGACCGCTCCGTAGGCACCACCCACGCCAAGCGCCAAGGCCGCGGCAAGGCATAAAGCCACAATTGCGCCTCGTCGCCGACTCATCTCTCACCCCGTCGATTCACTTATTCACACGTATCTAATGCACAGGCGCTTCTAATTCACAGGCGCTTCTAATTCACAGGCGCTATTTCACGTACTCACGCATGTACCTATTCACGCACTAATTCGAGTGTCTCACTCCGGTCAGACAACGAGGGGTTGCGAAGCGGAATCGAGTGCGGTGATCTCGTCTGCAGACAGCCGCAGGCCAGCCATGGGCAGTAACTCGGCGAGTTGATGGGGGGTGCGGGCGCTGGCGATCGGGGCCACGACCGTGGGGCGTGAAGCCAGCCAGGCAAGAGCGGCAGTTGCCAGTGAAACCTCATGAGCGGCGGCGACGCGTTCGAGCGTCATCAGCACGTTCTCGCCCTGCTCACTGACATACGTCGATGCGCCTGCGGCGCGCACGCTGGTGATGTCGGGGCCACCTACTCGGTACTTACCGGTGAGGTAGCCGCGGGCGAGGGCGTAGTAGGGAAGGACGCCGAGGTTGCGCTCGGCGCACACCTGCTGCAGTCCGTGTTCGAACTCGCGATTCATGAGGTGGTACTCGGGTTGAAGCGCGATGAAGGGAGCCCAGCCATTGTCAGCCGCCAAATCGAGGGCGAGGGTGAGTCGTTCGGGGGAGTAGTTGGACGCGGCGAGATATCGGGCCTTGCCGCCGCGCACGAGCGAATCGAAAGTCTCGAGTGCGTCAGGCATGGAGTCGTCGTGATCCATGTGGGCGTAGTACAGATCAACGCGATCGGTACGCAGTAAACGCAGCGAGCGATCCATCTGCGTGCGAATGGTCTCGGGTCGCAGATTGTTCATTCCCGGTAGCTTGCCAACCTTCGTGGCAATAATCAGGTCGTCGCGGTTGCCACGTGCTGCCATCCAGTCACCGATGATGGTTTCGCTTTCGCCACCGTCGGTGCCCTGCCATGACGAATAGGTGTCGGCAGTGTCGATGAGATTGCCGCCAGCCTCGACGTACGCATCGAGTACCGCGAACGATTCGTCGCGGTTGGCGCCCCAGCCAAAGACATTGCCGCCGAGACAGAGCGGATGCACGCGGATGTCAGTGTTCGGCAATTGTCGAAGCATGGAGCGAGCCTACCGAGGAGGCACCGTCACACGGTGTTTTAGTCGGGGCGAACGTCCAGACCCATCGCGGTGGCCAAGTCGATCGACTGTTGCCAGGTGATGACGGCGCCGCGCAACGAGCATTCGCTCGGGTCGAGGGTGCTGAGGTTGCTCCCTCGTAAATCGCACTCCGTGAGGTTGGTGCCCAAGAGAAGCGCGCCGCTGAGATCGCAGTCGCGCACGGCGGCACCTTCAAGTCGCGCATTGGTGAAGTCAATTTCCCGAAGCCGCACATCGGTGAACTCCGCGCCACGCAGATCGGCGCCGATCATGCTGCTCAGCGACCAGTCTCCGCCGGTGGCTTTGAGCGCGGTGAAGGTGCAGCGATCGAAGGTGGATCCAAAAACGCGGCAGTCGTCGAACGAGGTGTCAAAAAACGAGCATCGGGTGAACGTGCAGTTCGTGAATGCCGACGATCGGAGGGTTGCTGTATTGAAGGCAACGTTGCCAAACCGGCACGTGTCGAATGTGCTCGTCGAGAGTTGCGCGCCGATCAGCGTGCCATCGGTGAATCGCGTGTGATCGTAGGAAAGATCAGGGAGTTCTTGATCTTCCCAGTCGAAGTCAGGCAACTGCGTGTGCATCTGATCGCGCTGCGATGGGGTCACCCGTTCATTCTGGCAGCGCGTTCGTCACCGGTCGTCACCCCATGTATTGAGGAAATGGAACGACGTTTCCTCCTGCATAAACGTTGCTCGTCTCAACTATCAGGAAGAGCAGGAGTCCGGTGATGGCCGCCATGAGGCCCATGAGTGTCAAGTTCAGGGTGAAACGTGTGGGTAGCAGTGCGGCTGTAAGAGCGAGGTTGGCAATTCCGAGTAGCGCAATGAGTGCGACAGCTCCCGGAGCGGCAGGACCAGGCACCTGCGCAATCCGAGTGGTTCCTTGGTCGGTCATGTCTGCTAGTGCGCTGGTGAGGTTGTCCCACTCCAGGCTCTTGGATGCGCCTGCCTGGGAGGCGCTCATGGCCGCCCGACCGATTGCTGTTGCTGCATCGATATGCGCCTTCTGAGCCGTCTGTCTATCAGCGGCCTGCATCGCCGGCCATTCGGTTTCGCGCACACTCGCCCCGTACGCCTTCACCGCATCGGCGATCGTCTTGCCACCTTGGTCGGTGGGAATTGAGTCCGCTGCATTGAGCGCCTTCTGGTACGCCGATTGCTCCATCAAACTCGCCGTGCCCGCGTCTTGCCCGTTGCTCCAGAAACTGCCGAACGTAAATGCAAACAGAAAGACAAAGCCTGTGCCGGTAAGTGCGAGCACGCGGCTCGCAAGATCCCAACTGGGGGGCGGGGTCTTGCCGAACGCCTCGTCGTTTCGCTCAGAGATACTCAAACTGCGCGAATGCATGAGCTTGACGGCGATCAAGGTGATTCCAACGGTGACTACGAGGGCGAGAAGTAGCCGAACTGTGGATGGAACGTTGTTCATGAACTGCGTCAGAACCATGTCGTGAAGACCCTCCCTGAACGACCGTGAGACGCTTTTGGTCTCACGCTAAGAACGCGCAATGCTGCTGACTACCGTAGTAGCACGGTAGGTGTGGGCGTCAGTGATGCCTAGTATCTAGTCGTGACTGAGACCACTGGAAACTGGCGCCGCGTCGTTGCATGGGCAGGAATTCCGCTCATGATTGGTGCACTCAACGAATATGCGCTGGCCGTGGCGCTGCCGAGCATTCGCGATGAGTTCGGTCTGGCGGTGCCGGACGTGCGGTGGGTGATGCTCTGCTTCCTCATCGCCGATGCGGTGCTACTCATCGCCGCGGGTCGCTACGGCGATGCCGTCGGCCGTCGGCGCGTGATGGTGATTGGCTTCGGCATCGTCGCGGTGGGTTCAATCGGTGCGGCGATAGCACCGACGTTTGCGCCATTTTTGGTGGCGCGCGTCATCGAAGGAATCGGTGCCGGGTTCCTCTTCTCTGGATTGCTCGGCATCGTTCGTGATGCGGCTCCTGCGGACAAGATCGGTCGAGCGTTCGGCCTCTGGGCCTTTGTGGGGGGCGTGGCGGTATTCCTCAGCCCCCTTGTTGGAGGACTGCTGACGCACAGTGCATCGTGGCGTTGGATTTTGGTGTTCAACGCGTTGCTGGCAGTCGTGGCGCTTGTGCTGACACCGAAGTTCATGCCAGCGACTCCGCAATCCGACCGCAGCGAGCGGGTTCGAACCGGTCGCCTGATAGCGCGTGAGCCCTTTGAGAGTGAGGGGTTTGTTACGGGAACCAGCATCATTGTGTTGCTCTACGCGGCGATGACGTTGATCTGGTTCATGTTGACCTTCTTCTTGCAGGCGACCTTTAATCTTTCATCACTGCAGGTCGGTTTAGTGTTTTGCTCGTACGCGCTCTGGTGGCTCGTTTTGACACCATTCACGGGTCGATTGATCGACCGAGTGGGTGCGCGCACCCCGCTGTTAGTCGGTCTGGCACTGGGGGTGCTGGGCATGTTGCTGCTGGCGCTGAGTGCCAGCAGCGAACGTCTTGGCATGGTGGTGGGCGCCTTGACTCTGTGCGCCTTCGGTATGGCCTTCGCGATTCCGGCGACGAATGCCATCGCTTTTGCCAACGTTGCCGCCCAATGGCGCGGTGAGGCGTCGGGAATCAATATGACCCTGCGGCTCGTGGGATCGATCGTCGGCTTGGCCCTCACCGGACGTGTGATTGCGTCGAACGTGGGCTCGTCGGGAGGTTTCGGTCTCGCGCATTCGGCAGTCACAGTATGGGTGCTGGGGGCCGTGCTAGTCGCGGTGGCATTCGTTGTTGCCGTCATTCGCACGAAGAGCCACGTTGTTGAGGTCACTGCTGAGCAGTAACTACCGGACGGTGCAGTGGTGTGGTCTTTAGGTGCCTTCGTCGTTCACGGTGGTTGTCACCATCAGGCTGGCGCGTTCGAAGATTCGGTCGCCAGCAAGCAACAGTCTTTCCTGCTCAGCCCAGTCATCCCAGTGCTCGGCGAATGACGTTCCGTCCTCTGGGCGTGACAGGGCACGGGTTTGACGCACTCCTTCGCCACAGTCAAGCCAGACCAGATACGACAGGTACTCAGTACTGGACTTGGCGCCGCAGCCGACTCCTTCGACGATCAGCAGAGGCGGGGGCTCAAGCAGGCGAGGCTGGCCGAACTCGCCTCGCTCCCAGTCGTAGTTGGGAACCTGCGCAGCTTCACCGCGTGCCAAGGGTGCAAGTACGTCGGACGCGAGAAGAGCCACGCCCTGCTCAAGACCATCCCACCCAGGGTAGAGGCCTTCCATCGACACCAGTGGGCATTGCAATTCTTCGCGTAGTAGTCGCGCTGTCGAGGTCTTGCCACTTCCAGCTCGTCCATCAATTGCGAACACCGTTGTCGATCCACACATTGGCGTCAACGTGGTGAGGCATGACGCGAGATGGCGAACGAGCGCGTTGCGCGTCATGGCGCGGGGAGGTAGTCGTTGGTGTAGTACGAACCCCAGTCGGGCTCGGTCTTCAGGGGCTCGCCGTTTGCGTCGGTGAGATAGCCACCGTCGACGAGCGCCTGGTGACTGTCGATCACCAATTGCGGATCGGCGAATGCTTGTGCATCAGCTGAGATCATGTCCTTGGCAGCATCTACCGGGTGCTGCGCGGCGAAGGCGTACCCCTTCTGGGTTGCGGCCAAGAATCGCTTGGCCAGATCGCTCTGTGTCTGGAGAAAGTGGCGACTGCTCGCGAGCAGAATCGAGTACTGGTCGGGAAAGCCATAGTCGGTCAAGGCGAAGAACTTCATGGGCTTACCGGCGGCTTTGGCCTGCACGCCCTCCCACGTGGTGACAGGAATGGTGAAGTCGGCCGCGCCACCATGAACTGCTGCATAAGCACTGGTGTTCAGGTCGACATTGGTGAAGTCGCCGGTTCCCCCGTCGTTGGTGATGATGGTGCGCAGTAGCGGAAGTTCGTCGGGCGTGCCGAACCCCGCGTAGACCTTGCCATCGAGGTCTTGAGGGCGGGTGATGTCGGTGCGGTCGGCTGCCACGCCAATCGCGTGGGTGCCTTTTTGGTCAGGGGCGAACACGGCGACAACGTCTTGGCCGGCGGCGCGCGCGTACGCGACGCCCGCTTGGTAGGTGAAGCCAAAGTCGACCTTGCCGTTGGCGATCAAGGTTTCCGGGGCGGTGGTCGCGTACGGAACGATCTGTAGTTCGATCCCTTCCGATGCGTAGTAACCCCTCTGTTGCGCGACATACATTCCGGTGTAGTCGGTGTTGGGGCTCGAGCTCAGTGCGACCGTGATGGCTGTGGTGGTGGTAGCGGTGGTTGGCGAGAGCGACGAGGCGCTGCTACTGGGAACTTCTACGGTCGCTGACGTTCCGGTCGCCGCCGGCGTGGCACTGCCGCACGCGGAAAGTACGGCAGCGGCAATTGTGGTGATGAGCGCGGTGTGGATGAGCCGTGACTTCATGACATCCTCCCTACGCCGGCATGACCCGAACAGGTTCGACGGTCGGCGGCACCGTTCAGCCGCCCTCTCAGCCCGGTACTAGCCCAGACTCCCGTGTTGGTGAAGTTGTGTGCTCGTATCTTACGTGGCGACCATGGTGTCGGCATCTCCGAGACCCATGGCAGTAAGTGCCCATGCTGTGATCTCCGCCTCATACTCGAGTTCAGCGAAGCGACCTGAAGGACCGCCATGTGCGCCGGCGCCGGTTTCGCATCGGAACAAGATGGTGCGCGCGCTCACCGGACTTGCAGGATCGACTCCGACGCCCCGATCGGGGTCGTCATCGCGCAGAGCGGCCACCCACTTAGCGGGTTCACGCACCAGAACGCGTGGATCGTGTACCGCGCCCGTGACGAGCAGGGGCGGCCGCGATGTCACGGGTGGCCGATTGTCGATGGGCGACCACGAACGCAGCCATTCGTACTCGACGGCGTCACGCGGGTCGCCCCACTCACGCCACTCTTGTGCGGTCAGCGGCAACGAGGCATCGCACATGGTGGTGATGACATCGACGAACGGAACCTCGGCGATGATGCCAGCCCATCGATCGGGACGCCGACTGTAGAGAGCACCCTGAAGTAGCCCGCCCGCGGAGATGCCGCGAGTGACGATGCGCGCACCGTCGACATGTCCGGCCGCGAGGAAGTCTGCGACCGCCGCCTGATCATCGAACGTGTGGTGTTTGGTACTGAGGTGGCCGTCTTCCCACCAGCCCCTTCCGAGTTCACCGCCACCGCGCGGATGCCCGACTGCGAACACAACTCCTCGATCAAGGAGTGACGGAAGCGAACGCCACCAGTCGATGCCCCAGTCGGGATCGCACGATACTTCGTACGAGCCGTAGCCATAGAGCAGTGTGGGTGCCGTGCCGTCGAGTGGTGTTGAGCGGTGGCGCACGGTGATTACAGGTACGACGGTGCCATCGCCGCGGTCAACGAGATGCCGCTCGCTGACGTAGTCGGAGGGATCGACACCGACGTTGGTGATGCGATGCCGTTCGCGCAATGAACCGTCGGTGAGACTGATGTCGGCGTGTACCGCCGGGGTGATGAAGGATTCCTCCACCACCGTGACGTAGTCGACGGCATAGTCGTCGTTGCGCCCCAAAGACACCATGCCGCCGGCCTCATGGGGCACGACATCGAGCGAGGTTCCGTCGCGACGCACGATGCGCAGGCAGGCAACACCGTCGCGGCGCAGGTTCACCACGTGGCCGAGTGCGAAAGCATCAACGTCGAGAATTCGCTCGGTCGGGTCTTCGTCGACGACGGGTGCCCATTCCGAGGGGGAGTCGTCGTCCGCCCACGCAATGCGGAATTCGACTGCATTGAGATTGGTGACGACGTAGAAACCATCGCTGCCGTTGGGGCCGTGCCCGGGTGCATGTTCAAGCGAGTACTCAACACCATCGGCGCGCGGTCGCACCATCACGGGGCCTGCATTGGGGTCGTGAAGCGACACGAGGTGTTGCTCGACAGTGTCGCGCGCGAGCAGTGTGATGACTGCCCACGCGCCCGAGCGGCTCGCGTGCAGCATGATTTCGTATCGGTCATCGGGCTCGTCGAGTAGCAGCGTGTCGTCAGCGGCGTCAGTTCCGAGTTGGTGACGCCACACCTGATGGGGGCGATAGGCCTCGTCGTGCACCACGTAGAGAAACGCACGAGAGTCTGCAGTCCAGGCGCCGCCGTAGTACGTGCGAGGAATGACATCGGCGAGGTCGGCGCCGCTGGTGAGGTCTCGGAACCGCAGTTCGTACACCTCGTTGCCGTCGAGATCGAGTGACCATGCCAGGAGATCGCCGTTCGGACTGACCTCAATCTGGCCAGCCCGCAGGTAGCCAGTGCCTCCCTCATCGTGCACCCGCTGAAGGTCAAGCAGCACAGTGTCGTCGGAACTGGCGGCGGCGATTGGGCGACGCGTGAGCGTGGGGTATTCGTTTCCGGGCGCGGTGTCGCTCACGTATTGCCAGCCACCCGACTCCCACGGCGCCGAACGCTCGCGCGCGGGCACTCGACCGGTCATTTCAGCGGCCAACCGGGTACGAAGTGGGGAGAGGTCGGCGGTGCGAGAGTCGTAGAAGTCGCGCTCTGCGGCGAGGAGGGCGGCTACCTCAGGCTCAAAGGGGTCGGTGATCCATCCGTAGGGGTCGGTTCGGGTATGGCCGTGCTGTGTGTGCGTGAGTTCGCTACGGCGCGCTACGGGAGGAGTGAGGTTCATAGGTTGACGCTAGCGCTCAAGTTGGGCACGACTACATCACGATGCCCACATCAGGAGGTACTGCGGTGTTACTGTGACCAAAATCCTGATTGACCGGCCAGGAACTGCGAGAGGACCACCTCATGTCCGTCCGTTTACCCCGGATCATGTCGCTCATAGTTGGTGCTGCGGTCGTTTCGGCCGGCCTCATTGCCGGCGCTGCACAGGCCGACACCGCCTCACCCTCGCCGGCCGCTTCGGCTGACGCGAAGGCAACCCTCACGGTCGGTATTACTCAGGACATCGACTCAGCGAACCCGTTCACCGGCATTGTGGCCTCGGCGTATGAGATCTACCAGATGCAATACCCGACGCTCACCAATTACTCGGCGCAAGATTTCTCGATCGTGCCTGGACTTGCCGATTCGTGGCAGGAGTCGGCTGACCACTTGACTTGGACCTACAAGATTCACTCAGGGTTGAAGTGGAGTGACGGCGAGCCGATGACGGCGAAGGACGCCGCCTACACCTTCAACCGCATCATCAATGGCGAGTACGAGCAGACCAACTATGGCAACTACGTTGCCAACATCACCAAGGCAGTGGCCACCGACGACACCACCTTGGTGCTCTCGGTCAAAGCGGCTAACCCGATCATGACCCACCTTTCGATCTACATCCTTCCCGAGCACATCTGGTCGAAGGTCAGCGAAGCGCAGGTCAAGACGTACAAGAACGAACCGGTCGACGGTCAGCCTGTGGTGGGTGGCGGACCTTTCGTCATGGCCGAGCGTCGCGTTGGCCAGTTCATTCGGATGACGGCGAACCCGAACTACGCGGGCGGCCCCACCCCGATTCGTGAGGTGGTGTTCCGGGTCTTCCAAAACCAGGACGCGATGGGTCAGGCGCTCAAGAAGGGCGAGATCGATTTCGCCGATGGCATTGAAGCCAATGTCGCCAAATCTCTGGAAGGCATTCCTGGCATCACGACCGTGAACGCCACGTACTCGGGCTTCAACGAGGTTGCTTTCAACACTGGCGCAGCACTGTCCGATGGTAAGCCGATTGGTGACGGCAACCCGGTTCTCAAGGACCTCAAGTTCCGGCAAGCCTTGTCGTGGGCAATCGATCGGCAAACACTGGCCGACAAGGTGTACGGCGGTGCTGCCACTCCGGGCAGCACGATCATCCCTGGCATGTACCCGGCGTATCACCTCACGCCAGCCACGCCGTACACATTCGATCCGGAGAAGGCCAAGTCGCTGCTCGAAGCTGCGGGTTACAAGGCCGGGTCTGATGGAGTGCGCACCGGGCCCGATGGCAAGCCAATCGAATTGCGACTCTTTGGTCGCACCAACAGTGCGAATTCCAAGCAGGTCGTGCAGTTCGTCAAGGGCTGGTTCGATGCAGTCGGAATTCCAACCACAGTGACGATGAAGAGCGAAGACGCCCTCACCGAAATCATCGGCCAAGGAACGTACGACATGTTCGAGTGGGGCTGGGTTGTCGAGCCCGACCCTGACTATCAGGTGTCGACATTCACCTGTGGTCAGCGCTCGTACGAAGATGCGGGCTCAGTGTTGGCGGGATTGTCGGACTCGTTCTACTGTGATCCCGCGTACGACAAGCTCTATGCGGCTCAAGGCAGTGAGACCGATCAAACCAAGCGCTCGGACATCGTCAAGCAAATGCAGCAGATGGTGTACGACGCTGCGCCGTACATCGTCACGGTGTACTACAACAACCTTGAGGCCTACCGCAGCGACCGCTTCACCGGTTTCGTGCCGCAGCCGAGCCCGAGCGGCTCATTGCTCTTCCAGTACGGCGTCTGGTCGTACGTCAACGCCAAACCAGTGTCGAGTGCGGGCGAAGGAACCCAGCCTGCTGACGGCTCATCGGGAAGTTCGCCGGGCTGGGTGATTCCGGCCGGTGTTCTCGTGGTGCTGATTGTGCTCGCCGGACTCGTTGGCTGGCTACTCAAGCGGGGGCGTGGTGGCGAGGCGGCCGATGATCGGGAGTAGCCCGTGGCACTAATGCCCGAGGCGGGTCTGGATATCACCGCTCCCGAAACGTCACCCGCGAGCGGTTCGTGGGCATCACCGGGAGTTCGCTATGTGGTACGGCGCATTCTGGCCGCTGTTGCCACGCTCATCTTCGTTGTCTTGTTCAACTTCTTCCTCTTCCGCATGCTGCCAGGTGATCCGGTCAAGTTGTACACGCGTGGTCGCAACGTTGACCCCGAACAGGTGCGCAAGTTGACGGCTGCTCTCAACCGCCCACTCGGTCAGCAATTCCTCGACTACATTCGCAATCCCTTCGCCGCCAACGTCGACTCGGTCAAGTACAGCCAGCCGGTGTGGTCGGTTATCGGTGAACGTGTGTGGCCCACGCTGCTGCTCGTTGGCGTGGCGACACTGATCGCCACCGTGGTGGGCGTGTGGCTGGGCATTCGTAGTGCATGGAATCGCGGTGAGCGTTTCGATCGCATCTCGACCAACACCACGTTGGTGCTCTACTCGATGCCGGAATTCTGGCTCGGCATGATCTTGCTCATCGTTCTCGGCGTGGGGGTGTTCGGTCTGCCGGGACTGTTCCCCACCGGAGGACTGTCTACTCCTGGTGTTGACACCAGTAGTCTGCGCGGATGGCTTGATGTGGCGTGGCACCTGTTCTTACCTGTCACGACGTTGGCGATCGTCTATCTCGCTGAGTATTCACTCGTCATGCGCGCATCGCTGATCGATGAGATGGGTCAGGACTACCTGCAGACCGCCCGCGCGAAGGGGCTGATGGACAAACTTGTTCGTCGCCGTCACGCGGTTCCTAATGCGCTGCTGCCCACGATGACGCTGATCTTCCTCAACCTCGGATTCGTGGTGGGCGGCGCCATCACCATCGAATACGTGTTCTCCATCCCCGGGCTTGGTGGGTTGACCGTTGACGCACTGTCTGGCCCCGATGTTCCGCTGCTGCAAGCGCTCTTCCTGTTGTTCTCGGCAGCGGTGATTCTGGCCAACCTGATCGCTGACCTGCTCTACGCACGACTTGATCCGCGGGTACGTACATGACAACGACAGTGCCAACGCCAACGCCAACACCGATCTCGGCGTCACCGAAGTCGATTGCCCGCGCACGACGAAAAGCCTCGCGCAGGGCATTCGCCAAGCAGTTCGCACGAAGTCGCTCGGGGATGCTGGGCTTGATTGTGCTCATCGTGTTTGCGCTGCTGGCGATCTTCGCGCCACTGCTCTTTCCCGCAACGATGCTCGACGTCACCAAAGCCACGGGGATGCCCTACGAGCCGCCCTCACTGGAGTTTCCGCTCGGCACTGACGTCAGCGGGCGTAGCGTCTTGGCGCTGGTGGTGTGGGGTGCGCGCGTATCTCTGGTCGTCGGCCTCGCGGCCACCGTGTTGTCGATGGCAATCGGAACCAGTGTCGGAATCGTGTCAGGTCACTATCGGGGTTTCCTGGGCGGAACCCTCGATCGATTCACCGACTGGTTCTTGGTGATTCCCTTTCTCCCCCTTGCCATCGTGCTCGCCACGGTGCTGGGCGCGTCGATGCTCAACATCATCATCGTCATCGGCGTGACGTCATGGCCGGGGACTGCGCGCTTGATTCGGGCGCAGACACTGTCGGTCGGTGCGCGGCCGTACCTTGAACGTTCGCGTGCGCTCGGCGCTGGAAACGTGCATCAGATGGTGCGCCACGTTCTGCCCAATGTGATGCCATTGGTGCTGGCCAACACCACGCTTGCTGTGTCGATCTCCATCCTTTCGGAGACCACGTTGTCGTTCCTTGGCTTGGGTGACCCCACCGCGGTGTCGTGGGGTTCGATTCTGGAAGAAGCGTTCGCGTCGGGCGCGGTGTCACAGGGGGCGTGGTGGTACATCGTGCCGCCGGGCTTGTGTGTGGTGCTGGTGGTGTTGTCGTTCAATCTCATGGGTCGCTCGGTGGAAGAGATCCTCGACCCACGGAAGGGTGCCACCTGATGTCGCTGCTTGAGTTCGACGATGTGTCGGTCACGTATCGATCGGGTGGCGCTGATGTTCCGGCAGTGCGTGGTGTGTCGCTGACTATCGAAGCAGGTCAATCGATAGGTATCGCAGGCGAGAGTGGCTGTGGCAAGACCACTCTCACCGGCACCGTGCTGCGGTTGCTGCCTAAGTCGACGAAGGTCACCGGGCGAGTGCTCCTCGACGGCGAAGACGTTCTCACGATGTCGTGGGGCAAGGTGCGCGCGGTTCGCTGGGCGCAGGCTGCAGTGGTGTTCCAAGGTGCGATGCACGCGCTGAACCCCGTGCAGCGTGTGGGCGATCAGATTGCTGAACCCATCACGTTACACAGCCCCAAGACCTCAGAGAAGGCAGCACAGCAACGGGTGGGGGAGTTGCTTGAGCAGGTCGGACTTCCGGCGTCGCGTGCTGCCAGTTACCCGCATCAGTTGTCGGGGGGTCAGAAGCAGCGCGTGATGATTGCGATGGCTCTGGCCTGTTCGCCCAAGTTGCTGATCGCCGACGAGCCGACGACCGCGCTCGATGTGATGGTGCAGGCCCAGGTTCTCGATCTACTGGCTGGATTGGTGCGCGATCTCGGACTCGGCATGGTGTTCATTAGTCATGACCTATCGGTACTCGCGTCGAGTTGTGATCGCGTCGCCGTGATGTATGCCGGCGAAATCGTTGAGGAACGACCGGCTGCAGCACTCTTCGATCACCCGCGCCACCCCTACACGGCCGCGCTCGCCGGTGCATTCCCGAAGGTGGGCGACCCTCGATTTCGGTATTCACCCGCGGGACTTCCTGGCGACCCGCCCTTCCCGGGTGAACTGCCTTCAGGTTGCCCCTTTCACCCTCGCTGCGCGGTCGCCATCGACCGTTGTTCGAGCGAGGTGCCGCCACTTCAGGTCGTCGACGACGGGCGCGTTGCGTGCCTGCGCTCGGGCGAGCACCTCGAATTACTCGGGGGAGGCGCAGCATGACCGAGCGCACGCCCGTACTTGAGGCACGCAATCTGCAGGTGACGTTCACCGGTCGCGGATCACGTGGAGTTGCCCGTGCTGTCGATGGGGTTCAACTCGCTCTTCACCGCGGCGAGATTGTTGCTCTCGTGGGCGAGAGCGGCTGCGGCAAGACCACGCTCGCGCGCACGTTACTCGGTCTCGAGCGGCCCTCGGCGGGTGAAGTGCTGGTCGATGGTCAACCGTTGTCGTACTCGTCGCGCGATCTGACGGCCTACCGCAAACGAGTTCAGCTCGTACTTCAAGACCCGACGGGCGCGCTCAATCCGCGGCACTCGGTGTACGAGGCCGTGGCCGAGGGATTGCGTATTCATGGGTCGGAGGTCGACGAGGGTGTGGCGGTCGCCGATGCGTTGTCACGCGCCGGACTGCGTCCACCCGAGCGGTTCTTCCTGCGCTACCCGCATGAACTGTCAGGTGGGCAGCGTCAGCGAGTCGTGATCGCAGGTGCTCTGGTGTTGAACCCCGACGTGATCGTGGCCGATGAACCGGTGTCGAGTCTGGATGCGTCGGTGCGCGGTGAGATTCTCGCGCTGCTTCTGCGTTTGCGCGAGGAACTCGGATTGTCGTTGCTCGTGGTCACACACGACCTTGGGTTGGCGTGGAATATCGCAGACCGCGTGGCCGTGATGTACCTAGGTCGCATCGTCGAAGAGGGCCCGACCGAAGAAATACTGAGGTCGCCGCGGCATCCCTACACGCGTGCCTTGCTCTCCGTGGTACCCGAAATGGAGGGCATGGACGAGGTTGTCCTCACGGGCGAACCTCCCGACTCGACGCGCATTCCATCGGGTTGTCGTTTCCACCCTCGATGCCCGGTGGTGGTTTCGGGCGAGGCTGAGCGACTCGGGATCGTTGAGGCGTGCAGGGGAACGGCGCTGCCGGTGCTTGAGGTGTCTGCAGGGCACCATGTGGCGTGCCACTTGCCCCCCGACTCCAACTGAGCGGCCATTCAGCGTGTTTACCCTCAGCCATGAATAACGGTGGCGAGGCGTGGTAGGAAAGGGTCACGTGTGGCCGGGGGAATCGGCGATTGACAGTGCACTTTCACCATTGGGAGGACCCCGTGCGGGCTCGTATCGACCTATCGCGTGCTGCGCTGCTTGCAGGCGCCGCAACGCTGACTTTGTCAGCCGCCTTCACAGGCGCGGCCCACGCAGATTCTGCATCGCCGACTCCGAGTGCCCCGCCGTCGGTGCTGACGATCGGTGTCACGCAAGATATCGACTCGGCCAATCCGTTCACGGGGTTGTCGTCAGTGGCCTACGAGGTATTCCAGATGCAATACCCCACTCTTACGCAGTACGCCGCTTCCGACTTCTCGATCGTTCCCGGTGTCGCCGACTCCTGGCAGGAGTCGCCTGACCACACCACGTGGACCTTCAAGGTGCACCCCGGGTTGAAGTGGAGCGATGGCCAACCCATGACCGCGAAGGATGTCGCCTACACCTTCAACCGCATCCTCAACGGCGAGTACGAGAAGACCAACTACGGCTCGTATGTCGCCAACATGACCAAAGTCGAAGCGACCGATGACACCACGGTGGTGTTCACGGTGTCGAAGCCGACGCCGGTGATGGACCACCTCTACGTGTTCATCCTGCCCGAACACATCTGGTCGAAGATCGACGAGAAGGCCGTCACCAACTACAAGAACGAAGGAACCCCCACTGATCCGACGGTCGGTTCGGGACCGTACACGATGGTTGAGCGCAAGGTTGGCCAGTTCATTCGGATGAAGGCCAACCCCAATTGGCGTGATGGTCAGCGGGCCGTTGGCGAGATCGACTTCAAGATATTCCAGAATGCTGATGCCATGGGTCAAGCGCTCAAGAAGGGTGAGATTGATTTCGCTGAAGGTCTTGAGACCACGGTGTGGAACTCGCTCAAGGGAGTCGAAGGCATCACAACCGTCGCGGCCACACCAGCAAGCTTTAGCGAGTTGGCGTTCAACACCGGTGCTGCCTTGGCTGATGGCAAGCCGATCGGTGATGGCAACCCACTACTGAAAGACAAGGCACTTCGACAGGCCTTGGCGTACTCGATCGACAAGCAGACGATGGTGGCCAAGGTGTTGGGTGGCCAAGGAACCCCTGGCAGCACGGTGATTCCACCGCTCTACAACCAGTGGCATGTTGACCCGGCGACCCCCTTTGCCTACGACCCCGCGAAGGCGCAGTCGTTGCTCGACGCCGCCGGTTACAAGGTGGGGTCTGATGGTGTGCGCGTTGACAGCAAGGGCGACCGGCTGAGTTTCCGCTTGTTGTTCCGCACTGACAACCCGTTGTCACCCAAGGCTGCTGAGTTCCTCAAGGGCTACTTGCAGGCGGTGGGTGTCGAGGTAACTCTCAAGGGAGTGTCAGAAGATGCACTCACCGAAACGATCGGTCAGGGCAACTTCGACATGTTTGAGTGGGGCTGGGGAGTTGAGCCCGACCCGAACTACATGCTGTCGACGTTCAAGTGCGAGAACCGTTCGTATGTTGAGTCAGGCACCGTGTACGCCAACCTGTCGGACTCGTTCTATTGCGACCCTGCGTATGACGCACTCTTCGATCAGCAGTCGCAGGAGACCGACCAGGCCAAGCGTGCCGACATCGTCAAGCAGATGCAGCAGAAGTTGTATGACGATGTTCCGTACATCGTCACCTACTACGCCAACAACCATGAGGCGTATCGCAGTGATCGTTTCCAAGGCTTCGTGCCGCAACCGGCCAAGGATGGCACGCTGATTTATCAGTGGGGCTCATGGTCGTATCAAGCAGTGACGCCCTACGTGGCACCGACGACGCCCGACGGCGCGTCGACCGCGGATCAATCATCGAGTAAGACTCCGCTCATCGTCGGTGCCGTTGTGGGTGTTGTGGTGGTGGTGCTCGCATTCGTGTTCCTGATGCGTCGTCGCACGGCTGGCGCCGGCGTCGCTTCCGACGACAAGGAGTAATTGTGCCCACCGTGCAGGGTTCGCAAGCGACTATCAACTACCGTCAAGTTGGCGACGGACCCGACATCGTGTGGGTGTCGGGCGCCGGCGGAACCATCGGTTCGTGGGATGGCTATCAGGTGCCGTATTTCCGCGACAGTTTTCGTAACACCAGCTACGACTGTCGAGGAGTCGGTGGAACCACCTGCGACATTCCGCTGCCCTGGACGATCGAAGACTTCGCCCGCGATACCGCTGAACTGATTAAGGCGGTGTGTGACGGACCGGTCGCGCTGGTCGGGCTGTCGTTCGGTGGCGGCATCGTGCAGCAGGTAGCACTCGACTACCCCGAATTGATCAGTGTGGCCATTCCCATGGGAACAGGCGCGGTCAGCATCGGCTGGACGTGGGACTACCAAATGGCCGAGATCGAATGGCGCCGTGCTGGTGGTCGACTCGACGGAATGATGGCAGTGACGCACTATGCCGCGATGTATTACCCCGCTCGTGTGCTGGGTGATCGCGAACTGTGGCCCAAGCTGCGCGATGAACTGCTCGAGTACTACGAAACCGATACTGCCGAGGATTCACTCATCGCGCAGTGGGAGCCGTGCGTGCTGTTCGATCAGCGAGATCGGTTACCTCAGTGTCAGGTTCCGATGCACGTCATCGCGTTCGATCAAGACGTGCAGGCGGTGCCACAGGATGGTGAAGAGGTGGCGGCGCTTGTGCCGGGTGCCGAGTTTCATCTGTTTGAAGGCATGGGGCACTGTTCTATCTACGGGCACACACAGGACATCCTCAACCCATTCATACGCGAGCTCATCGAGAGGTACGTTTAAATGACGACCGACACTGACTCACTCGCCTGCGATGCGATTGTCGTAGGTGCGGGGGTCATCGGCTGTGCCATCGCGCTCGAGCTTGCGCGCGGCGGTCGGTCTGTCATTGTGGTCGACTCCAAGGGTGGTCCGGGACACGGAAGTACCAGTGCGTCGTCGGCCATCATTCGCTTTCACTACATGCACCTGACTGAGTCAGCCTTGGCCTGGGAAGCCGGTCATCGCTACATGCAATGGGAACGTCACCTCGGAGCCGTTGATCCGGCGGGGATGGCCCAATTCATTCAGACCGGTGGAATGGTGCTGGAGGGCGGTGGTTACGACCTTGAGCGCATGGTCTCGAACCTGCGCACCCTCGGTGTCGACGTGCGTGAACTGTCGGGACCTGAGATTGCAGAAATGTACCCCGGGGTTGATCCCGGGAAATACGGCCCGCCGGCACTTCCCGACGACGACCATTTCTGGGCTGACGCCGACGGCGAGCTCGTTGCCTTTCACGTTGAAGCGTGCGGGCAGATGGACGATCCACAGTTGGCAGCGAACAACTTGGCGTATGCCGCGTCGGTCAACGGTGCGCAGTTCCTTTTCAACCGCAGCGTCTCTGACGTGATCATTGAGGGTGCACGCGTCGCCGGTGTTGAACTCTCTGACGGATCGCGCGTGGTGGCGCCGATTGTCGTCAACGCCGCCGGGCCATGGTCGTCTCAATTGAACCGAATGGCCGACGTGCTTTCTGATTTCACGATGACGACGCGGCCGATGGAACAGGAAGTAATTTCCGTTCCTGCCCCCGAGTCGTTCAACCTCAGCAATGGCACAGTCATCACTGACCCCGACGTTGGTACCTACTTTCGCCCACATCAGGGCGGAACGATCATCGTGGGCGGACTCGAAGCCGACTGTGATCCGGTGGTCTTTCTCGACAAGCCCGAGGATGCGATCGAGTCGGTGAGTGCTGAGACGTGGAACGTGCAGTCGCTGCGACTGGCGCGGCGAATTCCCGACCTGGTGATTCCGGGCCGACCCAGCGGAATCGTGGGCGTCTATGACGTGACCGAAGACTGGATTCCGATCTATGACCGCACGAGTCTTGACGGTTTCTATGTGGCGATCGGAACCAGTGGTCACGCGTTCAAGCAAGCACCCTATGTCGGAGTGCTGATGGCGTTACTGATTGATGAAGTCGAGGCCGGTCGTGATCACGACAATGACCCGGTCGTAGCTGTCGCTCCCTGGACCGGTGTTGAAGTGAACGTCGGGCACTTCTCGCGATTGCGTGACGTGCTGCCGCAGCGGGGGATGGGGTAGGACGTGAGTTCCCTTCCGCTCGAGCCCCTCGATGCTGACGCGCTCGACCGCGTTCATGCGCAGGCGATGCGCATCCTTTCCGAAATTGGCACTGAGGTGCACGACGACGATGCTGTCGAAATGCTGCGCGCTGCCGGGCAGACCATTGACGGAACTCGCGTGCTGTGGGACCCCGATTTCGTGATGACACAGTTGGCGCTCGCGCCGTCGACAGTCACGGTGACAGGGCGCAACCCGGAACGGTCGGTGGTGCTCGGCGGCGGTTCGTTGGCGCATTCGCCTGTTGGTGGACCACCCTTTGCAACCGATGGCGAGCGTGGCCGCCGAGACGGATCGATCAGCGATCACATTGAGTTGGTCAAACTCGCGCATGCGTCGAATGTGTTGTCGGTGCTGCAAAGTGGCACGACCGAAGCTCAAGATCTTGATCATGAGTCACGTCACCTTGAGATGGATTACTCGATTCTTCGCTACAGCGATCGACCGTTCATCATCTATGGCACGAGTGGTCCGAAGGCACGTGATGCCTTCGAGCTGGCCGCCATTGCGGCGGGTGGACGTGAGGCGTTGCTCGCCAACCCGATGACGATTGGCATCGTGAATCCCAATAGTCCGCTCGTGTGGGACGGTTTGATGGTCGACATGCTGCGCGCGTGCGCCGAGTACGGGCAGCCCGTTGCCATCACTCCTTTTCTATTGGCAGGAACCTCGGCCCCGGTGACACTGGCGGGGGGACTGTCGTTGCTTGTGGCCGAAACCTTGGCTGGCGTTGCCATGGCCCAACTGGTGCGTCCCGGAACTCCATGTATTCTCGGCACCTTCTTCAGCGGTGTTGACATGCGTTCGGGTGGACCTTCGCTGGGACTTCCTGAATCGGTGCTCACCACCTTGGCCGGCGCGCAGGTGGCCAAGCGCTACGGATTGCCGCTGCGTGGAGGTGGCGGTTTGTGCTCAGGCATCGCGCTCGACGCGCAGGTCGCAATCGAAAGCACGATGTCGATGTGGGCGACGTACCTCGCCGGTTGCGATCTCGTGGTGCACTCGGCCGGCTGGATCGAGGGAGGTCTGACGGCGTCGTATGAGAAGTTCGCCATTGACCTTGAGGTCATCGCGATGTTCGAGCGCCTTCGTGCTGGCTTGGTCGTTGACGACGACTCGCTGGCCTTTGACGCCATCGCTGAGGTCGGCCCTGGGGGCATGTTCCTCGGGCACGAGCACACACTCGAACGTTTCCGCACTGAAGTCTTCATGAGCCCCCTGTTCCGATCGCAGGCGTATCCCACGTGGGTCAAGCAGGGATCGCGCACCTCAGAAGTCATCGCCACCGAGCAGTGGAAGGCGTTGCTGGACTCGTACGAAGATCCGGGCATCGACGAATCAGTTGATGCTGCGTTGCGTGAATACATCGACCGTCGCACGAGGGAGATCGACACATGAAGTCGCACTACCGCGTGGTTGTGATCGGTGGCGGAATTGTGGGCGCGAGCCTGCTGTACCACCTGACGCTCCGTGGCTGGACTGACGTGGCAATCATCGAGCGCAGCGAACTCACCGCAGGGTCGAGTTGGCATGCTGCGGGTGGATTCCACGCCATCAACAGTGACACGCACATCGCGGCACTGCAGAAGTACACCATCGGCATGTACCCGCAGGTTGAAGCCGAAAGTGGCCAGGCGGTGGGCCTGAAGATGTCGGGAGGTATTGAGTTGGCGAGCACTCCTGACCGCTGGGAGTGGTTGCAGGCTGAACTCGAATGGCATCACATGATGGGCACCGAAGGTGCACGGCTGATGGATGTCGACGAAATCGTGCGGCTGGTTCCGATCGTCGAGCCCACGGGCATCATCGGTGGCCTCTTCGACCCCCATGAAGGCAACCTCGACCCGCACGGCGCGACACACGCGTACGCAACGGCAGCCCGTAATCGTGGGGCCGATGTGATTGTTCACAACCAGGTGTTGTCGATGTCACGCGGATACGGCCTGTGGCAGCTGATCACTGAAGAGGGCCGTGTCACCGCTGAACATGTGGTCAATGCCGCCGGCTTATGGGCGCGCAAGGTGGGGCGAATGGTCGGCGTCGATCACCCCGTTACTCCCATGCAGCATCACTACCTCGTGACTGAGTCGATTCCGCAAGTTGCTGCGCTCACTCATGTGATGCCCGCTGTGACCGACCTTGAGGGCTTTACCTACCTGCAGCGCGAGCAGGACGGTGTGTTGCTCGGCGTGTACGAGCGCAACCCGAAGCACTGGATGACCGAAGGGGCGGAGTGGGACTTCGGCATGACGCTGCTGCCTGAAGAGATTGAGCGCATCAGTCCCGAACTTGAGATCGGCCTGCGGCGATTCCCGGCGCTTGCTGAAGCGGGTATCAAGAAGTGGGTCAACGGCGCGTTCACTTTCACACCCGATGGAAACCCGCTCGTCGGTCCTGTGCGAGGAGTACCCGGCTACTGGTCTGCTTGCGGAGTGATGGCCGGATTCTCGCAGTGCGCGGCCATCGGTCTTGCCTTGTCGAACTGGATGGTCGACGGCGATCCAGGTGATGACGTCTTCGCCATGGACGTGGCGCGCTTCGGACCGTGGGCTTCGGACGATTCGTATCTCCTGCCGACAACCTCGCAGTTCTACTCGCGCCGATTTCTGATCGCGTACCCCAATGAATTTCTGCCTGCCGGTCGCCCACTGCACACCACACCTGCCTATGACGAACTCGTCGCCGACGGTGGTCGATTCAACGCCACCTGGGGATTGGAAGTGCCGCAATACTTCGCTTCGGGGCAGCCAGACTTTGTCGAAGTGCCGTCCTTGCGACGGTCGAACGCATTCGGATTCGTTGCTGATGAAGTGGCCGCAGTACGCACGGCAGTGGGTGCCTACGAAACCGGCGTGTACGCGCGCTACGAAGTGAGTGGTCCCAAAGCACGTGAGTGGCTCGATCGAACTCTCGCCTGTCGTATTCCCGAGGTAGGGCGCATGCGGTTGGCGCCCATGCTGCACCCCAAGGGAACGTTGATGGGTGACCTCACCGTTGCGCGTCTTGGCGACGATCGCTTCTGGTTGGTGGGTTCGTACTACTTGCAGGAATGGCATCAGCGTTGGTTCGAGAAGACCCTTCCGAGTAATGGCGTCACGGTCGACAATCTCACCGGTCAGTGGCTCGGTTTCGCGATCTCGGGGCCGAACTCACGCGAACTTCTGTCGCGGGTTGTGGAGGGTGACGTGAGTAATGAGGCGTTGCCGTTCATGTCGATCAGGTCGCTGCCAGTGTTGGGTACGCCGGGAGTAGTCGCGCGGCTGTCCCTGACCGGTGAACTCGGCTACGAGATCACCGTGTCTTGCGATGTGCACGCTGACTTGTGGCGCGCGTTGCGTTCTTGCGGAAATGATCTCGGCCTGCGGCCCGTCGGCGATCGCGCGATCGACAGCCTTCGTTTGGAGAAGGGCTACGGAATCTGGTCGACCGAGTTCACGCAGGCGTACACGCCGGGCATGTCGGGACTCGATCGTTTCGTGGCATATGACAAGGGGGAGTTCGCGGGACGTGAGGCGGCTGAACGCGAACGTGCTGAGGGCGCGAGTCGACGACTCGTGCTGCTAGACGTTGACGCGTCAGACGCCGATGCCGCGGGTGATGAACCCGTGTGGTGTGGTGATGAGGTCGTCGGGTTCGTGACGTCGGGATCTTACGGACATCACGTACAGCGCAGTTTGGCCTTGGCGTACGTCGATGCGCATATTGTTGACGACGCTGCACTGCTGGTGTCGGTTATCGGGCAGCGACGACCCGCACGTATCCTCCCGGAGGTTCCGTACGACCCGAGCGGCGCACTCCTGCGCAGCTAGACCCCGAATTCGGCATGGGGGGACACTGAGCACGCATAGACGCAGTTTTTCAACCCCAGCAACTTCGCAAATCAGCTGTGCGCAGCGGTCCAGGTAGCGACGGCTGCGCGCGCGATGGTCACGTCTTGCTCGGAGGTCGCGCCACTCACGCCCACGGCTCCGATTACGACACCGTCACTGCGCACCGCAACTGCGCCGGCGAGTGTGGTGAAGGGAACGGGAAGTTGGTCGCCGATCAAATCGTTGAGTTCGGGGTGCCGGTCAATGAGCTTTGCCAAGTCGCCGGAATCGCTGCCCATCGTGGCGGCCGACGTGGCCTTGGAACGCGCGATGTCGGGGGTGAACCAACCGGCGCCGTCCATGCGCACCGTGGCCAGTTCGCGCGCGTCGGCGGAAAAGACGCAGCAGGTGACGCTGACGCCGAGAGTGGCGGCTTCGATCTGGGCGGCGGCGACGATCTCGAGGGCGTCGGCGGTAGTGAAGGACATCGCAATCTCCTGAAGGTCGAATTGGTAGAGACACGCTATCGGCCGCCATCCACATCAGTGGGTTGACCAAGGTTAGTCAGGCATGCTGCACTGGCAGAGTGGAAACTGTGAATGTACTCGACGCAAAGACTCACCTCTCGGCTCTGCTTGCCCGCGTTGAGAAGGGGGAGGAGATCGTCATCGCGCGCGCGGGGGTTCCTGTCGCCAAACTCGTGCCGATCCCTCAGGCGCGACAGCCCCGAGTTCCGGGCGCATGGAAGGGCAAATTCAACTTTCCCACCGATGAGGAGTGGGCAGAGAGTGACCGAATCGTCCAGGAGATCTTTGAAGAGAGCCTGGCCGGGAACGAGGAAGGATGAGACTGCTGCTCGACACGAATGTGCTGCTGAATTGGCTGGAGGGCAGGCGCCTCTCACACGATGCCGCGCAGGCAATCACCGACTCTGCTAACGACGCATTCGTTTCCGTGGCGACAGTGTGGGAGATGGGAATCAAATACGCGGTAGGCAAACTCTCGGTGCCACCGCCGTCCGAAGACACTCTCGATGCTCTGGGATTCTCAGTTCTTGGCATTCGTGTAGGCGATGCGCAGCGCCTGGCCGAGCTTCCGTTGCAACACCGCGACCCCTTCGACCGCATGCTGGTCGCGCAGGCTCTTGGCGAATCACTCACTCTCGTCACACGCGATCGCACGCTTGCCGCCTACGGAGTGGCGGTCATTACGGCGTAGCGTCAGCCGGCATCCAACTTCTCGACCGTCTTCTCGATTCGCTTGAACCGTGTCTCGGGCTTCTTGGCATCCTCAACCGCGCGTACGTGCTCTTTGCGCTGTGAATACGACAGTGCATTCCACTGCTCACTGAGCCCCGCAGCGTCGATAGCAACTTGCAGATCGTGAGGAACATCAACCGTGCGCTCGGAAACATCGCGCGTAACGTCGCAGGGGTAACTTCCACCAGGAACGAGTCCACCCTCGCGCATCTCGGCATTGACGACCGTCATCCACTCACCGCGATACACGGAGACGCTCGTGCGAAAAGTGTTGCCCTTGAACGTGATCGCCAATGGAACGCGTGAGCGGCCTGCTTCGCCTCGGATCGCGTCGACCTGTTCCTGCGTCAACAGCACTGTGGCAGTCGTCTTTCCCGTGGCAATTACATCGAGCGTCAGCTTCATGGGCCGAGTGTACGATGCGTCGCTACGTGTTACTCGGGGGCGACTACTCGTAAGGCCGCGGACGACACTTCGAAGTACCGAGACGTACCGGTGTACGCATCTGGCACGTCAAGGACAAGGCGGTAGCGAAATCGGCCTGGTGCGAGATCAGGTGTCACACCGCCGGCCCAATAGCGGTAGGTGGGCGTCAGTGGGTTGCGAACCCGATCGGGCATTCCATAAGTCTTCAGATCCGAACTCACCTTGATAGCGCTGGGCGCATCGGAGTCTTCGTGCAGAAATACGATCGTGGCGATGGACGGGAACGTCGGCCAAGAACCGTCGCTGCGCCGTTGTGAGTCAATTCCGTAGATGAGCCAGTTCAGTACCTGGCCGGGTGCGCAGGCCGTCTCAAGATGGGGAGTTCCCTTGCCAGTGCTGGAGGGACTGTTATCGAGCAGGAAGACGGCGTCATTGACCGATCCGGTTCTCTGCAGTCGCGAGACATCGACAACCGTGATGATGTTCAACTGCGGGTGCCGGAACGTCGATGAAGGCGGCACGCTCGCGTTCGAGAGGTCGTGGGTCATTCGTCAACCCTTTCGTCAACGGAGTCAGCATCACTGTGCGAGCTGGGGATGAGCGACAAGGAGTCGACGAGTGTCAATTCGCGCCCATTGCGACCCAACGTGAGGGTGATCGAGTACGGAAGTGCTTCATCGATCGTGCCCACCGAGCAGTGCCACGCTGAAGTCTCCATGATTGACGATTCGGTCTCGGTCCGGGGAGCGGCCAGCATGCCGGGAATCGAAATTCCGTCGATGGTGGCTTCCGCCTCGCATTCGAGCGGAATCAGAAGCCACAGCAGTCGGTCGCCCGGCTTGACTGCAGTGGCCAAGGCTGATGTGCCAAGGCCATGTGATCCTGCTGAGCGCGCGGTGTCGAAAGCGAACATGTTGCCGTCGAGACGATCCTCGTGAAGGGCGGCGAGCACGTCGATTGTCATCTTGATCACGACGTCAGTCATCTGAGTCAACTCCTGCTTCGGCTGCATCGGCATCCAATTCAGATTCGTCTTCGGAAACCGGCGAGAGGTCGATAGGTTCCACGAACTCATTCGGAACGGGAAGTGGAAGGTATCCGGCCAATGCTCCGGTGAATCCGTTCACGGCCACGATCTGATCGACTTCAAAATGTAACTCGCAGGGATACAGCTCCGGCTCCCATGCAGGCCGATCGCCGTCCATGACCGCACGAAAGACCCCAATGTGCATGGTGGCGTGGTGAGTCCCCACTCGATGGGTGTCAACGACGGCACTCCAATACCAGCCGTCGGTGGAAAGGTCGGGGGAGCCATAGCGCGCGGGGAAGATCACTCCGTCGTCCACCGCTTGGCCGGTGATGTCAGCGATGAACGGTGGCAGGAAGCCGCCTCGATCAATTTCCTCGGGAGTTAAAGGCAGTCCATCGAGCCCCGCCACTGAGTTCCCGACGAGACCTGAGCCCGACAGTGGCTCGGGAGCACCCTCGATGCGTCCCCATTTCATGCTGCCGGCGATGACGCCGGGCTTGCTGGCGATGCCTCCGATTACCCAGTTGAGGGTGATTTCGTCAAGAACCGAGCCATCGGGATGGTGGACGCCAGTGCATCGAATGAAGAGTTCCGAATCCTGATGGTCACCGAGTGAGTTGAGCGCAGGCTCATCGAGTTTGGCGTCGACGAGAAATGCATTGCCGATGACGCTTCGGTCTGCGAGCGTCTGTGCCACGTCGATCATGAAGGCGAGCGACTCCTGCATGGCTAAAACCCTCCATGGGTTGTGGTGGTCAGGCTCATAGAAGTCCCTCGATACTGGGCGGCGTCTCGACGGTGGCGGGCGGAATAATCCACTCGGGCGCCAACGTCGATGTCAACTGAAGTGAGGGACCTTCGACTGTCACGGGAGTTCCTCGATGCCCGTCACCGAACGTGAGTTGAATGGCGTAGGGGGATGGCTCTGCGGGTGAGAGGCCCGCCGGCACGTAACCCTCCCAAATCAAGGAGCGCGGTCGGGGTGCCGGTAGTCGCTCGGGTAACGGCTCACTTCCAGCGAGCGGATCTACCCGGGCGAAGTCGATTCCGACGATCCAGCCCGGTGCCTGTAGGTCGACGGGCACCAGCGTCCATCGAACCAATTGAAAGGGATGCACAACTGAGATCAGTTGATGAGTGCCTTTACCTTGACTTTGATCGCCATCCTCGAAGAGGAAAACCGACTGATCAAGTGATCCACCTTCAAGCAACAGAAGAGAGTCAACGACGATTCTGATGTTCAACGGGTGCACGGTGCCTCCTTCGTATTAGTTTCGAGCTGAACTTCCGCTTCATGACCCATGATCAACCACCAACGGAACCTTCCCCACACTGGTGCGAGTGATCGCAGGCGAAGAGGGGTCCACAATCTGAGTCCCGAATGCGTAACCGGACCGCGCGAGAGACGTTTCGTTCGCCTCGAGTCCATTGAAGATTGACAACGATTGATTAAGGCCGGCAGCGATGACTGTGGCCGAACCTGTCGAACCAAGACGTTGACCGAGCTCGCGACTTGTCTCCGTTGGATCGGAGGTTGAGATCAGTAGCACCAACTCACGGGGTCCGCGTCTGTTGATCAACTGCACCTCGAAAGCCGCAGCCTCGAGATCGAAGCCGACCTGATCGCGAAAGGCGCGAAAGATGGAGGCAAGCGCCCGTGGGGCGGAGTACTGGGTATCACCAATGTGCAGGATGTCCCCGCTACGACCAACGTATTCGAAATTGGTGGAGCACAGCGCCTCGCTTTCGGTGTCAGGGAGACGCCTCACGAAATCGCCAACCTTGTAGCGCAACGCTGGCACTCGGTGAGCGAAGAGTCGAGTGACCACGAGTTCGCCCTGCTCACCCACGTCAACCCAATGGCCGTCTTCATTGACGACTTCGATGAAGTTCAAGCCGGGCACGGTGGTGAGAGCGGGCGAGGTGTGGTCGAGTTGTAAACCGATCGCTTCGGCCTGGGTCGCAGCGAAGTAACTCAGTATTGTCACATTTGGGTAAGCCTCGATGAGGTCTTCGTGGGCTCTACGGGTCAAGACACCACTTCCGTACATTGCCACACGCAGACTCAATCGCGCCTGTTCACTCAGGCCTGTTGCGAAAGTCGGAAGAAGCGCGATGCTCTGGGTGATGCCCATGATGGCCTTGGGTCCTGGGTAGGACATGAAGTGCGCGAACACGTCGGCGCTCATCGGTCCTGCGCCGACGTAGTTGACGTCGGGCACTCGCTGCAAGACCCCGCCCACCATCGTGCCGCTGCTCCACATTTGGTAGTCGGCAAGGGTTGTGGTCAGCCATTGCGGCCGTTCGTCGCCCATCGGGTGTGGAAGCATGTGGCGGCCGATGAAGCCGCCCGCACACTTGTAGGTGTCTCTGAGTTCCTGAAGTTCGTAGACCGTTTCTGACGGCCTTCCTGAACTCGTTCCTCCGCTCGCGACAATCTCGAATCCACCATGCTCAAGTGGGATCACCATTCCGGGGCGTTCGCCAGTGAACAGATCCGCGAAAGATTCCTTGTCGGTGAGAGGAATCGCTTGCCAGTCATCGAAGGAATCGATCGAAAGCGGGGCGTTCGTGAGCCGTTCGTTCCAAGCGCCGTTGAGTCGAGCGATGGAGGTCAATTGATGCAATCGGCGCAGGGTGACAGCGCCCTGAATTTCCAGCGGTAGCGCATCGTAGCGCGAGCCGGTGGTGTCACCGATGGCGCCAAGTGACGAGAGGAATGAGGGAAGGGCGAGAACGTGTTGAGTTGATTCCGGATTGAGATCGGTCTCAGGAATCGCCAAGACGGCCATGTCGATGGGCGTAAACATCGGGCTATTCGACCCCGATCTCACGCGCGGCCTCACGGATTTCGTCAAGGAGTGCGCGCACGTCAGGCTCGGTGATCTCGTGGTTCATCATCACCAATCTCAGTGCGCGCTCGTCGCCGACATCTGCCTTCGAGATGAGGAAATTGCCCCGGCTTCGCACCTTGTCGCGAAGGGCACTCTGTAGCGAGTCGCGATCCCAGACTGTGCCACCGGCAGGTGCGTACTGGAAGCACAGGATGTTCGATTGTGGAGTGTGCAGAACACGGAAGTCTGCCTGCGCGCTAATCAGGCCATGTGCCATGTCAGTGAGGTCAACCAGGGTCTCGAGCTTGCTTGCCAAAAGTTGGCGCCCGTACATCGACCAGAGCAGCCACAGATTGACGATGGACGGGCGTTTGGTGCACTCGAGATTCTTCCCGCCGCTTTCCATGCGACTCGCCTCGCTGTAGGGCTCGTCGAAGACGTAACTCGCGACCTGTTCGAATGCGAGTTGGGACGACAGAGCCTCTCGATAGAACAGCAGGGTGCAAGCGGCCGGTACAAAGAGAGTCTTGTGTGCATCCAGAATGAACGAGTCAGCCCGTTCGATTCCGCGCAGCCGTGGTCGCAATCGTTCAGACACCAAGAAGGAAGCGCTATGCGCTCCATCCACATGAAGCCACAATCCTCGCTCGCTTGCGAGATCGGCCAGTTCATCCAGAGGGTCGATGGAGCCGGTGGCGGTGGTACCGGCCGACGCAACGAGGCAGAAAATGTCGATGCCGTCGCGCGCTGCTTGGTCGATAACCGTGACTGCATCGTGAACGCGGATGCGGCGCTGATCGTCGAGTGGGAGTCGTACCACGCAATTCTCGCCGATGCCGAGCACGCCGGCGGCGCGACTCACGCTGTAATGCGAGTCAGCGCCGACGGCGATTCCTAACCGGCGACCGTCAGAACGACTTTGCAGGCCCTCGGTCCACGCCTGGGGTACGAAGCGGTTGCGTGCGGCAAGCAGCGCAGTGAGGTTTCCGAGCGCCCCGCCTGACGTTGCCACCATGTCGAATTGATTAGGCGCCCATCCCAGAAGCGCCGCAAATTCCTGCGCCATGATGGAGTCGGCCACATTGGCCAACTGACCCGCCTCGTAAAAGGAGGCGGGCTGCGGCGCCATAGCGCTGACCATGTCGAAGACTCCCGCAGCGGGCGCCACTGACGAGAATTGACGGCCCATGTATCCGGTCGTGTGGACTTGAATTCCGGTACGTAGGTAGAGGTCAATGATGTGAGTAAAGCGCTGCTCGTCGAAATCGCCATGTGGATCTGAAGACATCAGCGCTCGAGCCTGCGCAATCAGATCAGCTGGTTCCTGCAGGGTCACCCCTCGTCGATCGTTGGAGTCGAGGTGACGAGTGAGACATTGAACAGCGAGCGCTGCGGCTCGTTCAAAGGTCAAAACTGAAAACGCCTCAGAGAATACGTGGGGCAATTCGCCGAAGGCGCCTACCCGAGAATCGACGGAGGTCACGTCGACTGTTTACCGTACGAGGTAGCGCTTGTCGAATCTGTGAGCGCAGTTTTATCTTCCGGATGCGAGGTGTTCACCCGCTGGCGCTTGCTTGAGCGGCGAGGTCGGCCAGCTTGACGCGAACAAGTGCGAACCACAGGAGGCCGCCGATCACGAGAATGCCCGCGCTCCAGGCGAAGGCTGCCGTGTAGCCGGCCACGAGGGACTGCGCGGACGCGGCCGATTGGCCAGTGCTGGCGACGACTCCTGCAGTGGTGGCGGAGGCGACCGTGTTCAGCAAGGCGACGCCTATGGCGCCGCCAATCTGCTGGGTGACGCTCACCAGTGCGGATGCGACACCGGTGTCGGAGGGTGCAACTCGGTAGACAGCGCTCGCCGTGAGTGGCACGAAGATCAGTCCCATTCCCAGACTCATGATCACGAGAGGGGGAAGCACATTCACGACATACGAACTCTCAGGGCTGAGCCGCGCCAGGCCCACAGTTCCGAGGGTGGCGAGAAAGAAGCCAATCGTTGCCACATTGCGCGGGCCGAGACGGGGAAGAAGCGCGTTGGCCGCGTACGTGCTCACGACAACTCCGACAGAGAAAGGTATGCCCGCGAGTCCAGCCTGAAGCGGCGAGAACAGGAGGACTTCCTGAAGGTAGTAGGAGATGAATAGAAACGTCGCGAACAGAGCCGCTCCACTGAAAAGTCCCGCGAGATAAGCCCCACCCCTGTTGCGCTCGGTAAGGATGCGAAGTGGAAGAAGCGGGTGAGCTGACTTCCACTCAACGAGGAAGAAGGCGGCCAGCAGCACGACCGAGAGCATCAGCATTCCGACAGTCAGTGAGTTCGACCATCCGCTCACACTGGCCTCGGAAACACCGAAGACCAGACACACGAGGCCGAGGGTTCCGAGTAGCGCGCCAGGTAAGTCGTAGCCGCCTGCCTTGACCACTCGATTCTCGCGAACGAACGGAATCGCCAGAAGTGCTGCCACCACCGCAATGGGGACATTGATAAGTAAGCACCAATTCCAGTTGACGTACTCGGTGAGGACTCCACCCAAAACCAAGCCCACCGCGCCACCGGCTGCCGAAATTGCGCTGTACACCGCAAACGCCTTAGTGCGCTCGCTGACGTCGAGGAACGTGACGGCGATGAGTGCAAGTGTTGTCGGTGCGAGCAGTGCCGCGAAAACGCCGGTTGCGGCTCTGGCGAGGATGAGTTGCGTTCCTGTAGTTGACAGCCCAGCGATCGCCGACGCCACCGCGAAACCGATCAATCCGATGATCAGGCAGCGCTTCCTGCCGGCAAAGTCTGAGATGCGTCCACCGAGGAGGAGCAGCCCTCCGAACGTCAGCGAGTAGGCGGTAATGACCCACTGCCGCTCAGCGTCGGTGAGATTCAATTCCTGTTGGATAGAGGGCAGGGCGATGTTGATCACGGTGCTATCGAGAACAACCATGAGCGCCGCGATACCAACCACGAGAAGGGTTTTCCAGCGCAGAGGATCGGGGGCGGCCGTGAAGGGGCCCGATGGCGGGGCGCTGTGTGACTCAGTCAAGGCAACTCTCCAGTCACTCGGGCTGGAATGCTAGCAGGGGGATGCTGAGCCGACCTGTCTCACACACGATCGCGAGGGAACGTGCGAGTCCATTCACGGGTGCCGACGACCTCGTCACCTTCGCGCGCGATGAGGTCGATATCGATTGAGTAGGTGGAGGCATCGGCTATCATGCGCATGCGTGACTCAACGGCCACCGTGACCGGTGCACCGTTCGCGTCGTCGGAGAAATCGAGAACGAAGCCGGCATACGCGTCGGCAGTCTGCTCGAATGTGCGAGTGTCGACGCTGACCGTCCCCTCGTATCGTTCCATCGCGCGTCCGTAGGGAATGTCGTAGAACTCGCCACCACTCGCCACGACTGCCGAACTGGTGCGCCTCACTACGTCATGCTCAAAGCGCCACACGATGCCAGTGAGTTCTTCACTCGATGTGGGTTCACCTGGCGTGAATGCCGGAGGAGTTGGAGAACCCGCGGGATCGTAGAGGGGAAGCGACACCTCACCGCCGTACACCGTGAGAGTGACCGGCCCGGGAGGTGCCGCTGTATTGGGCCAGTCGGTACCGGCCACGGTGATGCGCACGCGATGCCCCGGAAGCCAGCGGTGCGCCGACGCTTCAAGGTCAACCGTGAGAGTGATCGGCTCTCCCGGAATGAGGTCGACAGGCTCGGACAAACTCAGATGCCGGTTGAGATTCTGAGCCCAGCGCGCGACCAGAGTCGATGTGCCATTGGGTGCCACGTCGCTCAACTTCGCCACGACATTCGCCACGGGTGTCGACGACGACAGCGTCAACGTGACACGAGGCATTCCTGCGATTTCGAGCGGACCCTCAGCGATGTCCCACGTGAGTGACGCGCGCTCATCATGCTGTTGATCAAGGGGTAGTCCGTAAGGCAGGTGGCCCGCGCACGAAATCCATGCCGCCATGCCAACGTCGGGGCGCACGACAAGTGGTTCGCGTGCATCGAGTTCATAGGAAGCCCACGACGTGCGCGGTGTGGGCCAGTCGTCGGCCCGCCAGACACCCGGAACGGTGTCGAGGTCGGGTGCTGGCGTGTGTGACTCGATCGCGAACCAGGCACACGTCGGATCGGTGTCAGTTCCGTTGTCGATGCCGCGCAGCCATCGATCCCACCACTTCGCCATCTCGGGAACTGAGTCGATGCGAGGGCCGGGAATCGACGTCGCGGTTGACGCGTGTGACCACGGACCCGCCAACAGTCGATGCGGAGTTCCGTTGGTGCGCAACGCTTCTAGGGTTCGGAAGGAATTGCTGCGATAGCCGTCGGCCCAACCAGCAATGATCATGGTCGGGGTGATGATGCGGTTGTAGTCGGGCCGCACCGAACCGTTGCGCCAGTACGTTGCGTCGTTGTGTTGCTCGGTCCAGTTCAGAATCCATGGCTCGTGTTCGGCAAGGCGCGCGCGCCACTCATCGCGCCAGCCCGGGCCGAATACTGCGGGAACCGGTGGCAGCGCATTGAGCGGTGTCATGTAGTGGCAGTAGTCGACCAGATCGACCCAGCGGCGGATTCCGCCCATGTAGTGCACGTCGTCGGTGTAGCGGTCGTCAGTGGCATAGATGGCGATGATGGCCTTGAGTTCCGGTGGCTGCTCACATGCCAGTTGCAGGGAGTTGAAGCCGCTGTACGACGTTCCGTACATGCCGATGTTGCCGTCGCACCACGGCTGGGCGGCAAGCCACGTCATTGCTGCTGCGAGATCGGTGCGTTCGGTGAGCGGGTATTCGTCAGTGGCACGACCTTCGCTGCTTCCAGTTCCGCGCACATCGATACGCGCAACCGCGTAGTGGTATTCATCGCGGAGTCGTGTGTACTCGGGGCGATACGACGAGGTGAGGTCGTCCTTGCGGTAAGGAAGCGCCTCGATGATGCACGGATTGGAACCGGCGTCGGTGTGAGGAACATAGAGCGTGACGGCGAGGCGCCGACCATCGGGCATCGGAATCCAGTCGTCGACCTTCGTGCCCTCGTTCATGCGCGGTGTCCTTCCAGAATGCGTTGTACATCGTTGATAGGAAGTGCGGGAACTGTGCGGCCACCGACGCCAGTGACGTCACGCCCTGCAAGCAGTGAGCTCACCACCGCCTCTTCCGTGGCGTCGACCACGGCCTCAAAATAGGGATCGAATGAGCGACCGTGCAACGGTGCGACGGCACTCGACTCGCCGCGCGCAGCTCGTAACCCGGTCGCGAGTGCAATCGCGATCTCACCCGATGCGTGATGGGCTGTCGACCCGGAGCGCGCGAGCCCCAGACCCACTCGACGCGCGAGTCGTTCGCAGCCGTGATGATCGATCGGCGCATCGGTGATGACCACGGCCAGACACGAACCCGCCGGAGGTGGCTGAAGATGTGCGGGCATTCCGAGTTCGGCACCCACCGCAACGCCGTCGATCGTCAATCGATCCCACTGACCAAAGTTGGTGAGCAGCAGCACGCCCACTGTGTGTCCGTCAGGAAGTATGCGCGACGCGGATCCGATGCCGCCCTTCCAACCGAAACACACCATGCCCGTGCCAGCGCCGACTGCGCCGAGCGGCGGCGCGTCGCTTGAGCCGACGCTGGCGCGTGCCGCGCTCATCGCCTCAGCGACGTGTTCATCGTGCACGTGCATCGTTCGCGGATCACTGAGCCATGAGTCATCGCACTCACCCACCGCAGGAATGATGACGTCATCGATTCCGATCGCGGGTTGCTCACTCATCAGCAGCCGACACGCCGCGTCGTAGACGCGCCCCACCTGCATCGTTGAGGTGAGGAAAATCGGCGTCTCGCATACGCCCCACTCATCGATCTGTGAACGAGCGGTGAGTTCTCCAGCGCCATTGATGAGTGCGACTCCGGCAGGCACGGGGGAAGCCCAGCAATCGCCGCCAGGATCGATCACCGTGACTCCGGTGCGCGCAATTCCTCGACCCTGTGGTGGCGCCGCGTCGTCGTACTCAATCGTCGCGTGGCCCACCCCCACCCCCGGCACGTCAAGAATCGAGCGTGTGGGGCCAGAAGGAAGCGTGCCGATGTCGGCGAGGCGAGCCATGCCCCGATCCTGCCACCAAGTGGATGGAAGTATCTGGCCGTCGCGCATAGTGCTTAAATTCGGTATGTCCTACTCGCGATGGAAATCACCGTCGTGAAGGTGGTGCTGGTCAACATTCACATGCGCTGCGGAGGCGCTGAACGCGTGATGGCGTGGCTCGCTAATCAACTGGTCGCTGCGGGCCATAAGGTGACACTTGGAACGTGGTTCGTACCGACGGACGATTTCTATCCGCTTCCACCGGAGGTGAAGCGGGTCGGAGTGTGGGACTCAACGGACGCCTCTCGCCTCGACTTCCATGTCAGCCGCCTGCGATTCATGCGTAGAGTCCGGCACCTGGCGCGCGATGCCGATGTGGTGCTCTCATTTCAAACCGACACCAACCTCGCCACCCTGATTGCGACCGTCGGACTGCCCACGCCCGTGGTTGTCTCCGAACGCAGCACACCCATCGCTCTAGAACAGCGCTGGCGCACGCGATTGATGGGCGGACCGCTCGTGCGTCGCAGGGCTGCGGTGTTCGTCGTACAGACGACCGACATTGCCGAGCGATTCGCGACGATGTGGCGAGTGACTGACGCGGTGGTCATTCCGAACGCGCCTGCAATTGAGTTGGCGCCGCCGACCCAACGAGAGAACGTCATTCTCAACGTCGGTCGTTTTGCTCCGGTGAAAGACCACGCCACGTTGATTCGTGCATGGGCACGTATCGCGTCAGCGCACCCCGCGTGGAAGTTGCGCATCATCGGTGAGGGGCCGCTGCGCAGCGACATTGACGAACTCATTGAACGTCTCGGTGTCTCCGCGCAGACCGAGATCGTCGACCCGCTGCACGACATCGCTCCGGAATACCGAGCCGCGTCGATTTTCGCCTTTCCCTCACTGCACGAGGGTTTTCCCAATGCGCTGCTCGAAGCGGCCGCCAGTGGGTGTGCCTGTGTTGCGACGAACTGCCCCGGCGGTGGTAAGGAGATTCTCGATCAAGGGAGAGCCGGCATTCTCGTTCCCGTGGGCGATGATTGCGCCATGGCCGCCGCCTTGGAGGCACTGATCAACGACCCCAACTATCGTGAGGACCTCGGCAGGGCTGCCGAGGAGTCGACCAGTCGGTTCACTCAAGAGAAGGTCTTCGCCCAATGGTTGACGGTGCTCGCGCAGTAGGGTCGGTACCGGTGGTGTCCGCCCTGTGATTGAACGGAGCAACGCTCGATGACCTTGACGACCGAGACCTCGGCATCCGCACTTCCCTCCCGCGCCCGCGTGGTGGTGATCGGCGGTGGTGTCATTGGAACGTCGACTCTCTACCACCTCGCTGAGGCCGGCTGGACCGACTCGGTGCTGCTCGAGCGCGACCGGTTGACCTCAGGAACCACCTGGCACGCCGCGGGTTTGATGGTGACCTTTGGGTCGACATCGGAGACTTCAACGCGACTGCGCCAGTACACGCGCGATCTGTATGCGCGACTCGAAGCCGAAACGGGTCTTGCCACCGGCCTCATGCAGGTGGGATTCATCGAAGTTGCCGCTGACGAAGGTCGCCTTGAGGAGTACCGCCGCGTGTCGGCGTTCAACCGATTGATGGGCGTTGACGTTCAGGAGATCTCGCCGCGCGAGGTAGGCGAGATGTTCCCTCTTGCCCGCACCGACGATTTGCTCGCTGGTTTCTACGTTGCCGATGACGGTCGTGTGAATCCTGTCGACTGCACGATGTCGATGGCGAAGGGTGCGCGCATGCGCGGCGCACGCATCATCGAGGAATGCCCGGTGGTCGACGTCATCGTGCGCAACGGCGCTGTTGCCGGTGTGCGTACTCCGATGGGTGACATCGAATGCGATTACGTCATCAACTGCTCGGGCATGTGGGCGCGCCAACTCGGTGAAAAGTCCGGGGTCACCATTCCGTTGCAGGCAGCTGAGCATTACTACCTGATTACCGAACCGATCGCGGGCGTCGACAAGTCGTGGCCGGTACTCGAAGATCCGGGCTGCCACGGGTACTACCGCGAAGAGGGCGACGGGCTGATGATCGGCCTATTCGAACCGGTGTGTGCACCATGGAGTGTCGACGGAATTCCAGATGGCTTCTCGTTCGGCACCCTTGAGCCTGACTGGGACCGTATGGGACCGTACTTGGAACGCGCCATGTCGCGCGTGCCGATCACCGCCGACACCGGCATTCGCACCTTCTTCTGCGGCCCTGAATCATTCACCCCCGACCTTGCGCCCGTGGTGGGTGAAGCACCCGAGGTACGCAACTACTTCGTGGCCGCCGGCTTGAACTCCATCGGCATTCTCACCGGCGGTGGAATGGGTCGCGCGATGGCGCATTGGGTCATCGACGGTGATCCAGGAATCGACATCACTGCCATGAACATCGACCGGCTGCACCCATACCAAAGCACTCCGGAATACCGCGCGACGCGCACCGTCGAGTCGCTGGGCATGGTCTACCAGTGCCATTACCCAGGACGTTCGATGCAAACCGCGCGCGGTGTGAAGTTGTCACCGGTGCACGAGCGCCTCGTTGAGCAGCGGGCATTCTTCCGTGACGTCAGTGGTTGGGAAGGTGCTGACTGGTTTGCACCTGAAGGCACCGAACCCGAGCAGGGTGAACTCACGTGGGGTCGTCCGCAGTGGTTCGACCAGTGGCGTGCCGAGCATGAGGCGGTGCGCGACGCCGTGGGCCTCATGGACATGTCGTTCATGTCCAAGTTCCTTGTGCAAGGTCGCGACGCGGGCGCGCTACTTGACGAACTGTCGGCTAACGCTGTCAACGGCGAGAGCGGCGTCATCACCTATACGCAATGGCTCAACGATCGCGGACTCCTCGAAGCCGACCTCACCGTTACCAAACTCGATGACGATCGCTTCTGGGTAGTGGCAAGTGATACCGCACATCGCCATGTGCTCACGCGCATGCAGCGACACATCGGTGACCGCCACGTGTTCATCACCGACATCACGGGTGCCTACGCGCAACTCAATGTTCAGGGTCCCCGTTCGCGCGAGTTGATGCAGCGGCTCACTTCCGCTGACATGTCCAACGAGGCGTTCCCATTCCGCGCAGCACGCGAGATCGATCTTGGTTTCGCTCGCGCGTTGTGCATTCGCATCACGTACCTTGGCGAACTCGGGTACGAGTTGTACGTTCCGAGCGAACACGCCCTGCACGTCTACGACCGCATTTCTGAAGCCGGCGCTGACTACGGACTAATGCCGGTCGGCCTCAAGTCGCTCGCCAGCCTGCGCATGGAAAAGGGCTACCGCGACTACGGCCACGACATCGACAACACCGACTCGGTGCTCGAAGCCGGACTCGGTTTCGCGGTGGCACTCGATAAGCCAGGCGGCTTCATCGGACGTGATGCGGTGATGGCGCGCAAGGCCGAAGGGGCATTGCGCAAGCGACTGCTTCAGGTGCAGGTCACTGACCCCGAACCGCTGATGTTCCACGCCGAACCGGTACTGCGCAACGGAGTTCCGGTGGGCTACATTCGTGCCGCATCGTATGGTTTCACGCTCGGTGGCGCAGTGGGACTCGCGATGATCGAGGCTGATGAACCCATCGATACAGCATGGATCGATGCGGGGGAGTGGACGGTGGAGATCGCAGGGCAGGTGTATCCGGCGATCGCGTCGCTCAAGCCGTTGTACGACCCGACGAACGCGAGGATTCGCGCGTAGCACTGCTCGCGATCACGGTGACGAGCGCGCCCGACTCGGTGCGTGCCATCACGCCAAGGATCGAGTAGCCGAATTCCGGTGCCAACGTCTCCAGGGCTAGTTGCCATCGACGGTCGAGGTCGTTGACTGCCGTGTTGCCGAGGCGATGGTGAATCAGGCCGACACTGAACGGTGCGCCAACGTCGCGTATCTCGTCGAGGTGCATGCCGAACCTGCCGACGAGCAGTGCGCAGTCTTCGAATGTCGGCTCCGGCGGTGCATCGGGAACGACGACCAGCGCGGGAGGTTGGCCCGGGCCGAGATTCGCGATCAAGACGACTGAACCCTGGCGCCTGTCACGAACCGAGATGTTGTCGGCGACAAAGCGCAGTGGATCGGCGTCTGCTGCGGCCCGCAATTCGTCGGGCGAGAGGTGACCCCAGCGGCGCTCGGCCGCTGCGAAGTCGTCGTAGGGGGTGTGCGTGTGTCCGCTCATGCGGTGGTGGTTGCTCATGAAGTCAGCGTGGACGCTGTCGCCTGTGGACAGTGCGAGCAGTCCACAGGGCAGGTGCGGTAGAAGCGAGGAGCCGGCCGCGGCGAAGGCGCGTGCGAGCGGGTGACTTCCGAGTGGGCTACTTCATTGATGACAGTCGAGTGACAGTGTGGGTGTTGCGGGTGGCACATCGACGCGAGGTGTGTCAGCGCTGATGGGTTCGCCGGTCGCCTAGTGGGTTGAGGGACCAGAATGCAAGGGTTGGAGTTTCACTGCCTGAGGAGTCTGCGTGCCGGTTGAGCAAGAAGCAGTACTTGGCCGTTTGTCACGGCTCGATCGTTTCTTGCCCGTGTGGATTTTGCTCGCGATGGCAGGAGGACTCCTGCTCGGCAAGTTTGTGCCAGGTGTTCAGAGCGCGCTGGACGCGGTGAAGATCGGGCAGACATCACTTCCGATTGCGCTGGGTCTGCTGCTAATGATGTACCCAGTGTTGGCGAAGGTGCGCTACGAGGACATGGGTCATGTCACCGGTGACCGAAAGCTGCTGTGGCTGTCGCTGCTACTGAACTGGGTCATCGGACCGTTGTTGATGTTTGCGCTCGCGTGGTTCTTTCTGGCCGATCAGCCGGCATTCCGAACTGGACTCATCGTCATTGGACTCGCGCGATGTATTGCGATGGTGCTGATCTGGAATGACCTCGCATGTGGTGACGGTGAGGCGGCCGCGTTGCTGGTGGCCATCAACTCGGTGTTCCAAATTCTTGCGTACGCGTTGCTCGGCACCTTCTATTTGCGCATCCTTCCTGGTTGGCTCGGCCTCGATACGCAAGACGTGCAGTTCTCAACCTGGGAAATCACGAAGGCGGTGCTGATCTTCCTCGGAATTCCACTCGCGGCGGGTTACCTGACGCGGCGCATTGGTCTGCGCACCAAGGGGCGCGAGTGGTACGACACCGTCTTCATTCCGCGCATCTCGCCATGGGCGTTGTACGGGTTGCTGTTCACCATCGTGGTGATGTTCTCGCTGCAGGGTGATGCGATTCTTTCCGATCCTTGGGCGGTCGTGAGCATTGCGATTCCGTTGCTCGCGTACTTCGCGATCATGTGGGGTGCGTCGTTCGTACTGGGTGCGCGCTCGAAGTTGGGCTATCCCAAAACGGCGACGCTTGCGTTCACTGCAGCGGGAAACAACTTCGAACTCGCCATCGCCGTGTGCATCGGTGTGTGGGGAGTGACGTCTGGTCAGGCACTTGCGGGCGTTGTTGGACCGCTGATTGAAGTTCCCGCGCTGGTTGCTTTGGTGTACGTGTCGCTGTGGGCGAAGCGTCGTTGGTTCAACTCTTCGTCAGTGAGCTGATTTCTTTGGCGAGAGTGTCGACGCTGTCGAACTTCAAGCCGAGGAACGACACGTTCTTCCAACGCAGTACGCCATCGGCGTCGACGAGGAATGTCGAACGACGCAGGCCGAGTCCGGGGACTCCGATTCCGTACGCATTCACGACGCCGCGCCCCACGTCGGCAAGTAGCGGAAAGGTGAGTGATTCCTTGCGGGCGAACCGTTCGTGGCTGTCGAGATCTTGCGGGCTGATGCCCCAGACCTGCGCGCCGAGTGCATTGAACTGTTCGAGTTCATTGGAGTACGCGCACATTTGCTTGGTGCACACGGGAGTTTCGTCGCCGGGGTAGAACGCCAGCACGATGGGTGCACCGCGGTGCTGCGAGAGGGTGAAGTCACTGCGTTCGGCGGTGCCATCGCGTAGGACGAGTCCTGGCAACGTGAAGTCTGGAGCTTGCTGGCCGATCGCGGGTCCTGCCACGGTTCCTCCTTGGGTTCTTGCCAGTGTCACACCGTGCAGGTCAGTCGGCGAGTCGACGCATGAGCGATTCCTGAACAGCTGAGGCGACCAGAGTGCCGTCGGCGGTGAAGAACTGGCCGAGGTTGAGCCCACGACCGCCGCCTGCCACGGGTGATCCGTGCACGAAAAGAAGCCATTCGTCGGCGCGGAAGTCGCGGTGGAACCACATCGCGTGGTCAAGGGAGGTGATCGACATTCCGGGGTTTGCTTCGTAGCCGCCGTGCTTCATCAGTGCGGCGCCCGCGAGTCGAAGATCGGAGATGTAGGTGAGTGCGCAGTTGTGTACGCGCTGGTCGGCCGGCATCTCTCCCTGCACGCGCACCCAGAGGCCGCCTTCAAAGCGACCGTGAGTGTCGTCGCGCACTGCATCTGCCGGAATCTCGCGAGCTTCGATCAGAGTTCCACCGGCATCTTCGGTTGCGGCGTCGAGCCAGCGCATGTCGAGCACGGGGCAGTCGTCGGGCGCGGGGACGTGGGGAGCCTCGGGCTGATGCTCGGGTCCATCTTCGGAAATGGCGAAGGATGCGCTCAAAACGAATATGACTTCGCCGTATTGAACGGCTTGAACTCGGCGAGTGGTGAACGAGCGGCCGTCGCGTGGTCGGTCGACGAGGTAGACGATCGGGTCGGTGGTGCGGCCAGGGCGCAGGAAGTACGCGTGCAATGAGTCAAGCCCTCGATCGGGATCTTCGACGGTGATTCCGGCGGCCGTGAGCGCTTGCGCGGCGACGTGTCCGCCGAAGACGCGCAGGGGAGCCCCCGCGTGGCAACTTCCGGTGAAGATGTCGCGGTCGACGCGTTCGAGGGCAAGTAGATCGGTGAACGAGCTCATGCGCTCATCCTGCCGGGAACGCGATTCTCGGTCTCCTTGGGTACCGAAAACTGCCTCTATGCGTGCTGAATGTCCCCCCATGCGGAAAAAGGGCGGAAACAGTGAGGGGGTCGGTTACGGGCGGCGGTCCTTGAGGACTTGCTGTGAGACGAAGCGACCCGGTCCGCCACTGACGCAACCGCCGGGGTGGGTTCCTGATCCGCCCTGGTAGTAGCCCTCGATCGGCGTGCGGTAGTCGGTGTAACCCGGTGCCGGTCGGAAGATCCACGTCTGCGGTGCCAGGTACTCGCCACCGTAGATGTTGCCTTCGGAGAGTCCGGTGATGCGCTCGATGTCGAGCGGGGTGACCACCTCGCGCTGCAGCACGAGATCGTCGAAGCCCGGGAAGAATGACGCGAGGGTGCGCTGCGCGGCGTCGCCGAGGTTCTCGCGCTCGGTTTCCCAATCGCTGCCCTTGAGTTCGTAGGGCGTGTACATGGTGAAGCACGACATCACGTGCTTGCCGGGAGGTGCCATGTCGGGGGCGAGGAATGACTGAATGCAGCAGTCGAGGTAGGGGCGGTCGGAGTACCAGCCGTACTTGCCCTGATCGAATGCGCGTTCGAGATATTCAATCGACGGACCAATGTTGATGAACCCCCGGTACTGATCGGTGCGATCACCGAGGGCGGGGAAACGCGGCGCGGCGTCGAGTGCAAAGTTCACCTTCGACGCGGTGCCTTGGAAGCGGTAGCGCTCAACGGCTTCGACCAGATCGTTGGGCAATTCGCGTGAGTCGACGAGCTCGAGGAAGGTGTGGCGCGGATCGAGGGCGCTGATGACCACCGGTGCGTGGAATTCGGTGCCGTCGTCGAGTACCACGCCGGTGGCCCGACCGTTATCGACCAACACGTGATTGACGCGTGAGTTCAAGCGAATCTCGGCGCCGTAAGCCTCAGCGGCCCGACCAATGACCTGCGTGACGCCACCGTTGCCGCCCTTGTGGAATGACCAGCTGCCGATGTTGCCGTCGTGCTCGCCCACTGCGAGCAGCAGGTACACCAGGCCAGAGCCTTGTGACATCGGACCAACCTTGGTACCGATGATTCCGCTCGATGCCAGGTGTCCCTTGATGACATCGCTTTCGAAGTAGTCATCAAGGAAGTCGGCGATGCTGCCGGTGAGTAGACGCACGGTGTCGTGCACGACCTTCTTGTCGCCCGACCCCAGATGCTGCAGCAGCCAGGTGATCTCGGCCTTATCTTCGGGATCTCCGCTGAACAGGTTGGGCGGCATACGGTCGAACAGGGGCTTGACGTACTGCATTACCCGCGAGATGTCGTGATCGTAACGTTCGGTGGCGTCGGCGTCGCGTGGCGAGTGGCGTGCGATCTCGCGCAGGTTGGCGTCATGGTCGGGTCCCATGAGCAGGTAGTCGCCGTTCTCCATCGGGCAGAACGTGGTGGGCATCTCGAGCGGCATGAACCCGAATTTCACGAGTTCAAGTTCCTGAATGACTTCCGGTCGCAGCAGGCTCAGGCCATAGCTGAACGTCGTGAACTGGAAGCCCGGGCGAAGTTCTTCAGTAATTGCCGCACCACCCACGAGGTGACGCTGCTCGAGGATCAGTGTGCGCAAGCCGTCCTTGGCGAGGTACGCGCCGGCGGTGAGGCCGTTGTGTCCGCCCCCGACCACGATCGCGTCGTACTGGTTGCCCTCGCTCATGCCATTGACACCTTTCGCTCCGGGTTGAAGAAGGGCAGCGGCACGACTGTGGCCGGCACCGTGAAGTACTCGTGGTTGATCGTTTGTTCGACGTGCACGATGGTGCCCGGTTCGGCCAAGTGCGGACGCACCCGAGCCAGCCCGATGTGTCGCTGCATCAGGGGTGAGTACATCAAACTCGTCGCGTAGCCGGCCCGCACCCAGTCGCTGTTTTCGTAGAGCATCGTGTGCCAGTCGACCGGAATCTCGTCCATGTACGGAACGACGCCGTGTTCTTCATGCAGTGCGCGGTAATCAGTCTGGGCGATCGAGATGCCGACCGTGGACCAGCGCGATGTGTTCGCGTCGCGTTCGCGTAGTAGTGCGCGGCGGCCAGTGAACACGCGCGAGTCGTCGTCGATTCCGCGCAAGGTCCAACCGAATCCGAGTTCCCAGGCAGAGAAGCGCTGGTCGTCGTTGTAAGCAAAGCGCGATGACGAAAAGTCGACGTCGATCAGCGGAAGTCCGGCCTCAATGCGCGCCATGCCAAGGGCTTCCTCGCCGAAGGGACGCAGGTGGTGCGGTGCGCCTGATTCGAGAATCGCATCAAGTACTGGAATGGCCGACTCTGCCGGAACCATCACTTCGTATCCCAGGTCGCCGGTGAATCCGGTGCGGCTGATGGTGACGCTGTGTCCGGCGATTTTGGCGGGGGTCATCCCGAAGAACGACAACTCCGCAACTTCGGGAACGAGTGGCGTGAGGATCTCGCGTGAACGGGGACCCTGAAGTGCGAGCACGCCGAAGTCGTCAGACGCGTCGATGACCTCGACGTTGAGGCGGCGTACCTGATCTTGCAGGAAACCCAGGTTGGGGCGGGCGGCGGTGAGGAGAAACTCATCAGGCGCGTGCCGGAACAGCACACCGTCTTCAAGGACGTGGCCATTGTCATCGCACCAGATCGTGTACTGCGCGCGACCTGGCTTGCAGGTGCGTACGTCGCGCGACATCAAGCCTTCAAGGAACTTCTGAGCATCGCGACCACGAATCCAGTACTTGTACAGGGGCGAGGCATCGAAGACCGCAGCGGCGTTGCGGATACCGAAGTATTCGTTCTTGGCTGAGTACTGATAGCGCAGTGCTGACAGATAGCCCGCCCAATGCCCGTAGAGGCCCGTTTCGTTGAGTTCGGACAGGCGTGGGTGGAACGGGGTGGTCAGGACCATGGTCGTTCCTCGCAGTTGGCGTCGAAGGCAGGGACGGTTCAGCCGTGTGCCCACCCTAGGCATTGACGTCGCGCCGTGCGAGTGGGTCGGCAGATCCGGGACGAATTGATCTGCATTCCCGCCTGGTGAGATTGCTATGCCCCTCGCGGCGCGGTGGGCATAGCGCGCATAACGGATATAGCGACTATGCACAATTCACCCTCTCGGTCGGCAGATTCACGATCACTTGGTACGCTGACGAGGTCAGTCGGGGTCACTCCAGTGGCCTCGAACCGCGAACCGCCGAATCTGCGGCAGGTCCGACAGGGCCAGTCCAGAGCCGGGGACCCACGTGTTCCTGGGGCGAATCCTCCGACTTCGGTCGGTGGTAGGGCCTTTTCCCAGCCCGAGCCCGTCAGCTAACTCGGTAGGCGGCAGGGGAGAGGACAAGGCGTGCAGTTGTCAGGTATCAAGCGTGGTCGGCGCACCATCATCGCCGTCACCGCGGCCGTATTCATGGGTGTGGCGTTTACTGCGGTTCCTGCAGTAACGGCGGCACCCTCCAAGACCATCGCTGAGGTGGAGGCGGAGATTTCCGACCTTCAGACCCAGGCCGAAATGGTTGCCGAAGACCTCAATGGTGCGCGGGTGAGGCTCCAGCGCATTCACGACAAGCAAGATCTCACCAAGAAGAAGGCCACTCGCGCCAAGGCAGCACTTGCCAAGGAAGCGGGCAACCTCGGCGAGATGGCCTCGGTCGCCTACCGTTCGGGTGGGCTCGACACGTCGGTCCAGTTACTCATGGCCGACAACCCCGCAGACTTCCTGCAGCAGAGCGCCGCACTTGAGATTGTGGCCAAGGGCCAGAACGCAGTGCTGCGCCGCACCACTGCGGCTCGCCTTCAGTTGTCGCAGGCCACCGCCGAACTCGGTCAGCAAGAATCCGACGCTGCCGCGGTTGAAAAAGAAATTGCCGACCAGCAGGCCGCGATCAAGGCAAACCTCGCCGAGCAAGAGCAGGTGCTCAGTCAACTCAAGGAAGAAGAGCGTCGACGCCTTGAGGCCGAGCGCCAGGCTCGAGCAGCGGCGGCGGCACAGGCCGCGGCGGCTGCACAAGCAGCGGCCGAGCAGGCAGCAGCCGATGCTCAAGCGCGTGCGGCCAATGCGGCCAACAACAACGACACCACGAGCGGCTCAAGTAGCTCGAGCGGTTCGAGCAACGACACCGCCGACACCGGTGGTCCCGCCAGCGGTAATGGTGGCTCGAATAACGGCGGATCCAGCGGCGGCCAGAACGGCGGCTTCGTCGGTTCCGATCAGGCAGCGATCGCTGTGGCCGCGGCACTCGCTCAGGTGGGCGAGCCGTACACGTACGACGCTCACCCGCCGGACACGTGGGACTGCTCCAAGCTCACTGCGTGGGCATGGGGACAAGCAGGTGTGTCTCTCACCCCGTACTCATATGACCAGGCCAACGAAGTGCGGCACATTTCCACCGATCAACTGCAGCCCGGTGACCTGCTGTTCTACTTCAACAATGCGCACCACGTGGCCATGTACATCGGCGGCGGTCAGATTGTTGAAGCGGCAAGCCCCTCCGTTGGTGTGCACGTGACCGACGCGTGGAACAGTTGGTCGTCATCGCACTTCAGTTACGCTGGCCGCCCGGTCGGCTAACGCCCAACCGTCAGGAGAATCGGCCGTGGTTGCCGTAGGTCCGTTCCGTTCACTACGCCCCACGGCCGATTCCTCGCAGGCGGTGTTGGCGCTTCCATACGACGTCATGAACGTCGCGGAAGCGCGCGAGATGGCCGTGGGTCTACCCGACAGTTTCCTGCACGTGTCACGAGCCGAGATCGATCTCGACGAGTCGATCAGTCCGTATGACGATGCGGTGTACTCGCGATCAGGGGCAGCACTCACCGAATTCATTGAGCGTGGCGTGTTGCGCCTTGATGACGAGCCCACATTGTCGGTGTACCGCATGCGCATGGGTGACCTTGAGCAGGTGGGTCTGGTACTCGCCGCTTCCGTTGACGACTATGCAGCCGGAATCATTCGCAAGCACGAACTGACCCGGCCCGACAAGGAAAACGACCGTGTGCGCCACATCGAAGGTGTCGGCGCACACGATGAGCCGGTGTTCCTGCTCAGTCCGCCAGACGCGACCATCGCGGCCCTACTCGATGCGGTGGTGACTGCTGGTCCTGCCGACTATTCGGCAGTGTCTGACACAGGCATTTCGCATGAAGTATGGATCGTGACCGATGGCGATCAGATCACCACGGCAGTCAGTGCTATCGACGCGATGCCGGCCCTTTATGTCGCCGACGGTCATCACCGAAGTGCCGCAGCGCAACGGGTGCGTGATGCGCGTCGCGAGCAACACGGCGCCGGTGCTGATCTCGGTACCGCTGAACAATTCCTTGCAGTGGTCGTTCCCGCCGACCACGTCACGCTCATGCCGTATCACCGTGCGGTCGCCGATCTCGGCGATCTTACGTCCGAACAATTCCTTGCTGCAGTGAGCGAGAACTTCTCTGTTGAAGTGGTCAGCGACGCACTTCAGCCCACGAGCCTGCGCGAATTCGGCATGTACTTCGATGGTCAGTGGTACCGCCTGCGGTCAACAATCGACCGCGACGATGATGTGCTTGATGTCGATGTACTGCAGGCCGATCTGCTCGAGCCTGTGCTCGCAATCGGCGACCCCCGGCGCGATCAGCGGTTGCATTTCGTGGGCGGAATTCGCGGCTTGCCCGAACTCGAACGACTCGTCGATGAAGGTCACGACGCCGTGTCGTTCTCGCTGATGCCGACGTCGGTGGCGCAATTGGTGGCGGTGGCTGATCGCGGCGAGATCATGCCGCCCAAGTCGACCTGGTTCGAACCCAAGCTCGGCAGTGGGCTGTTCTTGCACCCTTTGCCTGAGCGCCTACCCGGGTCGCCCACCACGGCGCAGGATTCATGAGTCCCATCGCGGTCGGTTGGATTGTCGTGGGCCTCGGCCTGATTCTGGCGTTCACCGGAAAGCGCTTGTTCTGGTTAGCCGTGGGCATCGGCGGCTTTGCGGTGGGCTGGCTTCTCTCCGGAGTCTTTTTCTCCGACCGCATCGACAGCATGGGGCAGATACTCGTTGGCCTGGTGCTCGGAATCGTGGGTGCTCTGGTTGCTATCAAAGGTTTGCCCATCATTGGCATTGCTCTAGGCGGTGTTCTGCTGGGACTGCTGGGCCTCACGTTGGCCGATGAGTGGTCAGGCAGCAACACCTGGTGGAAGTTGCTCGGCTTCGTCGTGGGCGCCGCGATCGGTGTGTTCTTGGTGAAGGGTGCCTTCGACGTGGGCATCGCGCTTGTGACGGCAATCGGCGGCGGTGTGCTGGTGTGGAATGGACTGCTCGATGCCCTGCCGACGATGACTACCAGCGTCTCGTGGATCGGCCCGATCGCCGCGCTCATTGTGGCGATTGTTGGCTTCTTCTCGCAGCGAGGCGCCAAAGGCGCTGCCCCGATACCGGGTTGATCTAGCCGTAGAACGGCTGAATCGCGTTGGCCGGAACGGTGCCCAACTTGCCTGATTGATAGTCCTCGAATGCCTGCACAAGTTCACTGCGGGTGTTCATGACAAAGGGACCGTAGGCAGCGACCGGCTCACGCAGCGGAACTCCACCGAGCAGGAACACTTCCAAGCTCGGCATGTTCGACTGCTGCTGCGAATCGGCCTCAATCACCACCGTGTCGCCCGCGCCGAACACCGCCAACTGGCCTTCGCGAATGGCGCGTTGCTCGGCACCGACGCTGCCCTGCCCACTGAGTGCGTACGCAAGAGCATTGAATTCGTGCGGCCACGGAATTTCGATGCGCGCGCCAGGTGCCAGCGTGAGGTGGGCGATGGCCAGGGGCGTGTGCGAAATACCCGGACCGGAATGACCGGCGATGCTTCCGGCGAGAACGCGCAACAGCGCCCCGCCATCGGGTGAACTGACCAGAGCGAAGTCGCGCCCCTGCAGATCTTGGTACTGCGGAGCGATCAGCTTCTTCTCGCGCGGCAGGTTGATCCAGAGCTGCAAACCGTGAAAGAGACCGCCGCTCATGACGAGGTCTTCCGGCGGTGTCTCAATGTGCAGCACGCCTCCGCCGGCGGTCATGTACTGCGTACCTCCATCGGAAATCGTGCCGCCCCCACCGTTGGAGTCTTGGTGAATGAAACGGCCGTCAATGAGGTACGTGAAGGTTTCAAAACCGCGGTGCGGGTGCCATGCGGTTCCGCGGGGCTCGCCGGGTGCGTACTCGACTTCACCCATCTGATCCATGTGAATGAACGGATCGAGATCGGTGAGGTCAATGCCAGCGAACGCGCGACGTACGGGGAAGCCCTCGCCCTCGTGCCCGCGAGGGGCGGTCGAGACCGCCTTCACCGAGCGCGGGCGCGCAGTCGCGTCGATGGCGTCGAGGCGCGGCAGGGTGAGCGTGTCAGCGGTAATGGCCGGCATGAGGGACCTCCTTGGTCGTTCCAACTGTAGTTGATGTAACAACTATCGATCGACTCGCGGCATTCCCACACTCGGCGGTCGACACGGGTGCGTTAGGTTCGGAACGTGGGCACATCGGGCAGTGCACGGGGCGTGAGACAGCGTCACCGCACAGGTGAGGTGACCTAGCTTGATCGAGTCACTCGACATCTGGCTTGCGGTGGGGGGACTGCTCGCGGGGCTCATGGTGGGCCTCACCGGAATGGGCGGCGCGGTACTCGTGACGCCGCTGTTGATTCTGGTTTTTGGACTGCCACCCGCCGTTGCAGTGTCGAGCGATGTTGTCGCCAACGCGGTCATTAAGCCCGTCGGTTCGATCGTCCATATCCGCACCCGCACGGTGCACTGGGGCCTCGTGCAATGGCTGTCCTTAGGTTCTGTTCCTGGCATCCTGCTGGGCACCATCGTGTTCGCTCGCACGTTGGCAGATCCGGCGAGTGCGGCTCAACTCAAATACATCATCGGCATCGTCTTGCTCATCGCATTGGCCGCCAGTGTGGTGCGCCCGTGGATTGTGCGCCTGCGTCGTTCTGACGTCGAAGTGGTGGCTCCCGACGATCCTCGTCGTGGACCGATGGCGCCGATCAAGCGTGCCCTCACCCTCGTGGTGGGTTTTGTAGTCGGAATCATTGTCGGAATGACATCGGTGGGCTCGGGCTCGCTCATTGTGATCAGTTTGTTGGTGTTGTACCCGCTGTTGGCGCCGCGCGTCTTGGTGGGCACTGACCTGACTCAGGCGGTTCCGATGCTGGCCGCGGGAGCGTTGGCCCACATGACGATCGGCGACGTTGATTGGCGAGTCACCGGTGCGTTGCTGGTCGGGCAGATTCCCGGCGTGTGGCTCGGAGCGCGCATGTCTTCGCGCTATGACGGCCGCCTGCTCAAGGCGTTGCTGATGGTGGTGCTGGCCGCGACCGCATTGAAGTTACTCGGGGTCTCAACCGTCATTTGCGGAACGATCGCGATCGCGGGCGTCGTCGTGCTCGTGTTCCAGTTCATCCGCGAGCGTTCAGCGGCTCGGGTCGCGCAGGACGTGTCGTGAGTAAGGGCCCGCCAGAGCGTTACTTCCGAACTCCGGTAACGGCGCCCGGGCCGCAGGGCGGCGACATGCTGCGCGCCTTTGGACTCATTCGCACCAACCCGTTGGCATTCCTTGAGCAAACCTGGCACGAGCTCGGTGATGTCGTGCAGTTTCCGATTCCGTCACCGCCGTCGTATCTGATCAGTGATCCCGAAGCAGTTGACCGGGTGCTGCGAGTGAATCAACGCGCGTACGGCAAGCGCACGATTCAGTACACGTCGTTGTCATTGGTGACGGGTGAAGGGTTGCTTACCGCCGACACTGAGGCCTGGCGTCAGCAGCGACGCGTCGTGCAACCGGCGTTTCATCCCACGCAGGTTGAGAAAGTGGCCGATCACGTGGCGGTGTCGTGTGCCCGCCTTGATGGTGAATGGAGTGCGCTTCCCGACGGCACGGTGATCGATGTCGACGCCGCGATGATGCACACGGCGCTGGAAGTGGTGGGCCGGGCGTTGTTCGGTACCGACTTATCCGGTGATGCAGCGACGCTTGCTCACGCGACTCTTGCTGCCCTCGATGTGGTGGTAGGCAAGGCGCGCAACCCGCTCTCGCCGCCACTATGGGTTCCGACGCCGGGCAACCTCACCCTGCGACGCAGCTTGTCAATTCTCGACGGCGCCGTTGAACGCATGCTCGCCGAGCGGCGCTTGCGACCGGTCGGCATCGAGCGTGAACCCGACATGCTTGATCTGCTGGTCGAAGGGTTCGGCGGGGGTGGGCCCGTGCGCAATCAGATGGTCACGTTTCTGGTGGCCGGTCATGAGACGGTCGCCAGCGCGCTGACGTGGTCGTGGCACCTGCTCGATACCTCACCTGAGGCCGCCGCGATGCTGCGTGACGAGGCACTGACGGTGCTGGGTGACCGTGATGCGACATTCGCCGATTTCCCTCACCTGCCGTACGCGCGCGCGGTGGTTGATGAAGCGCTGCGCTTGTATCCACCGGCGTGGCTGATTACGCGCAAGGCTCACGAAGACGATGTGTTGGCCGGGCATACGGTCCCGGCGGGAGCGCTGGTGATCATCAGTCCGTGGATTGTGCATCGGCACCCTGATCTGTGGCCCGACCCTGAGCGGTTCGACCCGTCACGATTCCTTGGCACGGGCGCTTCAGACCCCAATCGCACGGGCTATCTGCCATTCGGCTCGGGCCCGCGGATGTGCATTGGCCGTGACTTTGCGTTGCTTGAGGCAACGCTCATCATGTCGTCACTCGCGCGTCGTTGGACTTTCGAAGGTGTCGACGCTGCATCGGTGCATGCTGAGCCACTGGTGACCGTGCGACCGCGCGATGGATTGCCGATGCGAGTGCGACGCCTTGTTGCTGACGAAGGTTAGAAGCTCGACTCGTTCTGGTGCGCATCCGCGCGCAGCAGTTTGATCGAGTCGAAGGCGTACCAGAGGTCCTTGCGCGAGAACACCCACAACACCGGCACCATCATCAGTAGGGCCGCGCCCACCCATAGCGGTCGTTCGGCCCACCACAGCAGTGTGGGTTCAGACGGTGGTCGGTACCCGAAGATGATCACGACGAACAGAATGACTAACGCCATGGCCGTGGTGTGGAAAAGGAACAACGGCAACGAGACGCGGTTGAGCATTGCGTTGAAGATGCCGACGCGAGGTTTCTCCAGCCATACCAGTGCGTACGGTCTGAGTAGTTCAGCAACGCCTGCTTGGAATAACACCAACATGATGATGGTGAAGTTGGGTGGCCCCATGTTCGAAATCTTGTCGGTGTTCACGCCCACCATGGATGCCGGATAGACACCCGAGAAGATCAGCCCCGCGAGCCCGAAGAGTCCGCCGAGAGTCAGAGACCAGGCGACATGGCGCGGCAGTGCCACGAGGTCGTCGAAGAAGAATCCGAGTTGATGGCAAAACGCGAACACGAAGATGAAGTTGACCCAGCCAAGCCAGTCGATTCCGAGGTGAAAGCGACCCACATCGATCAGGCAGGCGATACCGCCGAGAGTGACCAGCACCGCAACTCCCCAGCGGCGGTGCAAGTTGATCATTACCGGTGCGATCAGCACGAGTAAGAGGTAGACGCCGATGAACCACAGCGGCGACAAAATGAGAATGACCGATCGCCACATCCAGTCCGGGTTCCAAATGAACTTGACGACTTCGAAGACTCCGAGCCACACCGCAATGAGCGCACCAGTGGGCAGTACGAGACGGCGTACGCGACCGGCCACGAACACTCCGTAGCCTCCGCCGTTGGCACGCACCTTGTCCCACACGCGCAGGTGCGCGTACCCGCCGACGTAGAAGAACAACGGCAAGACTTGGAACAGCCACGTGAGCGGCCAGAGGCCGTAGGTCCACTGCAGGGGGCTGGTGGGTTCGGGGCCGTGCGAGGTCCACGCGATGATCGTGAAACCCCAATGCCACAGTACGACGACGCACAGCGAGAGCGCTCGCAGCAGGTCGACGTAAGGATCACGGCGAGTGGGCGCTGTGCCCGTCTCGGCCGGGGCGGTGGCAGTCATGGGGGTACTGACACTCCTCGCAGGGTCGATGAGTCGATCCTGCCAGAGTGGGGTTAGTTCACACGCATTACCCGCCGGTAGTGATGTAGCCAATCAAGGCGCTGCGTTCTCCCTCGAGTTCGCCAAGCCGCGCCTTGACTGCGTCACCGATGCTGACAATGCCGACCATGTGCCCGTTGTCGTCGACAACTGGAACGTGGCGGATGCGACGGTCGGTCATCTCGCGCATGAGTGTGTCAACGAGGCAGTCGGCCTTCGTGGTGTGCACGGCCAGCGTCATGAGTTCGTGTACGCGCATTGTCAGAGTGCCCGCGTCGTCATGAAGTTGGCGCACGATATCGCGCTCGGAGATGATGCCAATGATCGTTTGCCCATCGTCACTGACAACGAGAGCTCCTACTCCATTGACGGCGAGCATTCGTAGCGCTTCAGTCACGGAGGAGTGGGGAGTGATCGAGGCAACGAAGTTGCCCTTGTGATCAAGAATGGCCGAAACCTTCATGATGCCTCCCGGTGCCGAGGTCCCACCGAGTTCGGCGGGGTCACGGGTGCGAACTACTGCGACTGTACTGCCGAAAACTGCTGCCGTATATGGGTCACACGGTGGTACGCCCCATTGGCGCAGTCATGGGCCAAACAGGGCCAGTACCTCGTGATGCAGGTGTCCGTTGGTGGTGACGCAGCTGGTCGTTCCGGTTCCGCTGAATGTGGGGGTGCCATCGAAGCGAGTGATGAGTCCACCGGCCTCGCGCACCACGGGAACGAGTGCGGCGACATCCCAGGGATTGAGGTGCGGCTCAGCGGCGATGTCGACGGCTCCTTCGGCGACCAGTAGGTGCGACCAGAAGTCGCCGTAGCCGCGACTGCGCCAGCAGGTGTCGAGCAATGTGTGAAAGCCCGCGCTACTGTCGGTGCCGGATGCGGCCACGTCGTCCCACCTCTCGTGGTCGCTGTAGCTCAATGAGGCGTCGGACAGGCGCGTCACGGCCGAGGATCGAATGAGGCGTTCACTTCCATCAACGTCACGCGTGAAGGCGCCGCTACCAGCAGCCGCCCACCAGCGGCGACCGAGTGCGGGTGCGCTCACCACGCCGACGACGGGCTCGTTACCGACGACGAGTGCGATCAGTGTGGCCCACACCGGAACTCCGCGCACGTAGTTCTTAGTGCCGTCGATGGGATCAATGACCCAGAGTCGATCGCTGTCACCGGTGTCGTCGAATTCCTCGCCGAGCACCGCGTCGCCGGGGCGTTCACGCTCTAGGATCGCGCGGATTGCCAATTCTGTTCGGCGGTCGGCCTCAGTGACAGGGGTGAGGTCGGGCTTGGTGGCTACCTGCAGGTCGCCGGCCCGGAAACGGTCGGTGGTGAGTGCATCGGCTGCGTCTGCAAGGCGCAGCGCCAAAGCGAGATCATCTGCCCACGGCACGTTCACAGTATGACGCTACCGAGGAAGCTCAGCGCGAATCTGATCGGGTCGTAGTGGCCGACGGGCGCACTTCACCCGTTGGCGTGATCGTCAGCCAGTGAACGCAACACTCGCCGCAGCGATGACAGACGTTCGGCTCCACCGGTTCCGGCGTGCCCCTCGGCAACCCAGGCGTCGAGGCCGCACTCTTCCTCATCATGCGAGCACGCACGTGGGCAGTCGGTGGTGCCATCGGTGAATTCGGGGAAGGCGTCAATGACACGACTGGAATCGACATGGGCCAGACCGAAGGAACGAAGGCCCGGGGTGTCGACGATCAAGCCGCCGCCAGGAAGTGGCAGCGCGACCGCCGAGGTTGAGGTGTGCCGACCGCGACCGGTGGTTTCGTTGACGTGACCGGTGGCCCGCTGGGCACTGGGAACGAGCGCGTTGACGAGCGTGGATTTTCCGACGCCCGACGATCCGAGGAACACGGTGACCTGATCGTGTAGCAGTGCGCGAAGTTCAGTCAGATCAGAACCGCGCTGCAACACCACGGTGTCGACGTTGAGTGCGGCGTAGTCGGCGAGGAGTTCGTCAGGTGAGGCGAGGTCGCTCTTGGTGAGAACGAGAAGTGGTTCGAGTCCGGCGTCGTAGGCGGCAACGAGTGCGCGATCGACCAAACGCGGTTGCGGTGCAGGTTCAGCCAGTGACACTACAACGGCCAAGCGATCGGCGTTCGCCACGATGATGCGTTCAACGGGGTCGGTGTCGTCGGCAGTGCGACGCAACGACGTGACGCGCGGTTCGACGCGCACGATGCGAGCGAGCGCATCAGTTTCGCCACTGGTATCGCCCACGATTGCCACACGGTCGCCGACCACCACGCCTTTGCGGCCAAGTTCGCGGGCCTTGATCGCCATGATCAAGGTGGGTTCGACGTCGTCAGGTCGATCGTCATGCGGATCACCCGCGACGCAGGTGAATCGGCCGCGATCGACAGCGACGACGTACCCGGGTTCGGCGTTGGCGTGATCGGGGCGATCCTTTGACCGCGGTCGTGACTTTCCGCGCTGTGGGCGTACGCGTACGTCATCCTCGTCGAGTTCGCGGCCGCTGCGGCCACCGCGCGGACTCACGCGGTTCCGTGACCAATCAACGCGGCCCAGCGGCTGGGGAAGTCGGGCAATGTCTTCGCGGTGGTGTCGATGTCGTCGACGGTGATGCCATCGACGACGAGTCCGAGCACTGCGCCGGCCGTGGCCATGCGGTGGTCGTCGTAGGCGAGCCACGCGCCACCGTGCAACGGGGCTGGCGCGATGTGCAGGCCGTCGTCGGTTTGGGTTGCGTCGGCGCCGACCGTGCGTAGATCGTGTTCGAGAGCGGCGAGCCGATCGGTTTCGTGTCCGCGCAGATGAGCGATTCCGCGCAGCGTGCTGGGCGTTGAGGCGAGTGCTGCGAGCGCAGCGATGACGGGGGTGAGTTCGCCGACGTCGTGTAGGTCGACGTCAATGCCGAGTAGTTCGTCGGGTCCGGTGAGGGTGAGCCCACCGTCGTCGAGGGTGACGTTGCACCCCATGTCGGCGAGCAGCGCGCGAAGCGCATCACCGGCCTGCGTGGTGGTGCGCGGCCAGCCAGTGATGGTGACGCGGCCGCGAGTGACGGCCGCCGCAGCGAGGAAGGGGGCGGCGTTGGAAAGGTCGGGTTCAACGCGAACGTCGAGAGCCGCGATGGTTCCGGGATGCACGGTCCAGGTGGCGGCCGACGGTTCGGTGACATCAACGTCGACAGTGACACCGCGTTCGCGCAGCATCGCCACACTCATGTCGATGTGCGGCATCGACGGAACAGCCGTGCCGCGATGGCGCACGGTGATTCCGTGGTCGTAGCGAGCGCCGGCGAGCAGTAACGCGCTGACGAACTGACTCGATGCCGAGGCGTCGAGGGTGACCTCGTCGCCGGTGACGCTTCCGGTGGCGTGCACGGTGAAGGGCAGCGACGCGGTGCCGTGGTCGTCGACCGTGGTTCCGAGTTGTCGCAGTGCGTCGATGACCGGCGACATGGGGCGTGAGCGAGCGCGTTCGTCGCCGTCGAATGCGATGTCGCCGGTGGCGAGTGCGGCGACTGCGGGAACGAAGCGCATGACCGTTCCGGCGAGGCCGCAGTCGATGGTGGCCGGGCCTCGCAGGGTGCCCGGCTCGACGGTGAGTGAGGTGGCGTCGCCGTCGATGGAGGTTCCGAGCGATCGCAGTGCCGCGATCATCAGCGAGGTATCACGGGCGACCAGCGCGTCGTCGATGCGCGAAGGGCCTTCGGCGAGTGCGGCGAGCACCAGTGCGCGATTGGTGACCGACTTCGAGCCGGGAACGGTGACGGTGGTCTGCACGGCAGTGAGCGCGCGGGGCGCATTCCACGGTGAGGGCACCCCCCAAACCTACCCTTTTGCGCATGGGGGGACATTCAGCACGCATAGACGCAGTTTTCCTACCCCAGCATGGCGCGCTCGGCCTATTCCGACGTTCGGAAATCGGCCGGCGGGTGTCAGACTCTGCCCATGTGCGGACGTTACGCGGCTTCCAAGTCGGCCGACCAACTCGTCGAAGAGTTCGAGGTCGACACACCTCCAACCGAAGAACTACCGCCCGACTTCAATGTCGCACCCACCAAGCCGGTGTACGCCGTGCTCGAGCGCGCTGATTCCGACGATCATGTGCACAGACGACTCGCAGTGGTGCGGTGGGGACTTGTGCCGTCGTGGGCCAAGGACCCCTCGATCGGAAACCGAATGGCCAACGCGCGACTGGAAACCGCTGCCGAGAAGCCGTCGTTTCGCAAAGCCTGGGCGCGCCGACGCTGCATCATCCCCGCTGACGGCTATTACGAATGGCAGGCGGTCGACTCTCCCGATGCGCCGCGCGGAAAGTCGGGCAAGCCGCTCAAGCAGCCCTGGTACCTGCACCCTCGCGACGGATCAGTGCTCGCGATGGCCGGCCTCTACGAAATTTGGCGCGATCCGACCCGCGATGATGATGACCCGGCGGCCTGGCTCTGGACGGCCACGGTGCTCACGACCGAAGCCACCGACGCGCTCGGTCACATCCACGACCGCACTCCGCTGCTCGTTCCGGCCGCCGAGCGTGACGCGTGGCTCGACCCGTCCGTCGTTGATCCCTCGGAAATCGTGACGCGGCTCGAAGCTTCACTCGACGGCATACTCGACGCCTACCCGGTCTCGACTGCCGTCAATTTCGTTCGGAACAACGGCCCGGAACTACTCACGCCGGTGCCGTTAACGGGCATCTCTTGACCAACGAAGCCCCGGACGGGCATCTCTTGACCAACGAAGCCCCGGACGGGCATCTCTTAACCAATGAAGTAGGAATCGAAATGGCGTGGCGCCGAGGATCGAGCGCGTGAATGTCGGGAATGTTTTGCTGTGGGTTCGTCGTTGTGAACTGATGTGCCGACTTCAATGACTGCCACCCGCTCTGCGTCTGGAGACCGATTTGCGGCGGGGGTCAGCCCGGCGGGCGATCAGAAGGTCAAGGGCGACAAGACAATCGTGGGCGACCCGGGCTCATTTGGCCCACTCGGAGAGGCAGCGGCAGGCTTCACGGCTCAGCTGGGCGTCCCGGCGACAGGCGCCGGTCGTACCCACGGGGTAGATTCGTCTGTGATGGTAACTAACGGAAACGACGAGGCCGGCGCCAGCCTCACCGAGTTGATCGGTGAAGGCGAAGGCGACGATTTTACCCGCGCGCCCGTAGGTGAAACCGACGAAGAGCGTGCTGCTCGTTTCGAGCGAGACGCGCTTCCCTTCCTCGACCAGTTGTACGCCACGGCCCTGCGCCTCACGCGCAACCAGCAAGACGCCGAAGACCTGCTGCAAGATGCGTTCGCGCGCGCATTCGCGGCGTTCCACCAGTACCGCGACGGCACTAACCTCAAAGCGTGGCTGTTCCGCATTCTGCAGAACACCTACATCAACACGTACCGCAAGAAGCAGCGTCAGCCGTTGCAGTCCTCAACCGATGATGTCGAAGACTGGCAGATGCATCGCGCCGAGTCGCACACCTCGACCGGATTGCGTTCGGCCGAGGCGGTCGCCCTCGACAACCTGCCTGACAGTGACGTCAAAGAAGCTCTGCAGTCGATTCCGGAAGAATTCCGCGAGGCCGTCTACTTGGCCGATGTCGAGGGATTCTCGTATCAGGAAATCGCCGACATTATGGGTACACCCATAGGCACGGTCATGAGCCGTCTGCACCGCGGCCGTCGTCAGTTGCGTGAGTTGCTCACCGACTACGCCATCGAGCGAGGGTTCCTCACGTCGGCGGGCAGCGCGACATGAGTTGCGGCCGCCCCCACGAAACTCCGTGTGACGAGGTGTTGGCGCGCCTCTACGACTTCCTCGATTCTGAAGTCGACACCGCGACCAGCGAACAGATTCAGCAACATCTGGAGGAATGCGCACCGTGTCTGGCACAGGCGGCGCTCGATCGCATGGTCAAGTCGTTGGTGGCGCGGTCGTGCTGCTCCGAACCGGCTCCTGAACAGGTGCGTTTGCGGGTGGTGCAGCGCATCAGCGAGGTGCGTATCACCTACCGCTATCAGTCCGACTGACCGATGTTCATTCCCCAGTGCCAGTGGTTCCCAGCGCACGTGGGACGATGGGAGTCCGACGTCGACGTACCGAGGAGATCACCGTGAGTAAGCGCGGACGAAAGAAGAAGGACCGCAAGAAGAAGGGCGCGAACCACGGAAAGCGCCCCAACGGCAGCTGACTGCCGCACCGTTCATCCAGCGCAGCCCAGACCTTCGGGTCTGGGCTGTCTGCTTTGTGGGGGCGGGAAAGTGCAGTTTTCGGCGCCCAGGAGAGTTTCAGTGACAGCGGTTTGGGTGCCGTGTGCGCGCTAGGTGCGCGCTTGGGTGCCCCCGATGCGGGGAGGGGGCGGGAAGGGGGAGGGGGATGCGGGGCGGGGGGGATGCGGGGAGGATGCGGGGAGGGGGGGAGGGGGCGAGGGGGAGGTTCTAGCCGGCGAGACGGCGGTTGATGGCCGCGAGCACGGCGCGCGCCACGGCATCCTCGTCATCACCGCGCACGAGGGCCGAGCCGCACATCACTTGCTCGCCCACCCGCGGAATCGACAGGGTGAGCACCACGAGCGCCACCAAACGATCGGCGCACGGAACGAGGGCGGCCGAATCAACGTGCGAGGGCAGTCCGAGTAGATCGTCGACAGCCCGCAGCGAAGCCTCAGCCACGATGCGCGCCCGGTGGGCCGGTGAACCCGGGCCGGTGGCAGTTCCGGTGAACACTGTGCCGTCGATGGTGAGCGCGACACTGATCTCGACTTCGCCGTCGCGGCTGTGCACCGTGATCGAGGTGAGCGAGGGGCGGGGACTGGTCAGGGGGGCGATCGCGGCCGCGGTGCCAATGGTGGCCACCTCAGGCTCGTCGCCGAGTTGCACGACTGACACGATGCGGTGGTCGAGGGCCATTCCGTACGAGGCCATGGCGAGTGACTGCACATCGCGCACAATCTGCTTGGCCGGCTTGGCCGTGGTGGCCAGCACATGCACCTCGATGGGCTCGGCATTAGGCCCGGTCACAACGCTGACGGCGCGTACTCCGGGAATGCTGCGCAGCGCATCCTCAAGTTCGGGTAGCAGGCGCAGTGCGGTCATCGCCGTCCTCCGGGGATAGGTGCTGATGGGAATGAACTCTCGGGGCGGTCAGTCCTCATCGGACACCACGCTAAGGCCGGTGGCACCCACACGTCGCGTTGCCGCGCCGGTGGGTTCGATCGGTTCGTCAGCAGCAGGCGCTACCTCGTCAGCCGCCGCACTCATCAACTCGCGTGCTTGGTGCCAACTCATCCGCGCTTCGGCGGTGGCCTCGCGGGCGGAGATGTCGGATCGCTTGCGAGCCTCAAGGCTGGCTGGAATGACCGAGGCGGCATGGTCGACGAGGGCGTCGAGGCTGCGGCGCTGCCAGTACTGCAGCTCGCGCGCCGTCGTGGGATCGATACGTCCTGAAGCCTCGGCCGAACGCAGCGCATCGTCGAATGCGGTGGTCGCCGAATCATCTCGCGCCGCCAACAAAGCGGTGACGAGGTCGGGATCAAGGGGCGCTTGCGCCATGCAGCCACTGTACGGGCGCCCACGCGGCAGGTTCGGACAGCGCGCCGGAGATGCGGCAAGAGCAGTTCGAAAAGCCGGAAGAAGTCAACGCAGAGTAATCAAACGCTCACATAAGGATGAATTCATCGCCCATTTGTCGTAGAAGTACGCGATTTAGTCCCATGTCTCACTTGACAACCGTTACTCCCAGTAGTGTCATAGAACCCATCAGCCTCATGAGTCACGTAGATAACGAAAGAAACACGAGTCACACAAGTAACAGGGCTGACTACAACTGCAGAGCGGCGGAATAGGGATCGGCAGTCCACGGTGCACCACTTCCCCACGCGTATCGCGCGAGGCCTAGCCTCGAAGGATCCGCGAAGGGTGCGAGTTACCTGTGAATTGCTAGTTCATCTCAAGCGGAGCGGATTCTGCACGGGCTAATCAGCGGACGCCCGTGACATTAATCCCAGAGGTGATATCCCAATGAAGAAGATCACGGCCGCTGTTGAGCGCATGCTCAGCGCCGAGGCCGCGTGGTCCTGGAGGTGACCCTTGAGGTCATCCCACAGGACTACGCACACAACCGGTGGAAAGCCATCGGCTGCCGATCCCTATTCCGCCGATCTGCCATCGACTCTCGGCGAGTCATCGCCCGACAGGAGGATCAGCGCCCGTGATGCGTTCGCTGCCTCTTGCCGCGCGCGGCTATGTCGTCGCCGTCATCCTGCTCGGCATGGCCATCGTGCTGGCCGCCGCAAGCGAGGTCGATACCTGGATCACGGTGACGGTGCTCGCCGCACTCGTCGTTGGATCGGAAGCCCTGAGTACCACGCTGTCGCGCAGTGTCAGTCGCGGAAGTGATGTGGGAGTCTCGGTCACGACGCCGATCGTCATCGCCTCAGTACTACTACTCGGTCCGTGGGGTGCCGCGCTCGTTGGAGCCGCCAGTGCCCTCGAGATCAGCCGACTTCCCTTACTCAAACGCGCGTTCAACGGTGCGCAGATGGCCATTGCTGCGTTCGCCGCCGGGTGGGTGTACATCGCGGTCGGCGGCGAATCGCCACTCACCAGCTTCTCGCCGCGCGGTGTGCTGCTTCCGATGTTGCTCGGAAACGCCGCCTTCGAAATGGTCAACGGACTGCTCGTGGTCGGCGTTATCAGCTTGGTTGAAAAGGTGTCTGCCGCGCGAGTCTGGACCGGCACCATGCGCACCTCAGCGCTTCCGTACTTCGTTTACTCCGTCTTCGGACTGTTGCTCGCGGTCGTATGGTCAAGCGGCGTCGGCCCGTTCGCTGCCGTGCTGGTGCTCGCGCCCCTCCTAGTGGCGCGGTGGGTGTTCGCCCTCTTCGCCGCTGAACAAGAGGCCTACGACAGCACCATCCGTTCACTCATTCAAGCCGTCGAAACAAAAGACTCGTACACCCGCGGTCACAGTGAACGTGTGGCTCGCGCCAGTGTGATGATCGGTCGACGCATTGGCATGCGCGAAGACCGCGTGCAGTCACTGCGCTACGCCGGAATCTTGCACGATGTGGGCAAGCTCGGTGTCCCCACACGCGTGCTGCAGAAGGCCGGCCGACTCGACGACGACGAGTTCGCCGCGATTCAGTTGCACCCCGTGCGAGGTCGCGAGATCACCCACGACCTCGACTTCCTCGGCGAGGCTGTCGAAGGCATCTACCACCACCACGAACGACTCGACGGTCGCGGCTATCCGCTCGGACTCGCCGGCGACGACATTCCCGAGTTCGCGCGCGTGATCGCAGTCGCCGACGCTTTCGACTCGATGACAACTACGCGTTCGTACCGCGGCGCTCGTGCGCTCGACGACGCCATCCTCGAACTCGATCGCTGCCGGGGCACGCAGTTCGACCCCGTCATGGTTGACGCGATGACGGCCGCACTGCAAGAAGAAGGCTGGACCCGTGAGGTCGGTCTTGAACCCATTGCCGACCCGTCGCCGTACTCCGTTCCGACCTACGGACGCGACGATGACGACCCCACCTCGGGTGCCGATCTCGCTGCTGCAGCATCGGAAGCACCGGCGCGTGCTGAAGAAGCGACCGTCGCCGACACGGCCGCCGAAGTCGACGAAGCCATGGCTGACCTATGGGGCTTGGAATACCGACTCTCACGCGAAGCCGGAACCGATGCCAGTGAGCCGTCGGCATGATGGGTCCCCGTCGTATTGACGACTCCACGTTGCGCGGCCAACTTCCGGTTGCTGTTCTCGCCGGACTAATCGTCGTGGCATCGGCCGCAATGCTTGCGGTTGAAGGAATTCAAGGCGCGCGTATCGCGGCTGCGTTCGTTGTGCTGATCGCCGTCGGTGAAATTGTTCGCATCACCCTTCCCGGTGACCGCGAGGCTGCGCCTCTGGCGGCCGCCGGCGCGCTCGCGTACGCGCTGCTTCCAGGCTTCGATGGCGAGCCGATGACCTACGGCGTTCCGCAGGCCGTCGTCGTGGTGAGTGTCGGAACCGCGCTCGGTGCCATTCCCTATCTTGCTGCCGGCCGCTCGATGCGTATCGACGAATTCACGCGTCGGGTCATTGTCACGGCCGTTGTCGCCGCACTCTTCCGACCGTTGCTTGATCGTGAGTGGAACAGCGTGGCGGTGCTGGCGCTGACGATGTCGGCGATCGCTGTCGTCGGATTTACCGTCGACACGTTGCTGGCTGCGGTGATGCGTTCGGCGCGCGACCGTGCACCTTTCGCACGAACCCTCATCGACGAAGCGCGCGCGGTCATTGGTATCGGTTCGGCGATTACCGCCACCGGAGTGTTGATCGCTCTCGCCGGCGACGTCATGGCCTGGTGGGCGCTCGTGGTGTTTGCAATTCCACTGCTGCTGACCCAGTTCTCGTTCCGACGCTACGCATCGATTCGCGCAACGTACCTGCAGACCATTCGCTCGCTTGCTCGCGTGACGGAAGTCGGTGGGTACACCGAAACAGGTCACGCGCGACGCGTGGCGCATCTGTCGCTGATGATCGGCCGCGAGATGGGTCTTTCCGAGCGCGAACTCATGGACCTTGAATACGCCGCTCTGATGCACGACATCGGTCAGCTCTCGCTGCAAGAGCCCATTGCCGGCGGTGCCACCACGATGGTGTCGCCGCAAGAACAGCGGCGAATCGCGGGGATGGGTGCCGCGGTTATCCGGCAAACCGCATCGTTGGCCCGTGTCGCCGACATTGTTGAGCATCAGGCCGACTGGGTGCGCCCGATGGTTCCGACCGACGATGAGGTTCCACTCGGCTCGCGCATCATTTCCGTGTGCAACGCCTACGACGATCTGGTCGGAAGTGGCTTGGAATCTGACCGGCGCCTGCAGGCTCTTGAGCGGTTGCGCCTGTCGAGTTCGCAGGTTTATGACGCGCGGGTTGTTGATGTGCTGTCACGCATCGTCGGCCGCGATCTCGCCTACTCGATGTAGCGCCCTTCCCGCCGTGGTTGGATAGGGCGGGGCGTGTGCCCCATGAGGAGGTCCGGTGATCGAGGTCTGCAGCGAGTTAGTGGCGAACGTCGCGTCTGTGATGGTTGAGGTTGGTGCAACCGTGGCGAAGGGCGAAATGGTCGTGCTGCTGGAGTCGATGAAGATGGAAATCCCCATGCTGGCCGAGGCCGCCGGAACTGTTACTGAGATTCGCGTCGCTCCGGGCGATGTGGTGCAGGCAGACGATGTGCTCGTGATCATCTCGCCCACGGGCTGAGGGCTCAAGGTTTGTGGCCTATGTGCCGACAATTTTGGTGTGACCGATATGGCCGACGAGATGCTGCGCGAATTGCGCGTGTTTCAGGTGGATGACGCCCCCGAGCGGTCAATTCGTCCGCTGCTGCGCTCGGTAGTCGATCTCGGCGCCAGCGACCTGCACATTAAGGCCGGTTCACCGCCCCGCGTGCGCATCGACGGCCGCCTACGCACCCTCGATGCTCCTGCGCTGTCTGAGGCCGAAACTGCCGCCATGTGCCGCGAAGTGATTCGCCCCGACTTGGTCGATTCCTTTGAACGCACCCACGAAGCCGACTTCGCCTTCACCCTCGATGACGTGGGCCGATTCCGAGTTAACGCATTCGTGCAGCGCGGAGCCGTCGGCTTGGTGATGCGTCGAGTCGCCATCGGTGCCATTCCACTGTCGGAATTGGGGCTTCCTGAGGTAGTCAGCAAACTCGCCCTCGAACCGCGCGGACTGGTGCTGGTGACCGGACCGACAGGTTCAGGGAAGACCACGACCCTGGCCGGCATGATCGACCACGTCAACGAACATCGCGACGTACACATCATGACCCTCGAAGACCCCATCGAAGTCATTCACAACGACAAGATGGGCATGGTCAACCAGCGCGAAGTTCACGTCGACACCGGCGACTTCACCACGGCGATGCGCGCTGCGATGCGCCAAGACCCCGACGTCATTTTGATCGGCGAGATGCGCGACACCGAAACGGTGCGCGCGGCCATCTCTGCCGCCGAGACGGGCCACATGGTGTTCTCGACCTTGCACACGGTCGACGCGCAAGAAACCGTGGCGCGCGTCATTGACTTCTTCCCATTGCACGAACAGCAGCAAGTACGCACAGCGCTTGCCGGCGCGTTGCGCGGCGTCGTTTGCCAGCGGTTGGTACCACGTGCCGATGGGCAAGGTCGGTGCGTCGCGATGGAAGTTGCCGTGAACACCGGACGTGTCGCCGAAGCAATCGTCGACCCGCATCTGACGAACACGATTCGTCACATCGTGTCCGAGGGTGACTTCTACGGAATGCAGACCTTCGACCAACACCTCACTGGCCTGTTCCGCGATGGGGTGATCACACTCGACGACGCCATGGAGGCCTCGACGAGTCCCCACGACCTCACCATTGAACTGCGCCGGCTCGGCCTGCTCAAGTAATCGCGGCAGTCTCGCGTCTAGGCGCGTCGTGGCCCTACGCTGTGGCCATGCCTGTGATTGTGGGGATGTCCGGTGAAGTCACTCGTACTGTCACCGATAACGACACTGCGATAGCGCTCGAGAGTGGCACGGTTGAGGTGCTGGCGACTCCTCGCATCGTGGCGTGGTGTGAAGCCGCCACGATGGCAGCCGTCGGGTCAGGAATCCGCGACGTCGACGTATGCGTCGGTACCCACGTCCAGATCGAGCACGTACAGCCCTCACCGGTCGGACAGCAGGTCACGGCGCGCGCGACAGTCACCGCGACCGACGGACGCATCATCACCTTCGAGATTGAAGCGGTGCGTCACGATTCCGATGGCGAGACGCTCATCGCGCATGGAGAAGTCGTGCGCGTCATCCTCAACCGCGAGCACTTCTTTGAGCGTGCTCAGGCAAGTGGCAAGGCGTAAGCGAACAATCTGACCTCTGGAATCGGTAGCCAGTCGCGTTCTGGAATGCGCTGGTAGCCGCGCGCGACGTATAGCCGATGTGCGGGTTCGTTCCAGGTGATGACGCAGCACACCAGTTGTCGGGCGCCTGCTTCGCGCGCATGTTCCTCAATGGTGTCGAGCAGTGCGGCCGCGACTCCACTTCCCCAAGCGTCGGGTTCAACAGCGAGAAATCGGAATTCGCGTTCGTCGCCGAGACACAGTTCCGCGTGACTGGTTCCGGGCGCACACACGGTGCCGGTTCCGACGATCACCTCATCGCGCAGGGCAACGAGCAGTGGTCCTGGAATCGCGCGCGCTGCGGCGTCGAGCACGACCTCGAGGTAGCCGTTGTCGATGGCGTCATGTCCGCCTGCGCGATAGGCCCGCACCGCGAGTTCACCGGCGGCCTGCCATTCATCGGGTCGAGCTTCGCGTACGACGAGGGGTGTGTGCGTCACGCTCTGATCCTGCCGGGTGCTGGAAGCCGACTGTCAGGGGGGTAACCCTCGCGTATTCCTACTATTCGGGAATGGGTCCCGAGGGTCCGTCGGTAAAGCGCCCGGCAACACGGTCGAAATGCGGCCGTGCGGAACCTGCGCTGGTAGCGTTTCGCCCATCGTCCCTGGGGAAGGGGACGGTCGTCGGGTGAACGCCAAATCCCGCCCTCACCCGGGTGCCACACCCCCTCGGGCGGGAGCGGGGGACCCAACCTTCTGAGCGCCGATCTGGTGCCCTTGGGGTGAAGTTCTCCTTACGGAGGGCCGGGCCATAGCGATGGCCCGAACCCGACAGCTCACCTCGTAGGCGTGCGGAGGTCCGACTGTGTCACGACGTTTCGCATTCGCTGCTGTGTCTGTTCTCGCACTCTCGGTCACGCTGATTCCAGCGACTGTCGCCACTGCTGCACCGGCGCCCATGGGCGTCGTCGTGCGCGCGTCGGTGCCGAACTTCCCGGGCAACCTCAAGGCGGGCTCGCATGGTGCTGCTGTCACGGCCGTGCAGAAGGGTCTGCTCGCCCACGGATACAAGATTTCGGGCCTCACGCTCGCTAGCAGCCGTACCAAGTTCGGCGTGCTGGGCGCGGCCACGATGGCCACGATCATGCGCTACAAGAAGGCGCACAACCTCGGGCCGAGCTTCGCGGTCGGTCCCAAGACGTATGCGTCGATCACTGGTTGGAAGGCCAACACTGGCGGTTCCAGCGGTGGTGGCGGAACGAGTGGCGGATCGACTGGCGGAACGACTGCGCGCTGCGGCTCGTACACCGGGCATACCTGCAAGACGACGGCCACCGGCGGACGCTTCTGTCCCACGATCGGCGCGTACATTGGTGATGGTTTCGGCGCCAACCGCGGCAGCCACTCACATCAGGGCGTAGACCTGATGAGCGTCAAGGGTCGGCCGATCTTCGCAGTCGAAGGCGGTGTGGTCGCTGGCGCGAAGATGCAGAGCAACGGTGCGCTTGCCATCACCATTAAGGGCCAGAGTGGCAATGTCTGGTACTACGGACACCAGTCGGTGAACCTCGTCAGCGATGGAGACACGGTCAAGGCTGGCCAACTCATCGGTCGCGTGGGTGACACGGGTGCTCCCGGCGCCTTCCACCTGCACTTCGAATACCGTCCGGGCAGTCCCGGTGACGCGTGGTACCACGCTGTGGCAGTCGACCCGGTGCCGCTGATCAAGAAGCTCTGCTTCTAGCTGCCGCTTCTTTTTCCGCGAGTCCATCAGTTACGCGGGTTATCCGGCCGGTTTATGCCGCGTAAGTGATGAACTCGCGGAACGTTGGGCAGGGGCTGTGGATGAATTCCGCGGTGCCGCGGCGAATTCGGGCACCCTTGCCACATGGCTCGACACGCATCTGCTGATCCGCCGGGACTGCCGGCCGTTGTGACGGCAGCACAAGCTGAGGGGGCGGGAATCAGCCGCGACATGGTTGCGGCTCGCATTTCCGCGGGGCGCTGGGAGCGGCTGCACCGAGGAGTGTTCCTTCGTCTCGAGGCAACGCTGACGACGCCACGCGACGCCGAACAGCGCGACCTCATGCACGTGTATTCCGCTCTCGGAGCCGCCACCGCACGGCCCGGTTCGGTCGTATCTTATTCGTCCGCCGCGTTGGCACTGCGACTGCCGTTGGTGTCAGGAACTCCGGCGGTTCCCCATCTCACTGCGCCGCCCACGGCCCCGAGCGGCACGCGCGCGGGAGTGATCGCCCATCGCCGCGGAATTCGTGAAGGCGATGCCAGCGTGGTCGACGTGCACGACATCTGGCGCGACCCTGCGAGGGGAGAGCCACTCCGTTCCGGTCAGGCGCCCGCGCCCGCGCTCGGACTCGTGACGTCGCCCTCGCGCACGGTGCTCGATGTGGCGCGCACTGCGAGCCTGGCCGACGCCCTGTCGGTTGGTGATCGGGCGATTCGCTCGGGACTCGTCACGCCGGGACAACTCGCCGATGACCTCATAGTTCTCGACGATCGTCCGGGCACCCGACGTGCGGCTTTGGCCTTGGCCCATCTTGACGGCGGACGCGAAAGCTCGCTGGAATCGTTCTCGTTCGCGTACTTCCTTGAGTGTGACCTGCCCTTGCCGGAAGTTCAGGTGGTGATTGAGCTTGCCACGGGGCAGATCGCGCGCGTTGACTTCCTCTGGCGGGAATTTGGCGTGATCGGCGAGGCCGATGGGGCGATGAAATACAGGGGGCAGCATGATCTGCTGATGCAGGGCCAGCGGGAAACGTTGCTACGCGACCTCGGCTACGTGATCGTGCGCTGGACGTGGGCTGACATCGCGTCGGGCCGCCTGTTCCACCGGCTGCTCGCTGTTCTCGGATTGGCCCACGCGGCCTGACCACTCTCTACCCCCGTCCGCGAGTCCATCAGTTACGCGGGTTATCCGGCCGGTTTAGGCCGCGTAAGTGATGGACTCGCGCGAAGAACCTAGATGCCCATGGTGGTGCGGGGGTACATCGCTTCGGGGTCAGTCGCAATGTCGATGAGATATGGAATACCTGAGGCCATCGCGCGATCAATTGCCGCGCCGACGTCACCCGGCTTGGTCACCCTCTCGCCACCACCACCGAGTGCGATGACCACCTCGTCGTAACGCACGGCGGGATTAAGATCGGCGATCACGTCATACCCGTGCAGCAGTCGCATCGGGTGCTTCTCCAGCCCCCACGCACTGTTGTTGCCCATCACCATCACCACGGGCATCTTGTGCCGCACCAGCGAATCGACATCCATCAGACTGAACCCCGCCGCGCCGTCGCCGAGCAGCAACACCACCGGCGAACTCGGATGCGCCAGACTCGCCGCCATCGCGTACCCGACACCCGATCCAAGACACCCGTACGGCCCGGGGTCGAGCCAACGCCCGGGCAGCGCGGGCTCAACAAACCGTCCCGCGAACGACACGAAGTCGCCCCCATCGCCAATCACCACCGTGTCGTCGGTGAGCCGCGGAAGCAGCTCGCCGTAAATGCGCGCCGGGTGAATGGGGTCGGAATCGTTGCGCAGCAGCGCCGCATCCTCGGCACGCGCCGCCGCATCGATCGCACGCAAACGCTCGGTCCAGCCCGTCAAATCGGGGTGTCGCACCAAACCCGTCCATGCATCGATGAGTTCCTCGAACGTAATCGGAAGGTCGCCGACCACACTCACCGCAACAGCCTTCGCATGTCGCGCCACCTGATCGAACGAATCGACCAACTGCACGACCGGCACCGGATTGTCGGCCGCACCGAACACTCCGTAGCCCAATCGGAAGTCGAGTGGCGCACCGGCCACGATCACCAGGTCAGCTTCACGGAAAGCCGTCGACCGCGCGCGCGTCACCAGCAGCGGGTGTCCGTTCGGAAGAATGCCGCGGCCGAGTCCGTTGGTAATCACCGGAATGCCGAGTTCCTCGGCGAATCGTCGCGCAGGAACTTCCGCCCGATCGGCCCACACGTCGGTGCTCAGCAACAGCACCGGATGCGACGCACCCGCCAGTAGCGCGGCCACTTCATCAACCAGATCAGGGTCGGGAAGATGCACCTCGCGCGCCGCGGCCACGGGAGTCGCCGCGTCGACGGGTTGGTACAGCACGTCCATCGGAATATCGAGGAACACCGGTCCGCGGTGCGCAGCATCGGCCCGCGCAAATGCCTCGCTGACCGACGATCCGATCAACCCAGCGTCATGCACCGTGCCCGCGTACTTCGTCACCGGTGCGAGCAGCGGCGGCTGGTCGAGTTCCTGCAATGCGCCAGTGCCAGCTCGGAAATCGGGGGCGCGGCCGCCGATCACCACCAGCGGCGCTCCGTTGAACTTCGCCGACGTGATGGGCGACACGACGTTCGTCACGCCAGGCCCGGCAGTGACCACCGCCAAGCCCGGAATGCGCGTGAGCCGGCCCGTAGCTTCAGCAGCGAACGCGGCGGTCGCCTCATGGCGCACATCAATCAGTCGCGGGTTCGACGCCCTCACGGCAGCCGGCCCGCCCTCGGCGGCCACGGCCTCGCTACCGCCCACTGCGGCGTCGTAGAGCGGAAACACGTGGGCTCCTGACAGTGTGAACATTGCGCTCACACCATGGGCCCGGGCGGCGGCGACGGCGTGCACTCCGCCGTGGCCTGTGGTCATTGAAATCTCGTCGGAATCGCTCACGGATCGACGCTACCGCGACATGCCGGGGTCTCGGGGTAGTGTGACCGACATGATGGACATGAACCGCACTTTCATGGCGGCAGTCGCACTTATTCTGATCGTCTTCATGTTGCTGCTTGTGATCCTGCAGGTCTTGTAGGCGCCCGCCGTGACAAGTCTGACGGTGCTGGCACGCGACCGCACGGAACTCTCCGACGACGACGCTACTCATTTGCAAGCGGTCGTTGCCGAATGGTCGCTACTCGCTGACTTGGGCTTCTCCGACCTCGTGCTGTGGGTGCCCACCTGGAACGACGGTGGCGTCATCGCCGCGGCACAGGTGCGTCCCACCACCGGCGCCACCTCGGTGCCCGACGACCTCGTTGGTCAGTTCGCCCCGCGCGGTGAATGGGTATGCGTCGATCGCGCCATCGCCTCGCGTGCACCGGTGCTCTCGCGCGACGACTCACTTCCACTCGTACCGCAGGACGTCGAGGCCGTGCCCGTCGTACGCGAAGGCCGCGTCATCGGCGTCATCGCGCGCCACGCCTCGATGCTGCGACGACGCCTTGCCACGGGCGACGCCGACTCACTCGCACTCGGCGAACTCGAGCAGGTCTACCTGCGTTCATTCGACGACTTCGCGCGCATGCTCGCGGGCGGCGAATGGCCCTACGCCGAATCACTGTCGGTCGGAACTGCCACACCGCGCGTGGGCGATGGCTTGCTGCGTCTCGACACTCACGGGGTCGTCGAGTTCGCCAGCCCCAATGCAGTCTCGGCATTCCACCGTCTCGGACTCGGCGCACAACTCACCGGCTCCAAACTCTCCGGCACCGTCAGCCGACTGCGTCACCGCGCCGGCGCCATCGACGAATCGCTTGCCATTGTTGCCAGTGGGGGAGTGGCTGGTGAATCCGAAGTCGACAGCGGTATCGGCGTGATGACGTTGCGCGGCTTGCCATTGCGCGCGTCAGGTCGCCCTGTCGGCTCACTCGTCCTCGTGCGCGATGTCACCGATCTACGTCGTCGCGACCGCGCGCTACTCACCAAAGACGCGACCATTCGCGAGATCCACCACCGCGTGAAGAACAACCTGCAAACCGTCGCGTCGTTACTTCGCATGCAGGCGCGACGCATTCCCGAAGGCGAAGCACGCCTCGCTCTCGACGAAGCCGTACGCCGCGTCGGCGCTATCGCCGTCGTGCACGAAGTGCTCGCCCTGGCTCCCGGGCAAACGGTCGACTTCGACGACGTGATGCAGCGAGTGGTGGCGCTCGCTGCCGATACCGCCAGCGCACACGGCGGTCAGGTCGTGCGTGAAGGTTCGGTCGGAACGTGGCCAGCCGAACGCGCCACTCCCTTGGCAATGGCGCTTACCGAGTTGCTGATGAACGCCGTCGAACACGGACTCGCTTCCGATGGCGGCACCATCACCGTCACGGCGCGACGCACCGACGATGAAGTCACGCTCGTGGTCGCCGACGAAGGCCCGGGCTTCTCGGCACATGCCGACGTGTCGAATGGCCTGGGTCTACGCATTGTGCGCACGTTGATTGAAGAAGACTTGCGCGGAACTCTCAACCTCGGACCAGTAGGAGGCCCCGGCGCTCAGGTGACGATCGGCGTACCGGTCGATTAGACCAGGCGAGCAGCAGCGTTGGCACGCTGACGGCGACGCTTGAGGGCACGGCGCTCATCTTCACTGAGGCCACCCCACACGCCAGCATCTTGGCCGGACTCAAGGGCCCAGGTGAGGCAGTCTTCGACGACCTCGCATTGACGGCACACCTGCTTGGCCTCCTCGATCTGCAGCAGTGCAGGCCCGGTGTTCCCAATCGGGAAAAACAGCTCCGGGTCCTCGTCACGGCAGGCAGCGCGATGGCGCCAATCCACGGTGTCCTCCTTGTCTACGCCGGCAGTTGCCGACATGGATCGAACGGGTCGATCCGGTTTTCTTCGCTCGTGAAGGGATTCACGTGCGACATCATGCAGTGTCCGGCCCTATCTGGCCGGACGGGGAAATCATCATGCTGAGTGGTACTTAGTAGATGCTTAGTCCCAAGCGTCACATACTGCAACCGCTGAGACAAGCCCTTCGGTACCCTAGGCGGGACTTAAGTACATGTCGCCTAGGTCACAATGTGGCCTAGCGTAGCCGACTTCACGCGTAAATGGCTAATCGAAGAGATTTCCACTACTCACAGTAATGTACCCATATCCGCGAGTGGTTGATCAAACAATTACTCTGAGGGCCCGCGGCACCGACGTCATCGATGCGGCCACCACGTCGCCCAGGCCCTCGCCATCGACCTGCAAAGCGACCGGCCGACTGGTCTCAAAGCCCAATTCAGCCGCATCGTGCACCGCGAGCAGGCCTCGGCGTGTACTGCCGGCTTTGGATCCAGTGACCATGCGACGGAAGTAGCGCAGCGTCGGCAAGATCGACAACGTACGGGGTGCCCAGAGGTCGAGGCCAGTGTCGAATGACGCGCGCGGACTCGGGTTGATGGGCAGCGATCCGAGGAAGGTCCAGGGTGCGGTGTTCTGCACGATGGCCAGGAACACGTGGTCGATCGGCGGAACGCCGGGTCGCACCACGGTCAGCGCCGGACTGCGTCGATCGGTGTGCAGCAGCACCTGCTCAAGTCCCGTGCGCGCGTAACGCGTCGCCGTGGCGGGGGTGCCCTTCTCGCGTAGTCGTTCCATTGCGTGAATCACTTCGGCGTCAACACCGAGGCCCGCGTTGAAGAGGAACCAGCGGCTGAACGTGCTGCCGTCGGCGCGAGTTGCTACAAGATTGCCAAGGCCGATCGTGCGAATGTGCTTCTCGCGCATACCTTCGAGCACCATGCCGGTTGCTTCAACCGGGTCGGGCGGAAAGCCGATGGCGCGCGCAAACACGTTGGCACTGCCGGCGGGCACCGCGGTGAGTACCGGAACGTCAGGGCCGGGGCCGCCTTCGAGCATGCCGTTGGCGAGCTCGTTCACCGTGCCGTCTCCGCCCAGTGCCACCACGATGTCAGCGCGTTCACTTCGTGCCAATCGACCGATTTCTTCTGCGTGGCCGCGGTGATTGGTCTCGATCACTTCAATGTCGTGCTCGGCTGCGAGCGCGTGCACCAGCACGTCCCGGGTTCGGGGTGATGTTGCGGTGGCATTGGGATTCACCACCAAATATCCGCGCACCGCTACAGGGTAGGCCCGGCCACATCGCCGTTGCGCAGCGGACTATCGTCGCCCGCGTGAACGATGTGCCGATCGACGACGCTGAGGGCGTGGCTCCCGAGCCCGGTCCGCGCACTGCTGCGTTGACGTTCGCGGTTATCGTCGGGGCCTTCGAAGCGTTGCTACTCATCGGATATGCGCTGTCGATTCTGGTGTTCGAAGTACTCGGTGGAACCACGCAGGGCATCTCCGGATCGACGGACCTCGCGCCTCTCGCGCTCGTGGTGCTCATCGCTGTACTCGGTGCGCTCGCCGCGCTGGTGGCGTGGTCAGTGTGGAATCGCAAGGCCGCGGCCCGCACCCCGTTCTTCTTGATGCAGGCCTTCGTGGTGATTGGCGCTTGGACTCTCGCAACCGGTGATGTGGGGTGGGTCAAGGTGCTCGGAATCGCGGTGATCGTGCTCGCGGTGGCCGCGGCTTTCGTGATGATTTCCGAACGAGGATCGGGCCAGCTCTCACAGTAAAACTCACCGCGTGTGCAAGTAGATCGTCGGTATGTAACCTCATTTGCCACTTTGAATACAGCGAGTCACATCAGTCACATTTTTCGTCCACGATAGAGCGAATCGCGTTGTGTCACCCCGCGCTCGCCTCTACTGTCAAACCACGTACCGGGCGCAGGCCTATTACGCCGTGTGGGTGAAGGGGAGCAGTCAGGTGCTTTTCGAGGAGAGTGACGCCGCCGCAGAGGCGCGATTCCACTCGCCCTCGCCCGAAGAACTCGAAGTGATTGGCCTGCTGCGCTCGCTTGAGCGGCCCCGCATGCCCGAGAACGTGATCGATCTGCGGCGCATTGAATCGGTGATCGATCTGCGCGCCGGCCTACGCGTCGAGTAGGGCTCAGCCTTCCATCGTCGCGCGCATCTGATCGAGTGAGCGCGCAAGCAATCGCGACACATGCATCTGCGAGATTCCGAGTTCAGTGGCGATCTCGGATTGCGTCTTGTTCTCGAAGAAACGCATCACCACAATGCGCCGTTCGCGCGCGGGCAATGAGTTGAGCAGCGGCATCACCGTCTCGCGTACTTCGACGTATTCGAGTGAGGCATCTTCTTCGCCGATGGTGTTACCGATCGACATCGACTCGTCGTCGTCTCCGCCATCAAGTGACAACGTCGCGTACGCCTGCGATGACTCAAGAGTGTCAAGCACATCGTCTTCGCTGAGGCCTGTGTGTTCAGCAATCTCGCGCACCGTGGGTGAGCGGCCGATGGTGCTGGTGAGTTCTTCCGTGGCGCGGTTGACCTGCATGCGCATTTCTTGCAGGCGTCGCGGAACGCGCACAGCCCACAAGCGATCGCGGAAGTGTCTCTTGATCTCGCCGATGATGGTCGGAGTTGCAAACGTGCTGAACTCCACTCCACGATCAGGGTCGAATCGGTCGACAGCTTTGATGAGTCCTTCGTTGCCGACCTGAATGATGTCGTCGAGTGGTTCGCCGCGATCACGGAAGCGCTGGCTCATCGCGACGACGAGCGCTAAGTGCGAGGTGACGATGCGTTCGCGCAATGCCGCGCGGCGCGGATCGTCAAGGGGCATGGCCGCGAACTCGCGCAGCATCGCCCGTTCACCCTCGCGCTTGGCAAGCAGCGCGTCGTCAGCTGAACTCACGCCAGGTCCGTTCCGCTCGTTGCCGTCAGTACGAGGTGTACTTCGCCGTCGCTGTCGAGCACGGTGAGGTCGTCGACCAATGCGTTAAGCACCATCCAGGCGAATGACTCAGGGCCGGGCAGCGTTGAGCTGGAACCGCGGCGGCGCAGGGTGACGCGCAGGGTTCCGGTGGCAGGTGAGACCACGATGGCCGTGAGGGCCGCGGTGTCTTCGCTGGTGAGGTCGAGCAGTAGCGCGCACGCTTCGTTCGTCGCCAGGCGCAGGTCTTCGAGACGGTCGAGCGTGAAGTCGTGGCGCGACGCCAGGGATGCTACCGACGTGCGCACGACCGACACTGACGCAGCGTCGGGTGGCACGCGCAATTCGATCAACGGAGTGCTCATGGTGCGACGTTACCGCGCGGGGTGTCAGAGGCAGTGCACCGTGGCTGTGGTGTGGCCCTGTTGTCCGTGGGACGGGAAGTCTGGATCACTTCCGTGAGGGCGGGCGTGGATAGCGCGCGCTAGCGACTCGGGTGTGGAAACACCGCCTCGATACGGGGAAGCTGACTCGACCAGAAGACCTTGTACGGCGGGTGTCCTGCCACGGGTAGTCGAAGTCGAATGCCTTCGGCTGTGGTGATGGCAGTCGAGAGCGACTGCGCCTTCTCGGGGTACTCGAAAATCAGCGCGCATGCGTCAAGTACGGCGTTGTACAACTCGGCATCGTCGCCGGCCTCGAGTGCATCGAGTTGCTCGTCGGCAATCTGGGAATACGCGCCCTTGGTCATCAGACCGGGCGAGGAGTGCGGGTGCGGCGAACCGTGCGCGATTTCGACGCGCGTGTGAGCAGTTCCTGCAGGCGAGGGTCGGTGTCGTACTCGTGCTGCGCTTCACTCACCACGATGGCGGGCTGCAAAAGCAAACTCCCGTCGGCGTTCTCGTACACGAGAAACCTCTGATTGGGATGGCCGGTGATGACCGCTCGGCTGCGGGCGTCGGTTTCGATCATGTACGACACGATGCACCTTTCGGGACGGTGGCGTGAGCGCTATCCACAGCCAGTCTCCCACATTCCCACTATGGGAATCTATGTCGCGCGGGCCGCCAAGCGGGGAAGTGCGTCGCCGGTGATGCGGAAGACGGTCCACTCGTCCATGGCGACTGCCGATTGCGAGAGGTAGAAGTCGATCGCGGGGGTGTTCCAGTCAAGCACCCACCAATCCAGGCGCGCGTAGCCGTGCTCAACACAGAGGGCCGCGAGGGTGGCGAGCAGGCGCTGTCCGTAGCCGTGTCCTCGGAACTCAGGGCGCACGTAGAGGTCTTCGAGATAGATGCCGTGGCGGCTGGTCCAGGTGCTGGTGTTGAGAAACCACAGCGCGAAGCCGGCGAGGGTGCGTGGCGGATCGCAGGTGTCGTCGCGGTGTTCGACGACGTGCGCCCACGCCGCTGCGCGGCCGTGATGCGAGGCGGGCGCGACTCCGTCGACCTCACCGCCAAAGAGCACGCTCATCAACAGTTCCTCGGTGGCGTCACATTGGTCGAGCCCTTTTTCGTACTCCGCGAGTTCGCGGATCATGCGCACGATCTCGGGAACGTCGTCGGGAGTCGCAGGTCGAATGTCGCCGTCAGCCATGAACGCAGCGTAGATGAGGGGCGCGGCTACGGGCGCTCTGCGGCCTTGACCGCGATTTCTCGAATCATGCCGGTGAGAAACGTGTCTTCCGGTGCGTGAGGGTATGCGTCATAGAACATACGTGCGGCAGTCTCAGGCGACGCGAATCCACTGAGAGGCCAAAGGCTAATTAGGCCCTCGTAATCCTGTGCGCCTGCTCGATACAACTTCATCAAGAAGACCTGATCGAACGGTGCTCCGAGTACGAGGAAGGGTTTGTCAGTTGCTGACAGTGGCCCTCTCCCTCCACAGACTGGTGCGCGCCAGAGTAAGGCCGCGAACTGCGATGGCGGGCGGAGTAGTGGCGCGTGCCTGCTGCTGAATGCGTGGCGTGCCGGGGGTCAGCCATGGTTCCCGCATCCGTGCGACATGTGCTGTCCAATCTGGGGGTTCGAGGCCCAAATCCTCGCACTGAGTTTCGGCGATGCCGGCGAGGAGGTTGTCGAGCAGTTCTGAGCCAGATGCCCGGGGTTTATGACGTAGTGCTGGGCGGGTGACTTCCGGGTGCTGGTTGAGGTAATCGAGAAAGGCGCGCAGGCGAGTCCAATCGATGGAATCTCCGTGTCGCGATGGGTGCCACGCGTCTGCGAGAGAGGCGAGTCGAGGGGTCGAGAGAATGCGAGCGGTGAGCTGCATCTCCAACCCGGCCGAATCGAGAAGTCGTGAAAGCATGCCGATGGTCGGATCCATTTGACCTGACTCAATGCGCGAGATTGTTGACGCGGAAACGTTTGCTAACGAGGCGAGACCTCGAATCGAGATGTGGGCATCGGTTCGTGCCTGATGGAGGAGGGCCGCCGCATCATTCATGAATGTAAGCATATATGCAACACCTGTTGTATTGGTAATTGTGGTCGTGAGTCACACCAGTAGGAGGTAGTTCAGTTGCGTTGCCGCGAGTTCGACCGCCCCGCGCAGACTCGCATCGGCCAGCGGCCGGCTGAAGATCGGCTGCGGTGGCAGGCATGAACGTCGACGCTTCCACAGGCACACCGACGTCATCGCCGCATCAACTCCGGGTCGCGCGGCCAAACCCGTGGGGTAGAGCACTCCGTCGGCTGGGGGAGTGTCGCGATACGCGTCGCGCGCCCACACCTGCGTCGCCGATCGACCCTTGGAACTCGTGGCCTGCGCTCGCAGATCGAGTAGCGACACTTCGCGGGAGATCTCGAACAGTGTGAACGTGGGGGTGCCGCGATGCAGTGCGATGGTGCGGTCGCGCTGGAATACCTCGGCTAGGCAATGCGTCATCGGATCGACCTGTCCGTTGGCAAGCGACGCATAGATCACGCCGTGCACACGATGGTTGGTGATTGGAAGTGGGTGCGGATCGAAGCGTCCGATCGCGAGCGGGCCGTGAGTGCGCCAGGTGTTCCACGCGGCAGGGTGCGGCCCAGTTGTGAAGTGAACGCGTGCCAGCAGACTGCCAGCGGGCAGTGTGGTGCGCGGCGTCACAGGCCGATGTCGAGTTGACGCGCGAGTGCGGCCACGGGTTCGGGGCTGAGTCCTTCGCTCAGCCACTCAATCGGTGACGCGGACTCGCCGTCGACGATGAGGTCGTCGCTGGGCTGCGACAAGAAGCGCTCAATGGCAATCGGCGGCCATTCCTGTGGCATCGCGGCGAGCACCTGCGGTAATCCAGGAATGGTGTGGCGTCCGTGAAACTGCCAGCGAGGCACACGCCATTCGCCGGCCGCGCCTTTGACTGCGAAGAGTTGGTCGCTGGCGATGCGTTGGCGAATGCGACCGTCGGTGAGGTGAAGTAACTGCGCGACCTCGCTGGTGGTGTAGCCGTCGAGCTGCATCTGCAGCACCTGCTCGAGCGTGCTGGTTGACGCGCGCTCGCTGAACTGTGGAACGGGCGCAACGCGCACACCAGCCCGCGCGAGCGCCTTCGACTCGGGCTGCGTGAGCACTGACTGCGGGGCATGAGAACCGGCAGGTGGCGCCAGCGACTCCCACTCGTCGAGCAGTTGCTCGGCGGGAGTGCCCAAGAGTGCAGCCACTCGCTCGAGTCGTGCGGCAAGGTCGGGCGCAGAGGTTGCGTGTGCTGCTGCGGTCATGGTCACCTCCGAAGTGATGACTCCAGACTAACGCAGGCTACTGACACCTGTAAACGTTAAGAACTCACGCCCACCGGCAGTTCTTGGTGCGGTAGCCGGCGGGCATCGAGGGATACACCTTCGTTCGGTAATAGGTCGCCAACGCGGTTGCCTCCTTCGACGATGCACCCAGCAACTCGGCTACGCGCGCGTCGAAGCTCAATGACTCACACTCGGCCTCTCCCTCGGCCGTGATGCCGCTGACGTGCATCGCCTCATGCGTGAGCACGTGTACGGCGATCATCTGCTCGCGCGTGGGGGAGGCCTTGTTGCTGCCGATCCAGGCGGCGAGGTCGCGGCAGGCCGAGTAGGTAAGGTCTGCCTCACCTTTGGGCGCGCCGGTCTCGTCGACTCCCACGATGCCTTCGGCGCTCGAAGCTGAGAAGTAGGTTTCGCTGAACCGTTGGCAGTGCACCTTCACGGGAGTGCCGGCAATCTGCGTGGCGACAGCCGACAGTCGGCTCTGCGTTGCCAACCAACTGCGCTCAGCCATGCCCTGCCACACCAGTACTCCGGTGAGCGCGAGCAAGATCACAGCCGTAAGTCGGTCGATACCGCCATGTCGAATTGCCCAGATGCCGTAAAGCACGATGAGCAGTGCCAGTAATGCCAACAGAATTGGCCGCATCGGAAGGTTGAAAGCATTCATCTGCTTCATTTCCTCCCATGCAGAGAACCCCGCTGGGTCTTTACAATGCGGCCACTCTCTAATGTCGTCTGTGTCACGATGAAACTGGAGTTAAACGACTGGGGTTGGTCCACATGGGTGGTGACGCTGCGCCGTTCAACGTGTTGGTGGTGTGTAGTGCCAACGTCTGTCGCAGTCCAGTTGCGGCAGCGTTACTTGAGAGTTCCTTGGCGCCCCAGGTGACGGCCGGGCTGATCGCTGTGACCTCGCGCGGGGTGTGGGCTAACGACGGCGACGCGGTGTGTGGGCGGGCAGTGCAGCAGGCCGGGCTCGGAAGCTTGCAGCATTCAGCTCAGCGACTCACTGCAGCCGATATTGCGGGGGCCGATTTGATTCTCACGGCCGAGCAAGTACACCGCGCCTCGGTGGTTGAGAAAGACCTCTCCGCCCGCAAACGCACCTTCACGCTGCGCGAAGCGGCGGCGCTGTCGAAGTGGTTTGCGGCAGGGTCTCCGGTACCGGAGGGCTTGGAAGTTCCGCCGCCACCGCCCACTCCGGCCGATCCTCATGCACAGTTGCTGTGGTGGGTTTCGGAATTGAATGCTGGACGTGGAATTGCGTCGATGGGGTCGGGTCAGGATCTCGATATTGCCGACGCTCACGGCGAAGTGCGCGTTGATCACGCGGCAGTCATGGCGGCCGTAGGTAGTGCCGTCGCTGGAATTGCGCGCGATCCTGCGATCGTGGGCGGGTGAAGGTACTCGTCACCGGAGGAGCCGGATTTATCGGTTCGAATCTGGTGCGTCGTCTTCTTGACCACGGTGACGAGGTTGTCGTTCTTGACGAATTCAGTACGGGGTTTCGCGCCAACCTTGACGGCCTTGACCTTCATTTAGTTGAAGGCAGCATTCTGGATGATGGCGCTCTGGGGTTAGCCGTGAAGGGTGCCGATTCGATCGTTCACCTTGCGGCGCTAGGCAGTATTCCGCGGTCGATCGCGAATCCCGTTGCCGCGCATGAAGTCAACGCGACCGGAACCTTGCGGGTGCTCGAAGCAGCCCGGAAGACAGGTGCGCACGTCACCGTCGCGTCATCGAGCAGTGTGTATGGCTCGGTGCCTGATCTGCCTCGTGTTGAGACACTCGCCACGAGGCCGATGTCGCCGTATGGCGCATCGAAACTGGCGGCTGAGGGTTACACGCTTGCCTATGGAAAGTCGTATGACCTTGAGACGCTTCCGCTACGGCTATTCAATGTCTACGGCCAGCGGCAAGTTGCAGGCCATGCGTACGCAGCGGTGATTCCGGTGTTCATCGACGCAGCACTGCGAGGCATTCCACTTCCACTTCAGGGCGACGGAAGACAGAGCCGCGACTTCACCTTCGTTGACACTGTGACGTGGGTGTTGGCGCATGCAGCGCATTACCGAATCACCTCGGATGTTCCGGTGAATGTGGCGATGGGCGCGAATATCAGTCTGCTTGAGTTGATTGCGGAGCTCGAGCCACTCGTGGGTCATTCGCTTGAGATCGAGGAACGTCCAGAGCGAGTGGGTGATGTGCAGGCAAGTTGCGCGGAGCTTCAGCGATTCAGGCGGCTGTTTCCTAGTGCTCCCACGGTGACGTTTACAGAGGGGATTGCGGCGACCGTGGAATGGACTCAGTCGACGTGGATAGACCACCCATCTTGGTGAGGCTCGGCCGTGGATTCTGGCCCAGCCAGGATTTGACAGAGCAAGATCGCGCGCAGGGGGTCTTGGCCCGTCCAATGTGCGTCGCAGCCAGCGTCAGCGCGGATGCCTATCTGCCGGTGGCGACTCGTCCGCCTCAGCCTCCTGTTGGTCTCCATACCTCCGTCGTCACACGCCGGGCCTAGTGGGCTTGCAGGGATGCCCCGGAATCACGGGTAGAATGGGGGACTCCCCACAACCGCTTAGAACGAGGTGGACTGCGTGACCGTCACCTCTGATCTGCGCGTCCAGATTCAGCACTCGCGCGCGGTGAATCACTCCGTGGCCCTAGGCCTGCTGATCATGGCCATTGTGCTGCTCTGGGCCAATCCCATGGTGGGCGTCGTCGCGGCCGTGGCCGTGGGATTCACGCTGGCGCCTTGGGGTCGACGTCTGGGCGAGCGCCTACTGGTCGGTGCCGTGGTCACTGCCGGTTCGGTGGCGTTGATCTTCGCCGCGCTGCAGGTGGCGAGTGCCTCGTTGCCGACATTGACGTGGCGGATGCTGGTGACCGCTGCACTGCTGGGCGAAATCGCTGCTGTGGTGCTGCGTCGCAGTGCGCAGTCGCGCGTCACCGCTCCCGTGTGGCCGGTAGCCGGTTGGAGCGAGGGCATCGCGCTCGGCACCGGAGTGGTGCTGTTCGCGGCGATGGGACTTCCGTACTTACTGGTGTCGAACGCGCACGCACTCACCGCGCTGCTCGGCGGCTGGGACCACTCCAGTCACCTGACGATGTTCGTTCAGACGATGCACGCGCAGGGCTGGAACATGAGCGTGCTCGGCGATGGCGTGATGTTCGGTATTTACCCGATGCTGCACACGGGGCTGTGGTCGGTCGGCGAATGGGTTGCCGGCGTTCAGGCACAGACGCCTGGGGCCGAACTCATCGGTCCGTATCTCGCGTGGACCTCACTCACGGCAGCGGCGTCGGCTGTAGTGCTGATACTCACCGCGTCGGTCGCAGCGCGCGCTTTCGTCGCCCGTGGATCAGTGTCGGCGGCGCGCGAGCGCATTGTGCCGGTGCTCGCCACGGCGTTCACTGCGGTGTGGTGCCTGCTGGGCACGTTCGCGCTGATGGCCGACTACGCGTTCACCAATTTCCTACTCGGCGCGACGCTCGCCGGTGCTGCCGTCGTGGTTGCGACGCGCTCGCGTCAGGCCATGCGCACGCTGGGCTGGTTCGTGCTGCCACTCGGAGCTGTTGCCGCGACGTACGCCTATCCGCCGTTGGCTGGGGGAGTCGCGATTGCCGCGACCATCACGTTCATCGTTCTGGTGCGCGATCGCTCGCGTGCCGTGGTGTGGATGTTGGCCGTGACGGCAGCGTGCGGCATTGCTGCACTTCCGGCCCTGCGCATCATCATCGAGCCGTTCAAGGGTCAGTCGGTAGGCGAGATCAAGGGCGGTATTCCGGCCTTCGAACTGTGGCCCGCGATTGTGCTGGCGGTGGTCGTCACGGTCGTGTTGTTGGTAGTGCTGCGCCGAGTTCCGATTGCGTGCCGCCTGTCGATGCTGGGGCCGCTGGTCGCTACCGGTGCTGTCGCCGCATTATTTGCCGTGCAGGCAGTGGTTTCGGGGCTGGCGATTTCTGATTCGTACTACACGAAGAAGGTCGTCTACGCGCTGATGCTGTTGGTGATTCCGCTCGCGATGGCGTTAGCTGCGGTGTTGGCGTCGCGCTGGATTCCGGCCGTGCGCGGGGCCCGGCGTGTGGTGGCGGCGGCTGTCGCTGTGGTGGTGGTGGCTGTCGCGGTGTCGGTGACGTCGGCGGTGTTTGCAGGTGCGCGTCCTGACAGTGACGGCGTAGTGGCAGCGGTTACTCCCGTGGGCGTGTGGTCGATGGCACAGCGCGTTGATCGCGTGACGTACGGCGACACCGAGGGGCGCGCCGAGTTGCTTGCCTCGTCGTTGGTGAAGCCGGGCTGGGTCACCGTGGTGGTGGGCGGCCGCGGCGAGGTTGAGTCAGGACGAACCGTCGCGGGTCTGAGTTCGGTGCTCACGTGGTCGGACAATTCCGTGATTCAGGCCGCGCATGATGATGTGCGCGAATTGGCCCGCATGATGCGCAACGATCCGTCACTCAAAGTGCAGTTCGTGGCCACCGAGGTTCCGGCCGCGTCGCAGGTGACACCGCTGCTGGCCGAATTCGGCAGTGCGCGCGTGACCATCGAGGTTCTTCAGCGCTGAGGCCGTGTGGATCGCCGGGGTCGTGTCCGCCGTTTCCGAGCGTTCTCTGGGCAAAACGGTGCGCTTTGTGAATCGATTTGCCCAGAGATTGGCGAAATCGCTTCGCGCTAGGTTCCGCGCGCACGAAAATCTGCCGGGATTGCTATCTCACGGGGCTTGTGGGCCGTCGAGATGACCAACGCGGCAGATTTTCCACTGGAACACGAGCAGATTTACAGTAATGCGGGAAATCCGCATAGTGGAGTCATGAGCGACAAGCCATTCCACGTTTCGTTGGCCGCGCACACTTCGAGTTCGTCACCGGCGATGGGGACGGTGTGGTGCGATGGCGGCGCATCGGCCGGCGTGGAATCTATGCGAACCCGTAGCCCCTACAACCACGCTGGCAGTGCGGGCGCTGGGTTGCCGGCGGCGTCAACGAGACCGTCGTACTCGCGCGCGACGAGGTAGGCGGCAATAGTTCCGAGACTTCCAGAGAAGACAGTGGGTTCGCCGCTGCCGGTAAGGGACCACTCGCGGTCGCCGTGGCGCAGCACCACGGCCGGAACGTCGGCGGCGAGCGAACGCTGGGCGGCCGTTTCGTCGACCAGCGCGGTGAGGAATGGAGTCGGCAGGGCGTCAAAGGAGATGCCGGCGTTGAGGTCGACCGTGTGAATCATTACTTCGCGGGCTCGCATCCACGGAATCGCGCGGGCCTTGACCTCGGTGCCTTGCCGCGTGCGCACGGGAGCTTCCCACTGTTCATCGGAGAGATCCTCAAGGTCGGCGATGATCGCGTCGGATGCCATGGCCACCCAGGTGCGCAAGTCGTGAGCGGATAACTTGGCCCCCGCCTTGATATCGGCGTCGCGGGCTTCGGTCGAGACGTACATGGGGCGCTCTTCGCCGGTGCGGGCCCAGTGCACAAGGTTGCGCAGTCCATCGGCGTTGGCAGCCGTATGCGCGGCTACGTGCCGTCGCGACCAACCTTCGAGTACCGACGGTGCCTTGAGTTGGTCGTTGGTGAACGACTCAAGCGCAGTGAGGAACAGGGTGCTGCCTTCGCGGGCCCACACCATGGATTCAGTGATCGGGGGAGTCATGCGTCTATCTTGGCCCAAATGGGTTGTGCGCTACACGGAATGGGGCCATACGTTGAGCAACCAGGCACCGTAGAAGGCGCTGAGCCCGGCCGCGACCGCGATGACGACGACCCGCATCCACATCGGACAGCGCATCAGTCCGCGCGCGAGGGGAAGTAGCAGTGGGAACACCACGACGAGGAAGCGCTGGCGTGAGTTGAGGTAGTTGGCCTGTCCGACGATGAGCAGCAGGCAGACGACGGAATATACGAGCACGGGTGCCGGGGGGCGCAGTGCGAACAGGAGCACCAGCAGCACGAGCGAGGCGATGATCGTCAGGCTCACGATGGTGTCGGGCAACAGCAGATCGCTAGTGACGTGCGTGACGACGGTTCGCGCGAGTGAGATGCCGAAGTCGAACCCGGAGTTCCACTGTTTCTGCACCACGAGGTAGCCGTCGATGCTGCCCACACGCACGGTGACCCAGGCGAGGTAGGCGATGAGGCCGAGCGGTGCGATGACGATCGCGACGATGGCGCGCCCACGTTGCGCGCGATCGCGCAGTAGCGGAATGGCCACCCACAGCACTGCGACCACCAGTGCGAGGGCGGTCGATCGACTCAGCCCCGCGACCGCGGTGAGCGCAGCGGCTGCCAGCAGATTGCCGCGCAGGAGATGCACGAGCGTCCACACGGCGAGTGCCGTGAAGAGTGCTTCCGAGAGCACCATCGACAGCACGACCGAGCCGGGCAAGACTCCCCACAAGATCGCCAACAGAATTCCGACCTGAGGAGTGGCGACGCGCTCGCCGAAACGGACGAGTCCCCAAGCCGCGATGAGTGAGGCGACCGAGGTGATCATGAGGCCGGCGACCGTCGGTGAGTAGCCGACGGAAGTCAGCGCGCGAATGAGCGCGGGAAGAAGTGGGAAGAACGCGAGGTTGCTGCCCTGTTGCAGTCCGTTGACGACCGGTCGGCCCGCAGGCCATGAGTCGTAGCCGGAATCAGCGATCTCGAGGTACCAGCCGCCATCGCCTTTGGCGAGGTGTTCTAGCAGTCCGGCCGCAGATCCCGCGTTCCACAGGCCCGCGAGCACAAGCGTGAGGATGCGAGTGAGGGCGAAACCCAGAAGTCCTGCTGCGACGGGGGGGATGCGGCCCAAGCTCGGCACGTTCGCACGCTAGCACGCGCGAGGGGGTCAGGCGCTTGCTAGCACCTCGTCGATCGTGCGCACGTCGACAGCGAGAGTGTCGCGCTGCACCGTGAGTAGCGCGACATTGGGCATGGTGGTCCAGCCGGTGCCCCAGCCCGTTGACGCCACGGTCACCGAGTGGTCGTCGCCGCGGTACACGAGGTCGAAGTACTGCCTCGACGGGCGATTGGCTAGTTCTGGCGGATAGAAGTAGCACAGCGAGTAGAGAGTGTCGGGAGTTGCGAGCATTGCGTTGAGGCTGGTGAATTCGTGCTGTTCGGCAATGTGTGCGGCCGCGCGCGCGAGCGCCACGTCAAGAGGTGCCTCGGTGGCGTAGCCGAGTACCAGCAGGTAGAAGAGTTCGCTGTCGGTGGTACCGGTGCGCAGGGCGTGCAGGTCACCGGGAACGTGATCGAGCAGGTCGTTGTGCGCTTCGAATGCACCGTTGTGTGCGAAGGCGGTGGGTCCGATGCTGAACGGATGATTGTTGTCGGCCTGCACGGCCAAACCCGAGGTGGCCCAGCGCAAATGCGCGATGCCGATGTCGGTGGATATCGAGTGCATCGTGTCGCTGAACGTAGCGCTGCCGAGGGCGCGCTCTGGTGACTTGCGTACGCCGAATTCCTCGCCGCCGGGCCAGGCCAGGCCCCAGCCGTGTTTGTGATCGCTGGAAAGGGCGGCGAAAGCCTGCAGGTCGGAGTCACCGATAAGACCGGCGAGTGTGGTGGGTTCCTCGCTTACCCAGCCGAGTAGACGACACATCACAGGCTCCCTGAGTTGAAGTGGCGCACGGAGGTGCGGCACTCCACCTTAGAACCGATGGAAATGATGACGAATCTCGAATGCCACGTCGTGCGCGGCAAAGGTGGCAGATTCCGAATGTCGCACCGCGAGGTAGAAGCGATTGAGCGGATCGCCGAGTGCCTGCATGAGCAGGTCGTCGGCTTCGAGTGCATCAAGTGCCTCGCCCATGGTGGTGGGCAGCGGGCGCACCTTGCCGCGTGCAAGGGCGTCGGGGTCGAGGGTGGCCGGATCGTGCTGGGTGGGCTCACCGGGGTCGAGTTCGCGGACGATGCCGTCGAGCCCGCAGGCGATGAAGGCGCCGAGGGCGAGGTAGGGGTTGGCGCTGGCGTCACTCGGCTTGAACTCGATGTTCATGCTCTGCTCTTCGCGGCCGTGGAACGGAGCGACCACTCGCAATGCGGCTTCCTTGTTTTCAAATCCCCATGCGGTGGTGGCCGAGGTCCAGGCCTGGGGAGCGAGTCGGCGGTGAGAGTTGGCGCTGGGCGCGGTGAGTGCGAGCAGTGCAGGGAGGTGCTCGGCAACTCCGGCGATGAAGTGACGCCCGAGTGTTGACAGGCTTCCATTGGCGTTGGCGTCAAAGAGGAGGTTGCGCGTGTGGTCGGTGTTCCACACGCTGGTGTGAAGGTGAGCGCCGCTTCCGACTTGATCGACGAAGGGCTTGGGAGCGAACGACGCGAGTAAGTCGTGCTGAAGCGCGACGCCGCGCACAGTGTCGCGAAATTGCATTTGCTGGTCTGCCGCGCGCAGTGCGTCGGCGTAGCGAACGACGACTTCGAATTGTCCAGAGCCAAATTCATTCATCGCCGTCTCGACGGTCATGCCTTGAGCCTCGAGTGCGTCGCAGATGTCAATGAGCGCAGGCGTTGCGTGGTCGATTCCGATCGGGCTGTAGACAGGCGAGTGGATGGCCGCGGCGAACGGCACATAGTGCCCGTCGACATCGCGAGCGAGATAGAACTCGTTCTCGAATGCCGCATCGATGATGAATCCCATGCCGCGGGCGCGTTCGATCATCCGCTTAAGGAATAGGCGCGGGCACGCGCCCCAGTCGTTGAGCTCGCCATCGAGTTGGTCGCCCATCATGCTGGCGCTGCCCGGCACCCACGGAAGCACGGTGAAGGTGTCGGGGTCAGGAACGAGGCGCACGGCACCCACGGTTTCCAGGCCCTCGATCGGCTGCAATTCTTCGAGCAGGTTGATGGCGTTCTGTGCGCGAGTGAAGTTGATTCCCTCCGTCATCGCGCTGGCCAGCTGTGAAATGTGCACGGCCTTGGTGCGGGCGACTCCGCTGTAGTCGCAGTATTCGAAGCGGATGAGCGTGACACGTGACTTCTCTGCAGCGGCCACAACCTCGCTGATGTCCATGGTCTCTATTGTGCCCACATGCGAGAGGTTCGCGCTGCGGGTCACCCCCATGCGTTCTGGCAGACTGACACAGTGCCTGACGCCCTGACTGCCGCCGTGACCGACGCACTCGGTGATGCCGCCGACCAGTTGGGCGTGCTGATCGACGAGGGCATCGCCACGGTCGAGTTCCGACGCCCCGATAAGCACAACGCCATTTCCTTCGCGATGTGGCAGGCATTCGCCCGTTTGATGCCGCTGCTCGGCGAGGCCGATGAGGTTGATGTGGTCGTGGTGAGAGGCAGCAGGGGTGGGCCCTTCAGTGCCGGCGCCGACATTGCCGAGTTCCGAACATTGCGCTCCGAGCCCGAGGGCGCCCTGCGCCACGGCACAGTGTTGGAAGCCGGTGAGCAGGCGATTATCACCTGCCCCAAGCCGACGATCGCTGCGATCGAAGGGTTCGCCATCGGTGGCGGAACGCAAGTGGCGGCGGCGTGCGATCTGCGCATCTGTGGTGAATCGTCGCGCTTCGGCGTGACGCCCGCGAAGTTGGGCATCGTGTACGCGCTGGCCTCAACCGCGCGATTGGTGGAGGTGGTCGGACCGGCCTGGGCACGCTGGATCCTGCTGACCGGCGAGTTGCTCGACGCTCAGACCGCGCTGCGCATTGGATTGGTACATGAAACGGTTTCCGATGATGCGGTGCTTGACCGCGCGTACGCAGTTGCGGCGTTGATTGCGTCGCGTGCGCAGGTGTCGTTGCGCGGCGGCAAAGCGATGATCGACCGCGTAGTGGCAGGGCAGCACGACGTCGATGATGAGGTGCGTGCGATCTACATGCAGTCACTCACCAGCGCCGAGTATCACGAGGGAGTTACTGCATTCCTTGAGAAGCGCCCGCCCGATTTCCACGCCGCTCGTCGAAGCGGTCAGTAGTTAAAGCCCACGTGGATGTGGTCTTGGTGGGTGTTGTCGCTGAAGAATCCCGAACCATCGAGCAGGACCGGCCCGCCCACTTGGTAGGCGCCGAGTTGTGACGCGTTGCGCATCACACTGGCCGTGAGGTCGTAGTTCGCAGGATCAACGATGTCGTGATGGTCGATGGCCCACAGATCGGCGGCCCTTCCGAGTGGGTGGTCGCTCATGCGGTCGGTTCCGAATACGTGCAGTGGATGGCCCGAGCGCAGTACGGCGACATCGATCACGTGGGAGGTCGCAAGTTCGCCCAGCATGATGAGTACCGAGTCGCGGACCTTCCCCGCATTCACATCGGCGTGGGCGGCGTACGGAAGACGAATGCGAGTGTTGGCGAGCACATGCTGCGCCGTGCTGCTGAGTGTGGTGTCGGGTCGTTCGATCTCGGCGGGAAATGCATCGACGACTCGCCAGTGTGGGCTGGCTTGCTCGAGTCGCACGTCGACGGTTGAGCCGCCGACATGCACGGTTTCGTCGGGCATGGCGCGCCACTGGTCGACGACGACGAGTACGGATGCGGTGGTGTCGAGGATGCCGCCGTAGTGCGCGTGCCGAACGTTGGCGACGGCGGAAGTTCCCACTCCGAGAAGGGGTGCGAGTGCGTCGGCGAGTTGTGGGGTGAATCCTGCGGCTTTGGCGCGTGCCCGCGCGTCGGCGATGTCGCCTGTCGAGTTGGTCCACGTGCAGATGGCTTCGATGAATTGGCAGGCGCGGGTCTTCACGGCGGGCTGCACCTCCCCGGCGCCGGCTTTCCAGGTGGTCGCGCGGGGGAGCGAGGGCTTGGTGGGTGTGGGTGTCGGGGTCGGACTGGTGGTCGGCGTGCGAGTGGGCGTCGGTCTGGGGGCGGTGGGTATGGGCGTCGGTCCGGGGGCGGTGGGAGTGGGCGTCGGTGCCGCTGAGCATGCCGCAGCAGCGGCGGCAGCGACAGCAGCCGCCAGCACCGAGCGGCGAGTAAGGGACATACGTCGACGGTAACCCCGCTGACTCTCGATCGCGTGAGCCGTCACCTGCCTGAAACATCAGGAACATGTTCGGGAAACGCCGACAGCCTCGCGTCGTCGATGACGACGCCTCCCCACGCGCCCGAACACAGCACCGCGTAAAACGCGATTTCGCTATTCTCTGGGCAAATCGCTTCACAAAGCGCACCGTTTTGCCCAGAGAACGCCCGGAACCAGCGCCCCACGAAGCCGTGAGCCACGCGTGGAAGGATGGAGCCATCCACACCCGCGCTGGAAGGGCACCCATGACCGCGTCGTTCGACCGTCTATGGAATGAACTCGAGCCGCTCGGACGTGAGGCATCGACGGGTGGCTACCGCCGGTACGCGTTCAACGCCGCGGAGTTGGAGTGCCGCGAGTGGTTCACTTCCACGGCACAGGCGCGCGGCCTCGAGGTCGAAACCGATCGCAACGGCAACCTCTGGGCCTGGTGGATTCCGGCTGGAGTCTCACCTGAGCTCCCGGCCTTGGTGGTCGGCTCGCACCTCGACTCTGTTCCTGACGGTGGCGCATTCGACGGACCGCTGGGAGTGGTGTCGTCGTTCGCGGCGATTGATGCGCTGCGCGAAACGGGTGCAGTGCCCACGCGGCCGGTTGTGCTGGCGGCCTTTGCTGATGAGGAAGGCGCACGTTTTGGCGTCGCATGCGCGGGCTCGCGACTCATGACCGGGCAGCTCGATCCTGATAAAGCGCGCGCGTTGGTCGGACGCGACGGCCCAACGATGGCGGAGGCGATGTCAGCGGCCGGGCACGATCCGCGAGGACTCGGTGCCGACCCCGAGCGCGTCGCACGCATCGGCGAGTTCATCGAATTGCACATTGAGCAAGGTCGGGGCCTGGTCGAGGGTGAGGCGGCAGTGGGGGTAGCCGAGTCGATCTGGCCGCACGGTCGTTACCGCTTCACATTCCGCGGAGTCGCCGATCACGCGGGCAGCACGCGGATGTCTGATCGACACGATCCGATGCTCGCGTACGCGCGCACGGCACTGATCGCTGCCGAGTCGGCGCGATCGTCGGGAAGTCGCGCCACTTTCGGACGGCTCGAAGTCGAACCCAACGGCACCAACGCCATTCCGTCGGAAGTGCGCGCGTGGCTCGACGCGCGTGCGTGCGATGAAACCACGTTGGATGCGCTGGTGGAGGCCGTACATGCGGGTGCGTTGGAAGGGTCGCGTGAAAACGGTACCGATGTTGACGTCACCACCGAGTCGGTCACGGCGATTCTGACCTTCGATGCCAGTCTGCGCGATCGCGTGCGGGCGGCGGTTGATGCCGACCAACGAGTGGAGACCCCGGTGTTGCCCACCGCTGCCGGTCATGACGCCGGAATCCTTGCTGGGGCAGGGGTTCCGACCGCGATGCTCTTCGTGCGTAACCCCACCGGAATCTCACACTCGCCGAATGAAACGGCCGAGGCCGACGATTGTCATGCGGGAGTGAGTGCCCTCACCGCGGTGATGCGAGCGATGCTGTGACAATCTTTCGCTGCGACTACGCGTGGGTCGACGGTGAGGTGCGACCCGCGATCGACATCGCTGTGGTTGATGGTCGTATCTCGTCGGTAGGCCCGGTTGACCGCGCGGCGCGCGACGAGATCGTCGAACTTGCAGGTGTCGTTCTTCCCGGTTTCGCCAACGCGCACTCGCACGCTTTTCACCGTGCACTTCGCGGCCGAACCCACTCCAACGGTGGCACCTTTTGGACCTGGCGCGAGCAGATGTATCGCGCAGCGGCGGTTCTGACGCCCGACTCGTACTACGCACTCGCGCGCGCTGTGTATGGCGAGATGGTGTTGGCCGGAGTCACGTGCGTCGGTGAGTTTCATTACGTGCACCACGTGGCTGATGGCACGCCCTACTCCGATCCGAATGCGATGGGTGAGGCCTTGCGTGCGGCCGCGCGCGATGCCGGACTTCGGCTCACGCTGCTCGATACCTGTTACCTCGCGGGCGGCCTCGATGCCGGCGGTTCGCTGCCGCTGCGCGCCGACCAGCTGCGCTTCAGCGATGGTGACGCGGCCGCCTGGGCGCAGCGAGTCTCGCTGCTGAGCGATGATGCCACCACGCGCATCGGCGCTGCCGTGCACTCGGTACGCGCGGTGCCTCGCGATCAGCTCGCGATCGTGGCCCAGTGGGCGAACGGCAGGCCCTTACACGCGCACCTGTCAGAGCAGGTGGGCGAGAACGACGCGTGCGAAGCGGCCTATGGGGTCACTCCCACACAGGTGTTGGCGCAGGCCGGTGTTCTTGGTGCGAATGCCACCATGGTGCATGCTACGCATCTGACCAGCGGTGATGTGGCGTTGATCGGTGACAGCGCAACGTTCAGTTGCTTCTGCCCCACGACCGAGCGCGATCTCGCCGATGGCATTGGGCCCGCCATGCAGTTGGCGCAGGCGGGATCGCAGCTGTGCTTGGGTTCCGATCAACACGCCGTGATCGATTTGCTTGAGGAAGCGCGGGCACTGGAAATGCATGAGCGACTCGTCCATCATGAGCGCGGTAGATTCCAACCCGATGAACTCGTCACGGCAATGGCCGCGGCGGGCCATCGATCGCTTGGCTGGAATGACGTGGGAATGCTGGCCGTCGGTCAGCGCGCCGATCTGGTGTCGGTTCGACTCGACACCGTACGCACAGCCGGATCTGCCCCCGAGCAGGTGCTGCTGTCGGCGTTTGCCGCTGACGTCGACACCGTGGTGGTTGACGGAAATGTCGTGGTGGCTCACGGCGTTCATCGTTCGATCGATGTGGCGACGGAACTTGCCGAATCGATCGGCGGCTTGTGGCAGCAGGTTGAGGAGCAGTCGTGACCGTGTTGCGCGCAGCCGACCATCGGCGAATGCCGTGGGCTAATGGTGGCGGTGTGACCTCGGAAATCGCCGTGTCGCCTGAAGGCGCCGATATGCATGCTTTCGACTGGAGAGTGAGCATGGCCGACATTTCTCACTCGGGCCCATTCTCCTCGCTTCCCGGAGTTGATCGCGTGTTGTTGCTGATCGAAGGTGAGGGAATGTCACTCACGATCGATGGTGCGAGAGTCGAGGTCACCAGCGATGAGCCCGTGCGCTTCCGTGGTGAGTCAGAAGTCGAGGGCTGGCTTGATGAAGGACCCACGCGCGATCTCAATCTGATGACGCGTCGAGGGCGTTGCCGAGGTGACATGTACCTCGTCGGTGGGCCGACGCTCAGCGTCGAGCCTGCCGTCGACGCGACTCAACTCATCGCCGTGCTCGCGGGCGAGTGGGCGATCGCGGGTGACTCTTTGGCGCTCGGCGATTGCGTTATCGTCGACGCACCGCTGGTACTCAACGGAAATGGCCGTCTGGCAGTGGTGACGATTACAGCGGAGTGAATCCGGTGGCAACTTCGTCGGGGCTCTCGGTGAATTGGCTCTCGTAGAGGTCGCGGTAGAAGCCGCCAGCTTCCATCAGTTCCTCGTGGTTGCCCTGCTCCACGATGCTTCCTCGGTTCATCACCAGAATGACGTCGGCGTTGCGAATCGTTGACAGTCGGTGAGCGATCACGAAACTGGTGCGGCCTTCACGCAGGTTCGACATGGCACGTTGAATCAGTACCTCAGTGCGTGTGTCGACCGAACTGGTTGCTTCATCGAGAATCAACACTGCCGGATCGGCGAGGAACGCGCGCGCGATGGTGAGCAACTGACGCTCGCCGGCGCTGATGTTCTCGCCCTGCTCGCTGAGCTTCGACTCGTAGCCATCGGGAAGGGTGCGAATGAAGTGGTCGGCGTACGACGCGCGCGCGGCCGCCTCAACGTCTTCCTGGGTGGCATTTTCCGCGCCGTACGCGATGTTGTCGTGAATCGTGCCCTCGAACAGCCAGGTGTCTTGCAACACCATGCCAAAGCATCGGCGCACGTCTTCGCGGGTGGCATCGTGGGTGTTGATGCCATCGATGAGAATGCGACCGGCCTGAATCTCGTAGAAACGCATCAGCAGATTGACCAGCGTGGTCTTGCCAGCACCCGTCGGGCCCACGATCGCAATCGTCTGTCCGGGCTCAACGTTCAGGCTCAGGTCGTCAATCAGCGGAGTGTCTTCGCGGTATCGGAAGCGGATGTTCTCAAGGGAAATGCGTCCGGCCGGGTCGACAATGCGCGCGGCGTTAACGTCATCGGGCTCTTCCTCGCTGGCGTCGAGGAGTTCAAATACTCGCTCAGCCGAGGCTGCACCCGACTGCAGCAGGTTGGCGACGCCGGCGATCTGCGTAATCGGCATCGTGAATTGGCGGGAGTACTGGATGAATGCCTGCACGTCACCAAGCGACATGGCCCCGCTGGCCACGCGCATTCCACCGAACACGGCGATGGCGACGTAGTTGAGGTTCGAGACAAAGGTGAGCGCGGGTTGAATCATTCCGGAGATGAACTGCGCGCGGAAACTGCTCTCGTACATCTGCTCGTTTGAACTGTCGAAGTCGACGATGGCGGCGTCGCGGTGACCGTACACGCGTACGAGCTCGTGCCCCGAGAACATTTCTTCAACATGCGAGTTCAGTTCACCGGTCCACTTCCATTGACCCACGAAGTGCGGCTTGGACTTGCGGGCGATCAGCATGGTGACCACGAAACTCAGCGGCACCGTGAGCACCGAGATGAGCGCGAGAATCGGGCTGATCCAAATCATCATCGCGAGCACACCGATCACCGTGAGTAAGGCTGTCACGAGTTGGGTGAGCGTTTGTTGCAGGGTGGTCGAGATATTGTCGATGTCGTTGGTGACGCGACTGAGTAGATCACCGCGAGGCGTGGAGTCGAAGTAGCTCAGTGGAAGACGACCGAGCTTGGCGTCGACTTCTTCCCGCAGGCGGTACATCGTGCGCTGAGTCACGCCGGCCATGAGGTAATTCTGTGCCCACGACAGTAGGGATGCCACGAGGTAGAGCACCGTCGCGAGGGCGAGCAAGCGCGCGAGGGCCTCGAAGTCGACTCCTTGACCGGGAGTCAGCGTCATTGCGGCCACCATGTCGGCCTGCTTGTCTTCACCTTGCGCCCGCAGTGCCGCCACGGCTTGATCCTGAGTCATTCCAGCAGGAATGCGCAGCGAGACAATGCCGTCGAAGATGACGTTGGTGGCGTTACCGAGGATCTTCGGACCGAGCACCGTGAGGAACACGCTGACGCTGCCGAGGACGAACACAGCGACAGCAACACCGCGCTCGGGTCGCAACCGGCTAGCGAAGCGACGCATCGACGCCTTGAAGTTCTTGGCCTTCTCGGTCGACGGCATCATGCCCATGCCGGGGCCGCCGCCCATCGGACCGCGAGGGGGAGGACCGCCGGGTGCACCGGGACGCATCGAGCTCATGAAACTGCCACCTCCAACTGAGAGGCGACAATTTCTCGATACGTCTCACAACTGTCGAGCAGTTCCTCGTGAGTTCCTTGCCCCACCACACGTCCGTAATCCATCACCACGATGTGATCGGCATTGACCACTGAGCTCACTCGCTGCGCAACGATGATGATGGTGGCTGCAGAGATCTCGTCGCTCAACGCTCGGCGCAGACGCGCATCGGTGGCGTAGTCGAGAGCTGAGAAACTGTCGTCGAAGATGTACACCTCAGGCTCGCGTACGATCGCGCGCGCAATGGCGAGGCGCTGGCGTTGACCACCCGAGAAGTTCGCGCCACCTTGATCGACGGGGGCTTCAAGAAGTTCAGGAAGTTCGCGCACGAAGTCAGCCGCCTGAGCAACTTCAAGCGCGTGCCAGATTTGTGCCTCGGTGGCGTCAGGCCTTCCGAATCGCATGTTGCTCGCAATCGTGCCGCTGAACAGGAATGCTTTCTGCGGCACGATTCCAAATCGCTTCCACAGATGCTCTTGAGGTTGAAGGCGAACGTTGTGACCACCCACCAGTACGTCGCCTTCGGTGGTGTCGAGGAGGCGTGGAATGAGATTGACGAGCGTGGTCTTGCCCGAGCCGGTTCCGCCGAGAATGGCGTTCGTCGTTCCGGGTTCGAAGGTCACGGTGATGTCTTGCAGGATTGCTTCCTGAGCTCCCGGGTAGCGGAAGTCGACATTGCGGAACTCGACGAGGCCAGGTGTGGTGATGCCGGCAGGATCGTCAACCTGATCAACGATGTCGGCATGCGTGGCGAGCACTTCGTTGATGCGGTCGGCGGAGGCGGACGCGCGCGGCACCATCATCAGCGTCATCACGGCCATCATCACCGACATCAGAATCTGCATGATGTAGGCAAGGAAGGCCGTGAGGTTGCCGATCGGCATCGAGCCATCGGCCACAAGGTGCCCGCCGAACCAAATGACTGCCACCGACGACAAGTTCATGATCAACATCAGCGCCGGCAGAATCAGTGCGAACAGTCGCGTGACGCGTAGTGCGGTGTCAGTCAGGTCGGCGTTACTTCCCTCGAAACGCGCTTCCTCACGGTCGGTTTGGTTGAACGCACGGATGACGCGAATTCCGGTGAGGTTCTCACGCAGTACCAGATTGACGCGGTCGATTTTGGTTTGCATCGCGCGGAACATAGGTATGGCTTTGAACACCATGATCGAGATGACGGCGAGCATCAGCGGAATGACGACGATCAGCAGCAGGGCGAGCTGCGCATTCTCGCGAATGGCCATGATGATGGCGCCCACGGCCGTGACGGGTGCGAGCACCATCATCGTCAGACCAACCATCACCAACATCTGCAGTTGCTGTACGTCATTGGTGTTGCGGGTGATGAGCGACGGAACTCCGAGAGCGTTGACCTGGCCGAGCGACAGTGATTCGACCCGGGTGAACAGATCGCGGCGCATATCGCGGCCCACGCGCATCGCGGTGCGAGCCGAGTAGTACACGGTGACGATCGAGGCCACCCCGAGAATCGCTGAGACGAGCAGCATGATGCCACCAAGGCGCACGATGTAGGCGACGTCGCCGGTCACCACCCCGTTGTTGATGATGTCGGCGTTGAGGTTGGGCAGGTAGAGGTTGGTGAACGCCTGAACAAGCAGCAGAAGCGAGATCACAACGAGCACTCCGCGGTACGGACGCAGGTAGGTGCGGAGTAGTTGAATCACGTACTGACTCTAACGCGCGGACTCGTGATGAGTCTGTGGCGATCACCCAGCCGACGTCGCCAGCCCGCTTCGCTGCCTGTCACGGCGTCGATCGCGCGGCCTCCTCGTCGCCGAGCCGAATCACGGTCGGCAGGAACGCCTCAATCAGAGGCCACGTTGCGCGCGGGCTGATGAAGCACGGCCTGATGGTGTACGCGCCCTTCACCACCGTGGTACTCGGGAGAAACTCGGTCTCGCGTACAAGGCGTCGGTGAATGCGGCGGTTGAGCTCATTGAGTTCGTCGTTGGAATGACTGCCGTCGCCGACATAGCGAATGCACGCAACCGACAGGTCAGGATTCGTCAGCGATTCCAGTCGCGGATCGTCGGTGGCGGTGCGTGCGACATAGGTTGCGAAGTCGTTGTCGCGACGGATTCGTTCGGTCAGGCCTGACACTCCCTGCTCGCGCAAGATCGCCCACACCTGAATTCCACGTGAGGGTGCAGTGAGTTCGAGACCGAAATCGCCATAGGGAATGCCGGGTGAGTCGAGTGATACCCCAATGCGTCCATCGTCGGCGAACGAACCTTCAAGGTAATCAGCGGGCCCCTGCGTGAAGGCGCGCAGCAGAATCGTGCGATCGCGCACGAACGTCACGCCAATTCCGGCTGGTGCACTGAGCCACTTGTGGGGATCGACGATGATCGAGTCAGCAAGCTCAAGTCCGTCGTATTTTGGTCGTACGCGTTCATCGAGATAGCCCGGAAGTCCGTACGCGCCATCGATGTGGAACCACACTTCGCGATCGTGGGCGACGGTTGCCACGGCGCGCAACGGATCGATGGTTCCGGTGTTCGTCGCGCCCGCATTGGCGATGACAGCAATCGGAAGGACGCCGGCGGCAATGTCGGCGTCGATGGCTTCAGCGAGCAGGTCAGTGCGAATGTGCAGGTTGTCGTCGACTGGGATTTCGCGCACGCTGCTGCGACCAATTCCGAGTACGGCCGCCGCGCGCAAAATAGTGTGATGAGTTTCGGGGGAGACGTAGAAGGCGCACGGTGTTCCGGTGACGCCATCGCGGGCGGGGTCGAGTCCGCGCGCTTCGAACGCGTGCTGCCGCGCAGCACCCATCGCCACGATGTTCGCGCTTGATCCGCCGCTGGAGTACAGGCCCTTCATGTGGGCTGGCAGGCCGAAAATCTCGCCGAGCCATTCCAAGGAACGTTCTTCAATGGCGTTCACGGCTTGGTATCCGTAACGCACAGGTGCGCCGAGTGCGGCCGCGGTGGCAGCGACCAATGGTGCGGTGGTGGGGGCGGTGGTGACAAATGCCCAGAAGCCAGGATCGCTGACTCGGCCGCCGTTGGGGATGAGTAGTGAGATGAGTTCGTCGACGAGTTCGTCGACGGGAGCTGGCGTCAAAGGCACAGGTTCGTGAGCGAGGTGTTCCCACTGCGCGCGAGTGAGGTAGGGGTCGATAGGCGGGTTGTGCACCTTGTCGTCGAGGGAAGCGCCAATGCGAGCTAGAAGTTCAGCTAGACGCTCGGACTCCGGGTAGTACGCCGACTCGGCCTCAGTTCGAGTGATCGTTCCGTCCATACTTACGGCCTTTGTTCCGTCCATAGTTCCGACCATACTTCCGCGGCGCCCGTGCACCGGTGCGCCCCCACCTCCTCCGCATCGGGGGACCCTCAGCACGCATAGAAGCAGTTTTTCTTCCCCATCCGACAAGATTCAGCGGGCCATCGAAGAGGTTATGAAGTTCTAGCGGGTGTGAACGAGTCGACGTGAAAGGGGAATCGAACAGATGAGTGAGGTCATTACCTTCCCGGTGCTCTCGAAGGATGAGTCCGCCGAGGGGGTGCTCTCGACCTGGTTCGCCCACACGGGCGAGACGGTCAAGGCCGGTCAGGTCATTGCGGAAGTGATGGTCGACAAGGTGGCCGTTGATGTGGAGGCACCGATTGCCGGTGTCGTTACCTGTCTGGTTGAGGAAGAGGCAGCGGTCCTCCAGGGCGCACCAATCGCCCAGATCGACGGCTGACCCGAATCTCACCCCAAAGTGGACCCCTCTGGCTGCTCATCCCCCGGGCCAGGGGGTTCTGCATGTGCGGTGATGGGGTAAGAAAACTGCTTCTATGCGTGCTGAGGGTCCCCCCATGCGGAAAAGGGAAGGGGCGGGAAAAGGGAAGGGGCGGGAAAAGGGAAGGGGCGGGAAAAGGGAAGGGGTGGGAAGGGGTTAGGCGTCGGTCATCTGACGTGCGGCGAGATCGCGGAAATGTCCGGGCACCGCCATCAGTTCCTCGAAGGTGCCTTCCTGCTCAACCTTGCCTGCCGCGAGCACGATGATGCGGTCGGCCGTACGAATTGTCGAGAGGCGATGCGCCACCACGATGCGAGTGAGGCGCATACGTTCGAGGAAGTCGATCACGATCGCTTGCGTCACGTTGTCGAGCGCGCTCGTCGCTTCATCAAGAATCAGCATGCGGGGTTCGCCGGCCAACGCGCGGGCCAACAGAATGCGCTGTCGCTGACCACCCGATACCGTGCCGCCGCCTTCGATCACGGGGGTGTCGAGCCCGAGTCCCATTGCCTGCACTTCTTCGGCAACACTCGCTGCTTCCAACGCCTTCCACATTTCCGGAGGCGTGAGACCGCGGCCCATGTCGATGTTGTCGCGGATCGTTCCGGGAAGCAGCGTCGACGACTGAAGGACGCACCCGATTTGACGTCGTACCGAGGGCCGATCAAGTGAGGCCATGTCCTGACCGTCAACAGTGATGACGCCGGAGGTTGGTTCTTCCAAGCCCAGCAGTACGCGCATCAGTGTGGTCTTTCCACAGCCAGAAGGTCCGACAATCGCGACATGCTCACCGGGCTGAACCTTAAACGACACTCCATCAAGTACGGCTGGTCCCGAGGGGTCGTAGCGAAACACGATGTCGGCAGCTGCCAGTCCGCCGCTGATGATGCCGGGGTTCACGCCTTCGCCGAAGCCCTCAGGAACTGCCTCGAGCACGGGATCGACCTTGTCGAGCACCGCGCGCGCATTGAGGACGGCACCACCGGACAGCACCGCTGCGGTAACGGAGATTGTGGCGATGGCCACCGCGGTTTGCGCCGTCACAAACTGTGCGAACGTCGCACCCGATGCCGCGGTGACGCCGACGATCACAATCAACCCCAACAGCGGAAACATGCCGAGCACGAGTGCGCCCCAGGTGGTGATCTGGCGTAGCCGTAGATCGGCTGTGGTGAGTTTGGCGTGTTCTTGTGCCCACCTCTTAAAGGCGCGGTCTTCTGCACCCGACACTTGCAGTCGATTGACAGCACGCAGAGTCTCCATGAGGCGGCCCGTGGCAGCGGCACTCGCGTCGACTCGTGCGCGCGTGAGCACGGCGCCCTTCTTCACAATCACAACGGAAACCGCAATTTGCAGCACGATGAGAAGGGTGGTGGCGACGAGCAGGCTCGCATTAGTGGTTGCCACCGCTGCGAGGCCGCCCAGAACGGCAAGTGTGTCGAGCAACGCGATGATCAGCGTGTCGGGAACAAGCTCAGCGGCAGTATTGACGGCAGTTGACTGCGTCATGCGTTCACCAAGTGTCTGACCGTCGTGCCACGTCGCGCGAAGGCGCATCATTCGATCCCACACCGCACCACTTGCGATGGCCATCGATCGCACCCGCGCTCGCAGCAGCGACGTGCTGCGTACATAGCGCCAGCCCGTTCCGACGAGCAGCAACAGCACGAGTGTGAGGAGCGATGTCACCAGAGTGGAGGTTTCGATGGTGGCGAAACTTCCAGCGATGGCACCAAACACCACGGGCGTCACGAAGCTCAACGCAGCGATGCCCACGCTGAGTAGAAGTACAACTGCGAGGTCACGGCCCGAACCGCGGTAGGCGAGGTTGCTGAGATCGCCGATGGTGCGCGGGGGAGCGGGCAGAGTGGGCGCAAACTCGGTGGCCTTCGACTCGAGAAGTGCCGCGTACTCGGCGTCGATATTGCTGGGCTCATCGGGAGACGTTGGATCGACAGCGATCCAGCCGCGTCCCTTCCACAGCAGCGCCACCGAACCGCCGCGCTTGAGGTCAGCCACAAGAGGTGGGCCCTCGATGGTGTGCCACGACGGCGCCAGATCGACGGTGCGTGCACGTGCTGTGCAGGCTTCGGCAACAGCATTCACGGCGTCGCGTCCGAGGGCGACCTGGTCACCTGCGCGCAGTCGTGCCTCGTCACTGACGGTCAGTCCACTGGCGCGCGCAGCCGTGAATCCAGCAGACAGCGTCGAGGAAGCGCGGTCGGTCGGATTCACCGAACGCATGATGGGACCCACGACTGCGCCGGCGAGTAAATCGATGGCTTCCTGAGTGTTGCGCTCAGCCCGCACTTCAGCGTTCACGAGGCGTTCCTCGCGCTGAGCGTCACCGATCGATTGGCGTGCGGCCGCCGATTGAATGGCCAAGCGCCCCATGAGGTCGAGTGTGGCGGCCCATTCATCTGAATCTGCGGGAGCGACTGACGCTGCGATTCGGCAGCGTAGGCCACTGGTCAGCCACACGCCGCGCGTTACTGGCACCGCAGCGTCAAGTACTCCCACCTGCGCCTGCGTCCATCCGCAGTACGACGCAGACCCAGACGTCACACGCAGCCAGCCCTGAATGGAGTGATCGGACGAGGCGACCGCATCGGTTGAACTCATGACGTTTTCACCAGGCGCCAAACGCAAGACCTCATCGCCGGGGGCCACCACGCGGTCGACCCACCGGCCGCCGAGACTGGCCTCGCCGAGTGCCCAGATCCAGTGCTCAATGGCTGCTGTGCCAGTCTCGGCGATCGAATATTCGAGAGTGCGCCGACGCACGTGCGTTCCGCGCTGCCCGGTCACCAGTAGTCGGTCGCCGGTTTCGGTGGGTGCGCACCCCACCATGCACTGGCCCTCGGCGATCGAAGCGAGTGGAAAGCGTCGCCCGTCGCTGGTGAGCACGAAAACCAGAGCGACGCCGTTGACGGTTTCAATCACCTCGCGCGAAGCAGGTTCGATTACGTCGGTGGCGGAGATTGCCACCGACTCCAAATCGGGAATTCCGTTACTCATGCTGACCGCACCAAGGTGGCGTAGGCGCCATCAAGAGCCATCAGCTCAGAGTGCGTGCCCCGTTCGACGACGAGCCCCAGGTCGAGCACGACGATTTCGTCACTGTCGCGAATGGTCGACAAGCGGTGCGCGATGACAAGGCATGAAATGCCTCGTCGTCGAAGCGCCTCGTCAATGAGTAGTTCAGTAGCGGGGTCGAGAGAGCTCGTGGCTTCATCGAGCACGAGGAGCGAAGGTCGCCGCGCGAGGGCCCGAGCGATTTCAAGTCGTTGCCGCTGACCACCGGAAAGGTCAGAGCCCATCTCGTTCAGTGGGGCATCAAGACCACCGGGACGGTGGGCCACGTCGTTGGCCAGTTGTGCATCTTCAATGGCCGAAACGATGTCGGCCTCGGGAATGGTCGGATCCCAGAGCGTGATGTTCTCGCGAATAGTTCCGGAGAAGATCATGACGTCTTGGTCGACCAGAGCGATTCCGTCGGTGAGCACTTGAGGCGCGTGACGATTGCGGGTGCGGCCATCGATGAGAATCTGGCCCTCCCACGGCTGGTACAGACCCGTCACCAATTTGGAAATAGTTGACTTGCCGCAGCCGCTGGGACCCACCAACGCCACACGTCGGCCGGGTGCAAGGTGCAGGTTGAGCCCGGTAATCACCGGAGGTCCGAGTCGGCTATATCCGAAAGTGATGTCGCGTGCCTCGAAGTCGCCGATGATGGTGCTGGGCGCCGGTTCGTGGGTGTAGGTCACTTCATCGAGTTGCGCGCCCATCACATCGTCGACTTGGTCGAGGGTCGGGCGCAGCATCTGTGCCTGCGTCAACGCAAGCACCATCGTGCCGACCGGGCCAATCAGAATTCCGGTCAGCGCGAGAATGGCCAAGAGTGCACCCGGATCTAGCCGACCTTGAATAACTCCGACCATTGCCGCACCAGTGATCGCGATGGTCGCGAGCCCTGTGAGCAAGGGCGGGTACACGCTGAGCCCCATCAATCGCATGCCGACGCGTTGATTGGCTTCAAGAAGTCGGTTCTGCGCCGCCATGCCGCGCGCGATGATGCCGTCTTCGGCGCCTGAGGCCTTGATGGATTCGATCTGCGACAGTGCCGCCGCCATCACGCCACCTACTTCAACCGTTTCGACCACGACTTTCGAGGCTTCGTCCTTCGCCTTGGCCAGGGTGCTGCGAAGTACGAGGGCGATGATGATGGCGACGATCACGGCCACGATGCCTGTGATGGGATCAAGGATCAGCAGCACGACAGCGGCCGACACACTGGTGAGAACGGCAGCACTCAACGTCATGGTCAGCGCCGACACACTCGTGCTCATGGCGTCGATCAGCAGCGCTCGCTGGGCGGATGAACCTGGACCGCGTTGAGCGTGGAAGGAAGCGGGCAGGTGGAGAAGCCGTTGAACGACTTGCGCTGAGAGGCGCAGCGAAATCTTGGTCGACATCCGAATCGACAGCAGGCCTTGCATTCCTTGCAACACGGTTTGAACAGCGAGTGCCACGATGAGTCCGAGCAGCGCTGCCGTGGCGCCGATTCCGAGCAGACCGTTGAGTTGGTTGCCGTACAGGCTCATGATTTGCGGAACCAGAAGAGTAGGCACCAACAGTAGGAGCGCGATGACCCCGATCATTGCCAGCGCGGCTCCGACCTTTCCCGCTGAGGCAAGCAGGCGCCCGGCTACACCTGAACGCTTTCCCCCGGCCGTGAAATCTGGTCCCGGAGTCATCTCAATGACGACTCCGGTGAAGTAGCGATCAAACTCGTCGTCGTCGCAGGTGCGCGCACCGCTGCCGGGATCGTTGAGATACCAGCCGCCGGGGAACCAGCCTTCGACCACGATGTAGTGGTAGAAGCGCCAGTGCACGATCATCGGAAACGTCATCGTCTTGAGACGTTCGGGCTCGCGCTTGAATGCCTTCGCCTCGAGTCCGTAAGAGCGCGCCGCACCGATCACGTTCTTGGCCTTTGCCCCGTCGCGCGAGACCCCGGCCGCGACGCGCAATTCATCAAGAGGAACGAAGCGCCCGTAACTTGCGAGCACCATGCCGAGGCTGGCGGCACCACACTCGGTGGCCTCCATCTGCAGCACCGTGGGCACCTTGCTGCGATGACGCTTGGGGGGCTTGGCAGGTTTCGGCGGTTGAACTGGGGGAGTTGCCCCGACTGGGGGTGGTGCCGACGTCACATCAGCGGTCACGAACCGAGGCCCGTCAACTGCTGGAGCAGGGTCTTCTGGCTAATGATGATCTGCGCGGTCGCTCCTGCACCCGCCTCGAGCGGTTCGGCGAGCGTAATGGTCGTCGGATAAACGGAGGTGCCTGCCGTCAATGGAACGCCGAGTCGCGCCGACTCAACCTCGGAGGGTTCAGGTGCGGCGTCGATTGCGGTGACCGTTCCGGTGGTCTGGGTTTCGCCCGACGTCACATTCACTGTCAGGCCCGGAGTGATGCGCGCTTCGTCGCTTTCTTGAACTGCCACCAGTACGGTCGCCGAACTTCCTGGGGGTAGGACGGTGGCGACCATGTCGCCGGCGTGCACCACGCGGCCCGCGAAACCGACTTGCTGCCAAATAGTGCCCGCGATGGGAGAGGCGATGCGCACGGGCCGACCGTTGTCGTCGACTCCCTCGGCCAGTACCTGCCCGGCTGTCACCGTGTCGCCTTCGGATACCGAGGCGCTGGTCAGTACTGCACCCGTGGGGGCTGCGGCGGTCGCTAGTCCGGGTGGGGCCACCACTCGACCGCTTACGGTGACCGAGAATGTCTGCACCACGCCCGCCGCGTACACCAAGCCGGCGACAATAAGCAGGGCCGCGGCGGCGACGGCGACCCAACTGCGTCGTGAGGTAATCGGCAGCAGGTTGTCGACCTGAGTCGGCAGGTTCATTTGCTCAAGGGCTTGAGCTCGGAAGGGCGAGGGCTTGCCGAGTGTCTGCGATTCGGGCTTGTCGCCCACCACATCGAAAATGGCATCGAGCACATCTGATTGCCTTCGGGTGGATTCGCGCCCCGATCCTCGCTCAGTCACCTGACATTCCTACCCTGTTTGAGCCTGCAGCGCTAGAAACGTCGTGATACCGGACGTTACGCGGTGTTCACGCACCGTCGCCAATTCAGGTACGGTCCAGTCATGCCTGATACAGAGGAGCCGCGACGGCTGCGGTATGAGGTAGTCAAGGATCTTGTGCTGACGATCATTGACGAGAGCAATCTCAAGCCCGGTGATCGACTGCCGAGTTCAGCCGAGCTCGCCGTGTTGTCGGGGGTTAGCCAGATTTCTGTTCGCCGCGCCCTTGATGAACTCGAGCAGGCCGGCCGCATTGAGCGCCACCAAGGTGTGGGCACGTTCGTCTCCCAACCCCGCATCGTTTCCACCCCGGCCCGTTCCGGTGATTTGCTCGAAACACTTGAACACAGTGGTGACAGCGCCGATCTGGTGACTGAACTGCGCAGTTTACGAGTGGGAATGCCGGGAGCCCCCGTGGCGAAGGCGTTGCGTTTACAAAATGGCCAGCCGGTCTGGGAAGTCGTGCGGCGGCGGTTGATGTTGGATCGGCCGGTACTCGTCGAGCGTGCGATCCTTCCGGTGCATCGGGTGCCCGCCCTTGACGAAACCATGTTGGCCGACGGCGGTTCGCTGTACCGGTACCTCGAGGAGGCGTACGGACTCGTCGACGCTTTCGAAGAGCAGTACCTCGAAGTCACCATGCCCACCCATGACGTGCGGGGGCTCCTCGACCTTCCCGCCCGCGAACTGGTCGTGATCGTCAAGGGTGTGAGTTTTAGTAACGACGGTGAGCCTTTCGACTGCTTTGAGCAGGTGTACCCGGCGCGGCAATTCGCGTTCTATGTGTCTGGAACCCAGGACCGTCGGCTGCTATCGGCGCCCGGCGGGGAGGACTGGACGGTCACGTCGCTGGGTGGTTAATCATTCTTGTCGATTCTGCATGCAGAGTATAATGTGACCGCATGACCTCCGAGGATTTTGACGCTGAGTACCGTCAGTGGGCCGCCCGCTCGGGCGAACTCTTCGAACGCGCCAGTCGCGTGATTCCCGGTGGCGCTGGCAGCAGTGCCCGCACGGTGAAGTTTGGCTGGAAGCCCTACCCGCCGTTCATCGCTGAAGGCCAGGGTTCACGCATTCGCGATGTCGACGGCCACGAGTACATCGACTACCTGCTGGGCTTGGGCCCGATGATTCTCGGTCACCGTCACCCCGTTGTCACGGCGGCAGTCACGAACGCTATTGAGTCGTACGGCACCTGCTTCGGCTTGCCGTACGAACTCGAAATCGAGGCCGCCGAAAAGGTGGTCGCTACCGTGCCCGGCATCGAGATGGTGCGGTTCACTAACTCTGGAAGTGAAGCGGTGGGCTCGGCAATTCGAATCGCTCGCGCGGTCACTCAGCGCCGACTCGTGATTCGCTTTGAGGGTCACTACCACGGCTGGCAAGACACCGTGTACTGGAGCAACCACGTCGATCCAGCGGCAGCGGGACCTGCCGATCGCCCCCGTCCGATTCCGTCAGGCCCCGGTGTTCCGATCGAACTCGAAGACACTCTCATTGTGCTCTCCTGGAATGACCCTGAAAGTTTCGTGCGCGTCATGAACGAGCGCGGGCATGAAGTGGCCGCGGTCATCACTGAGCCTGCGGTGTTCAACACCGGCTGCATCTTGCCCGAGCCCGGCTACCTCGAACTGTTGCGCTCGGAAACCACCAAGCACGGTGCGCTGCTGATCTTCGATGAGGTCATCACCGGATTCCGATTCGCTCGCGGGTGCGCACAGGAGTGGTTCGGTGTCACTCCTGACATCACCACCCTTGCCAAGGGTCTTGGTGGCGGCTTCCCGGTTGCCGCCATTGGCGGCAGCAAGGAAGTGATGTCGATCATCGCGGAGGGTCGCTACTCGCACTCGGGTACTTACAACGCGAACGTGATTCAATGCGCGGCTGTCTCGGCGACCATGGACCTGCTCGCTGAGCCGGGTCTGTACGAGCGGCAGCGTGCGCTCGGCTTCCGCCTTGCTCACGGAATCACGTCCATCGCCGAGGGTTTGAACATCCCGGTGCGTGTGGAAGGTATCGGCACGGTGTTCCAGTTGTGGTTCGCCGATCAGCCCATTCGCAACTGGCGTGACGCTGAGGCATTCGCCAGCGAAGAGCTGTTCACCACGTGGTACCACGAGATGCTGCTGCGCGGCGTGCTGTTCCACCCGAGCCACCTTGAGAACCTGTTTGTGTCGTTGGTGCACACTGATGCTGACATCGACACCACTTTGGAGGCAGCGTCTGATGCACTCGCTGTCGTTGCTCGCAGTATGTGACCGCAGTCGTCCCAACGGTCTTCCGGTGTGCCCGTGAGCGCGGGTCTGTACGTCGGACTTGATCTCGGCACCTCCGGGCTCAAGGGCGTGGTACTTGACGGTGACGCACGACCGGTTGCGCGCGCTCAGGCGTCGTATGTCACACATCGACCTGAGCGTGGTGCTTCCGAGCAAGATCCCGCCGACTGGATCGACGCTATCCGCGATGTGGTGGCGGCATTACGCTCCTCGACAGGTGATCGTGAGTGGACTGCCATCGGATTATCGGGCATGTTGCCGACGTTGGTGCTGATCGATTCGAACGCGCAGCCGCTCGGGCGCGCCATCACCTGGGAAGACTCCCGCGCTGAGTCCGAGGGCGAGTCACTGCGCGAACTCGCAAACCCCGACGCGGTGTATGCGCGCACCGGTCAATGGCTTGACGGTCGCTACCTGCTTCCGATGCTGCTTCGCCTACAGCGCATTGACCCCCACGGCGTTGTCGCGGCAACGATGCTGCTCGGTGCCAAGGACTATGTGCACGGCTGGCTGACGGGTGAGTTCGTCACCGATCCGAGTACTGCCGCCGGTTTCGGGTGCTACGACCTGCACACGGGCGCGTGGGATCGCAGCATCCTCGCGTCGTATTCCGAACTCGCCGGTCGGCCCGCTCCCGCGCTTCCACGAATCGATGTCTCAACGAGTGCACGCCCGTTGAGTAGCGAGGCCGCACTCTCACTCGGCCTCCCGGCTGGAATTCCCGTGTGTCTGGGTGCCGCAGATTCTGTGCTCGGAGCGCTGGGCATCGGCGTGAGTCAGCCGGGCCAGGCGGCATACATCGCCGGGACGAGCACGATCATTCTTGGGGTGACCGATCATCCGGTCACCGACGACGCGCACCGATTCCTCGTCACGCCGATGGCGCATCCGGGCACCTTCGGTCTTGAAATGGATTTGCTTTCCACGGGTAGTGCGGTGCGCTGGCTGGCCACTTTGCTCGGTGGCGTGTCAGAAGCTGAACTGATGCAGTTAGCTTCGACCGCCGAACCCGATGAAGTGCCGCTCTTCCTTCCGTATGTCGCGCCTGGCGAGCAGGGTGCCTTGTGGGATCCGTCGCTCACGGGTGCGCTGCTGGGTCTGCACCTCGGAACCACGGCGGCTGACATCGCGCGCGGGTTGATTGACGGAATCATCGTCGAAAGTCGGCGCTGTATCCGCGTGCTGGGTGAGTACGGCGCTGCGTCTGACGTCATTTGTGCATCGGGAGCGAGCGCGTCGAACGCCTGGTTCCGGCAGCAACTTGCCGATGCAAGCGGACACGATGTGGTGATGACCGACGACGATGAGATCGATGGTTCGGCTGTGGGCGCGGCACTGGTGGCCGCACATGCGGTTGACCAGCCGTTGGCACCTAGTGAATCGCGCGGTCAGCTCTCGTCTGCGAACCCCTTTGCTAAGGGCGGCTGGAATCAGCGCGCGGTTGCACTCGACGACTCGCGAGCCCGGCTTGGACGCTCGGTCGAGTAACAACCCGGTTGCTATCGCGCTACAGCGGCGGTCAGGTGCTTGACGCTCTCGGAAGGGTCTGATTCACTCACGTAATGGTGAGTATAGAGACTGCCCCCAACCCTGCCCGTAGCTCGCGCCGAGTCCCGCGGGTGGTGTTCGCCGCAGCGTTGGCCTTGAGTATTCCCGCCTTGGTGTCGGCCTGCGCGCCGCCTACCACCAACGACAGCACCACGTCGTCAAGTGCGGCGGCACCCAGTGGCAGCGGAAGCGGAAGCGGCAGTGCAAGTGCGGCGCTCAGCGAGAAGGTGATTCGCGTCGGGTGGAAGTCAGACATTGACACGCTCAACCCGCTCACCACGACGACGACCGAAGCCATTGAAGTTCAGTCGCTGATCTACGACACTCTGCTCGCCTACGGCACCGACCTCAAGGAAGAGCCGGGCCTCGCGTCGAGCGTCAAGCGTGACGGTAACACCATCACGTACACCCTGCGCGAGGGTGCTACCTGGCACGACGGCACTGCGTTCACGGCCGAAGATGTCGTCTACACCTTCGACCTCATCGGCAAGAACCAGTTGGGCATCAACGCGCAGTACTTCACCGACTTCGTGTCGGCCAAGGCCCTGAGCCCCACCGAGGTGCAGGTCACCTTTAAGAAGCCGCAGGCGTTCGACCCCGGTCTGGTGGTTCCGATACTGCCCAAGCACATCTGGTCGAAGATGTCGGTCGACCAGATGAAGAAGTTCCCGAATGAAAACCCGATTGGTACTGGTCCGTACACGTTCAAGGAGCGCAAGCAAGGACAGGTGGTTGCAGTGTCGCGTAACCCCAAGTGGTGGGGAACGTTGCCCGCGGCCGGCGGCATCAGTTGGACCGTGTTCACCAACGACGACATTGAAGCGCAAGCACTTAAGAACGGCGAGATCGACATCATTCCTCAGGTGCCACCAACCGTCTTCGACGGAATGCAGGGTGATAACACCATCACCACCCAAGAGTTGCCGTCGTTCTCTTTCCACCACATCGGAATGAACGTGTCGGCTGACCCCAAGTCGAAGGGCAACCCGCTTCTCAAGGACGTCGCCGTACGTCAGGCACTCGGATACGCGCTCGACCGTGAGCAGATCGTTCAGCTTGCGTACGCGGGTCACGCGTCGGCCGGTGGCAGCATCCTGCCGCCTGCGTTTGGTGACTACTACTGGGAGCCGAGTGCTACTGAGGCCATCAACAACAACCTCGACAAGGCCAACGCACTACTCGATCAGGCGGGATACACCACCAAAGATGGCGACGGAATACGCCAGACCAAGGACGGCAAGCCCCTCGAGTTCCGTCTCATCGCCATCGACAGCACCACTACCGATGTGCGCACCGCCCAGTTGTTCCAGGAGACGGCTAAGAAGGCGGGCATCAAGCTCGACTTCTCGACGGTTGACTCCGACACCATGGACAGCACTGTCTACAACACCGAGGCCCCCGACTGGGACATGTTCGTGTGGGGTTGGGACTCTGGCACTAACGACCCGAGTTACCTCCTCGGCGTACCGCTCACCAGCCAGATCGGTGGCAACAACGATGTCTTCTACTCGAACAAGGAGTACGACGATCTCTACGCTCAGCAGGCCACCGAGCTCGACCCGGCCAAGCGTCAGGCGCTCGTCAAGAAAATGCAGCAGAAGTTCTACTCCGACAGCGCCTATCTCGTTGCCGTCTACCTCAAGAAGTTGCAGGCGTACCGCAACGACACCTGGACTGGCTGGGTGCCCGCTGACGGCGGCATCATCTTCAACTTCACACGAGACAACTACCTCAAGGCCGTTCCTGCCAGTTAATCTGAAACCCTGATGCGCTCGATCTGGAGCAGGCTGCTCGTCCTACTGGCGATGATCTTCGCTGTCGTCACTTTTAACTTCTTCCTGTTCCACATCATCCCGGGCGATCCGATCCTGCTCATTCGGCGGTCGCAGAAACTCAGTCCTGAGCAGGTAACACAACTGCGCATGGACTACGGGCTTGATGGGTCGCTGTTGCAGCAGTACTGGCGGTACTTGAGCAATTTGCTGCATGGCGACTTGGGCTACTCATTCAGTCTCAAAGAGCCCGTCGCGGGTGTTCTCGGGCATGCTTTGTTGAACACCGTTGTGCTGCTCACGGTGTCAACAACGATCGTGGTGGCCGTGGGAATCGTCATCGGCGTCTTCGCCGGTGCCCGGCAGGGGCGCAAGTCAGACTCAAGCACCGTTGTCGGCTCGTTGGTGTTGTGGAGTCTGCCCACGTTCTGGGTGGGCATCTTGTTGGTGTTCACGTTCAGCGCGTGGTTCCGGGTATTGCCGACGTCAGGTATCACCACACCCAATGCCGTGTATGCCAACTCGGCGGTCTATTGGTCAGATGTCGGACGGCATTTGGTGTTGCCGACGATCACGTTGGTAATCGTCGATATCGCTTTCTTCATCATCATTACCAGAACGTCGTTGGTGGAGGCGATGTCGGAGGATTACATGCTGACCGCCCGCGGCAAGGGGCTGTCACAGCGCACGATGGTGTGGCAACACGCCTTCCGCAATGCGCTTCTTCCAGTGCTCACGGCATCGGTGCTGTACATCAGCGCGCTGGTCGCGGGCGCCATTCAGGTAGAAGTGGTGTTCTCGTGGCCCGGAATGGGCCTGCTGACCTACAACTCGGTGCTCGCGCGCGACTATCCGATGCTCGAGGCGTGCTTCCTCATCACGGCAATCGCGGTTCTGTTCGCTAACTTCATGGCCGACATCGTCTATCGCCTGGTCGATCCGCGGGTCGGAGCGTCGTCATGAGTGCCGATACGGGAGTGCCCGAGCAGGAAGCCGCGACGCCGCGCACCTCGTTGGTTGGCAAGGTGTGGGCCGATCGCATGGGTCGCGTCGGCATCATTTTGCTGGCCGTGATCGTTGCGGTGGCAGTGTTGGGTCCGTTGCTGTTTCCGTTCAATCCTGCCGCGGTCGGTTCGAGTGCGGCATCGATTCTCAAGCCACCGTCGGGTGCACATTTGCTCGGAACCGATGAACTCGGTCGTGATGTGCTCAGCCAGTTCATTACCGGTGCTCGCATCTCGCTGTTCGTCGGAATTATGGCGACGGTGATCTCGACCATCATTGGTGCCGGAATCGGCATCATCTCGGGTTACCACCGGGGGCCGACCGATACCTCGCTGATGGGCTTCACCGACTTCTTCCTCGTGGTGCCGGCGTTGCCGCTGATGATCGTGCTGGGCGCGATCTTCGGTCAGAACCTTGGCATCATCATCATCGTCATTGGCGTGCTCAGCTGGGCTCGTACGGCGCGTATCGTTCGCTCGCAAACCCTGTCGCTGCGTGAGCGTCAATTCATTCCGCGCGCGCGATCACTCGGTGCTTCGAACTGGCGAATCATTCGCACTAACATCGCACCGCATCTGCTTCCGTTAGTCGTTGCGAATACGGTGCTCGTCGTTGCCGGCTGTATCCTCGCCGAGGCGACCTTGAGTTTCATCGGCCTCGGTGACCCCAACCGCATTTCCTGGGGCTCGATGCTGCACTTCGCGTTCGCATCAGGTGCCATCGGTCGCGGAGCATGGTGGTACTTCCTGCCGCCGGGGTTAGGCATTCTGTTCGTCGTGTTGGCTTTCACGTTGATTGGTCATGCGCTCGAACGCATCACCAACCCACGACTCAAGGGACGTGACCAGTCATGAGTCTGTTGGAGATTCGCGATCTCTCGGTCACCTATCGAGGCGTTCACGGTGATGTCGTTGCCGTTGACGGAGTCGACTTCGCCATCGAACGCGGAGAGTTCGTCGGGTTGGCGGGTGAGTCAGGGTGCGGTAAGACCACATTGGCGATGGCAATTCCGCAGTTGCTTCCAGAAGCGGCGAGTATCAGTGGTGGCTCCATCCTGCTCGATGGTCTCGATCTCGCGACACTCGACGAAGACGGTCTGCGTGATGTGCGCTGGAAGCGTGTCTCGGTCATCTTCCAAGGCGCGCTCAACGCACTCAATCCGGTCAAGACGGTTGGGTGGCAGATCGCTGAGCCCATTCGCGTGCACGAACCCGATGTGCGTAACAAGGACGCCGACGAGCGAGCGGCCGCCCTGCTTGAATCAGTCGGAATTCCAGCGCGGCGCGCGGGCGACTACCCGTATCAATTCAGTGGTGGAATGCGTCAGCGAGTGATGATCGCGATGGCGTTGGCGTGCGGGCCTGAGTTGGTCATCGCCGACGAGCCCATCACTGCACTCGACGTGATGACGCAAGCGCAGATCCTCAACCTTCTACGCGAACTGTGCGACAACTTGGGTTTGTCGATGCTGCTGATCTCGCATGACTTGTCGGTGTTGGCCGATACCTGCGATCGCGTCGCGGTGATGTACGCCGGGCGTGTTGTCGAAAGTGGTGGTGCGCGCGATGTGCTTGCGTCCGAACACGTTGGTGCAGGCGCGGCCCATCCGTATACGCGTCGGTTGCTGCGCGCCTATCCCGACATTACGCGCGAGCGGGTCTTCATCGACGGCATTCCGGGGCAGCCTCCCGACCTGGTGAATCCGCCGGCAGGATGCCGATTTCATGAACGGTGCGACGTGGCGATTGCACGATGTGACGTCGATCAACCGATACTTCAGGAATGCGGTTCGGGACATCTGGCGGCCTGCCACCTACTCGACCCGACGGGGGGTGCGCAATGAGCGAGCATCTACTCGTGGTGGAAGACCTCGAGGTGCAGTACCAGGTGCGAACACCCGATGGTCGTCAGGTGGCGCGCGCTGTTGATGGCGTGAATCTGCACGTTGATCGAGGCGAGACTCTCGCACTCGTGGGGGAGTCGGGAAGTGGCAAGACATCGACGGCAAATGCGGTGATGCGCCTGGTTGAGCCGACGGGTGGTCGCATTATCTTCGAAGGGCGTGACCTCGTTGCGTTGAGCGGGCGCGAATTGCGTGCCATGCGACCGCGTTTCCAGATGATCTTCCAAGACCCGTTCGAGTCACTCGATCCGCGTCGCACCGTGCTCGACACTGTGATTGAGCCCCTGAACATTCACCGAATCGGTGCCGACCGCGCCGAACGTGAAGCGATGGCATTGCGTGCGCTCGATCGAGCCGGTCTCACGCCGGCAGCGCGAATCGGGGCGCGTTACACACATCAACTCTCTGGTGGCCAGCGTCAGCGGGTGGCGATCGCGTCGGCGATGATCCTTGAACCGGCGTTGGTCGTCGCCGATGAGCCGGTGTCGATGCTCGATGTGTCGCTGCGTGCAGGGATTCTCGCCCTGATGGCGCAAATGCGCGACCGCCTCGGTGCTGGGTATCTGTTCATCACACACGATCTGTCGCTGGCATGGATGTTCGCCGATCGGGTGGCCGTGATGTACCTCGGCCGCATCGTTGAGGAGGGGACGTCGGCGGAAGTCATTGACTCACCGGCGCACCCCTACACGAAGGCGCTCGTCTCGGTGATTCCTGTGCCTGATGCGGGCGGCGCCCGCGAACGCATGGTGCTCACCGGTGAATCCCCCAGCCCCCTCAACATTCCGCCGGGCTGTCGCTTTCACCCGCGCTGTCCGCTGTACCGAGAACTGGGTGAACCTGAGCGTTGTCGCACTGAAGATCCTCAGTTGCTGCCGTTGGTGTCGCTGCTGCCGTTGCTGCCGTCAGGTACCCGACGCGCCGCCTGCCACGAGTCGGCGGGTGCGTGAGATGAAGCCTGCACAGGTTGCTGCCGAACGACTGTCAGGGTTCATTTCCGAGCTCATGCCGTGGTGGCCACTACATGGTGGTGCCGTGGCAATCGTTGATCGAGATGGAACTCTGGCGCAATTCGGCTTCGGTCTCGCCGATGCTGAGCGTTCGACTGCCGCAACTGCGTGGCATCTATTTCAGATCGGCTCGATCAGCAAGACCGTGCTGGGCGTCGTGGTGCAGCAACTCGTCGACGAGGGCGTCGTCGACCTTGATGAAGCAATTTCGGTCAGCCTGCCGTGGGCCGAAGTCGGTGGTGAGCCACCGACGTGGCGTGCGCTGTTGTCGCACACGGCCGGTCTGATTATGGGTGGCGACGGTGTTCCTGATGACCTCGCACAACTGTGGGCCCTGCGCGGGTTGGTGCGTAGCGACGAACAGCACTTCCACTACTCAAACCTTGGTTTCATGCTGCTCGGCCGTGCGCTGGAAGCTCGCACAGGCCGCACCGTCGCTGAGCTGATCGCGACTCGCATTCTCGGGCCGCTCGCAATGACTAGTTCGGCGGGAAGTATCGAGTGGTGGTCGCGTGAACGCAGTGCCGTCGGGTACTGGCCCCTGCGCGACGACATTCCGTGGGCGCCGGGCGATCCGCTAACACCCGCCGCATGGTTCCGCATCGATTCAGCCGACGGGTGCGTCACGTCGTCAGCTTCCGACATGGCGCGATTCGCGCGCCTTTTGTTGAGCGACGGCGACGTTGATGGAACGCGACTGATGTCGGCTGCCGCAATCGAACGCATGTCAACTCCCACGGCGAACGATGGCGAAGACATCGTGTCGCTGACCACCGGCCCACAGGTCACGTCGAGCCAGTACGGACTCGGTGTCAACATCGAAACGATCGGTGGCCACACCTGTCTGACCCATGGCGGCGGCATGGTGGGCTTCCAGTCATTCGTACTGGCTGACCGTACCGAGGGCATCGGTGTCGTGGTGGTTACGAACGCCAATGGCTGCTATCCGGTCGCACAGGTGATTGCGCGCGCTGCCTACCAGTTGCTGGTCGATCCCGACACGTCACTTCCTCGTGCGCCTGACGCAATCGCCGCCAGCGGTCCCACTCCAGTCGTCGGAACCTTCGCGAGCGTCGTTGATCCCACGCTGACGGTGAGCGTTGAGGTCGACGGCGGTCAATTGCTGCTGCGCGGAGGAGACCGGGTAGGACGGCTCACCCGGCTGTGGAGCGGACGCTATGTCACCGACCACCCCGACTTGCGCAACTTCCACTGGGATTTGTCAGAAGACGGCCGCACCTGGACCTACGGACCGCTGGTGCTGGGCGCCTCCACCGAATCGCATGGGCGCTCGCTATCTGAACACGACGAAGCGATCATCGGCGACTACCGCAGTTACTCGCCATGGTTTCCGTGGTTGCGCATCATCGCTCGCAACGGTCGACTCATGCTGGTTGCACCCGGTGGCGTCGAGGCGCCAGCCGAGGAAATGGAGCTCGTAGCCCTCGGTGAGGGACGCTGGCGTATCGGCAGCGACGGCTGGCTGCCCGAACGACTCGAGTGCGGTCCCGTGGTGAATGGCATGGCGCTTTCGGTTCTCCGCGATGGAGTTCCGTACTCGCGCACGATGCCCGGCTGATCGCTCGACTCGCTCTGTCACAATCAGACAATGACCTCGGGTGCTGCTCTCACCGCGCGCGTGACGCGCGGCCCCGAGGGCGTCACGGTCGAGGCGCTTTCGGCTCCTATTCAGTGTCAACTCGATGGTGGCCGACGGTTGTTGGCAATTGCGGGGCCGCATCCCTTCGATGCTGACGAGCTCGCGCGATGGGTGAGTCGTGGCTGTCCCGATCCCGCGCCGATGAGGCAGGGTTTCGCGGCGTGCTTGATCGATCCGCGCACGGGTGAAGTCACCATGGTCGCGAGCCCACGCAACGAGGTAACCCTTTTCTACGCGCAGTCAGGAAGTTCTCTGCTGCTCAGTTCCTTCGTTCTTGACGTGTTCGATCACCTTCCGACTCCGCCCGCGCTCAACCTTGACGCGTTGTCGGGGCTGGGCGCCGTCGGTGATGCGTCGAGAACCACCGTCTACACCGGAATCGAACGGCTGCCGGTTGGTCATCAGGCCACTTGGCGTCCCGGCACTCAGGCGTGGGTGTGCCGCTGGTTCCGGCCGCACGATGTCGAGCCCTTTGATCGTCGACGTGATGGTGATGAGGCCGACGTGTTGCGGTCGATCATTCGTGAGTCAGTTGAGGCGTCGCTACCGCCGAGCGGCGATGTGGCGGCGCATCTGTCGGGTGGACTCGACTCGACCACTGTCGTTGCCACCGCGGCAGGCATCCTGTACCCGCAGGGAAGAACTGTGCACACGCTCAGCCACCTGACCGCGCCCGGCCACTGGCCTCAATGGATTCCGGCGGAGTCCGATGATGCGCAAAGCGTGCGCGTGATCGCCGAGCAGATTCCAGGAATCGACTCCCACTCGATCTACAACTGCGATCAGACTCCGATCGACGGCTTGCTGTGGATGTTCGACCGCACCGGCTACCCGTTCCTCAATCCAGCGAACGCGCCCTGGATTCGCGCGTTCGATGAGTGGTCGGCCGAACGGCAACTGGGCCTCACCCTCACCGGTGCGCATGGCAGCATCGCATACTCAATCTCACGTGCCACGCAGTATCGCCGGGCCTTGCTGCGAGGCGATGTTGCCCTCGTCGCCCGCGATGTGAAAGCTCGGCGGTCTCTTGGCGATGGTCGATCCTTGATTGCACACGATGTACTCAACGACGTGTCGCCGGCGTTAGTCGATGGGGTTCGGCGCGTACGTGGCACGCCGAGGGAGGGCCATGTTCGCTGGAAGCCACTCCCGCGCGCGGCATGGGAGGGGGCTGTGATCAGCGACCCGGTAGGGCCAACAACAATTCAGTACCCCGCCATGAGTGCGTGGTTCAGCGATCCACTCAGTGACGCTGAGGTCAGTCGCCTGCTGTTCTCCTTGCCAGCAAGTGCGTGGTTGGGTGATGGTCGCGATCGCGCGTTAGCGCGGCGCGTAATGTCAGGACTGGTGCCCGATGAAGTCAGACTTCGCACGGCACGTGGTCTACAAGGACTCGATGCAGGGCCCGCGATTTCACGCAAGCAGTCTCAGTACCGCGAGGCGTTGGAGCGCGTTGAGGCATCGCCCTCGGCGTCGGCGCTACTCGATCTCGGTGTTCTTCGTGAGTCGATGGCGAACGGTGTTCCTACGGAAGGGCGCGAGTCAATGTCGTGGCAGTTAGATGAGGGTCGCACGCTGGGCTTCGGACTTTTCGTGGCGTGGTACGACGATCGAGTGGCGGCGCGCCGATGAACTCCCACACTCCCGCTATCTCGGTCATCATGCCGATCTTCAACCGGATGGAATTCCTCGGTGCGTCTCTGGCGAGCATCAGTCGCCAGACATGCACTGACTTCGAGGTGATCTTGGTTGATGCGGGTTCAACTGAACCAGTTCCTGCCGTGGTCAACACATTCATCGGAGATGATCCCCGCTTTCGATTGATTGTGAGCCCGGCGCGTCTTGATTCAGCGCAGGCGCGCAATGCTGCCTTGGCGTTGGCGCAAGCGCCGGTGGTCGCCGTGCTCGACAGCGACGACGTGATGGTTCCGCATCGTCTCGAGCGGCAACTGCAGGTACTTGCCGACGAGCCCGACGTCGTTGCGGTGGGCGGGGGTATGTCGACTGTCGACGAAAATGGCTTGGCGTGGATCAAGACCAAGAACCCTGGCGATGGCCGCGTCGCCGATACCCCCGAGCGCGTGCACTGGCTCATGCCGTTTCGCTCACCCACGTTGAGTTCAACCCTCACAGTGCGCACTGAGGTGCTGCGCGCAGTCGGAGGCTTTGACGAAGCTCATCCTCTGTGCGATGACTACGGAACTATCTGGAAGTTGACCGAGGCGGGCAAATTCCTGATGGTGCACGACAAGTTGTCGACGTATCGTATGCACTCCAAGCAGGTGTCATCAACCGTGCGTGGCCGTCAGGCGATGCAGGTGGCGCTCTTGCGTCGATCAATCATGATGAGCCGCCTTGAACACAGCATCGATCTGAAGGTCGTCATTGCTGCCGCGGGTGGGCCATCGCCGACCGACGAAACCTCAGCGGCTGCCGAGGCCGTGTGCGATGAACTGCTCGTCTGGGCGATCGCGCAGCGCCACCTGTCGCACGAAGATCGCGAGTGGATTGAGCACGATCACACGCGGCGGATTCACGACATTCATGAGATGGCTGCTAAACGTTCGGGACCTGCCACCACACCCCAGCCCAGTCAATAACCTGCAGCGGTGATGTGATGCCGTGCGTTTCACGGAATTCATCGACAGCGACCCGGCAGGACTCAAGGTTGTAGTCATCGATGATCACGTATCCGCCCGGGGAGACCTTGGCGTAGAGGTTGTTGAGGGTGTCCATTGTCGACTCATACATATCGCCATCGAGTCGCAAGAGCGCGATCTGCTCGATCGGGGCAGTGGGTAACGTTTCGCTGAACCAGCCTTTGAGAAAGACGACCTGGTCGTCAAGCAACTGCAGTGAATCGAAGTTGGCGCGCACCTCGTCGAGGGTCACCTTGAGGTAGCCCTGCTGCGCGGGCCACATCGCGTCGAGGGGAAATTGCTCGACGTCGGGTGCGGGCAGCCCTTCGAATGAGTCAACGACCCAGACTTTGCGATCGGTTACTTGGTGGGCGGCGAGAATGCCGCGCATCAAAATCGTCGTACCGCCGCGCCACACACCTGTTTCGACGAAATCTCCGGCGACGCCTTCGATCAGCGCGCGTTCGGCGAGAGCCCGCACATTGTTAAGCCGGATCAGTCCGATCATCGACAGCGCTTCACCGGGCATATCGCGTCCCTGGACGCGGTTGCCGACGTGGTAGGGGAAGATTCCTCGCCCATTATCGGCTTCGTCACGAATGGTGAAACCGCCAACCATGCGAATGAGCAGTTCGAGGTACAGGTCAACTGCAGTGGTTGGGGCCGGAGGTGCTGCGTCGTTGCGCTCAGGGGCGGGTGCGGCGTCAACGAGGCCGACGGCGGTGAGTTGATCGACAAACACTGTGATGTCGGTCTCGAGCGTGGCGCGATCGGTTTCAAATCGCGCGAGCAGAATGTCGACGGCCGCGTTCAAAGTGCCACCCTCGAGTAGCGCGTGCCACATCGCAGTTCCTACCCGATCAAGTTCGACGTAGTCGAACGTGCTCATGTTGACGATGATTGCCTCACCATCATGAACCTCAGCTACGGTGTCGCGATTGACGGCGATTTGGGTGTCGAGGGAGTGTTCCATGAGGTGCCTTCCATGGTGTTGGCATGATGTGGCCGTGACAGTGAGCGAGCAAGCGCAACCGGAGCTTCCTGCTGCCCACAGTAATGAGGGCAGCGGTTCGCGTCGGTACCGACTCCACGGACTTCTGTTAAAGACCGAGACCACATTCGCCACCTGGCCCGTCGTAGCGGGGTCTGAGGACACCTCGTTGGAGGACACGTGGTCGCTAGCTTTGCAGCCGGGCGACGGTGTCCCTGACGGCCCTCTCCCTGATAGTGACGACTACCGGGGCAAATGGAGCTTGGTCACGGGCTCGGGATCGGCGCCAGAGCAGGTGTCCTACACGGTCACCGGACCAGAGGGAGGCGTCGAGTCGGTCTTCGTCGTCGACCTCGTGAAACGTGTGATTGGCGTGTCGTGGGCCGTCCATCGACCCGAGACGAACGACGGGGTGGGGTTTCTGCTGGCCAGTCGGGTACTTCCTGTGGCTGCCAGACTCTCCCGAGCGGCTCTTCCCTTGCACGCGACGGCAGTGGAGTTCCAGGGCCGTGCGCTCGTGGTGTGTGGTGAGTCGGGGGTCGGCAAGTCCACACTGACGGTGGGTCTGCTCGCTGCCGGCGGCCGACTGATCGGCGATGAACCCATCGTGCTCGATCTCGCGGCCAACTCCGTGACTGCCTGTCAGAGTTCATTGCTTTTGCGGGTGCATGAAGGATCCCCGGCGTTGAATCTGCTCACCGACCTCGGACGAGTAGTTGTGGTCAGCCGCGACAAAGTCGGAGGGCTGCCGACGGCGAGCGAAACCATCGCGGTTCCACCCATTCCCGTGGCCGCAGTGATCGTTCTGGGTCCTCGTCACGTCCGCACCACTGCGCTTGAAAGTGTTCGCATCACCGGAATCGACGCCGTGAACGCGCTGCTCGGTCAGCGGTACAGCGGTCGAGGTCCGGTGCCGGTGGTGACCGGCGATTTCGCCACGGCGGCGGCTGTGGTTGAGCGGACCCCGGTGTTGCGCGCAACGCTTTCAGACTCGATCGACCTGCTACCACAGGCCGTGCGTGACTTACTCGGGGTCACGAGGCCCGACAGGCTGGACAATGCCCTGTAGGTGGGCTTGACTGGGACCATCACACCGCAACCGAGGAGCCTTCATGACTGAGCGTGAGCCCTACAGCAAGCCCGCCGAGCCCGTCCTGGTTGGATCGGTTGAGATGTCGGAGAACAATTACTCGGGCTCCGGTGGAGATTTCTCGATTTACAGCAGCTTGGCGTAAACCCCGACACTGTCCACCTAGGGAGTTTTCATGAGTGAGCGTGAGCCCTACAGTAAGCCCGCCGAACCCGTCCTCGTGGGATCGGTCGAAATGTCCCAGGTTACGTACTCTGGTTCGGGCGCTGACTTGAGTATTTACAGCAGCCTCACCTGAAGTTTCCGACCGAGATGCAGGCGGCAATTGGCTGAGTTAAGCCATGTGTTCCCTTGGCGTGGGCTAGGGTGAGGGCAGCGGCCGGGGTGGTCGCTGCCCTTCGCCTGAGGAGTCCCATGAGTGAGCGTGAGCCCTACAGCAAGCCCGCCGAGCCCGTCCTGGTTGGATCGGTTGAGATGTCGGAGAACAATTACTCGGGCTCCGGTGGAGATTTCTCGATTTACAGCAGCCTCATCGGATAGTAGGACGGTTAGCCCGAACGTGTACGCACCCAGACAGATGAGGCGGTCCTTTCGGTG
>JAPLAU010000013.1 GCA_026393115.1 Actinomycetota bacterium
CAGCCGCTAGCGTGAGTATCCACTTCTGCGAGGAGACGCTATGGGTTGGGCTGTGAGACGACCGGTAATCGCGTTGATTGCGTGGGCAGTGCTTATTGTGGGACTCGGGGTTGCCGCTATTTCCCTTGGCGGTAAACCGAACGACAGCTTCGCCTTGCCGGGTGTGCAGTCGACGACAGCACAGAATCTCCTCGAGAAGCTCAACATCGACGCGAGCACCGATCCCAACGGAAAGGTCGTCTGGTCACCGAAGGCCGGCACCGTGAACGATGCGGCCAATAAGGCAGCCGCAGTCGCGTTGATGGAGAAGATCGCCGCGCAGCCGTTCGTCAATTGCGTGACCGGACCCTACGGTGCGAACTACGGACGAGACTGCCCGAAAGCGACTCCCACCGATCTCAAGGCCGCATTGAATACAGCGGTGGCGAAAATCATCGCCAAGGAACTCAACATTCCCCAAGACAAGGTGGGCGACGTTGTCACGCTCATCGACAAAATGGCGCCGTTGGCTGACGCCAGCCCAACTCAGCTCGCCGCGGTAGCGCAGGCGCTACCGGAAATCGCGAAGTTGGCTTCGGCGCCGAAAGCCACTCTTGATGCCTTGGCGGCATTGACTCCAGATCAGTTGAACTTCCTCGTCGGAATCAACGTGCAGCAGATCGAGGACGCCACCAATGCCATCGGCGGTCTTTCGAAGTTCGCCAACCTTCCTCCGGCGACCCTGCAGGCGTTGGCGAAGGCTGACCCCGCGCAACTCGCTGCATTCGCTGCGGCCCTTCCGTCCGATGTCGGCAAGCTCGAGGCACTGTGGACCGACCTCAAGGCTGCGATTGCCAAGGATCCCAATATTGCGACCGCGATTGAAGCGATCGCCAAGAAATACGGCATTTCTGCGGCTGATCTTCAGGCCGCCGTCACACTCATCAATGACATTGCGCCAATCGCGAATGACGACCCTGCCACGTTGTCGACGATCGCGCGGGCGCTTCCCGATTTGGCGACCCTTGCCCAAGCGAACAAGTCGACGATCGATGCTCTTGCAAAATTGACACCGGGGGATCTGTCATTCCTCGTAGGGCTCACCAAGCAAGACATCGTTGCGATCACCGCTGCGTTCGGTGGCTTGGCGAAGTTTGCGGAGCTGCCTTCGGACGTGCTTGCCGAGCTTGCTGCTGCTGATCCGCAGAAGCTTGCGGCGTTCGCCGCCGCACTTCCTGCCAATGTGGCCGTGATTGAGAAGGCGATGGCGGCGGCCAAGGCTGAGCTCGCGAAGCTCGGAACCGCTGCTGATGCGACGGGGGCCGCGATCTCGCCCATTTCCAAAGACAAGAAGGTTGCGTACGCAACGGTGACCTTCAACGGTCAGGAGATTCCGTCGAGTCTGTTGGGCAATCGCGTGGGCGATGTCCTCGACATCGTCGATCAGGCCAATGGCGATGTCCTCACGGTCGGTGCATCAGGCACGACCTTCGACAATGGCCCGGCCCAACCTGACAACTCCGTCGGCATCGGCCTGCTTGCAGCGTTGGTCATTTTGCTCATCACGTTCGGTTCGCTCGTTGCGGCAGGACTTCCGCTCGTGTCCGCTATCACCGGCCTACTCGGCGGTCTGATGATGCTCGCGGTGAGCGAGCGTTTCTTGAGCATCGCTTCTTTCGCACCGAGTCTGGCGATCATGATCGGCTTGGGCGTGGGCATCGACTACTCGCTGTTTGTATTGAGTCGATTCACTCAGGAAGTGCGCAATGGGGCTGAGCCCAAGGCTGCGGCGTACACGGCAGTAGGTACGGCCGGTCGCGCCGTCATGTTCGCCGGGTGCACGGTGATCATCGCGCTGTTGGGCATGTTCGTGCTGCGCATTGGATTCTTCAATGGGCTCGCCGTGGGTGCGGCCGTGACCGTCTTGATGGTGATGGCGTCGGCGCTGTGGATGCTTCCTGCCCTGCTGTCACTGTTGGGGTCGAAGGCGCTCGCGATCAAAATGCCGTGGGCGCGTCACCCCAAACCGCTCGATCCAGAAAACTCACGTTGGGCCAAGTACGGCGGCCTTCTGCAAAAGGCGCCTATCGTTCCGCTTGTCATCGCTGTGCTCATCGTGGTCGGCTTGGCGATGCCTGCACTGAAGATGCAAGCAGGATTCCCTGACGATGGATCAGCGGAGAAGGGTTCGTCGGTTCGAGTCGGCTACGACCTACTTTCCGAGGGATTTGGTCCCGGGGTGAACGGCCCATTCTTCGTTGCTGTTCAAACCAAGCAGGATGCCGATTTCGCAGCGCTTGCGAAGGTTGTGAAAGCACTCGAAGAGACTCCTGGAGTCGCGTCGACATTTCCATCAAGCGGCATGATGCCGTTGCTCGAGCTCAATCCCAAGCTCTTCAAAGATGGTGTGACGTCGGTGATCGTGCAACCAACTACAGCGCCCGCCGACGAACGTACTTCGCAGCTTCTCGAGCGCATTCGCACGACGACAACGGAGAAGGTTCTCAACGAGACCGGTACCGACATCTACGTCGGTGGTTCGCAGGCCGTATCGAGTGACTTCACCTCTGTTCTGTCGGGGGCGCTGCCGCTGTTCCTTTTGGTGGTTGTGGGCTTCGGCTTCATCGCGCTCATGCTGCTGTTCCATTCGCTACTGATTCCTTTGACAGCTGCGATCACCTCGCTGCTCAGTTTCGGTGCGGCACTGGGTGTCACGGTGTCGGTCTTCCAACTCGGAGCCGCGAATTCGTTACTGGGCGTTGCGGGAACGGGGCCGATCCTGCCGTTCTTGCCCATCATGGTGTTCGCGATCCTGTTTGGTCTATCGATGGACTATCAGGTGTTCCTCGTGACGCGCATGAAGGAGCACTGGGATCAGTCGGGTGACAATCGTGATTCGGTGCGACTGGGATTGGCGGGCTCCGGCAAGGTGGTAGTTGCCGCCGCGACCATCATGACCAGCGTCTTCCTCGCGTTCGTGCCGTCGCCCAACGGCACTATCAAGATGTTCGGCGTGGCACTGGCTGCTGCAGTGATTGTCGACGCGTTCATCGTGCGGTTGGTGTTGGTGCCTTCGCTCATGAGTCTGTTGGGTAAGTCGAACTGGTGGCTGCCGAAGGCACTTGACAAGGTGCTTCCGACAATCAAGCTCGAGTAACGTCTGTTCCTCGCCCGCTGGCCCGTGGCTACGGTGGGGTAATGACGTCGGCGGCACGGATTGCGGGTTTCGACGACATTGATGTCGTCACGGAGATCCTTGTCGGCGCGTTCTTTGCTGACCCGCTGTGGGGCCCGTGGTCGTTCCCCGATCACCAGCAGCGGCGCGAGCAGCATCGAGCGATGTGGCGACTGTTCGTGGAAGGTGCCCTGCGGTATCCCTGGGTACGGTTGACCTCCGGCGGCGAGGCAACAGCGGTGTGGATCCCGCCGAATGGCACCGAACTGACCGACGAGCAGTCAACGCGCCTCGAGCCGCTCTTAGTGGAACTTTTGGGTGAGGAAGCCACGCGTCCGCTGGAGGCCTTCGCGATGCTTGATGAGGGGCACCCACACGACCGGCCCCCGCATTTTCACCTGAGCTTGTTGGGAACCGACCCACGGTGGAGCGGACGAGGAATCGGTCTGGGTCTGCTGCAAGAAAATCTGCGCGAAATTGACGCCCTGCGCATGCCCGCATATTTGGAGGCGAGCAACCGTGCCAACGTTGCGCTGTACGAACGCTACGGCTTCCGCACTCTTCGTTCCATTCAGATGCCCAGCGGGGGGCCCGAGGTCGTGACGATGTGGCGTGATGCCGCGGCTAGTTGATGCGCCCCGGAGCCAGACGGGTTTCTACGACCTCGCCATTGACGAGTTCGATTTGGTAGGCGGCCGCACCTGACGTGGGGTCGACATCTGAGTCGGTGATGACTTCGACAGGCTCAGTGCCTTCGTAGAGCATTCCGACGTGGTCATCGGTGGCATAGGTCAAGGGCAGCGTGCCGTTGCCAACCAGTTGCTGTACTAAAGGTCGGCGCTGCTCTTCACTGTCGTAGTGCACACCGTTGCCGTAGGGCAGGCACCCGAGGCCATTGGTCACCGGTTGTAGCTCAGGGCCAAAGGAGTCAGTGGGGCCGCCGAGGTGCCAGCAGATCGAACCGGCACTGACGCCACCGAGTACGACTCCTTGCTCCCACGCCGCCCGCATTACGTCGTCGACACCGTGCAATGTCCACAGTGCCAAGAGGTTCGCGACTGATCCGCCACCCACCCACACCACATCGCTACCGAGGATGCGCTCTTCGATTGGTGCGTTGGGCATGGTGAACAGTTCGAGGTGAGTGACATCGCAGCCAATGTCGGCGAGCGCCTCATAGCTGCGTGCGAGGTAACTGCGGTCGTCACCACTGGCCGTCATCACCAAGCACACCTTCGGGCGTTCACTGCGGCTCAGGCGTAGCGCCTCGGTCACGATTCGCCCGGGCCGCATGACGCCCCAGCGGTCAGTCTGAAGAAATCCGCCACTGCTGGCGAGGATCCTGCGAGTGGTCATGGTGCGACTCCTAAACTGTTGTGCAGCGCGGCATTTGCGGCCCGACGGCCGCTGACTAAGGCACCTTGGATTGACGAGGTGTCGCGGTGATCGCCGGCAACGTAGAGCCCATCGCCGAGATCGACTGGACGACGAATGGCAAACGGAACCGACATCGCCGGCAACGCATCGCGTATGTGATACGTGGTCACATGTTCAAGTTCGTTCGGCGAGATGCCGTAGAGGCGCGCAGTGTGCTCCCGTGCTCGCCGATCATCGACGGCCTCATCGTGCAGTCCGAGGGCTGAGGATGACACCAGCACTCTGCCGCCAGTGGCATATTCGGGTGCGGCATTGGTGAGCACCGTGGAATTAACCAGCGGGCCCGAGCCATTGCCGTCGACAACAAGTACCGGTGCGCCAGACAGCATTGCACTGGGGTCGGCCGATGCGATGTAGTACCACGTCGTGACGTCATGGCAGTGCTGTAGACCAATGGCCGGAATCAGGGTGCTGGCAGTCGCCGGATCAGTTGCGACGATGACCGCCCGGGCCCGGGTGCGACCTCCTGCGTGATGCACCTCGGTTCCTGAAACTTGGAGAACCGGGCAATTCAGCGTGACGGTTCCTGCGGGTAGTGCGCTAGCGAGTTGGTCGGGAATTGCCTGCATGCCACGACTTGGGACACCCGGTGTACCACGAATGAAAGAGCGAAGGACGAAATCAAGGAAATAGCGCGAAGTGAGTAGCCGATCTTCAAGGAACACGCCAGAGAGGAAAGGGTGGAGGACGCGTCGATAGAGATCACCGTGCACCCCCGCAGTGCGCAACGCTTCGAGAGCGGTGATGTCGGGTGCCTGCAGCAACTTCTCGGGCCGAGCGAGACTGCATCGCAGGGCGTAGGCAACGAAGCGTGCCTTCTCAATCGGGCTTCCGACGTTGGCGGTGAGAGACGACAGCGCCCAACTGGGCTTGCGGCGCGGATCTGCCAAGAATGTGTGCGTGCCGTCGAGGGCAACCGCGACACCGGCCGCGAAAGGGCGCATTTCCAGGGCATTGTGATCAAGGACGCGCTGGGCCTCGGGGTAGGCGGGGTTATGTAACTGGAAGCCGCGATCGAGGGTGAGCCCGTCGACGATGTCGGTGCGCACACGGCCACCCACTTCGTCGCTGGCTTCGATGACCTGAACCTGCACGCCTGCCTGATGCAGCGTGCGGGCGGCGGCCAACCCCGCGAGGCCGGCACCCACAACGACGACGTCAACATCCACGGCTCCGAACTTACGGGGCGAGTCCGATGACGGAGTGCCTGGGGACCTGTGGAGGAATTTGGTCACCCATAAGCGGGAGGGGAGAGGGTCACTGTGGGTCCGCGAGAGGCGCGGGGCGACTGCCAAGGGAGGCACCGTGGCCGATTGGGATGAGTTCTACGATTCCGCGTTAGTCACCGGGCGGTGGCCAACGGCAAGCGACGGTGAAGCAGTCGGTCACGAACTGCCACCTGAACTTGCGTCGGTCATTGATGTTGCACTGCCTGACGATCCGGTCGAAGTTGAGGCGTGGCGCCGCGGCGTCGCTCGACTGGCAGGTATCCGGCATGAACATGTGGTTGCGGTACGAGCCACTCATGTGGAGGGGCGCACATTACGTGCCGAACTTGAGATACCGCCTCGCGCTCGGTCACTGCGCGACTGGATTCCCGTCGGACACCGGCTCACTCCAGGAGAGGCGGTGACCCTCGGCACCGCTCTTGCCCGTGGCTTGGCAGCGCTACATCAGGCCGGGGCCTGTCGAGGTGGGCAATTATCGATCAGCGACGTGATCGTTGACAGCGAAGGACGCCCGATGTGGAAGTTTGCATTCGCCCACGCCCGAGGTGTTGCTGATCCAGCAAGCGATGTCGCCGCCTTAGCGGAGATGGTGCGTGAATTACTGGCCGTTCGTGCCGCACCCGGACCGCTCACTTTGGCGCTGCTGCGCGCTGAAGACGACGATGCGCTTCGACGCCCGACGAGTGCTCAGTTCGCTGATGCGTTGATTGTGGCGTGTCCCGCCGACCCCTTGAGGCAGCCCCAGGTGGTGCACGAACTCATGGTGTCCGCGTCCACCCAGACGGCCGCGCCACCTCAGCGCCTCGGTGCAGCGTCGCTAGGGGAGGCACCCGTCGAGGATCAGAAGCCGAAACCATCGGTACTGCCGCCTCGGCCTGCTCGGCGAGATTCACCCGGCCCCGTGAAACAGGTTCGAAGCAAGTGGCGCTTTGGTGCGATGGGCGCAGTCGCGCTGATTGTGCTGCTCGGTGTCCTTCGTGGAATGTCCGGTGCCGGGTCGAGCGCTGCCGCGCAAGTAGTGGCGCCAGTGGAAGTTCCACCCATGACGGTCAACCCGACCGTGTCACCGTCAGCGGCGCCGCCGGCATCAAGCGGCGAGGCGTCCGAGACTGAATTCCCTGAGTATGGTGCCGCGCCCTCGGTCGATCCGGTCGACGCTGCCTGGGGACTCCCGTCTACATCACCGCCGCCCGAGGGTCGTGGCCCGGAATTGCCGTGGGCTGTCGTGTTAGAAGCGCTCGATGCCCTGCGGGCCAACGCCTTCGGCAGTGTCGATGCTGCGGCCTTGTCGCGAGCAGACGCCGCGGGTTCCTCAGCGCTGGCTACCGATCTGCAGACTCTTGAGGGGTTGCGCGCTGCAGGGCTCAAACCTCGAGGCTTCGCATTAGACGTGGTGTCAGTTGACGAGGTGCGTCGGTCGGCGAGTGAAGTCACGCTGGTGGTCATCGACCGTCGACGGGCCTACGAACTCGTCGATTCAGCGGGAGTGGTGCGAGGCCGGCGACCAGCGCGTAGTGAGGCTCAGTGGCGCATCACGCTGGTCTCCGAGAACGGTTCCGAGCGTTGGCGTATCCGTGACGTCGTCCCACTCGGAGTTGCCACACCGACGACGTCATCGTCTGGTTCACCGTCAATGACGAGTACGTCTAGGTGAGTTCGGCCGCTAGCGCGGAATCGATGGTGGGATGAGTGAAGGTGAAGGGTACGCCCTCAAGTACGCGCGGCATCACTCGTTGGCTGGCAAGCACATCTTCAGCAAACTCGCCAAGTACAGCTTTCAGCGCGAAGGACGGCACCGGAAGCAGCGTGGGGCGATGCAGTAGTGCGCCGAGAGCCTTGGTGGCCTCGGCGTTGGTGACGGGGTTAGGTGCGGTGAGGTTGACCGCACCGCCGACGTCGTTTTCGAGCAAGAAGGTGAGGGCGGCGATTTCGTCGGTCAACGAGATGAACGACCAGTACTGCTGCCCGGAGCCGACTCGTCCGCCGCCGCCGAGTTTGAAGATGGGGACAAGGCGCGCGAATGCTCCGCCGTCGCGAGCCACGACGAGTCCGGTGCGAGCAAATGTCGTGCGAATGCCTGCGTCGCTGGCGGGCGCCGCCGCCGCTTCCCATTTTTCGACAACGTCGGCGAGGAATCCGCTTCCGGCGGGTGCGCTCTCGTCGACGGCCGTACTGCCGGTGTCGCCGTACCATCCGATTGCCGAGCCGCAGATCAACGCGCGCGGCCGTGGATCAAGGGATGCCATGGCGCGGGCGATGGTGTCTGTGCCGCGCACGCGCGATTGCAGAATCTCGCGCTTATACGACTCGGTCCACCGATGGTCACCTACTCCGGCGCCTGCAAGGTGTACGACGGCGTCGGTTCCAGCGAGCGCAGCGAGGTCAACAGTGCCTGCTGATGGATCCCAACTGATCTCGTCGGCGGCGGCAGCGGGGCGACGCACAAGTCGAGTGACCTCGTGTCCGTGCGAACGCAGGTGCGGGGCAAGTGCGGATCCGATCAGACCGGATGCTCCGGTAATGGCAACTCTCATACCCCCATCCTCCGGGAGTATGGGGTGCACCGCTACTTAGAGGCCGAGATCGGACTCGAATGCCCCATCTTCGAGTCGGGCCTTGATGGTGCTCAGGAATCGAGCAGCATCGGCGCCGTCGACCAAGCGGTGGTCGTAGGTGAGTGCGAGGTAGACCATCTGTCGAATCGCGATGACATCGCTGCCTGTGTCATCTTGAACCACGACGGGACGCTTGACCACGGTGCCGGTTCCGAGGATGGCCACCTGTGGCTGGTTGATGATGGGCGTATCGAAGAGTGCTCCGCGGCTGCCGGTGTTGGTAAGAGTGAACGTACCGCCAGAGAGTTCGTCGGGGCTGAGTTTGTTGCTACGTGTGCGCTCGGCCACATCGGCGATCGCCTTGGCAATTCCGGCAAGGTTGAGGCCGCCTGCATCGCGAACAACCGGAACGAGCAGTCCGCGCTCACTATCAACGGCAATGCCGAGGTGCTCAGCTTCGTGGTAGGTCACCGTGCGTGCTTCAAGGTCGATCGAGGCGTTGACTTGGGGGAACGACTTGAGGGCTTCGACTGCGGCAAGTGCAAAGAACGGCATGAATGTGAGCTTGACGCCTTCGCGTGCCTCGAATTCGGACTTCGCCCGCGCGCGCAACGTCGCCACGCGGGTGACATCTACCTCGACCACAGTGGTGAGTTGGGCCGAGACCTGAAGTGATTCGACCATGCGTTGCGCAATGATCGCGCGCAGTCGCGACAGCGGTTCGGTACTGCCGCGCAGTGAACCGACCGTGGAACTCGCGGCGGGGGAGGGGCTGGCCGTCGAGGCGGCTGCAGGTGCCACTGCCGCCGGGGTGGCCGCGGGTGTCAGTGCTTCGACGGCCGCGAGCACATCTTGCTTGCGAATACGGCCGCCGACTCCAGTGCCGGTGACAGTTGCGAGGTCAATGCCGTGTTCAGAGGCAAGTCGCCGCACCAGTGGCGTGACGTAAGCATCGGCGTTCGCTGTAGGGGCAGCAGGGGCAGCAGGGGCAGCGGGGGCAGTGGGTGTCGGTGGGGGTGCGGCAGGGGCAGGCGCCACAGCGACGGGTGCAGCGACGGGCACAGCGACGGGTGCAGCGACGGGCACAGCGACGGGTGCAGCGACGGGTGCAGCGACGGGTGCAACGACGGGTGCAGCGACGGGTGCAGCGACGGGTGCAGGTGCCGTGGCCGCAGCGCCGATGGTTGCCAGGACTGCGCCGACTGCGGCTGTTTCGTCTTCTGCGACAGCGATCGAGAGCAGGGTTCCAGCGACAGGCGAGGGGATTTCAGTGTCGACCTTGTCAGTGGAAATCTCGAGCAGGGGCTCGTCGGCGGCCACGGCATCGCCCACAGACTTAAGCCAACGCGTGACAGTTCCTTCAGTCACGGATTCACCGAGAGCCGGAAGGAGCACGGAGGTCACCTCCGACGAACCGCTTGCGACAGGTGCGGCCGGTGCGGCCGGTGCGGCAGGTGCGGCAGTGACTGGGGCTTCGACAACAGGTGCTGCAGCAACCGGGGCTTCGACAACTGGGGCAGCTACGGGTGCCTCAACGACAGGTGCGGGCTCTGGTGCGGCGGGTGCAGCTGCTGATTCCGAAGCCTCACCAATGACGGCCAGAACTGCACCAACGAGCACAGTGTCGTCTTCGCCGGCCGCGATGGAAAGCAGAACACCCGATGCTGGCGATGGGATCTCCGTGTCGACCTTGTCAGTGGAAACCTCGAGCAGCGGTTCGTCGGCGGAGACGGTGTCGCCGACATTCTTGAGCCATCGGGTGATTGTGCCCTCGCTCACGCTTTCGCCCAACTGGGGCATCGTGACATTGACCGCCATGTGGGGGTGCTCCTTGTTCGTTGTCTCGGGCGAACGCGATGGTCAGGCGTGTGAGTGCAATGGCTTGCCGGCGAGGGCGAGGTGCGCCTCTCCAAGTGCTTCGTTCTGAGTGGGGTGTGCGTGAATGAGCGTGGCCACTTCCTCTGGGTAAGCCTCCCACGCGTAAATCAACTGCGCTTCTCCGATGAGTTCGCCAACTCGGCTACCCACCATGTGAACGCCTATCACTGGACCGTCGACTTGGCGTACCAACTTGATGAACCCTGCGGTTCCGAGAATTTGGCTCTTACCGTTGCCGCCGATGTTGTACTCGTATGCCTCGACATTGTCGGTTCCGAACTTCTCGCGCGCGGCGGCCTCGTTGTAGCCGACCGAGGCAACCTCGGGCTCACAGTAGGTGACGCGCGGAATGGCAGTCTCGTCGATGACGGCGGGGTTGAGTCCACCGATTACCTCGGCAACGAAGATTCCTTGCTGGAATCCGCGGTGGGCCAGTTGCAGTCCAGGGGTGATGTCGCCTACGGCGAACACTCCCGGAAGGGAAGTGCGAAGGTGGTCATCAACCATCACCCATCCGCGTTCCATCGTGACGCCGTTTGCCTCGTAGCCGAGGTCGGCGGTGTTGGGTCCGCGGCCGACGGCGACGAGCAGGAGGTCGGCGGTCAGGGTGGTTCCGTCTTCGAGTGTGATTGTGACGGAGTCTGCATCTTGAGTGGCTGAGGCAAAACGAATTCCGGTGCTGAAGGTGATCTTGCGTTTGCGGAAGGCCCGCTCAAGGGCCTTGGAGGAGGCTTCGTCTTCTGCCGGAACAAGGCGGGGGAGTGCTTCGACGATGGTGACCTCAGCACCGAATGAGGTCCAGACGCTGGCGAACTCGACTCCAATGACCCCGCCGCCCAAAACGATCACGCTACGAGGGACGTAATCGAGGGTCAGCGCTTGATCGCTGGTGAGAATGCGTCCGCCGATGTCGAGACCGGGCAGTGAGCGCGCGTACGAACCGGTGGCGAGCACGACGTTGCGGCCCTCGACACGCTCGCCGTTGACCTCAACGGTAGTAGGCGAGACGAGGCGGCCTTCGCCTTCGATGTAGGTGATGCCGCGGCTCTTCACGAGTCCTTGGAGTCCCTTGTACAGCCGGCTGACCACGCCGTCCTTGTAGGCGTTCACCTGCGGCATGTCGATGCCCTCGAGAGTGGCGCGCACACCGAACGCTGCGGACTCGCGGGTACTGTCGGCGACCTCGGCCGCGTGGAGCAGAGCCTTGGTGGGAATGCAGCCGTTGTGGAGGCAGGTTCCGCCCAGTTTGCCCTTCTCGATCAGGGCGACCGAAAGGCCGAGCTGGCTCGCTCGCAAAGCGCAGGCGTAGCCTCCGCTGCCACCGCCGAGAATGACGACGTCATGAACCGTCATGGGACTCCCTCATCGCCTCATCACGCGTGCGTCGCGTGCGCGTTCATCCTCCCACCGAGAGCGGTCGGCTGATCGTTGGGGTGCGAAGGGCGTGCCGTGTGGTCGGGGCTGCGGTGAGCGGCAACGGCCGAAGGGGAATGTCGTACCCCCTTCTTAGAATCGAACACATGTTCGACACAGTCGCAGCGCCGACCACCACTGCCAATGCTGGCAATGCGGGCATGCCCCGAGGCGATGAGGCACGTGAGGCACGGCACCAACGTGATGTCGATGTCGCACTTTCGCTGCTGGTACGCGAGGCCGATCGCCGTGATCCGGTGGGCCAGACAGTTGGCCAGAGGCTGCAGGGCATCGAGGCGATGGATCCCGATTGGTATCCATTGGCTGAACTCGTCGATATTGATCCCGATCAACTCACCCCTGGCCAAGCGCTCAGTTACCTGCGCATCGTCACTTCGCATCAGGCTTGGCTCGAGGGCTTGGCCAACCGAGCCCTCGTATCAGCCGCTGGGCTCACGCCTCGCGAGCACAGAGTTGTCGGTCACGATGGTCGCGCCACCGTCACTATTGACGATGCGCGCCGTGAAGAAGTTGCTGCTGCACTTCGATTAGCTCCGGTCACGGCGCATAGTCGAATTCAGGCGGCGCGCGTCCTCGCGACCTCTCTTCCCGAAACGCGCATGGCGCTCGAACGCGGACGTATTACGCCGATGCATGCGCGCGTGATGGCGGAAACCGTGATCCAAGCGGGTCCGGAGGCGCCTGGTGATTTGGGTCGTCAGCTCGAGTCACGCGTGTTGGCGCGCGCGATGCGCTGCAGTGTGGGTGAGTTGCGTTACGCCGTGCGAACTGCGGCACGAAGGTTGGATTCGGCAGGGGCAAGCGATCGCATCCGACGTGATCGTCGCGATCTTGATGTGCGAGTCACTCACGACGACACCGGTGTCAGCACTTTGCTCGCTAAACTACGTACCGAGCACGCCATTGCGGTGGTGGGCGCAGTCGAAGGTCTTGCGTGCGATGCGCGATTCCGTCCGAGCGACGATCCTGCTGAGGTTGGCGTCGGCGAACGTCGCAGTGCTGCGCTCGTTGCTCTCGTCCTGCAATCGGCAGCACCGATGGTCGTTCAGCCTGACGATCCGAACGTCGTCGCGTCGGCCGCAACTAAGTCAGTTGGCGCGTCAGACGAGATGGGTGCCTCCACCGCATTGCCGCACGTTCCCGAAAATGCGTCAGAGGATCCAGTGACGAGGGAAGGGTCCGGGCAAGGGCACCGTGCGCCGCGTGAAGCCGACGAGCAGTGCGCGCCAGATGTCCTTCCCGCTCCGGGTGAGCCGGTTTCGGGTGCATGGATTCCTCGACCTTCGATTGGGGCGACGTCAGCACAGGTGCTGTTGGTGATGGATATGCCGACCTGGCTTGGATTGTGTGATGATCCGGTAGCTGTCCTCGGGGCGGGTGATATCCCCGCCGAGGTCGCGCGTGAACTTGCCGCTGATGCTTCGTTCCGACGCGCGATTATCGATCCCGTCTCGGGTCATTTGCTCGACTATGGTCGACGCACCTATTCGATTCCCGAGCCGTTGCGCCGCTATGTGCAGGCGCGCGATCAGGTGTGCCGATTCCCCGGTTGTCGACGCAGTGCACAGCAGTGCGAAATCGACCATGCCCAGCCATGGGATGACGATGGCCCAACAAGCGCAGCGAATACGGGGGCGCTTTGTCAGCGTCATCATCAGCTCAAGACGCACGGTGGCTGGACCATCACCGCGTCCGCTGCCGATGGCTCCTGCACCTGGATATCGCCGCTGGGCCGTGAATACCGAGTCGAACCGCCTGGGCTCGTCGACATCGAACCGCAGGCTCCACCCGACTAGCCCTAGCTATTCCGCCCGACTAGCCCTAGCTATTAGTGCGCGAGGGCCAAGTACTCGACTCGGTGATTCGTGTTGCTCACGGCGACGTGTTGGGCGGGTTGCCGTGTTGGGCGGGTTGCCGTGTTGGGCGGGTTGCCGTGTTGGGCGGGTCGCCGTGTTAATGCAGGTACAGCGTCGTGCGGGTCGCCGTGTCACTCCGCGTGTGCGGCCGCATCCTTCGCCAACTGCACCAAGGTGCGCACAGCCTCGCCGGTGCCGCCCTTAGGCGTGTAGCCGTACGGGCCACCTTCGTTGTGTGAAGGTCCAGCAATGTCGAGGTGTGCCCACGGAATTGTTGCCGGAACGAATTCCTTGAGGAAGAGTCCGGCCGTGAGTGCTCCACCAAAACGGTCGGAGATATTGGCGATATCTGCCCAAGGGCTGTCGAGTCCGGCACGCAAGTCATCGGGCAGCGGCATTGGCCACATTTGTTCACCTGCCTGTGCTGCAGCGTCCAGAACGTGAGTGCGGAATCCGTCGTTGTTCGACATGACGCCGCTCATCCGGTTGCCCAGCGCGATAGTTATTGCGCCCGTCAAGGTCGCAACGTCAACGATGGCGTCGGGCGCATCTTCGCTCGCGCGCACCAATGCGTCGGCGAGAACCAGACGACCCTCAGCGTCAGTATTCAGCACCTCGACCGTGCGGCCGCCGTAAATGGTGATGATGTCGCCTGGGCGTTGGGCCGTTCCACTCGGCATGTTTTCCGCCGAGGGCGCATACGCGGTGATGGCGACGGGCAGTCCGAGTTTGGCAACGGCGAGCGCAGCGTGAATCACGGCAGCAGCACCCGCCATGTCACTCTTCATCGCGTCCATTCCAGCGGCGGGCTTGATCGAGATTCCGCCCGTATCAAAGGTGATGCCCTTGCCCACAAACGCCAAGCGGGCTACAGCATTCTCGGGGCGATACGCAATGCGAATCAAACGAGGGGCACGGGCCGATCCTTGACCAACCGCGAGAATTCCACCAAAGCCTTGCGCGGCCAATTCCTTTTCATTCAGTACCTCAACGGTGACAGGTAGACCTTCGCCCGCGGCAACGGCTGCTTCTGCGAGCGCCGAAGGTGGAAGGTGGCCCGGGGGAGTGTTCACGAGATCGCGCGCATGGTGCACGGCTGCGGCGATCACTGATACCTCATGGACGGTTGCACGAAGAGTGGCATCCTTCGGGTCGTCGACGATGAGGGAGAAAGAACGCACCGGCTTCGTGACGTCCTTTCCAGTGCGGCCCTTGTACTCGGTGAAAGAGTAGGCACCTAGGAGTGCCCCGGTTCCGATGGCGGCGACGTCTGCCGCTTCGCACGTCGGCATGGCGATCGCTACTCGTCGTGTTCCAGCGAGCGCCCGGGCAGCATCTCCGGCACTGCGACGAAGCGTCTCGGCGTCCCATGTTCCTTCGCTACGCGCGCCAAGGCCAAGTGCCGCGATGACGGGCGCCCCAGGAACGCCCGCTACGCGAACCACTTCGCCCCGCTTACCCGTAGCTTTGAGGTCGCCGAGCAGTTCAACGAGGCGACGCCGTGAAGCAGCGGTCAGAACAGTGGTCGGCCCCGCAAGTTCGACCGTCTTGCCGTGAGGGACGACCGGAACGACGAGAACATCGCAGGTGGGTGCGGGCTTGGACGAGGCGAGGGTCAGCGTGGCGGGCATGGTGCTCCTGTTGGCTCGGGAAGCTCTCGGTCGACTGATGGCGTCGATCGTCGGCTCCGGAAGTCTGTCTCATTCCACCCTAGCCGCGTGGAGGCATGGGCGGCTCGTTGTGGTTGGCGTAGGGGAGCTGCGATGCGCAGCCGGCTTGTAGTCTCAGATTCATGGACCCCAGCAGCGCGCCACGACTTTCGCCCTTGAACGACCGACACCTCACGCTCGGCGCGAAGATGGGGGATTTCGGGGGTTGGTTGATGCCGATTGAGTACTCGGGAACCATCGCCGAACACACGGCTGTTCGTGAGCGAGTGGGACTGTTCGATGTCTCGCACATGGGCAAGGTCCGAATCCATGGTCCTCAATCCGCTCAGTTTCTCAATTCGGTACTTACCAATGACCTCAATCGCATTGGTCCTGGCCAGGCGCAGTACACGATGCTGTGCGACGGCGATGGGGGAGTCATCGACGATCTGTTGGTCTACCGGTGGGCTGATGACGAGGTGTTCTGTATCCCAAACGCGAGCAATGCTGGGCGCGTCGTGGAGCTGCTCAGGTCACTTGCTCCGGAGTCGGTCGTGGTCGTCGATCATCACCTCGATCACGGAATCATCGCGGTGCAAGGTCCGGCGAGCGCCGACCTTCTCGACGCGATGGGTCTACCGACGGGCCACGATTACATGTCGATGGTGTCGGCCGACCTCGACGGGACGCCAGTCATCGTCGCTCGCTCGGGGTACACGGGCGAACTCGGTTACGAACTCGTCGTTCCAGTGCAACTGATCGACCAACTCTGGGCTGATCTTCTGATGCTTGCGCGTCCGCTCGGGGGACTTCCTGCCGGTCTCGGTGCGCGAGACACTCTGCGACTCGAAATGGGATATCCACTGCACGGTCACGAACTCTCAGCCGAGATTTCCCCTGTGCAGGCACGGCTTTCCTGGGCTGTTGGTTGGGATAAGCCCACGTTCGAAGGACGAGAGGCGCTTGTTGTGGAACGCGCTGCCGGTCCGGCGCGGGTGCTGCGAGGACTCAAAGCGACGCAGCGCGGTATTCCTCGAGCGGACTTGCCGGTTCTGCGCGACGGCGACATCGTTGGGATCACCACGAGCGGCACTTTCTCGCCAACCCTGCGCGAAGGTATTGCACTCGCTCTGCTCTCCCCGGCGGTGCAAGAAGGTGATGTGGTGCAGATCGATGTGCGCGGACGTCTACTGGAAGCGGTCGTCGTGAAGCCCCCCTTTGTTGCGCCGACGACCAGAGCGTGATGTCCCTGCGCAGGGAGTGAATCCATTACCCGTCGGTGCAATGTCGTCGCTACGCAGCGACGGCGAAGATTACAAGTGCCAGGCACATGATGGTCTCGACAATCGCGCCCAACACGTCGCCTGTCACTCCGCCGAATCGGGAACGGCAGCGGCGAAGCAGTAGGAGTCCACCGAGTAGTCCGCCCAGTCCCGCGAGCAGACAAGCGATTGCCAATCCGTTGCCACCAGCCGCGTAAGCCGCGGCAACGCTCAGGATGATCACCACCGCCACCACCGCTACGGCGGCCGCGGGTGTTACTGACTCCGCGACCGTGGCGCCCAATCCGGTTGATCGGGCCGCGGGTACTCCACGCCGGCAAGCAAGAGAAAGCCCAGCGCGCGACAGTACTACGGCAACGACGAGCGCGAGTACACCTCTCCCTGCAGTGATGCACACGGTGAGAGACGTCACGTCAATGAGTAAGGCCAGAACTAGCGTCACAACCCCAAACGGCCCGATGTCCGATTTCGACATCACGGCCAGTGCGTCAGCGCCGTTGCGTCCGCTACCAAGCCCATCTGCGGTGTCTGCGAGTCCATCCAGATGTAGACCTCGTGTCAGTGCGGCAATCGCGGTGAGGGCCAGCACTGCCGCGAGTGCTGCGATTGCGACGCTCGATGAGGTCGCGCTGAGCCCCGAGAAGGTGGGAATGATCCACACGATGAGGGCCGCGGGAATGGCAACCACGACACCAACGAAGGGGGCCGCGAGCATAGCGCGGGCTGCAACGTGTGAATTCACCACGCGGGGTGCGGGCACTCGGAACACCGTGAGGGTCCCCAGCGCAAGTCGCAACCAGTCAGGCATCAGATGAGGCTCCGGGGTCGGTTCCGGAATCGGACTCTGTGTCCGCCACGGTGTCGACTACCTGCTCACTGTGACTCGCAGATTCTGTCTCTCGCTCCTCCGCGGTGTCTGCTTCGCGGTTGGATACACCCGCTTGCTCAAATGTCGACATGTCGCGAAGGGTGTGAGCTGCCGCTCGCACGAGGGGCAGTGCAGTCAACGCTCCCGTGCCCTCGCCGAGCCGCATTCCGAGGTCGAGCAGTGGCTGCATCGACAAGTAGTCGAGTGCCGCAACCGCTGCGGGTTCGGTCGATCGGTGGGACGCGAGCCACCACTCGCGGGCGCGATATGACATCCGCTGGGCAACGAGTGCGCACGTGCACGACACGACTCCGTCGAGTAGTACCGGTACTCCGCGGGCGGCTGATTGCAACAGAATCCCGGTGATCGCGGCGAGGTCCGCGCCCCCAACGGTCGCCAGTAACTCGATTGGATCGGCAAGATGGGGTCTTCCACGACGCATTCCGTCACGTACTGCTGCACACTTGCGCATCCACGTCGCGTCGTCGATCCCAGTTCCGCGGCCTACGACGGTGGCGGCGTCTACTTTCGTGAGCAGTCCGACCAACACTGCCGCAGGCGTCGTGTTTCCGATGCCCATGTCGCCGACGATCAGCAGGTCGGCGCCTGAATCGATCTCTTCGTTGGCAATAGCAATCCCCGCTGAGAATGCTGCGAGCGAATCCTCGTAGGTGAGCGCATCCTCGCGATCGAGGGAGTTGCTACTTCTGCGTATCCGGTAACGCACCAGCGCATCGACTGCTTCGGCATCAATGGCTTCGGCGTAGAACGACGGATCCACGTCGACTGACAGGTCAAGAACGCGCACCGTGGCACCGGCGTTACGCGCGAGGACGTTGACCGCCGCGCGACCAGCGAGGAAGTTCAACACCATTTGAGCAGTTACTTCCGGCGGGTACGCGGACGTTGAAGCGGTGCGCGCTATCCCGTGGTCGCCAGCGATCACGATGACTCGCACGTCATCAAGTGCTCGTGGTGGGCAAATCCCCTGCACTCCTGACAACCAGATTGATACGTCTTCGAGGCGTCCCAGTGAACCCGCGGGCTTGGTGAGTATCAATTGACGCGCACGCGCTTGTTCACGGGCGTTGTCATCAGGTAATTCAATGAGCGGAGTGACGTCTTTGGGTTCGACGAGTGGCCAGTTGATCACGAGAGCGACTCCTGGCGGTCGGGTACGTGTGCACTGAGTGCCGAGTGCATTGGAATGACACGGCCGGCAACGGCGAGAAAGACCTCGTCACACTCGCGGCTAATGATCGCGTTCACGTCACCCAATACGTCGGCGAAGAGGCGGGCGGCGGCATTCACAGGCATGATTCCCGACCCCACCTCATTAGTGACCAGCACGATAGTTCCGCGAGCGTGGGCGAGCGCTGATGCGAGTTCACGAGCACGCTCACGAACCACGACACGAGCCTGTGACGGGGTGTCCCAGGTCTCGCTCTCATCGATGATGCGCGAAGCCCAGAGCGTGAGGCAGTCAATGAGCACTGCGTCATGGGCCGAGGCCGCGGCCAGGACCGACACCAGATCCGCTGTCTCAATCGTCGTCCACGTCGAGGGCCTACGCCCCTGATGCACAGCGACGCGGTCGTCCCACTCCGCGTCGTCCCCACGGGGCGCCGCCGTCGCAACGTATGTCACTTTCGCGTGCGACGCGACCATTCGCTCGGCCTCACGACTCTTACCGGACCTCGCGCCGCCAGTGATGAGTACACGTTGAGTTCGAGGCTCGACAGATTCTGTTGCTACGGACACGTTGATCACCTCACCATCGCGTCCTGGCCGGGTACCCCATGCCGTGAGCCGGCGGGTGAGTTCAGGCTCGGGGGGATTGTGATGCGAAAGGTGGATGGCGACGACCTCGGTGAGGTCATGCACGATGCCGTCGGCTCGCAGATCGGCGAGCAGGTGGGGCAGAGTATCGAGATCAAGGTGCGCTGTGCCGTGATCGAGTGTGTCACCGAAGGTTTCCTCAACGAGCAGGACATCAAGGGGCCGCATGAGCCCGCGCGTGCTTGCTGGAAGTGGGCCCGTGTCGGTTGCGTGCAGCAGTCGTTGCCCATCTGCCGACGTGACTTCCCACAGAACTGCCTCGGGCATGTCGCTGTGAGCGCTTTCACCACTGTGCTGTCCGGACGTGGGCCATCCGTTCGCACCCAGACCGTGCTCGGCAGGAAGTGCGCGCGCCGAATGTCCGCTGGGCAGTGTGATGTCGGCGCCGATCACTACTTCGTGAAGGGCAATGTCGCCGGACGAAAGCCGGGCGGGGTTGATCCACGGTCGAATCTGTGCCAATGCCGACGAGGGGCCGTGCACGACGAGTGGTCCGAGCGCGCACTGCTTGGTGACCCATTCACGCGCAAGGAATATTGATGGATCAAGATGATCGAAATGGCTGTGCCCGATCAGAATCGTGCGCGCGGTATCGAGTGCCACTCCTGCGTGAGCGGCGGCAACGGTGACGTCCGGCGACGGATCAATGAGCACGCAGTCATCAACCAGCACTCCACTTCGTGCCCGGACGATGCCCTCGGATCGCGCATATGCGCACGAAGCGCATCGACAAAACGGTTGCGGCCAGCCGTCAGCAGCGCCGGTGCCAAGCAGCAGAACTCTCACGCTGCATCCTCAAATCGACCGACAGCACCGAAGGAAGCACGTCGGGTCGAACGACGCAATGCGGCCAGAATCGGACCTCCCGCAAGTGCAATGAGAACGACCGTGAGTATTGCTCGAGGAATGTCGTATCCCAAACTCGTCGCGGCCCCAAAGACCAGCCAGTGCTGAAGATTGTCAAGTAGTGGTGCGCCCGGAACGTAGGCGAGTTGAGGGGCGAGTCCACCGCTGAATGGCCAGAACCACAGATTCATGCAGAACCCGTAGGCGATGCACGCGACGAACGCATAAGCGCACAACATGACGATTTCAGTACGTTGGGCTCGTGATCGTGATCGTGCGCGCGGTAACAACCCGGCGCTGGTGTTGGTCGCGGCACCGGGTGTGTTCTTTGGGGTGGTACGGGGGAGCAACCCTGCGCCGAGTCCCACCCAGCCTGCGGCGATCATCTGAAATGGAAGCCACGGGCCCACGCCACCGGTGATGAGTGCCGATGAAATGAGCGTCACCGAACCGAGGGTGAATCCGAATGCAGGACCGAGCGCGCGGCCGCCCAGAATGATCAGTACCCACACCGGTTCGAGACCGGCAATTCCGCCGCCCAGCGGTCGCAGCGCGGTGCCGACGGCAGCCAAGACTCCGAGCACGGCGAGTGCCTTCGCGTCGACTCCACCGTCGCCGAGTTCGGCCCACACGAGAGCAATCAACAGCGGGAGGAGAAGCGCGAAAACCCACGGTGCATCGCCAGAATGCGCGACCGCATCAGACCCCGGGGCGGCGATAAGCGGCCACCCGAATGCCACCAACGAGATCAGCGTGACGAGGATCAGCGTGGTGATGGTGCGTGCGCGCGGTCGAATCGCGTGAATCCGACGGCCATTGGCTGATGCGCCACCTGATGGCGACCCGGAAGTTCCGCGTTCGACGGTGAGACTCATGCCAATTCCCGTCCTCGCTCGATCTCACGTTCAATTTCACCGACGGTGAGCCAACGCTCCGGAGCCATGACTTTGGCAACCTGCGGAGCGAACATCGGCGATCCCACGACCACGTCGGCCATCGGGCCGTCGGCCACGACTTCTCCGTCGGCGAGAACGACCACTCGCGTTGCCACAGCAGCCGCGAGTTCAACATCGTGGGTTGCCATCACGACGGCATGTCCGCGGGCGGCGAGTCCTTGCAAGGTGATAACGAGCTGTTCTTTTCCAGGGTAGTCAAGGCCACGTGTGGGCTCGTCGAGAAGCACGAGTGGAGGTTCAGCGGCAAGCACCACAGCAAGTGCGAGCGTCAAGCGCTGACCTTCCGAAAGATCGCGTGGGTGCGTTGAGTCATCAATATCGGGGGACAGGAGCGCGAGTAATGCTCGCGTAGTGCCCGGAACTGCGTGCGCATCGGCATCGCCGGCCCGACACTCATCACTGACTCGATCGCTGCACAGCAGATCGCGCGGATCCTGCGGAACGAGTCCGACATGGCGCACCAACTCCGGTCCCCGAAGCGTGTAGGGGTCGTCGCCCGCCACCCGCACTGTTCCTGCGCTGGGTCGGTGCAGTCCGACGAGTGAGCCGAGCAAAGTTGATTTCCCGGCGCCGTTACGTCCCATCAGCGCCACCACTTCTCCTGCGGTGACATCAATATCGACACCGGCCAAGGCCTGCACGTGACCGAATCCCACGCGTACCGAACGCATCGTGGCAACCGGAATCGCGGTGGCATCGGGAACGGCTCGCAGTGGAGGTCGAAGTCCCACCAGTGATCGCCGTAGTTCATCAGCGGCACGACGGGCATCGCGAACAGACAGTGGTAGCGGTGACCAGCCGGCAATACGCCCCAGCTCAACAACCGGCGGTGCTACGGGAGCGTCGATCATCACGTCGGCAGGGCGACCCGACACCAGCGGTTCGCCGTTGCCGGGTACCAGCACGATGCGATCGGCATATTGCACCACGCGTTCGAGTCGGTGTTCGGCCAGAAGAACGGTGACACCTAGGTCGTGTACGAGTCGCTGGAGTGCCGCGAGCACTTCCTCGGCTGCGCCAGGGTCAAGCGCAGAGGTCGGCTCATCAAGTACCAGTACCTTCGGGTGCGTGGTCAGCACTGCGCCAATCGCCACTCGCTGTCGTTGGCCTCCGGACAAGGACTGCAGCGCGCGATCGCGCAACTCGGTGAGGCCAAGCAGATCAAGGGTTTCCTCGACTCGTCGGCGCATCACATCCGGTGCCAACCCCAGGCTTTCCATTCCGTAGGCCAATTCGTCTTCGACGATGTCGGTAACAAAGGCGCTCGACGGATCCTGCGGAACAACACCCACGACATCGGCGAGATCGCGTGGTAGGTGATCACGGGTGTCGCGACCGTCGACGGTGACCCGGCCGGTCAGCGTTCCACCGGTGAAGTGCGGAACCAATCCGTTCACCGCGCGCAGTAGCGTTGACTTTCCACTTCCTGTGCGACCGACGACCAGAACCAACTCACCCTCGGGAACGTGCAGCGTGACGTTGCGCAATACGGGAACCGTCTCGCCGTCGTAGACAACACTGACGTTGTCGAACCGAATCATGCGGCCACATCTCCTGTAGTTGAGGGCACACGTGCCGGTGGCGCTGAGGTCACGGCTCGGGGGCGCGGCAGTGGTGGTGCCGCAATTGCTGGCAATGTTCCGATGAGCACGGCGACTGCGGGAAGTAAGGGAAGGTCGGGCCACGATGGCGGGACGATGCTCGGCACCATCCCGGACCAGGCGGCGGCCGACGCCGCCCCAACCACGATCGCGGGAATGATGCCGCTCGCGCTGACAAGCCATTCCTGCCACCGCCATGGGTCAGGTCGGTAGCGGGTGCGGATCGATCGCGCGCCAGCGAGGCGCAACGATAGGGCGGCCGCGATGATGCCCACCACCGCTAACGGAACTCCTACGACAAGGGGAGATCCTTCCGCCACCACTCCGTAGGCGCCGATCGTGATCGCGACCAGCCCTCCCAGTAGCAGCAGCGCGGTTGAACGACGGCGTGCCACCGAGACGGGAGCGGTGCGTCCGTAGCCGCGCGAATCCATCGCGGCGGCCAGAGTAATGCTGCGATCAAGTGCGCCTTCGAACACTGGAAGTGCAGCCGACGCGACACCGCGCAGCCCCCTCGTCGCGCGTCCGCGTAGCCGTTGTGCCTCACGCACGCGTTGGATATCGCTGACCAGCATTGGTGCGAATGTCAGGGCAATCACCAAAGCCACGCCAACTTCATAGAGAGCTGCTGGCACGCTCTTGAGCAACCTCGCGGGTGACGCCAGTGAGTTGGCGGCGCCGACGCAGATGAGTAGAACCGCAAGGCGAAGGCCGTCGTAGAAACCGGTCATCATCGACTCGAGCGTGATGTCTCCTCCGACGCGAACTCCCGCCATCCAATCCGGAAGTGGAAGTGAGGGAAGGCCCAGAAGCATCGTGGTGCCCAGACGCGCTCCGAACAACACTTGAAACGCCATCCGAATGACGATGACCATGGCTCCGAGTCGAAGGAACGCGTCGAACGAACGGGCCCAGGGTGCATCGGGTCGACGAGCGTTCACGACGATCCAAACCACGCCGAGGATGAGCAGTAGCAGCAGGGGATTAGTCGTGCGAGTGGCGGCTACCGCCATCCCGAGTGCCCACACCCACCAAGCGCCTGGATGCAACCACCGAGGCTGACTCATGGGCGCACGACGCCGCGAGGACGGGAGCACAGGTGTGCTCGTCGTCCCCGTTACCGGCGCCGTGTAGGTCATGCGCGGCGCCTGCGTGAAAGCACCACGGCGATCACGATGAGAACGATGATCGCGAGCCCGCCGATGATGGTGCCCCACGGTGTTGAACTGGCCGTCTGCGTTGATGCGGGGGCGACTGCTGCTAATGACGACGGAACTGGCACTGGGAACGTCGCTTCCGCCGTTGGGGGAGGCGACGTGAGCGAGATCTGATCGCCACAGCCGGTAGCCGGGTAACCATCAATCGCGCAGAGCAGCGTCTTGTCGAGACGTTCGGTCGCAACGGCTGCCAGAGTCTGCAGGCTGTTAGCGCTGGTCGGAACCACGGCACAGGCAACCGTCGGTGCGCTGGGGGTCGACCCCTCGGGCGCATCCTCCGCAGCACCGTCATCGATGACGACAGCCACTCGCTTGCTTCCGGCGACCGCCGCGGTCGAGCCGCAGATGGTGGTGAAGTCCGGCCCGATGCGAGGAGCGCGCGCGTTTCCAGACTCCGGGGCGACGTCAAAACGCCACCCGTCTACTGCACCATCGGCTGGAACGTAGGTGTCAGGTGAGGTGGCGGCAAAAGTCCACGTGGAAGAACTGCCACTCCAGTAGGTCCAGTAGCGGTAGTAGGTATCTGCCTGGGCCGGGGCCGCGAGTAGGGCACCGCCCAGCATCGTCGCGAGGACGAGCAATGGAATCAGGATGATGCGGCGGTACTGGGTCACGCGAAACCTCCATGTGCGCCACGCGACGGCAAGCCACTAGCCCCTAGACGAACAAACCCCCGAGCGCGATGTGCATGCGCTGCGGGGGGCGGACGTCACGGGGGTGCCGTGACTTGTGCTCCGCCCCGTAGACCTCGACGGTGTAGGGGAGCTAAAAATGGTTCCGCCAGGTGCTCCGGCTCGTTGGCTGCCACGGGCAGTCAACCTACGGTTGCGGGTCAGCGCCGGACTTAGACCGGCTTCCCCTGGATCTCGGAACCTTTGTTCAATTGTGTGTCTTCATGGTGCGACTCCAGTCAATCACTTTCGGTGCTGCGGGTCCAGTGCCGGCTTGGTCACAGCGTTGCCGTGGGGTGCCGCAGGTCGAGAGGTCGGCGTCCGCGTGCGGGGTTGCAGCGCGCGGACGAACAAGTGCACGTCAGCAGGTTCGACCACCGTAGGCCGCGTACGTGGTGGCTCCCGGCGCTTTGTAGGTGATATCGAATTGCCATGCGGTGTGTGCGAGCCCATCTAGACTTTTGACATGTGCCGTGGGGTAGCCGCTATCCGTGGTGAACATGGTCGCTGCAGCCCATCCGGGTACGTGATGGCCATTCCACTTCAGAGGCGCAACGGTGCTGTTTGTATATCTGACGAAGAAATCTCCGCCGGTAGTATCGGTGGTGTCATTCCAGCGGAGTTCGTTTTCAGCATGCGCGCCTGTACTGGCCGGATAAAGGCAACTGATACTGGAAATATTGATTGCCCCGGATCTGGCGCCGGTGGATTTGATTCCGACTAGCACGGCGCCCGCGATGAGTATCAGGGCGAGGGCACCGATGATGCTCAGGCGGCGGGTTCGCCGCTTGGAGCGGGTTGAGGGGGTTGCGTCAGAAGGCGCCTCGGGTGCGATGCCCTCGTCAGCGGGTGTGGGATTCATCGGATGCTCCTCGGGGTGAATGCTCAACTCAGTACGGGGATGTTACTGCAGACAGGCGACTGCCGAGACAGGTGCGTGAACCGGGGCGCTTACACCTGTGTGGGAAGTTCTGGTGACATCAGACAGTGATCGGACCAGCCATGGGACTCCCAACAGCAAGCGCGTAACATCAGCGTTGTGTCTTGGACCTGGCAATACAACAGTGCAGCGGAATGCACCGCTGACCCTTCCCCGACCTTCCCGACTCAGGCTGACGCCGAATCGTGGATCGGTGAGACGTGGCGTGAACTGCTTGACCACGGTGTCGATTCCGTGACACTTCTGGAAGGCGATCGGGTCGTGTACGCGGGGATGAACCTGCACCCCGCCGATCCGAACTAGGGACGCGTGGGCGGCGACTTCGTCTCAACGGGATCGGTAATCACAACATTGCCTAGTGCCTGATCGATGAGTGTCAACGTCTCGGCGTCAAGCGTCACACCGGCGGCCCGCACATTGTCGATAACCTGCTCGGGTTTAGTTGCGCCAATAATCGCCGCGGAAATGCCCGGCTTCGACAGCACCCATGCCAAGGCAAGTTGCGCCATCGACATACCGAGGTCACTGGCAATGGGCTGCAACTTTTGTACGGCCTTCAGCACCTCATCGGCCAACAGGCGCGTCATGAATCGGTCACCGTCTTCGGTGGTGGCGCGGCTGCCTTCGGGGTGCGTCGCCCCCGGAAGGTACTTGCCGGTCAGAACTCCCTGAGCAAGCGGCGACCAGACGATCTGTCCGAGACCAAGTTCAATACTCGTCGGCACGACCTCGGCCTCAATCACTCGCCAGAGCATGGAGTACTGCGGCTGACTCGACACCAAGCGGTCGAATCCCATCTGCTCGGCCAACTCAACGGCGGCCCGGATTTCCTCCGCACGCCATTCGGACACTCCGACGTAAAGAACCTTGCCCTGGCGAACGAGGTCGTCGAATGCGCGCAACGTTTCTTCCAGGGGAGTGGCATAGTCGTACCGGTGCGCTTGGTAGAGATCGACGTAGTCGGTTTGAAGGCGGCGCAGTGATCCGTTGATGCTCTCCATGATGTGTTTGCGCGAAAGTCCTCGGTCGTTGACGCCAGGACCGGTCGGCCAGTACACCTTGGTCAGGATTTCCAGTCCCTCGCGGCGCTGGCCCTTGAGCGCGCGGCCGAGTACTTCTTCGGCGCGAGTTCCGGCATAGACATCAGCAGTATCGAAGGTGGTGATACCGGCATCGAGTGAGGCATTGACGCATGCGCGTGCGGCATCTTCTTCGACCTGTGAACCGTGAGTGATCCAGTTGCCGTAGATGAGTTCGCTGACGAGGAGGCCGCTGCGGCCAAGGTGTCGATGTTCCATGCGTTGAGCGTAGTGCTCGCTTGCTCGTGCCGCATGTGAGGAGGGTGAACTGCCGGCACGTGTGCGGGCGCGTAGAAACAAACTACGAAACTGAACTACGAACCGAACTACGAACCTTTGGGCGCCTTGGGTTCTTTGGGTACTTTGGGCGCCTTGGGTTCGACGGGGCGACCTCCCGATCGGAATTTGGGCGGCGGAACGCGCAGTCGACGCAAGGTCAGTGAACGCATGACTCCGTAGAGGTAGTCACCAGCCTTGAGCGAGGTGTCGGGCAGTTCATCCTTGGCCTTCTTGCGAAGTTGGATGATGATCCAAATGACGTCGAGTACGACGAGGGCGAGCATCACCACCCACACGTAATACGTGATCTTGATGATCAACTCGTTGCGTAGAAACCCCGAAAGCAGCACGAGGATGGCAACGGGGATGAAGATCTCTCCGACTGAGCGACGGCCATCGACCGAATTGCGGATCATTGATCGTGCTGCACCTGAGTCGCGCGCAGGCAGGCGGCGCTCGTCGCCGGCCATGAGCGCGGCGCGGTCGGCTGCGCGGGCATCACGATCGCGGTCGCGCATCGCCTTCTTGGCTTCCTTGGGATCGGACGGCACCTTGATCGACGCTTTGCGGGCGGCTTCGGCCTCTTTCCTCGTAGGAGTGGGCCGACCTTTGCCATCGGGTTTGACCACAGCGGCAGGCTCGATGACCTGCTCTGCTGAGTCTTTGCCCTTGCGTCCGAACATGAGCCACAGCCTAGGGGATCGGTGCTGGGTCTCCCTCGGCGCGCCTTGACCGCGTAAGGTGACTGTCGGACCACCTCGCAAGATTGCGGCGTGGTCACGGTTGGCCGCATCCGGCGGCGCCGCTGCGAAAGGGGACAGTCCATGGGTGTGTGGGACCGCATCAAGATCATCTTCGGCGCCAAGACGAATGCCATGCTCGACAAGGCTGAAGACCCGCGGCAGACCCTCGACTATTCGTACGAGAAGCAACTTGAATTGCTACAGAAGGTTCGCCGCGGAGTGGCTGACGTTGCCACCTCACGCAAGCGCCTCGAATTGCAGATTCAGTCACTCGACGGACAGGCCAACAAGCTCGAGTCGCAGGCGAAGGCGGCGCTCGCAGGTGGTCGCGAAGACCTCGCCCGCGAAGCGCTCATGCGCCGCAGCGGCATTCAGGTACAGATTGCTGACCTTCAGGTTCAGCTCGCCGACCTTCAGTCGCAAGAGGAAAAACTTACTGCCGCAAGCCAGGCGCTGCAGGCCAAGGTCGAGGCCTTCCGCACTCAGAAGGAAACGATCAAGGCCACTTACAGTGCTGCCGAGGCGCAGACGCGTATCAACGAAGCGTTCACTGGAATCTCCTCGGAATTGGGCAATGTCGGCGAAGCGATTCAGCGTGCTCAGGACAAGACGCAGTCAATGCAGGCGCGAGCAACGGCCCTCGATGAGCTGATGGCATCAGGCGCGCTTGATGACCCCACGGGAACGTCTAAGGACAGCATCACCATTGAACTTGAGCGCATGGCCAGTACCAATCAGGTCGAAGATGACCTTGCCAAGCTCAAGGGTGAAATTGCTGCCAGTGCTGCACCGGCGGCGATCGAGGACAAGCCCGCGGGCGAGTAACGCGTTCGAGTACTGATGACAGCGCCTGCTCTCGTCGAATCCGCGCGAGTGGATGCGTGGGCATGGGCGGTGCGCCTGTTCCCAACACGATCTGCCGCAACGGCGGCCTGCCGCGCCGGTCACCTCAAGGTGAACGGAGTCAGTGTCAAGCCCGCACACCTCGTGCGTACTGGCGATAGCGTGCGCGCGTTCACACGTGGTGGCGAGCGAATCGTGGTGGTTACGGGTCTCATCACCAAACGCACCAGCGCAGCGCTCGCCGTGCTGCAGTATGACGATCGCACGCCACCACCTCCACCACGCGAAGAACGAGAGCAGACGGTAGTTCGCGAGCGAGGGTCGGGCCGGCCCACCAAGCGCGAACGACGTGAAACGGATCGACTGCGCGGTCGCGACGGCGCGTGAATGAGGTGCACGCGCGTGATGGGCGTGCACAGAACGTGCAGTACGGCGCGTGAATGACGCGGCTTGTGAGGACGCGTCAGTCGTGTGACGCCGGCGCAGCGGGGGTTCCGGGCAGCGCCAACATGCGTTCAAGTGCCACGCGCGCCCAGTGAGCCGTGTCGGAGTCGACGGTGATGCGGTTGACGACCTGTCCCTCGACCAAGTGCTCTAGTGCCCACACCAAGTGGGGAAGGTCGATGCGGTTCATCGTGGAGCAATAACACACCGCACGGTCAAGGAATGCCACCTGCTTGTCAGGGTGCGCGAGAGCGAGTCGACGAACGAGGTTGAGTTCGGTGCCCAGTGCCCAACTCGTGCCGGGGTCGGCTGCGTCGACGGCGGCAATGATCTGCTCGGTCGAACCAACGCGATCAGCGGCTGTCACTACTTCGTGCTGACATTCGGGGTGCACCATCACCGTGACGCCGGGAATACGTTCGCGTACTTCGGTGACGGAATCGACAGTGAAGCGGCCGTGCACGGAGCAGTGACCTCTCCACAAAATGACTCGCGCGTTGCGCAACTGTTCGTCAGTGAGGCCACCACCAGGCTTGTGCGGGTCGTAGAGAACGCAGTCATCAAGGTTGAGGCCAAGATCGAATACTGCGGTATTGCGGCCGAGATGCTGATCGGGAAGGAACAGAATCTTCTCGCCCTGTTCGAACCCCCATTCCATGGCGCGTTTGGCATTGCTTGACGTGCACACGGTGCCACCGTGTGCACCGGTGAATGCCTTGATCGCCGCGGTTGAATTCATGTAGGTGATGGGAACGGTGACATCAGCAACGCCGGCCGCTTCAAGTCGCCGCCAGCAGTCGTCGACCTGACCCGCCGCTGCCATGTCGGCCATCGAGCAGCCGGCGGCCATATCGGGCAGCACCACGTGCTGGGTATCGGAGGTGAGGATATCGGCGCTTTCGGCCATGAAGTGCACTCCGCAGAAGACGATGTAGTCGGCCTCGGGATGGGCCGCTGCCTGCTGCGCCAACTTGAAGGAGTCGCCCGTCACGTCAGCAAACGCGATGACTTCATCACGCTGGTAGTGGTGACCGAGGATGAAGACGCGATCACCGAGTGCGGCCTTCGCTGTGGCAGCACGAGCAACAAGGTCTGCGTCACTGGGTGGCGGTAGGTCACCGGGACATGACACGCCGCGTTCGCTCGCGGTGTCGGAATCGCGGCCTAGGAGCAGCAGTGCGAGCGGGGTAGGTGCGGGCTCGGTAAACGCCTCAGACATAGGGCTCAGTGTGTCACGCTACGGTTGCGTCGTGCGCGTCATGATCGCTCCTGACTCCTTCACCGGAACTCTGTCGGCTGTGGAAGCGGCGGGCGCGATGGCCGACGGATGGCTTCGACGGTGCCCCGATGACGTCATTGTTCAGGTGCCGCTCTCCGACGGCGGCCCGGGATTCGTTGATGTCATTGAAGCTTCACGCGGGGGACGGTTGATCGATGTCACCGTGACCGGACCGCTCGGTGAGCCGGTGGCCGCACAGTTCCTCTTGGTCGACACCACGGCCTACATCGAGTCGGCGCAAGCAGTGGGCCTTCATCTGGTGCCGCGTGAGCAACGCGATCCGGGCCGCACGACCAGTGCGGGGATGGGTGACCTCGTGCGGGCTGCCGTTGATGCGGGGGCCGAGCGCATCATCGTGGGGCTCGGCGGATCGTCAGTGTGTGACGCCGGCGCTGGAATGCTGGTGCGGCTCGGAGCAATCGCTCGTAATGCTGCCGGCGACGACGTTTCCAACGCCATGCTCGGTGGTGGTGGTGCGGTGGGAGTTGTGACGACCTTCGACCTCGAACCAGCGCGACGGCTTGTCGACGGGGTCGACCTGATCGTTGCCTCCGATGTCGACAGCCCACTGCTCGGTGCGCGGGGTGCCGCCCACGGCTTCGGGGCCCAAAAGTTCGCTGACCCCAGTCGGGTGCTGCCCGTCGAGCTCGATGCGTTGGAGCAAGCGGTGGCCGCGGTGTCGGTTGCCGTGGGTCGGCGACCCGACGGTCGTGACCCGGCGGTTGCGCTGGGTGCCGGAGCGGCAGGGGGCTTGGGGTTCGCTCTCCTTGCTTTAGGTGGTACCCGGGTTCCTGGCATTGCCACGGTGCTCGAGCAGGTCGGCTTACGCGACCACATCGCGGCTGCTGACGTCGTGGTGACTGGCGAGGGCTCCTTCGACTGGCAATCCTTGCGGGGCAAAGTGGTCAGCGGAGTTGCAGCGGCAGCGCTGGAGCAGGGTAGGCCCGTGGTCGTTCTCGCCGGCAGGGTCGACGTTGGCCGTCGCGAGTATGCCGCCATCGGGGTGAGCGCCGCCTTCGGCGTGGTTGATCGCCCCCTCGATGTGGCGCAGATCAGCGGAGATTCGGCTGCCCCGATCAATCACGCGGGACTCCTCGCCGACCTCGCGGAGCGCGCTGCAGGTACCTGGGGCGGCGCTTGAGGGGTGCCGCGTGGCGCACATGGTGCCAGTCGGCCAAGCCGCCAGTACACTGGAAGCGCCAGTACACTGGAATAGGCGTCGCTCGGACGACGTTGCGTCAGATGAACGTTTATCCATGACCACAGTTCGTCAAAGCAGACGTCACAACAGACATCACAACAGACATAGCCGAACGACTTCGAATCGTCCGATCCGCACGCCACCCGAGCAGGAGATCATCTGATGACCGCTGACACCACCAGCACCGACCTGACCAGCGCCCCCACCGCCGATGGCATCGCGCTCACTGATGTCGCGTCGTCGAAGGTGCGCGCGCTGCTCGACCAGGAAGGTCGCGACGACCTGACCCTGCGAGTTGCCGTGCAGCCTGGTGGTTGCTCGGGGCTGCGCTACCAACTCTTCTTTGACGACCGCTCACTCGACGGTGATGTCGTCATGACCTTCGACGGCGTCGACGTTGTTACCGACCGGATGAGTGCCCCGTACCTCACGGGTGCGGTGATCGACTTCGTGGACACGATCGAGAAGCAGGGTTTCACCATCGACAACCCCAACGCCACGGGTTCGTGCGCGTGTGGTGACTCCTTCAACTAAAGCGACGCGTCAGTTCGAAGGCAGAGCTGACACAGTGCTCAGAACTGACACAGTGCTATCGAAATCACGACCTGGCTTTGACTGGTCACAGCACACAACACGGCGCCCGATAACCTTGCACGGTCCTTGAACTACGGCCGTAGGAGTTTGTCGTGAAGATCGCTATCACCGGGTCAATTGCCACTGACCACTTGATGCGTTTCCCCGGCCGTTTTGCCGACTCGCTGATCGCTGACCAACTCGACAAGGTGTCGTTGTCCTTCCTAGTCGACGATCTCGAGATTCGTCGCGGGGGAGTGGCGCCCAACATCGCATTCGGAATGGGCTGCCTTGGCCTACGGCCGATCCTCGTCGGAGCCGTCGGACCTGACTTTGCCGATTACCGCTCGTGGCTTGAGCGCCATGGAGTCGACACCGAATCGGTGCACGTCAGCGAAGTGCGGCACACCGCGCGTTTCATTTGCACGACTGACTCCGAGCAGAACCAAATCGCTTCGTTCTACCCAGGCGCGATGAGCGAGGCCCGTGAAATCGAACTCGCGCCACTGGCCGAGCGGGTGGGTGGCCTTGATCTCGTACTCATTGGAGCCAACGATCCTGACGCGATGGTGCGGCACACCGAAGAGTGTCGATTCCGCGGGTTCCCCTTTGCAGCCGATCCGTCCCAGCAGTTGGCACGGATGGAGGGTCCGCAGATCCGGGAGTTGATTGAAGGCGCGGCTTACCTGTTCACCAACGAGTACGAGTCAGCCTTGATTGCGCAAAAGACGGGCTGGTCCTCCGCCGAGGTGCTCGATCGTGTGGGGGTGCAGATCACCACCCTCGGCAAGAATGGAGCTCGCATCGACCAGCACGGTGCTCAGTCGCTGCATGTGACCTGCCCTGAAGAGGAGCGCAAGGCTGATCCGACCGGAGTGGGCGACGCGTTCCGGGCAGGCTTCTTGGCCGGAATTGCATGGGGGCTCACGCACGAACGCTCCGCGCAGGTGGGCTCGATGCTGGCAACGTACGTCATCGAGACAGTCGGTACTCAGGAATATCAACTGGCGCAGCAGCACTTCCTGACGCGACTGGCCGACGCCTACGGCTCGGAGGCTGCCGCTGACGTAGCGCCGCATCTGGCTGGCCCCCAGCAGTAAGCCCTGTCATGCAGCCCCTAGGTCCGTCGCGGTGGATGCTGCCCGATCCAAGGGAGGCGCCCGATGGTGAGGAAGTTATCGGGGTGGGAGCCGATCTTGAGCCTGAGACCCTCGTTGACGCCTACAGCCGGGGGCTGTTCCCGATGCCGACTGAACCGGGTGGACCTATTGGCTGGTGGTCACCCGATCCCCGCGGAATCTTGCCACTTGATCAATTGCGAGTGACGCGATCCCTGGCCAAGTCGTATCGTCGTTATCGCACCACCGTTGACGTTGCGTTCGACGAGGTCGTGCGTGAGTGCGGTGATCCCACTAGGCCACTTGGCTGGATCGATCAGCCGATTCGCGATGCGTATGGGCGCTTGCATCGGATGGGCTGGGCGCATTCAGTGGAAGTGTGGGAGGGCGATCAACTCGTCGGCGGCCTCTACGGCATTGAGGTCGGCGGACTGTTCGCCGGAGAGTCGATGTTCCACCACGCCCGCGACGCATCCAAGGTCGCGCTCGTGCGCCTGGTCACCGAATTGCGCACCGGGGTGCCGCAGGAGGGTCGACTCCTCGACGTGCAATGGCGCTCGGACCATCTGGCAAGCCTCGGAGTGATCGAGATTCGGCGACACGAGTACCTGTTGCGCGTCGCGCGCGCTGTCGAGTTGGCACCTGCCCTCGGTGGATAGTCGCGGCTCACCGGCTCACCGGCTCACCGGCGCATGTCGCCGAGGGAACTGCGGCGTGAGAGGAAGCAGTGGGTGCGGTGTAGGCGATAGTCCCTACTACTCGAGCCCTATTACTCGAGCCCTATTACTCGAGCCCTATTACTCGAGCCCTACTGCTCGAGCCCTACTACTCGAGCGGAGTGCGCACGAGGTAGGCCAGTCCTTCTCCGCCGTCGCGAGGTGGACGTGTGCCGAGGTACTCCGCGCCGCGAAGCCGGCACCACGCTGGAATGTCGGTCTCGGCCGCGGGGTCGGAGGCCATCACAGCGACGACAGTTCCGGGTGGACGCGCAAACACCGCGCGAGCCAAAGCAATGACAGGTGCCGGGCACCGATTGCCTCGTTCGTCGTACCACGCTTGAGGTTCTGCCCAGTCGTCCATAGCGCCATCTTGCACCGTGGGATGTGGCGGGGCCACGCCACCGCCTACGGTCGCAACGGGCTCCGCTTGGCGCAACGCGGCAAGCGCCGGTGGAAACTGCGTGAGGAACAGTTCAATGGCGTCGTCGGGGCAACCCAGTGGAAGGCAGAGGCGCACGTTTCCGCCGGTCAGGACCCCCATGGCGGCGAGCACGTGACTCGGCTCTCCCGAATCGCTCGCGCAGGCCGAACCGCTGCCGACGCTGACTCCTCGTTCATCAAGGGTCCGCACAAGTGACTCACCGCCAACGTAGAGCGCCGAGAGGGTGAGCGCGTGAGGAAGTCGGCGATCAGGATCGCCAGCGACGACCACGTCTGCAACGTGGCGCTGAACATGGTCGCGAATGCGGGCGATCTGCCCCCACGCCCGGTCTGACTCGACTGCCCGCTCAGCTTCGGCGGCCTCGAGTGCACTCGCCGCGGCCACGATGAGTGCGACGGGCTGCTCATTGGCAATCGCTGGTTCGGACAATCGCCACGGGGATCCAGCAGCGACCATCAGCACTCCGGTGCCTCGGGGGCCGCCCCAGGACACCGCGTCTGCAGCGAGCACCGACCAGCCGCCCGGAATGGAAATGCGGCCGGCGCTTGCGGTGGCATCGAGCAGCGTCGGCACTCCGGCAGTCGAGAGCTGTTCAAGAATTGGTTCGACATCCTGCAGGGTTCCAACCTCTCCGTTGGCCAATTGCAGACATACCACCGTTGGCCCCGAACCCAGCGCTGCTTCGAGCAGCGCCGCGGCATCGATATGACCTAGGGCATCGACTCCGACGGTGATGGTCGGATGCCCCTGACTGCGCCACCACCGAGCAACTCGCAGAGTGGCCGAGTGATCAATGGCAGTCACGACCAAGGTTGCGGTGGCTTCGGGAGTGCTCACTCCCGCGAGTAGTCCGGCGAGTCCGTCGGCGAGTGCATGCCCCCCACCTGGTCGGATCAGTACAGTCGCGGGGGTGATCGGAGCCAATCGGCTGGCCAACGAATCGTGTGCTGCGGAAAGGAGGTCACTGGCTCTCCGCGACTGCGAGGAGGCCCCGCTCGGATCGCTCCATCCGGCACTACCGCAGAGCGTCAGACTGTGCATTGCCGCGGGGCTAAGCGGCCCCCCACGCGAGGTGTCGAGCAGGCACTGAACGTCCTTCGACATAGACACGACGCTACCCCTACCCGAGGCTCCCTGAACGGGAGGTTCTGCGCTAGTGTCTGACCCGTGCCGGACCGCACTCGCGGACCACTGACCGCCCCTGAGGACATGCGCGTGAGCACCCCCTCCGTTGATCGGCAGACGCGTCCAGCATCAGGGCGCCTGCGTCCCCGTCGAGTTGTCGGCCTCGCCGGTGCTTTGGCACTGGTAGCACTGGTGGCAACCGGCTGTTCGCAGTCGGAAATTGAAGCCTGGCAGCGCGGCGGATTCCCCGCGCCCGCTACCGAGCAGGCGCCGATCATCTTGCAACAGTGGCAGTTGTCGTGGGTTGCGGCTCTGATCGTCGGCGCCCTTGTGTGGGGCCTGATCATCATCGCGATCATCGCGTTCCGCCGTCGTGGCAACGAGGTGCCTGAGCAGACCAAGTACAACCTGCCCATCGAGATGCTCTACACGGTCGCTCCGCTGATCATGATCATGACGATGTTCTACTTCACAGCCCGTGATCAGGCTGAGATTCAGAAGGTCACCAACGACCAGGCGCTCACTGTCAATGTTGTGGGTTTCAAGTGGAATTGGGCCTTCAATTACATCGATCAGGGCGCGTACTCGATCGGAACCCCTGAGCACCGTTCTGAACTTGTTCTTCCGGTTGACGAAAAAGTGAAGTTCGAACTGACCTCGCCGGACGTGATCCACTCCTTCTGGATTCCCTCGTTCCTCTACAAGATGGACGTTTTCCCCGGCCGCAAGAACGTTTTTGAGGTCACGCCTAACAAGATTGGCGTCTACGCAGGTCGTTGCGCCGAACTCTGTGGGGTTGACCATTCGCAGATGCTCTTCACAGTCCGGGTAGTGCCCAAGGCTGAATTTGAAGCATGGATCGCCTCACTCAAGGCGAAGGGGCAGAGCGGGATGATTGAAACCGGCCGAACCAACGATGCGGGAGCGACGGAATGACAACCCTCGGCGATCGTCCCACCATCACTACGGTGGCAGAGCCCGCACCGCGCGCACCACGTCAACAGCGTTTCGGACGCACCTTCGTCAAGTGGGTCACGAGCACTGACCACAAGACGATCGCGTACATGTACTTCATCACGTCCTTCATCTTCTTCATGATCGGTGGCTCAATGGCCATGCTGATTCGTGCTGAGCTTGCTCAGCCCGGTCAGCAGGTTCTCACCAATGAGCAGTACAACCAGTTGTTTACGATGCATGGCTCAATCCTGCTGCTGCTCTTTGCCACCCCGTTGTTCGTGGCCTTTGCCAACGCGGTCATGCCGCTTCAGATCGGTGCCCCCGATGTGGCCTTCCCCCGTTTGAACATGGTGGGTTACTGGCTCTATGTGCTCGGTGGCATCACGGTCATGATCAGTTTCGTCACCCCTGGCGGAGCGGCTTCATTCGGCTGGTTCCTCTATGCGCCGTTATCGAACGCGGTCAATACCCCTCAGGTCGGAGCTGACCTGTGGATCATGGGCTTCGCAATGGGTGGTGTCGGCACGATTCTCGGTGGCGTCAACTTCATCACGACCATCTACTGCATGCGCGCACCGGGCATGACGATGTTCCGGATGCCGATCTTCACGTGGACCGTCCTGCTCACCAGCGTCCTAGTGCTCATGGCCTTCCCGGTGCTTGCCGCGGCGCTCGTGGTTCTGGAGGTTGACCGCAAATTCGGGTCCCTTGTCTTCGAGGCGTCCAATGGGGGCGCACTGCTCTGGCAGCACCTGTTCTGGTTCTTCGGTCACCCTGAGGTCTACATTTTGGCGCTTCCGTTCTTCGGCGTCGCCAGCGAAATCCTTCCGGTGTTCAGTCGCAAGCCCATCTTTGGCTACAAAGGTTTGGTCTTCGCCACCATTGCGATCGCGGGCCTATCTGTGGCTGTCTGGGCCCACCACATGTACGTCACCGGTGCGGTGAACTTGCCGTTCTTTGCCTTCATGACGATGTTGATTGCCGTGCCGACTGGCGTGAAGTTCTTCAACTGGATTGGCACGATGTGGCGGGGGAGTCTGACTTTCGACACTCCAATGCTGTGGACAATTGGATTCATGGTGACCTTCCTGTTCGGTGGTCTCACCGGAATTCTGCTCGCTAACCCACCGATTGACTTTCAGGTGAGCGACTCATACTTCGTGGTCGCCCACTTCCACTACGTGGTGTTCGGCACGGTGGTATTCATGATGTTTGCGGGCTTCTACTTCTGGTGGCCTAAGTGGACCGGCCGGATGCTCGACGAGCGACTGGGCAAGTTGCAGTTCTGGCTTGTGTTCATCAGCTTCCAGGGCACCTTCCTGGTGCAGCACTGGCTGGGCGCTGAGGGAATGCCGCGACGTTACGCCGACTATGCCGAGTCCGACGGATTTACCACGCTTAACCAGATTTCGACGGCGTTCTCCTTCGTGCTCGGTGCGTCGACACTGGTCTTCTTGTGGAACGTCTACAAGACCTGGCGGCATGCGCCCCTGGTCACCGTTGACGACCCGTGGGGCTGGGGAGGTTCGTTGGAGTGGGCCACGAGTTGCCCGCCTCCGCGTCACAACTTCGTGAAGTTGCCTCCTATCCGCAGCGAGCGCCCTGCGTTCGATCTGCACCACCCCGAACTTGCCGGTCTTGATCACCCTGAGTTGGCGGCTGCGACCGAGCAGGCGAGTGGCGCATGAAGATTGAAGGCTGGCTCTTCGCATGCGGCGCGTTCTTCTACGCGCTTGTTGCCACCGTCTACTGGCTCATCACCGGAGAAATCGTGGGAACGACCGCGCTGACCCTCACCGCTGGGTTGGCCGGCCTAGTGGGCTTCTATACGCTCTTCACCGGCAAGCGAGTGGGAGTTCGTCCCGAAGATCGCTTCGACGCCGAAATCAGCGAAGCCGACCCCGACTACGGGTTCTTCAGCCCCCACTCGTGGTGGCCGCTCGTGGTGGGTCTGGGTGCTATGGCAACTGCTCTGGGCGTTGCATTCCTTACCTGGTGGTTGATCCTGTTCGGGTTCTGCACGCTGGTGTTCGCAGCAATCGGCATGGTGTTCGAGTACCTGCGTCCGCCGTACGTCGACGTCGACTAGTACACGTGCCTCTCCTCACAACCCCCTGAACGCCATCGGGGGCACCCAAGCGCGCTCCTAGCGCGTTCACACGCCCCAAGGGCAGCCATGTGACTATCGCCATGCGGATCCGAGCGCGGCCACGATGCGCGTGAGTCGTTCAGCGGAGGTTCCAATATTCAGCCGCGCGAACCCCTCGAATCCGGCGCCGAAATCTGCTCCTGCGCTGACCTCAATGCCGGCCGCCCTCGCTGCTAGTACCGGATCGGCCACTTCGGCGGGCCGCACATCAATCCACACCAGGTAGGTTGCCTCAATGCGGGTATAGGGCAGATGTGCCAGGTGCGTGGCCATCAGTTCGTCCAGCAATGTGCGTTGGCGATCAAGATGCACCAGCACGTTGTCGAGCCACGGTCCACCGTCGCGGTAGGCGGCCAGAGTCGCCGCCACTCCCAGGGGTGAGGTGCCATGGTTGGCGATGTATGGCAGGGAGCGCAACGTGGCGGCGTCTGCGGCGTTTCCGGCAATCACTTGCGCGCACTTGAGTCCGGGAATGTTCCATGCTTTGGAGGCCGCAGTAACGGTTGTGGTGTGATGCGCCGTGTCGGGAAGCGAGCCATACGGTGTGTGCCTGGCGCCGGCAAGAACGAGGGGGGAGTGGATCTCGTCGCTGATCACACGCGCTCCGTGGTGGTTCACCACATCCCGCAGGGCCATCAATTCCTCGGGACCGAACACAAGGCCCAACGGGTTGTGGGGCGCAGTCAACAACACCGTGCGCGCACCGTGGCCGAGGGCGTGATCGATCGCGTCAAGATCAAGGCAGGCGGGCGCATTGTCGCTTTTGGTGAATTCCACCGGCACGGCGCTGCGTCCGCTCAAGGGCAGGATGCCGAGCATGGGCGGGTAGGCCGGCACGGGGACGATGACCGGACCCGGTTCGCAGAGGTAATCCAGTGCCAAACCAACGCCTGACATCACGTCACCGCACCCCACCACAAGGTCGGAATCGACCTCCCAGCCGAATCGCGCCGCTTGGAATGCGGCGGTGGCCTGTGGAAGGCCGGTGAGGGAGTCGAAGGGGGAGTACCCGAAACTCCCGCGCGAAACGGCGTCCTGAACTGCTTGCAGAACGACCGGGCACGGCCGCACATCGAGTTCGGCGACCCAGGCCGCGACTTGCGGTGCGGGTGTTATGGCCCACTTGACGGTGCGGGCTGCGCGAAGGTCGTCATCGCTGAGGTCGAAATCGCAGTCGTCGGAGGTCACGAGGGGAGTCTGACACAGCTCATCCACCTCGGGGCCATGTCAGGACCCTGTAAGCGACACGCCCATCTGGGTGCCACCGTTCGTCACTATGGGTCACCGACACGTACCATGAAGTCATTCGAAGTGGGTTCGGACCATTGTCGGTGACATCAATGCAGGAAGACGGGCGAGGTACATGATGGAGCGGTTCCCCAGAGCGTCGGGGTTCACGCGGGGGCGTCTTCTGGTCGTCGTCGGAATCGCCGCTGCGGCGATGCCCCTCACTGCATGCGGTGCCACGAACGACTTCGCGAGCGGACTCACCGACGTGTCACTGTCGTCGAGCGCTCCCATCGCACCCAAATCATCTGCCAAACTCACCTTCACGCCTGCGCTGGGCGACACGGCGGTGGTGCCGGGTTCGGCGATGAAGGTTGTCGCTGACAAGGGACTCATTACGTCGGTCAAGGTGGTCAATGCAACGGGCAGCCCGGTCAAGGGCACGCTCAGTACCGACAATCGCAGTTGGGTAGCCCAGGATCAGCTCATCGGATATGGCACCAAGTACGTGGTTGCCGTCACGGCCGTTGACCGCGAGGGGCTTACCACGAGCACTCGGCAGCAGGTACGCACCTTGGTTCCTGAACACACGTCGGGAATTGCTGGTGTTGATCCTTCCCCGGACAGTACCTTTGGCGTCGGAATTCCTATCACGCTGACCTTTGATGACCCCGTCGAAAACAAGGCAGAGGTTGAAAAGAGCCTCATTGTGTCGACCAGTAAGCCAATTGTGGGCGCCTGGAGATGGCTGTCTGATACGCAGGCACAATTCCGACCCAAGACCTACTGGCCCGGCAACACTCAGATCGAGATCACGGCCCAACTCGTCGGGGTGCAGATGTCTCCGGGAATCTGGGGAGACCGCAACCACACTTACACCTTCACGACGTACGATTCCATCGTCGGTTTGGTGAACATGCGCAAGCACACGTTGGTGGTGCGCCAAAATGGCAAGGTCATCCGCACGATTCCAATCACGACGGGTAAGCCTGGGTTCGAGAGTCGCTCTGGCGTGAAAGTCGTCTTGACCAAGGAACGCAACCGCATCATGGACGCTGCGACGGGCGGCACCGACCCGACAAGCCCCGAGTACTACCGACTGAACGTCGAGTACGCGATGCGCCTGACGTGGTCCGGCGAATTCCTACACGCTGCCCCGTGGTCTGAGGGCTCGCAGGGCTACGACAACGTCAGCCATGGCTGCACCGGAATGAGCACCGAGAACGCAGCGTGGCTATACGGAATCAGTAACTTGGGCGACGTGTACGAGTACGTCGGCAACGACAAGCAGATGGGCACCGGAGATAACGGGATCACCGTCTGGAACGTGACATGGGCCGATTGGCTCAAGGACTCCCAGGCCGGCGAAATCACGACCACCTCGTTGTAGCGCCGCTGCTAGTTCAGGGCGGGCAGCATCGCCCGAATCGCGTCATGGTGGTCGCTCCATGAGTCCCACACCGCGCATGCCCAGAGTAAAGAACGCTGGTCGTACTCGGTTAAGTCCGCACATCCCACGAGCGAAGCCACTGTGAGGCCCGCAGGAGACTCAGGGGAGCTCAGGTGAGGGAATTCACGGGTGTTTGCCCATCGTGGCGCGTAGCGCCTTGAGGGTCGTCTCGTCGGCTTGGACCTCACCGAACAACCGCCAGCAGTCAGCGACAGCCCGAACGTAGGCGTGCGTGGGTCCGAGCTCGTCGGGGAAACATGCCCCACAGGGCTCAGAACACAGGGCTCAGTGCTGGTGCGGGTTGGACTCGTGGCCACCGATGGCGGGGGAGTGTAGGACAGGCTCTGAGGTGATTTCCAAGCCGCGGAAGTCGTCGATGACGGCGTGCTGCTCGTGGTAGTCGTGAGCAGCGTGCGCCTCAGCGGCCTCAATCTCGGCGGCGGTCGGTAGGTACACGTTGTCACCGTAGAACCAGTGCGAGAACTTGGCACGGAGTCGGGCGGTGCGCCCCTTGGGGTTGGCCACGCCGTTCTCATCGACACCTGACTCGAGGGCGATGGGCACGTGGTCGACCTTGCCCAGGATCTTGGCCTTCTCCTTGTCGCCGAGGGGTAGGTGAATTTCGATGAACTCACCCTCAGGCGTGCGCAGGATATTGCCGCTCTCAATGCCGTGCAGCAACTTGTCGTGGTCGCGGCGCTGCAGCGAGAGGCAGATGCGCTTGGTGATGATGAAAATGATAGGCGGCACGACGAAGACTGCTACGCGCAACACGTAGGTGATGGTGTTGATCGACAAGTCGAAGGTCGTGGCGATGATGTCGTTTCCGCCCGAGATCCACAGCATTCCGTAGAAGCCGATCGCCATCACACCCAGTGCAGTGCGGGTGGGGGCATTTCGAGGCCGGTCGAGAATGTGGTGCTCGCGGTTGTCGCCTGTCGCCCAACGTTCGATGAAGGGGTAGGCGCCCAGTGCCGTGAAGATCGCGCCTGCCAACACCACAGCGGGCAGGAAGATATTCCACGAGATGCTGTAATTGCCGATATTCCATTCCCAGTTGGGCGTAATACGAACCGCGCCGTCGAGCCAGCCCATGTACCAGTCGGGCTGTGAACCCGCTGACACTTGGTCGGGGGTGTACGGCCCGAACGCCCAAATCGGGTTGATGGTGATAATGGCCGCCATGAGAGTGGTGACACCGAATACGACGAAGAAGAATCCGCCGGCCTTGGCCATGTACACAGGAAGCAGTGGGAAGCCCACGACGTTCTTCTCGGTGCGGCCGGGTCCGGGGTACTGGGTGTGCTTTTGGTGCCACACCAGCATCAGGTGCACGGTGACCAAAGCCAAGATGATGCCTGGGATCAGTAGCACGTGCACGGTGTACAAGCGTGGAATGAAGTCAAGGCCGGGGAACTCGCCGTTGAAGAGCAGGAATGACAGCCACGTTCCGAGGATCGGAATTGCGAGCACAATGCCCTCAGCGATGCGCAGTCCGGTTCCGGACAGCAGGTCATCGGGAAGCGAGTAACCCGCGAATCCCTCGAGGATGCCGAGCGTGAGCAGGCCCGCGCCCATCACCCAGTTGAGTTCACGCGGCTTGCGGAAGGCTCCTGTGAAGAACACCCGCAGCATGTGGACCGTCATCGCGACGAGGAAGAACAGGGCAGCCCAGTGGTGGATCTGGCGCATCAGCAGGCCGCCGCGTACGTCGAACGAGATGTTCAGCGTTGAGGCGTAGGCCTCGGACATCTTGACACCATCGAGTGGAACGTACGAGCCGTTGTAGACGATCTCGGTCATTGAGGGCTTGAACCACAGAGTGAGGTAGGTGCCCGACAGTAGCAAGATGATGAAGCTGTACAGAGCGATTTCGCCCAGCATGAACGACCAGTGGTCGGGGAAGACCTTGTTGAGACTGCGCTTCATAAACGGCGCAATGCCCAAGCGCTCGTCGGTGTACTCGGCGAGAGCGCCCCCGGCCTTCACAACAGCACTCATGATGCTCCCTGCTCCCAGAAACTCGGTCCGACATGCTCTTGAAAATCACTGCGCGCCACGAGGTAGCCCTCAGAGTCAACAGTGATCGGAAGTTGCGGCATGCGCCGAGCAGCCGGGCCGAACACGACCTTCGCCGAGTCGGCCAAGTCAAACGTACTTTGGTGGCAGGGACACAGCAACTGGTGAGTGCGCTGCTGGTAAAGCGAGATTGGGCAGCCGACGTGCGTGCAAATCTTGGAGAAGGCGAGGATGCCTTGAACGTCCCACGGCTCTTCGGCCGAACCGCCCTGTTGTGAACGAATTTCGGCAGGAGTCATGCGCACCAAGATGGAGGCAGCCTTGGCTCGTGCGTTCAGTGTGCCTTCGGCTTCCTCGACCTTCTCGAGGCTTGCCGGCACCACGTTGACCAGACCACCCACGGGGATGTCCTCGGGACGAATCGGCCGGTAGGAGCCATCGGTGACGATGCGCTCGCCCTCGGTCCAGATGGTTTCCGATAGCAACTCGTTCGGACTGGGTGAGTCTGATGGTGTGACCCACATGTCGCGCAGGATGATCACGAGGGGCAGTGGGAGAAGGACAAGGGAGGTAATCAGGCTGCGCCTGATGATCTTGCGTGATCCGAAGCCCGACTCCGTAGCCCCTGCTTGGAAGACGCTGATCGCCTCTTCGCGGTCGGTGGGGCTGCTTTCGAGAATGTGACGCTCTTGAACGACCTCAATATCGGGCATCAACTTCTTGGCCCAGTGAATGGCGCCAGCACCAATGAGGAAGAGAGCAAGTCCGAGGGTGAGACCGAGAGCAAGGTTGCTCGCGCTCATCGTGCCGATCACAGGAAGGGCAATGACAACGTTCTTGTCGATGCCGATGTACGCCGCGAGGAATGCGAGGACAAGCAGGCTGGCCACAATGAACATCGTGGATACTTGACGCTCGGCCCGGCGGGCAGCCTTGGGGTCGACGTCGGCACGGCGTGGCTCGTGGGGGAGTGGCGCAGGAGCAGGCCGACCGTTGGGGAGCTCGAGGTCGCCCAAGTCGTGGCCGTGCTCGTCCGCTGTGGTTCCGGGGGTGGCGATGTCGCTCACTTGGCCTTCACTCCGATCCAGATCGCGACGATGATGAGCGCTCCGAGGCCGATCACCCAGACGAACAGACCTTCAGTTACGGGGCCTAGTCGGCTCAGGGAAAGACCGCCGGGGTTGTCGTTGGCCTGCAGGCTGCTGATCCACTTGATGATCGACTGCTTGTCTTCGATCGTGAGAGTGGCATTGCTGAACACCGGCATGCTGGCCGGGCCTGTGACCATGGCGGTGTAAATCTGACGCGGTGTTGCGTTCATCAGCGTGGGGGCGGCCGTACCGTCACTGAGTGCGCCGCCCTTGCCGGCAAAGCTGTGGCATTGGGCGCAGTTGGTGCGGAAGAGTTCGCCACCCATGGCCAAATCAGCCTTGGAGGTGTCGAGCATGGCGTCACTTGGAACTGCCGGGCCGGGGGCGAGCGAGGCGACCCACGCGGCCATGGCGTCGATTTCGGCCTGACTGTAGATGACCCCCTTGACCGGGGCCTGTGACCCCGGAGCCGCCAGCGGCATGCGACCGGTGCTGACCTGGAAGTCAACGGCCGCCGAGCCTGCACCGATCAGGGTCGGCGCGATCGACGAACCTTGGCCGCCGAGACCGTGGCAACTGGAGCACCCTTCAGCGAAGAGCTTTTTACCGGTCTCAACTTGGGTTTCGGACCACTTTTGGTCTGCTGCCTGTGCTGAGGTGCCCGAGTCGACCGCGGCGTAAATGGCGCCCGTGGCGAGCAGGCCGAGCAGCAGCATCACGACGAGTGTCGCCGGGTGCCTCCTGCGGGCTGCCATGGAGTTCACTATGACCTCTCTCGACTCAAGTGGTTCATTTCCAAGTGGTTCGTTTCCGAGTGGTTCGTTTCCGAGTGGTTCATTGTGCGTCAGCGTGCGGTGTTCGACGGTTGGCGATCAGTGGATCAGGTAGATCATCGTGAACAGACCCACCCACACAACGTCAACGAAGTGCCAGTAGTACGACACCACAATCGCTGCTGTGGCCTGCTGGTGGTTGAAGCGCTTGACGTAATAGGTGCGGACGAGAATGAACAGGAAGGCCACGAGACCAAAGGTCACGTGAAGACCGTGGAAACCGGTGGTGAGGTAGAAGACCGAGCCGAACGGAGATCCGGGGAGTGTGACGCCCTCCCTGATCAAGCCGATGTATTCGTAGACCTGACCCAACACGAAGGTTGTACCCATGAGCAGCGTGATCGTGAACCACACACGGAGCTTGTGAACATCGCCGCGTTCTGCAGCGAAGACGCCCAACTGACAGGTCACACTCGAGAGCACCAGAATCGTGGTGTTGACCGCAGCAAACCTGAGGTTCAGCAGCGGAGATTGCTCGGCCCAGACCTCGGGATTCACCGATTTGCTGGTGAGGTACATCGCGAACAATGCCGCGAAGAACATCAGTTCGCTGGAGAGCCAGACGATGGTGCCGACCGCCACGAGGTTGGGTCGGTTGGCCGGGGCATGAGCCCGGCCTTGGTCAATTGCTGTCGCTGTCGCCACCCCCGCATTCTGGCAGATGAATGACCGTCTCGACAGTCGGGGTGACGTACTGATTCGGTGTGTCTTGCTGCGGGTGTTGAGCCCGTGACATGAGGGCGTGAACGTCGCTTTCGAGTGGGGACTTTTGGCCCTCAACTACCGTGGCTGAGATCGGCTAGGAGACTGAGGCGAAGTTCGCCCGAGATGGCAGTCGATGCGGCGTAGGCCGGGTGATCGACGACGAGTTCAACTGGCACCGCGGGATCGCGGAATGCGTCGCGGGCAGCGTCGCTGAAGGTGAACCTCAGGAAGTGGACCGCGTGGGTGACCTCGCTGGGGCCAGACTCATCCAGACCCGGAACTTCGACTCCATCACAGGTGAGAATTCCGTGGTCGGGCGTCGTGATCTCGAGGCGGATGAGGTGCTGGATTCCGGTGAGAACCAGAAGTTCTTCTTTCACCGTGGCGACGTCGTCAGCCTCGATGAACAGGGTGGCGCAGAGTGAATGTGGTGTGGGAAGCAGACGCGAATAAACCTCGAGCTCGAGATCGACGCCGGCAGCGTCGACTACCCCCTCTACCAACAGCATTTCCTGCACTTGGTAGAGAAGCGTGTCGGCGTTTTCGAACTCAAGTGCGAGAGAGTCACCCAGTTGGATGCGACGAGCTGCGCGCAGGGGAATCATTCGAGCGCGAAGCGTGGGCCGAATCTCCGCGAGATAAATCGCGGGGTCAAGGATCAGTGACTCTCGAGACAGCGTGCGCGGGGTTGGCATGGCGAACTCCCTAGCGTGGTGATTCGGCGGTGTGGCACTGCGTGGTCTTGCGGGTTGTGCCTGCATGCGTTCATGCGATTGTTCGTGGGGTTTGTCATGAGGCGCGTGTAGCGCGAACTCAAAACACATGCTGCGGGGACCGGTGTGGTCCCCGCAGCATGGCGTGCCTAGGCGTGCGATCAGGCGTTGACGCCGCGTACGCCGTCGAGTGCCTTCTGGAACCGTCCGGCGTGGGTCTTCTCAGCGCGAGCGAGAGTGGCCATCCAGTCGGCGATCTCCTCGAAGCCCTCGTCCTTGGCGGTCTTGGCGAAGCCGGGGTACATGGCGGTGAACTCGTAGGTCTCGCCAGCAACAGCCGAGGCGAGGTTCGCCTCGGTGTCGCCAATCGGTTCACCGGTTGCCGGGTCGCCCGCTTCGCCAGCCACCAGGTACTCGAGGTGACCGAATGCGTGTCCGGTTTCGCCATTCGCGGTCTCTTCGAAGAGTTCGGCCACATCGTCGAGTCCGGCCTGGCGGGCCACCCGGGCGAAGTAGAGGTAGCGGCGGTTCGCCTGTGACTCGCCGGCGAATGCGTCATTGAGGTTCTTGTGAGTCTGGGTGCCCTTGAGGGTCATAAGTCTGGTGCCTTTCGTCGGGAACTGCTCGTCGGGAACAACAAGGTGAGCCTAATGCGATTTTCGCTCGGGCGCTCCCGTAGGTTCGCATCCGGGGCGAGCCGCTCCTGACGTGCCCCGCCTCACCCGTGGCTGGTTGGCGGGTACGATCGTGCTGTGGCTTCTTCGACTCGACCGCTCACGGTCCTCCTGTATAGCAGCGACGCCAACTGCCGCGCGCAGGTGATCGCGGCTCTAGGACGTCGTCCCGCCCCCGAACTTCCTCGTGTTGAGTACATCGAAGTTGCGACCGAGCCAGTGGTCGCGCGACGCATGGCAGAGGGCGGTATTGACTTGGCCATCCTCGATGGCGAAGCCACCCCCGCCGGTGGCATGGGCGTGTGTCGGGCGCTCAAGGACGAAGTGTTCAAGTGCCCGCCGGTTTTGGTGCTGACCGGTCGCCCTCAGGACGCGTGGCTAGCCACGTGGTCTCGGGCTGACGGTGTGGTGCCGCATCCGCTTGACCCCGCTGTTCTTTCCGAGGCCGCTGCCTCGCTTCTGCGCAGTCGCGTTGCCGTCGCGACTGCCTGATTTCGCGCCCGCCTCAACTCATGTCTGAGCCCATTCCCGTTCCGCAGGGCGATTCGTGGCCTGAGATTCTGACCGCACTCCTCGCGGGGCGGCACCTCACGCGTTCAAGTGCTGCATGGGCCATGGCGCAAGTGATGGAAGGAAACGCCTCGCCGTCGCAGATGGCGGCTTTTATTGTGGCGCTTCGTGCGAAAGGTGAAGACGCGGCCGAAGTAGGTGGCCTGGTCGAAACGATGTTGGACCACGCCGTGCGCATTACCGTGACGCGACCCGCACTCGACATCGTGGGTACCGGTGGAGATCAGGCGCATATGGTCAACATCTCCACCATGGCAGCTGTCGTGGCGGCTGCGGCCGGTGCACGTGTTGTGAAGCACGGAAATCGTGCGGCAAGTTCGCAGTGCGGATCGGCCGATGTGTTGGAGGCACTCGGCGTTGCCATCGATCTCGGTCCGGCTGGCGTCGTTGAGTGTGTGGACTCCCTCGGAATCGGATTCTGCTTCGCGCCTCGCTTTCACCCGGCGATGAGACATGCGGCTCCCACTCGCCGTGAAATCGGAATTCCGACTGTCTTCAATGTGCTCGGTCCGCTTGCTAACCCGGCGTCACCCGCGGCCGCGCTCATTGGCTGCGCGGACGAGCGCCTTGGTTCAGTGATGGCGACCGTGTTGGCGCAGTCCGGTCAGCGCACGTTGGTGGTGCGGGGCGCCGACGGAATCGACGAAGTGACTACTCACGGTGTGACCCAGGTGTGGGATGCGACCCGCGGTGATGAGTCAGTGGTGGATGGGCGCATTGACGCGCAGGCGTTGGGGATCGCGGTGCCGGACGCGGCTGCCCTGCGCGGTGGCGACGCCGCCTACAACGCGCGCATTGCGCGAGATGTGCTGTCTGGAAGTACCGAGGGGACTCTTGCGGCGGTTCGCGATGCTGTGGCCTTGAATGCTGCAACCGCTCTGGTCGCAGATTCGGCGGCCCGAGGTGAACCGATCACAGGTGATCTGAACTCCCGAGTGGCCGAGCACCTCGTGCGTTCTTTCGATGCCATGGCATCGGGTGCCGCGGCCGATCTGCTCGACAGGTGGAGCGTTCTGTCAACGCAGGTGGCGACGGTTTCCTGAGCACTGCGGTTTCCTGAGCACTGCGGTTTCCTAAGCACTGCGGTTTCCTGAGCACCAGGTGCGTCTGATTCAGTTGAGTGTGGAACTGTTCGCCGTCAGGCGTTGGAACGATACGTGGCGATTGGGCGAGAAACGGTGCTCCATCCGGTGGTGGGGCGCCCGAGCATCTGCTCAGGATCTCGCGTGGGAGTGACGACTACCTGCTGTACGAGGCCGCCAGCGCCTAGGGCAGGGGAGCACCAGTCACCGGAAAGGTGTACGAGTCGAGTTCCGGGTGCTTCCAGCCAACGCAGCAACATTTCAGCCTCTTCGACTGCCGCACCATCATCGGGCGGCATCGCGGGCTGATCGGCGGTGAGGAGCAGCGCCTCAATGAGGGAATGGGGATCGGCTCCACGCGCGGCGGTGCCAGCGGCGACCAATCGCGCGTTTCGGATGATGTGAATCTGCCACCCTCGATCGTCGGTGGGGGCGGCCGCCACGATCTGATCAAGTGAGCGCAGCGACGCAAGTCGTTGGAATCGGGCGGCTCCTCGAATGAATGACGAGAGTCGATCACGCCACACGGCCGCATCTTCGAAGCGTTCATCGGCGACGAGCTGGGTGAGCCGTTGCTGCACCGCTTCAACAACCGGCCGAGGGTCGACGGTGATGGCGTGACGCGCGAGATCGGCAAGGACGGCGTAGTCGTCGGTGGACTGCTGCCCGGTACACGGAGCGCCACAACGACCCATGTCGGCAAGTGCGCACGCTGATCCCTGGGGGCTGCGCGGAGAAATGCGAGTGGTGCAGGTGCGAAGCGGAATGGCCTGTAGAAGGGCCTCGGTGGCGAGCTCGGCTGATGAGCGTGAGTTAAAGGGTCCGAGATAGGCGGCGCCGCGATCGGAGTCGTCGCGACAACCTCGCACGAGGGACAGTCGAGGAAATGCATCGGTGGTGAGTTTGAGCCAAACCACGCGCTCAGGATTCTTGGAGCGGCGGTTGTAGGCAGGTCGATGCTCAACGATCAGGCGCAATTCGCGAACGCACGCCTCGAGATCGCTGGAACAGGCGATGGCATCAACCCGATCGGTGATCGCGATCATCTCGGTCATCCGTCGCCGCGTTTCGCTGGCCGTGAAGTACGAACGCACGCGGGATCGGACCCGCCGTGACTTTCCGACGTAGAGCACGCGCCCACTGTGGTCTCGGAAAAGGTAGACACCGGGGGAGTCGGGCAGATTGTCGGCAAGATGACGCTTGTTGCGCTGTGCGCTGGAGACGCGACGGGTGACTCCGCTGAGTTCTTCAAGTGATTGCACACCGAGGCGACCGAGTCGTTCGAGGAGCGCATGCAACACATCAACCGTTGCGCGCGCGTCGTCGAGGGCCCGGTGAGTAGGGCTCGTGGTGGCGTGAAAGTGCGCGGCCAGCGTGGCGAGTTTGCAATTGGCAACTTCATCGCGCGGCAGCGTGGCACGAGCGATGCGTGCGGTGTCGAGAACGCTGAAGGTGGGCCACGGAATATCAAGGGATTCGCAGCCAGCACGCAGAAAGCCGATATCGAATGGTGCGTTGTGAGCGACGAGCACGCAACCGTGTGCGAATTCGAGGAAGGCGGGCAGGGCGGAACGTAGCGGCGGGGCTTCGACGAGCATCGCGTCAGTGATGCCGGTGAGTAGTGCAATGAACGGCGCGATGCTGACCCCAGGATTGACCAGCGTCTGAAATTCGCCTAGTACCGCGCCGCCACGAATCTTGACCGCACCGATTTCAGTGATTCCGCAGTCAGCGGGTGAACCGCCGGTGGTCTCAAGGTCAACCACAACAAAGGTGACGTCGCGCAGGGGTGTGCCCAACTCGTCGAGAGTTGATTGCACGGCGACCGACATGACGTCCACGTTAGGAGTGGGGTGTGACATGGGCGCGCACCGACGCGCGTGAGGGCGTCGCTAAATGAATGTCGCCGATTCACGCAGGAGGGAGTCGGCAGTGTCAGACCCTTCTTCTAACGTTCGATTTACGACGCGGGTCCCCTCCCGCAGGTCCCTGGAGGTCCACGTGAACGATCAGTCTCAAGCCCGCAGCCTTAGCCTTCCTATGCTGTCCATCGGAGGCGGCCTCGCTGCCGGGTCACAGCTTGGCGGCGAACCGTCACTGGTGATCGACTGTGCGCAGTGCACTGCCCGGCCGGTGGGGTGTAGCGACTGTGTGGTCAGTTTCCTCTTGGCTGACCCCGCCGAGTGCGGCACTGATCTCGATGCTGCCGAGGTGGCGGCTTTGGCCGTGTTGGCCGACTCCGGTCTGGTCCCGCCGCTTCGGTTGATGTCTGACCGTGCGCCAGCCGAGCGCCCCGCACACTGAACGAACTGTTTCGGGTTAGCGTGGTGCAGTGACTCGCCGCGCCGACTCTGCTGCTGGCGCACTCGTGTGCGCCCTGCTGGTGAGTTGTCTGGTGGCGGCCTGTTCGGTGGTGCCTCAGGTGTCGCCAGGTTCGAATGCGTCACCTAGCCTTCCCGCAGCGTCGGGTGTGCCCGGTCGCACGCTGGCGGGCGACATTCCCACAGTTGATCAGCGAACCGAGTCAGATTCGGCCTCAATCGCGATCGCTGAAGCCCTGAGTGCACGGGCTGCTGCCGTGCTTTCGGGTAACGAAGCCGCGTTTCTCGCGACTGTCGATCGTTCACGACCTGCCTCGCTGAGCGATGCTCGCCGCATGTGGAAGCGCATTGCGGTGGTTCCGTGGGCACAGTGGCGTTATGAAATCGTTGACAGCGGGTCGGCCTCCACCTCGACTGAAATGCGCCTGATCACTGTGGTGTTGCACGATCGAATTGAGGGAGTCGATTCGGCCGATTCACTCGCGCAGGAGTCGCTGCAGATGGTGGCAACGAATGCGGGCTGGAAAGTGCGAAACGAGTCGTCGGTGAATGCCGAACTTCCGTGGGAGGCCGGTGACTTGTCAATCGCTCGCGCCGGTGAAGTCGTGGCGCTGGGCGTGGGTGATGTCCCGCAGGATGAACTCGAAGAAGTGGCGGCACGTGAGCGTGCCGCAATGTCTGATGTGACCGCACTACTGGGCAGGCGACAGGTGACGGGCGGACCTCTGGTGGTCGTACCAGAAGACACGGAAATGATGGCTCGACTCCTTGATCGTCCCGAATCCGCGCTGCAGCAGGTGGCCGCTGTCACGACGACGTCTGCCGCCGAGAACCAGTCGGGTGCTGACCGAGTGTGGCTGAGTCGATCGGTTTTCGATGCGCAGCCACCACTGGGTCGAATGATTGTGCTGCGCCACGAATCGACCCACGTGGTGCTGCGGTCTGCAAGTACGTCGTCGACACCCCTCTGGCTTGAGGAGGGGATTGCCGAATTTGTCGGATACCACGGCAGTGGTGTGCGGCTGTCGACTGCTGCCGCCGACTTGTTCACCGACGTGAACAACGGCAACCTGCCATCCGCTTTGCCCACGTCAGATGCCTTTGATGGAGCCAACCCACACCTCGCGCGCGATTATCACGCTGCCTGGACGTTGTGCCTCTGGCTTGCTGATCGGCTGGGCGTCGACGGACTGGTTGCCTTCTACGATCAGGTCGCGTCCGGCCCCGCCACCGACTCGGAGAAGAACGTGGATGCGGCGCTGCGCTCGTTGTCCTTGAGTCGAAGCACCCTCGTGCAGCGTTGGCGAACCGCCTTGAGTAACTGGGCAACCGAGGGTCACCTGCGCGCCTGATTCGCTCGGTTGCGATCCGCAAATGCCCGCAGGTTGCTTTCGGCACAATCAGAGCGACCCGCGACCGGGTGACTGCCCCGCGCTGTCGGAAGGGATGCGGGTCACCCGCTTCTGTGATGGTGTGGCCGACACAGTCAGGAACTGTGGAGAACGGCTCGCGGTGGAACATCGACGCGGCACTCTTGTTCGGCAGCCTCACCGTGAGGCGGCGACGACCCACGGGAGAAACCATGATGAATCGAATTCGCACCACGCTTCGCCGCGATGCGGGCGCATCAGCCGTCGAATACGGACTGCTGATTGCCGCGGTTGCCGCCGTTATCGCAGGAGTTGTCTTCCTGCTCGGTGGCAAGGTCAAAACTGCCTTCAGTCAAGCCTGCACCTCGATCAGCACGCCGTCGTCAACGTGTTAGCTCACCTCTGACGGATGTGGCTGGGCAACGGTCTAAATCGTGGCCTCTCCCTGCTTAAGCAGTCCGAGGCGCAAGGCCGTCATCAGTGCCTGCGCTCGGTTGCCGGCTCCGAGTTTGTCGTAAAGCTTGGAAATGTGGGTCTTGGTCGTTGATTCGGAGATGTACAACTGCTTGGAAATCTGGGCGACCCCCAAGCCTTCAGCCAAGAGGTCAAGTACCTCTCGTTCACGCGGGCTGAGTTGGGGTCCACTGGGGGACATGCGGCGTTTCATCGCCTCGGAAAGATCGCTGGCGGTGAAGGCGCGCGGTGATGCTGCCGCGTGCCTCGCCGCCGCGACCACGTCGTCGGCCGGAGCATTCTTCGGAACGAAAGCGCTGGCACCTGCGTCGAGCGCTTCGAAAAGTTGCTCGTCCCCGGCGTACATGGTGAGCATGACGATTCCGAGTTCGGGGTTTTCAAGCCGTGCCGAGCGCGCGAGGTCGGCGCCGCTGCCATCGGGGAGGCGCACGTCGAGAATCACCACTCGCGGTTCGACCAAAGTGATGAGGCGTTGGGCATCGGCGACGGTGGCGGCTTCCCCGACCACCTCGAATTCACCGTCTCGCTCGAATGCGCGACGTAGTCCCTGACGGATGAGGTCATGGTCGTCGACGATGAGAACTGTGATGCTCACGTACTGCCCCTCTCGAGAGCGTGCAATTGCGAGTTGGAAAGTTCACCGAGCACGGCCTCAACGACCGTACCGCCGCCACCACGTGGGCGGAATTCAAGGGAGGCGCCGATCCGCGAGGCCCGCTCGCGCATGATCTCGAGTCCGAAACTGTCATCGCGTGCACTACCCAGCCCGATACCGTCGTCGGACACCTGAAGAAAGGCATGCGGCGGTTCGACCCGTAGCTCAACCCAGAGATTGCGTGCCTGCGCGTGGCGACGTGCGTTCGTGATTGCTTCCTGTGCGATTCGCAGCAGCTCGGTTTCAGTTTCGATGCCGAGGCGGCGAACATCTTCGTCTAACAAGAGGTGCACGGTAAGACCTGCCAATGCTCCGACCTGCCGTACGTAGTCACTCAGCGCCGTGCCAAGCCCGGTGCTCGGCTCCACTTGGCTGCGCAAGTCGAAGATCGACAAGCGCAATTCCGAAACCATGCGGGTGATCTCGGCCCGCACGTCACTGAGATCTGAGCGGGTGGCGTCGTCGGTTGTACTGCGGGTGAGTTCGTCGACAAGGAACCCCAGGCCCGCAAGTTCCTGAGCGATGCCATCGTGAATCTCGCGAGAAAGACGGCGACGTTCTTCGACAGTGGCCCAGGCACGCATGTCGCTAAACAATCGACCGGTGTCCAGCCGAAGTGCGGTGTCGTCGACGCGTTGGGAGATGAGTTGCTGTTCGTCGTCGCTGAAGGGTGCCGTGCTGCGACTCACTCCGACAACCCCGATGCAACGCGATCCCAACTGCAGGGGCGCGAGCATGGTGTGTCCCGCAGACTCATCGAGTCGGCGCGGGAACGTGACAGCACCGGCGCAGTTGAGGGCCTCCTGCCACGGACCGGTTGGTGCGCCTGCACCCCACATCGCGCGATCAGCGCCCACGCTGGCAAGGGGTGCCAATCGACCACTTTCAGTCAGGCCCGACACGATGGCCTGTTCTGCCCCCACTTCATCGCGCAGTTCGGTCAGTAACGATGCGGCGATTCCGATTTCATCGAAGCCGGTCGGAAGAGTGCGCGCGAGGTCGCGCAATTGGGTGAGGAGGCGGTTCGCCTCGAGGTATTCGTTGCTTCCGGCGATTGCGCGCAGCGTCGACCAACGGCCCCACGCGCCAACCAGACCCACTGCCAGTCCGAGACCCACCCACTGAATGAGAGCGGCGCGGTCGCTGACTGAGCCGAGGGAACCGGCGACTCCTCGAACGATGACCAGCGATGCGGCTGTGATGGCGGAGGTCAAGAGTGTGGCAACGACACCGCGAAGAAGGCCGGCGGCAAGGGGAGGCACGAGGAGGTACAGCAGGAGCGGGTCGGGAAGGCTCGGGACGGACGCGACCACCGAAGCGGCCAATGCCGCTTCGATCATGGGGCTGACAGCACTCCACGTCGGACGCAGCGGCAGGCTCATGATTCCGGCCAGACCGGTCAATGCCAGCAGGGGAATGACGAGTTCGGTGAGTGCTCCCGAGGCGAGGGCGATCAGCCAACACAGAGTAAGAACGGCGGCTCGCGAGAGCAGCACCATGCGACGACTCCACGCTGGCAGTTCGCTGTGCTGCCCACGCAACCGAGTTCTCACGTCCATCAGGATGACACCGTCTGGTCCCTATGGACAGGTGCGGTAGGTCGATCGGTGAGTCGCGGCGCCCGACCGGGCACCTCCGACGGGTCAGGGGAGCATGCCGCCATTGATGATCGACAGGGCGGCAGGCCCTATGACCACGGCGAAGAGCGCGGGCAGGATGCACAGGACGAGTGGGAAAACCAAGGCAACGGGTAGGCGCTGTGCCTTTTCCTCAACTCGTAACTCATGGTGACTGCGCTGAGTGTGTGCCTGACTTCGCAGGACATCGGCGATAGGTGTCCCGACGCGGTCGGCGTTGGCAATGGCGGCGGCGAAGGCGGCAACAGACGTGAGGCCGACTCGATCGCCGAGGTCTCGGAGTGCTCGATTGCGCTCGGTGCCGAGCGTGATCTCATGGCGCACGCGCCGCAATTCCTCGGCGAGTGGTCCGTGCAATCCCGCGCCGACGCGGGCAAGGGCTGCATCGAATCCGAGCCCGGCGCTCACGGTGAGCGCCAGCAGGTCAAGAGCATCGGGCAGTGCGCGTTCGATTGCGGCACGTCGGCGTACCCCGAGGTGATGGAGTCGAACGAGAGGAATACAGAAACCCATCACGAATCCGACGAGTGCCGTTGTCTCTGGTCGTATCTGGGCGACCACTCCCAACCCTGCGCCGACGACAGTTGCGACCACGCTTGAGGTGAGGACAGCCGCAGTCAGGCGAGCGTGGTTCCACGCTGGAGGAGATCCGGCGTGCACGAGAAGGGGTCGGGTCAGTGACTCGGGGACGGCATGCGCGATCGAGGTTCTGAACGAACGTGTGCGCCGCAGAGCGGGGTGAGTTGGGCGACTGGGTGGAGCTGCGGCCGCGGAAGGTTGGCCTCGACCTGCGGTGAGGCGTTGGTGCAGCGTGAGGGCATCGGGCTCAGTCGAATGACGCCAGGGTGGTCGCACGAGCCCGAAGACCAGCGTGAGTGTGGCGGCAATAACAAGAAAGACGAGTGCCGTTGCGGGAATCGTCATCCTGACTCCTGATCTCGGACCAGCAGCCGCATCCAGACAATTCCAGCCATCAACAAGGTGACGGCCGTGATGGTCATGGCGTTACCAGCGGGTGTCGACACGAGGGGGCCCAGATAGTCAGGGCGCACTGCGGCGAGGTAGCCAGTGAAGACGAGGGGGAGCGCGCACAGAATGACCGCTGAGAGTCGACCTTCGGCAGTCAGCGCTCGAATACGTCGTCGTTGGCGTTCGCGCGATCGAAGTGTGTCAATGATGGCGCGCAGCACCTCACTGAGGCTGCCGCCGATTTCACGGCTCGTGGTCATCACCACGACCGCCCACTCGAGCTCGACGCAGGACATGCGTGTTGCGGCACTCGCAAGTGACTCAAGAAGATCAGTGCCTAGCTGTGCCTCCGCAACGGCTCGGCTCCACTCGCGAGCGGTAGGACCGCGCGTCTCGCGGGCCACGATCTCGACTGCAGGCGTGAGTGCGTGCCCTGAAGAAAGCGCTCCGATAAGCAATTCCAAGGTGTCTGGAAGTGCTTCGCGAAAGGCACGCCTGTCTTGTGATCTCCTGCGCACAATGAATGCAGTGAACGAAGTCACACAGATCACGGCTGCCAGGCTCGCAGCGACCAGCCCTGCGATGCAGGTGGTGATCGCAGTGACGACACCCACGATGCCGGCGGCGGCGCAGGTGGCCTGGCTCGGTGACAGCGACAACTGGGATTGCTCCAGAAGCGGGCCCAAGCGACTGACGAGTGGAAGAGTGTCGGCGAGCGCAGTTGCCCGGCTCACGCGTGGGTGACTTCGCTCAGGGCTGGTACGCGGTCGAACGGTCGCGCCCGTAGCGGGTGCGCCTCCGCCTATTCGGGTGGTGAGGTCGTTAGATGTGCGGTGGTTGCCGCGGCGCAGTGAATCAACGCCGACATAGGCGAGACACGCAAGCGTTCCGACGAGTACGGCGACCTCGATGATCTGCACGAGAGTCATGCCGCATCCCTCCGGCCAGCCTCAGCAGGGATGAGGTGAACGCGGCTGAGATCGTCTCCTCGCTCGAGGAAGGTGTCAAGGAAGCGAGGGCGCACGCCGGTGGGATGAAGTATTCCGTCGCTACCGATGACGAACACGTCTTGAAGTGTGATGACCTCACCTTCTCGGCCGGTGACTTCGGTGATCGCCGTGATGCGACGCCGGCCATCTGCGGCTCGGTGCTGGTGCACGATGAGGTCGATTGCGCTGACCACCATCTCGCGTACCGCTGTGAGAGGCAGGTCGGCGCCACCGGTGAGAATCATCGTTTCGATGCGACTGAGGGCCTCACGCGGTGAACTGGCGTGAACTGTGCAAATGCTCCCGTCGTGACCTGTCGCCATGGCCGCGAGCATGTCGAGCGCCGCCGAGTCGCGTACTTCGCCGACGATGATGCGGTCTGGGCGCATGCGCAAGGCATTGCGCACGAGATCTCGCACACTGACTTCACCCTTGCCTTCCAGGTTGGGTGGCCGACTCTCCAATCGCACGACATGCTGTTGCTGAAGGCGCAGTTCGGCGGCATCCTCAATGGTGATGATGCGCTGAGTGCTGGGGATGAATGACGACAACACATTCAGCGTGGTCGTCTTGCCTGTACCGGTCGCCCCTGACACCAACACATTGACTCGCCCGCGCACTGCGGCCGCAAGAAACTCGGCGGCGTCTGTGGTGAGTGTGCCGACACCGACTAGGTCGCTAATTCCGAGCACGTCCGAAGCAAACTTGCGAATCGTGAGAGTCGGCCCGTCAAGTGCGAGCGGAGGAAGAATCACATTGATTCGACTTCCATCGGGTAACCGTGCGTCAACCATGGGAGACGACTCGTCAACGCGGCGCCCCACGCGCGACACCATGCGTTCGATCAGCCGACGCAGGTGTGCCTCATCGGTGAATTGCACGTCGGTGGGATGTACGACACCATGTCGCTCGATAAAGACGTGGTGCGCGCCGTTGACCATGATTTCGCTCACGGTGGGATCGCGAAGGAGCGGTTCGAGTGGGCCGTGTCCCAAGAGATCATCAGCAATCCCTTGCGCAAGTCGGGCTCGTTCCGCGGCTGGTAGTGACGCGTCGTCGGTGGTGAGCGCGCCGCTGAGCGCACTGCGCACATCGCGTGCAAAGTCTTCAGGGTCAATGACATCGCGGCCGCGTAGCCCTTCGAGTAGGGCGTCGTGCACCGACTCTCGCATGCGTACGTGTGTTGGGGTGTCGAGTGAGTGGCGCTGGTCGGTTTGCTGAGCCTGAACAGCGGCGATGCGATCTGCCAGATTCATGCCGCACCTGCCGTGCTCGTCGCTGCTGCGCGCCGCCACGGACCCACACGTAAGCGATCTCGCAGGAGGGCTCCTGCGACGGGGGGTGTCGAAATCGCGGGAAATTCGATGTCATCTGCCCGTGAGAGGTCGGTTGCGATTCGTGCGATCGCCACACTGAATGGGTGACGCGGATTGGCCGTGACGAGAACTTCGCCACGGTTCACCGCACCCGGTACATCGCGTGAAGAAGGAAGAATGGCACTGACCGGCCGGCCGAGCGCTGCGGGTACGTCGGCGAGTGAGACGCCAACCTCAGCATCAGCCCGGTTGAGCAGCACTCGCTGGCGCTCGGGCGAGACGCCGATGAGAGTGAGGGTGTCGAGGGCGGCACGTAGATTCTTCAACGCAGGAACATCGAGGGTGGCAACCAAGAGAGCCAGATCACTGGTATCTATCGCCGCAAGCACCCGCTCATCAAGCGCCGGAGGAGTGTCAACGAGTACATGGTCGTATGTGGCCGCGAGTAGTTCGATTACGCGCGTGACCGATTCGGGTGTGATCAGTTCAGAGCGACCTGGCTCGTGTGGCGCTGCGAGTACCTTGAGTCCACTGGCGTGCACTGTGAGCATCGACTCCAACGTCGTGAGATCGAGAGAGTCACCCACCATCGCGGCATCACTGATGTCGCGAGCAGGAAACAGATTGAGAGTCACGGCCACATCGCCAAAGGCCACATCAAGATCGACAAGGGCTGTTTTCTCGCCACGAGCCGCGAGCGAGGATGCCAGAGATGTGGAAACCGTGGTCTTTCCGACACCGCCTTTGGCGGCGAAGACCGTGGTGACCCGGGCGCGTCGCGGCACTGGGACGTCGTCGGCCCGCTTCACTCGAGAGCGCGTTGCATGGGCATGGGAAATGGCGTGGGCCAAGTCCGCAAGTGCATGCTGCGAGAGGACTTCGTGCACGCCGGCCCGCAGTGCGGCGGCCAGGGTGGAGGTGTCGAGTCGCCGGCAAATCAGAATGACAGCCGTGCGCGGATCGTCGCGTCGAAGTCGTTCGGTGGCGGTCAAGGCTGCATCGAGATCAATGGAGGGGCCGATCACCAGTGCCAGCGTGACATCGTCGCCGGACCCCGCTGGTTGGGCGAAGGCGGCGTCGACGCGCGCGACCACGGACGTGCCTTCGGGACAGGCCGTTGCGATGGCGGCCGCCATGGTGGTGTCAGTTTCGACGATCACAGTGCGGTGAGTGACGATCATGACGCGCCACCGAAGACAGTGGCGGCCGAGACGCCACCGGATGTGGGAACGGCTACTTTCTCGCCGAGCAGCCCCAAATAGATCTGCCCCTGCGTGACCGCGAAAACCACCTGTTCAGCCTGGCGGGCGTTGAGTGCCAGAGTGAGCACCGCTGCCGGAGCCTGTTCGGTACTCGTCTGCCCGTCGGTTTCCGTGGTGTGTGTGGTGACCGTTGAGCCGCCGACTCCAAGAACGGTGACGGGCGATAGCAGCAGGCGCGTGCGCGGGCCTGTTTCGCCCGGCGCTGTGATGGTGGCAAAGAGGGCGACCTTGGATCCGGGAGTGACGAACCCAGCGACACGTTGAGGGTCACCGAGTTGCACGGCGATGCCAAGCATTCCCGGCGGAGGTCGTAGTGGGCTGAGCACTGTCGGTGCCCACATTTCCGGCACGATCTGTTGGCCCGGCAGGATCAGCATCGATGTGCGCAGTGACGCGACCGAGTCAAGGTCGGTGAGCGCACCGGGCGCTAGTGCCGATTGCGGTATTTCTTTTCGCTCGACCGATGTGCGCGCGACATCGGGTGTGGTACCCGACTCGATGCGTTCACTGGCGACGAGCACGCTGACTGCGTGAACTGAAGCGAGCGCATTGTCGCGTTCTGCGCCCACACTGCGCATGAGCAGGGTGGTGCTGAGCGCAGCACAAGCACAGGCGATAAGCACGATGAACAAACGTCGACGCATGATTCCCCCGTTGGTCCCGTCGCAACTGGATTGGATGCGACGGGGGCCAACGTTAGGACGAATTGGCGGGCGCCCGCTGACGCCCTGTGGATAGTGCGCGCGGTACGGCGCCCTGTCAGTCGGGTGTCAGTCTCGTCTGGGTCTCGCGCAAGGCACTTTCAGCTGTACAGGGCCTCCACTGCATCCCCGAATCGGCCCATCACTTCGTTGCGCTTGAGCTTGAGTGAGGGTGTGAGAATGCCGTTGTCCTCGGTCCAGTCGTCAGTCATGATCGTGAACTTGCGAATTGCTTCGGCGTGAGAAACCGCCTTGTTCGCCTCGTCGACCGCTGACTGAATCTCCGCAATTATCTCGGGGTCCTTGGTCAGATCAACTATCGGCGTGTTCTCGGGGCGCCCCTTGAGTTTGAGCCACCCTGGCACCGACTCGGGGTCCAGCGTGACGAGGCAGGCGATGAATGGCTTGTTATCTCCCACCACCATGCATTGGCTCACCAGCCAGTTTGCGCGCAATCGGTCCTCAAGCACGGCGGGTGCGACATTCTTGCCTCCCGCGGTGATGATGAGTTCCTTCTTACGCCCGGTGATGCGCAGGAATCCCTCGGAGTCGATTTCGCCAATGTCGCCACTGTGGAACCAGCCCTCGGCGTCGATTGCCTCGTTGGTCGCTGCCTCGTTCTTCCAATAGCCGGAGAAGACGAAGCCGCCCTTGATGAGTACCTCGCCATCGTCGCCGATGCGAATCGCGCAGCCTGGAATGGGTTGGCCGACCGTTCCGATCTTCAGCGCGCTCGGGCGGTTGAGGTTGGATGCGGCCGAGGTTTCGGTGAGTCCGTAACCCTCCAGAATGGTGATGCCGATTCCACGGAAGAAGTGCCCGAGTCGCTCACCCAGCGGCGCTCCACCGCTGACGGCCCAACTGACGTTGCCGCCCATCGCGGCGCGCAACTTGCTGTAGACAAGTCGATCAAACACGGTGTGCTTGATCTTGAGAACGATGCCTGCGCCGCCGGTATCGAGAGCGCGACTGTAGTCGATGGCGGTACGTGCGGCAGTATCGAAGATGTTGCCCTTACCGTCGGCCGTGGCCTTTTGTTGAGCACTGTTGAAGACCTTTTCAAAGACACGCGGAACGGAGAGAAGAAACGACGGCTTGAACTCGCCGAGATCGGCGAGGAGATTCTTTACGTCGGGAGCAAAGCCCAGTTTGGTGCGTGAGCGGATGCATCCGAGTGAAATCGCTCGACCAAAGACGTGAGCGAGGGGGAGGAAGAGCAACGTCGACGCGTCGTCGCGATCGAACAGATCGGGAAGTCCGGCCACGATGTTGTCGCATTCGAAGGTGAAGTTCGCGTGTGTGAGCACACAGCCCTTGGGTCGACCAGTGGTGCCGGAGGTGTAGATGATCGTGCAGATGCTGTCGGGTCCAACGCTCGCGCGACGAGCTTCAAGATCGTCATCGCTGACGCCAACGCCTGCTTCCTTGAGGGCGTTAATTGCTCCATCGTCGAATTCCCACACGCGGGTGACATCGGGGATTTCAGCGGCCACGTCATCGAACACCGCGCGGTGTCCGGAACTTTCAAGGAAGACGCCCACAGCGTCCGAGTCGGACAGTATCCATTGCACCTGTTCGGCCGACGAGGTCTCATAGATCGGCACGGTCACGGCACCGGCGTACCAGATGGAGTAGTCGGCGAGCGTCCACTCGTAGCGCGTGCGCGACATGATGCCGATTCGCTGGCCAGGCTCCACCCCTGACGCGATCAGTCCACGGGCGACGGCCTGCACCTCGGCAAGGAACTGCGTCGTGGTGACATCGACCCAGGTGGCTCCCTGTCGCTTGACGAGCACGACCCGATTGGGATGGGTCGAGGCGTTTTCGACGATCGGATCGGTGAGTCCACCGCTCGTGATGGCCGGGGCAATCTCCGGTGTTGCGTACTCGCGCATTGATCCTCCTTGGAAGGGCCTCTGTGGCATGAGGGTAGGGGTTGGCGTCCATTCTTGTCTGTAGATGACAGGATCGCCTTGTGGCGCTGGTGGACCTAATCGATGAGACGTTCATCGTGTGTACTCCAGAACAGATTGCTGGGGTGGTGCACGAGCCGCAGCGCTGGGCAGGGTGGTGGCCGGATTTGACCCTGTCGGTCTTCATGGACCGCGGGCTGTCCGGAATCCGCTGGTCGGCGACGGGTGACCCGGCGGGATCGGTTGAAATCTGGTTGGAACCCATAGGAGATGGTGTTCTCGTGCATCACTATCTACGCCTGGATCCAGTGGGAGTCGACCCGTCTGAGCGCCGAGCCCAGCGTCGGGGCGTGCGCGAGCGCGCCGAGCGGGCCTGCCGCTGGAAAAAACAGGTGTGGGCGCTGAAAGACGAACTCGAAGGTGATCGCGCGCCGGGATGTGCACGATGACGGCCGACGAGGGCGCAGTGAGTCAGCCGTTCGACCCGAGGGCATTTCCGGTGCCGTCGGGGCCTCCGAGGTGCCCGGTGTGTGGTGCCTTGACCCCCACAGGTGAGTCCGGGCGACCGGCCCAGTGGTGTTCGCAGTGTCATACGCCCCTGCACGTCACACCGGCCGATGAGGTGCGGCCCGTCGCTGCGGTGCAACCCAGCGCCGAGACTCCCACGCCGATTCCCACACCGGAAACGGCCGGTCAACTCGATGAGGGCTGGGTTGATCAGATGCTCATTGAACTCAAGGCGACAGATGACGATCCGTGGGTTGGCCGATCGAGTCGGTTCTCCGGTCGCACTCAGAAGGTGCTGCTCGGCGTCGCTGTTGGAGCCGGAATCATCCTCGTACTGCTGATCGGTGCCGCGATCGTGGGACGACTTGTGGGCTGACCGGTCGCGCTCCTGACCAACGGCCCTTACGCTGCTTGACATGCGAGTTCATGTGGTCAGCGACGTTCACGACGCGTCCGATGACCTCGCTCGTGCGGGTGAGGGCGCTGATCTGCTGATCTGTTTGGGCGATCTCATCTTGTTTCTTGACTATGCCGATTCCAGCCAAGGAATGTACGCGGAACTCTTCGGTGCCGCCGCCACCGAGCAGTACATCCGACTTCGTACCGAAGGTCAATTTGATGAAGCGCGGGCACATTCCGCGACGCTGTGGGAGCAGTTGGGCGAGGATCGCGGAAGTGTGATGCATCGCAAGATTCGCGAGCAGTATGAGCGGCTCTTCGCGGTAATGCCCACTCCCGCCGTACTGACGTACGGCAATGTGGATGTTCCAGCGCTCTGGTCTGAGTTTCTCCGTGAAGGACAGACCGTGCTCGATGGTCAGACCATGGAGATTGACGGGCTGCGATTTGGATTTGTCGGAGGTGGCTTGGTGAGCCCCTATCGCACTCCCTACGAACTCAGCGACGACGAGTATGCAGCCAAAGTCTCGGCGCTCGGTGTTGTCGACGTACTGTGCACTCACATTCCGCCAGCCATCCCAGAGATCACCTACGACGTGGTGGCACGCCGCTTTGAGCGGGGGAGTAGCGCGCTGCTTGAGTACGTCGCCGATGTGCAGCCGCGACTGCATCTTCATGGCCACGTGCATCAGCCACTGGCAGCACGCACTCGAGTGGGGCGCACTGAGGTGGTCAACGTGGGTCATTTCCGCGGACGACGCACCCCATTCGCTCTGACGTGGTGACCGCTCGTGGCATAAGGTCGGGCCATGGCAGATGAGACAAGCGGCAGCATCGATATCGACGCTGACTCCGAGACCATCATGAACGTGATTGCCGATCTCACCGTGTACCCCGAATGGAGCGACGGGGTGAAAAGTGTTGAGGTGCTGACCGAGTACGAAGACGGTCGCCCTGGCGACGCACGGTTCACGGTTGAATCCGGACCGATCAAGGACAGTTATGTGCTCGCCTATGAGTGGAACGGCAACGAAAGCGTGTCGTGGCAGCTCACCGAAGGTGGCGTACTCACCGCGATGGATGGCACCTACGCGTTGACCGATAATGGCGATGGCCGCACGCATGTCGACTACCGACTGATGGTGGGCCTGTCGATTCCGATGATCGGGATGATTCGTCGCAAGGCCGAGAAGGTCATCGTCGATACCGCGCTCAAGGGACTCAAGGCGCGGGTCGAGGGTTAGTCGATTACAGGGCGACCACGATGACTTCAGTAGGCGGCGAAACTCCGGAGTGGTCCGATGATGCTGAGCGCGATGGCCGTACGGCCGCGCTCGGTGAAACTGTTGCTGGCGGGCTCGGATTGCTCGCGACCTTCCTGTCTACCGTGGCCAACCAGCGAGATGATGCCGCCGACCATGCGGCGGCGGCGCGACGTGCGCTTGCCCCTGTCGTGCCGCTGATCGTCTCCGACCACGATGCCTCGGCAGAGTGCCGATCGTGCCCGGTCTGTCGGCTGTTGTCGATGGCTCGACTTGTGGCCCCGGAAATGGTCGATGGCATTGGTGATGCACTTGATGCGGTGATGTTGGCATTGCGTGAGGAGCTCTCGCGAACCCATGATGAGGAATCGCAATGACACTGACGCTGGGTATCGACCTCGGCGGAACAAAACTCGCTGGCGGTGTCGTCGATAGTGACGGAACGCTGGTACTCACGGGCCGGCGGCCCACTCCCACGCGCGACGCAGCAGCAACAGTGGCCGCACTTGTTGACCTCGTTGCTGAACTGACGGCCGACTATGAGGTCGAGGCGATCGGAATCGGAGCAGCTGGCTTCATCGATAGCGCCAGATCGCGTGTTCTCTTCGCCCCCAATTTGGGCTGGATCGATGAACCTCTCAAAGACCAAGTCGAGCGCCACACCGGTGTGCCCGTCGTCGTCGAGAATGATGCACTCGCGGCAGCGTGGGGTGAGTATCGATTTGGCGCCGGCCGCGGTGAGGCACATCAGGTGATGGTCACGGTGGGCACCGGCATCGGTGGCGGAATTGTGGTCGACGGCCGGCCGTTGCGCGGGGCGTTTGGTGCCGCTGCTGAAATTGGACACCTGCAGATAGTGGCCGATGGGTTGATGTGCGGCTGTGGACTTTCGGGCTGCTGGGAGCAGTACGCCAGTGGTAACGCCCTTGTTCGAATTGCACGCCACCTCGCTGGCACGCGGCGGGGCGACGCATCGGTGTTGTTGGCGCTTGGCGATGGCACTCCCGAAGGGGTTCAGGGTGCTCACGTCACGGCCGCTGCCCAGGCGGGTGATCCGGTAGCGTGCGCCGCTTTCGATGATCTCGGCGGTTGGCTCGGTCGCGGGCTGGCCGATCTGGCCGCGGTTCTTGACCCGGGTCGTTTCGTGATTGGGGGAGGTGTGTCAGCCGCCGGTGAACTCCTTCTCGCGCCAACGCGTTTGTCGTACCTCGCGCATCTCACCGCGCGCGCCCATCGCCCAGTGGCCGAGGTCGTGCTCGCCAGTCTGGGCAATGCGGCCGGCATGGTGGGCGCGGCCGATTTGGCCCGTCACCACTAATCCACAGACGTACCGGTCTCACTCGCCCCCGCTTGTGGGAGGGGCGAATGTCAGGGCATGTTTCGAATTCATGCCGTTCTGCATTGGGTTATTCGACCTGCTGGTACCGATCGGGGCGCCGTTGCTGTTGAGGCAGCACTGGTCATTCCGCTGCTTCTGGTGATGGTGTTCGGCATTCTCGACACTGGGTTGTATCTGCGCGACGTGTCGGCGGTGACGGCAGCAACGCGCCACGGGGCTCGTATTGCGTCGGCGGAACCGCGACGAGTCAGCATGGTCGACGATGTCGCGCAGGCCGTCGCCGCCGCGAGCACGGTACTTCCCGCCGACTCAATCGACGAACTCTGGGTGTATCAAGCCGGTGATGACGGTTTTCCAGTGGGCACCACCTCGTTCAGTGCCTGCCCTAGCCGTTGTGTGCGGCTGACGTGGAGTCGAGCGACCGGCACGTTCGTTCCGGTGTCGGGTGCACAGTGGTCACCCCTGTCGATCAATGCGTGTGTCGGAGATACGCACGCAATGTCGGTGGGTGTGTTGCTGCGTGTACGCCATCGCATGTTGTTCTCGTCGGTGCTGGGAAGTTCGGCGATTCGCACCATCACTGACCGCACCGTCATGAAGTTCGAACCGCTGCCACTGCGCAGTTGCGGGTTGGGGCTCTCGTGAGAACGCGCTTGGCGCAGGAGTCGGGCGCCATCGCGATCGTGGTCGCCTTGGTATTCGTGCCGATACTGGTAGGTGGTGCTGCGCTTGGCATTGAGGTTTCACGATGGTTTGCCATTCTCGAGCGAGTACAACGTGCCGCTGATGCTGCAGCTCTTGCGGCGGCGCCCCAGTGGACGTCTGCGCGCGCCGATGCCGTCGCTGCGGCGCGTGAGGCAGTGCGACGCAACGGGTACCTGCTGACTGGTTCGACGCGCTTGGATCTGGTCAGCGGTTCGGCGGCAGGAACGGTCCGGGCCACGCTCACCGTGTCAGTGTCCAATCCGCTCGGAGCAGCGTTGGGTGAGCCAGCGCGTGAACTGACCCGAATGAGTGAAGCGGGTTACTCCGCTCCGATCTCAATCGGCAGTAGCTGCAATGTGGTGGGTGATGAACCCGATCCGGCGTCGGGCGATCTCACCGATCCAGCTGATGGCACCGGCTCGGTGGCCTCGAGTCTGTGTGCCTACGGTCGTCGACCACATCTATGGGCGTCGATTGCTGGCCCGGACACGTCCAAGGTCACCGGTGATCGCTTCGCAAGCCGGTGGTGCACCAACGGAAACTCTGGATGCCGTGCCAACAACAACCTCGATTACCGCGGTTACGGTTCAGCGGCCACGGGTGCGACTGACGGGCAGCCGTCCTATTTCCTGCGGGTCACGGTGCGACGGCCGGTGCCATCCATGACGGTGCAGCTTTTCGACCCAGCATTCGTTGACGTGGGCGATGCCTGCGACCGCATGCCGAAGCGATCAGCCACCGACCCGTCGTGGCCAAGGTTAGCAACTCCCAACCCCTATGTGCGTGATGCGGCGCGTCGTTACGCGTTCGGCTCTCGTACAACCACTCCTGCGTCGTCAGGGGAGTACTGCACTGGAGATACGACGTCGGTTGCAGTGGCGACGCCAGCAGCCGCCCTTCGTGCACCGGTGGTCACATCATTTGCCTTACATGCACCGACCAATTCTGGTGATCCGTGGCGGGCACCCGTGTTACCGACCTGTGTACGGCAGTACCCCGGTTGGATTCTCACGCCACTCGCAATGACGGCCGCGCTGACAACACCCGGTGATCCGGCGCTGCAACGCTATTTCCGACAATGGGTCACGGTGTGCACGGTGATCGCACCACAGGTGGGCGACTACTACCTGCAAGTGCGCACCAATATTGGTGCAGGTCGCGCGTCTTCCGCGCGAATGACCGAGGCGCGTGAGGATGCCGATGCGACCGGTACTGGTCTCAATAGATTCTCGGTGCGCGTCGATACACCCGGCGATCAGGAGGCAGTCAGTGTTGCAGGGGTCGAACGGCTGGGACTGTACGTCAACGTGCCGGCCGGGCGCACCACGTTCCTGCTCGCCCGGGTCGGCTCGGCGGCCGCTGGAAGCACGCTGCGGGTCGAACTCTTTGATCTTGGTGATGCCCAAGCTCCGGCCGTTCTTGCGCTGGTGAGACCGCCGTCGGCTGCGGGCACGTGGCCGGCTCGCTGTATGGCGCTAGGTGAACCCCGCGGATCACCCCTCGCTCCCGCAGACTTGCCCAATTGTGAACTGACCGGCGTCAGTTCAGCAGCCGGCTTCAACGGGAAAATCCAGCAGGTTGCCATCGAACTGCCGGCCGACTATCGATGCGTCGACAATGATCCGACCGACTGTTGGTTTCGAATCGCGGTCGACTATCCGTCATCGGTATTTGATACGACCACGTGGACCGCGAGCCTAGAAGGCGATCCTGTGCGGCTCATCCAATGACGGATGTTAGACGACTGCTCCGTCGTCCCAGCCGTCATCCTGACTCGGGTGATCGCCCATGCGGGCCACCAGCGTGGCGATTCCTCCGCAGAAGGCGAGGAGCGCAAGAAACACCACCCACGACTCCATTTGCAGGCCAAGGATGGAAGTAATCAGGATGAACAACGGGCCGCCCAGAATTCCTAGCCACGCCAACCGGGTGACACCATCAACCTGCGGTAGGGGCGGGGGAGGCGGGGGTACGTAGTGATTATCAGGATCGTCGGCATCGTCCCAGCCGTCGTCCCAAGTAACCGATGGTTCACTGTCGCTGCGGCGCACGAGCCGTTCGCTCAGGCCTGATCCGCCACTCGTCGGAGTTACCGATCCATCGACGTCTTCAGCGGCCGACCACGGACCGACCGGGTTAGTCGGGCTGTCATAGCCGGCAACGATGCGGGCCCAGGCCGCGTCGACCTCAGCAGCAGCCATTGCCGATCGATCATCGCGCGCAGCGGAGTCGGCAAGGAAAGCTGCGCGCAACGCTGGGACCTGAGTGGCTACAGCGATGCGCGCGTCGTCGACACGTTCACGATCAACCTGCAACTGCACGACCACCCGGTCGGGTAACTGCACGTCTTGGTACGGCCCGCGCTGACCCTCCACCGGTTCGACGAAAGCCGCGATACCCGAATGAGCAAGCAGGTCGAGAACCTGCTCAATCAGGGGAGGGTCGAGTTCAACGAGCGGCGAGTAGTTCGCCGCTGTGAGCCCGTTGTCGCGAATCGGCATGCTCAGCTACCGGTGATCCGTCGAACGAAGTCGAGTGAGCCGCTGAAGATGATGTCGGCGTCATTGTCGAGGGTGGCAACGTGGTACGAGTTCTCAAGCACGACCTCCGTCTTATCTCGCGAGGGAGCATTCGCCAGAATCCACTCGGTGTTCGACGGCTCAACCACGTGATCTTCGGCGCTGCGGAAAATCACCATCGGCTGGGTGACCTTCGCGATGTCGGTTTTGACTGCACTCCATAGATACGTCACCGAGTGGGCTGCCTTGAGCGGCAGTTTGTCGTACGCACCCTCATCGCCGCCCTCCTTCTTGATGTCATTCGAGATTCCGGGGAATGACGGGATGACGTACTTCAGTACTGGCAGCAGGAATCGGTCGGGGCGCTCGGAGTGCACCGCGGGGTTCACGAGTGCCAAGCCAGCGACCTCATCGGGGCGTTCCTCGGCAAGTCGGAGGGCAAGGCTGCCACCCATCGACAGACCCATCACGAACACCGTGTCGCACTTGGAACGAAGTGTGGTGAAGGGGCGGTCGACCTCGGCGTACCAGTCCTGCCACGTGGTGACATTCATGTCCTGCCAACGGGTGCCGTGACCGGGAAGGCGAGGCACCTCGACCGACAGTCCTGCATCGGCCAAGTACTGGGCCCACGGCTTGACCGATTTGGGCTGGCCGGTAAATCCGTGCAAAACCAGTGCGCCGATCGGGCCACCGTCGTGCGAGTAGGGCTCGGCTCCGGCTACGAGTGGCATGTGTCCTCCAGGTCATCGGTGGTGCACGGTGGCCGTGTGATCGCGGCCGGGCCCCTTTTCTGATGTGACCCTATTAGGCATGGTACGACTCGCCGGATGTTCCTCGGGCAGGGGCGCATGCGTTGATCTCTCGGCCGCGAGTCAATACGGTGGGGTCAGCAACGCTGGCGATGCCGACCATTGACCGCTTACCGTGACACGCGAAGGAGGGTCGATGCTCTACTGGTTTCTGAAGTACATGTTCCTCGGCCCCATTCTGCGCGTCGTCTTCAGACCCTGGGTTCAGGGCCTTGAGAACATCCCCGCCAATGGGCCGGCAATCTTGGCGTCTAATCACCTGTCCTTCTCAGATTCGTTCTTTCTGCCCCTCGTGTGCCCCCGGCCGATCACGTTCATGGCAAAGAGTGAGTACTTCACGGGCAAGGGCATTAAAGGCTTCCTGATACGCACGTTCTTCCGCGGGGTCGGTCAGGTGCCACTTGATCGCACGGGGGGTCGAGCCGCCGAAGCTGCGATGTCGACGAGTATGCGCATTCTCAGCGAAGGTTCACTTCTCGGTATCTACCCCGAGGGCACTCGCAGCCCCGACTCGCGCCTGTACCGGGGGCGTACGGGCGTTGCGCGACTCGCGCTTGACGCGGGCGTGCCCGTGATTCCGGTATCCATGATTGACACCGAGAAGATTCAGCCTGTTGGTCGACTGCGACCCAAGGTGATGCGCGTGGGCATTCGGATCGGAGCTCCCCTCGACTTCTCGCGCTATGAGGGTTTCGAGGGTGATCGCTTTGTCCTGCGGTCAATGACCGACGAGATCATGTACGAACTCATGGAGCTCGGCGGCCAGGAGTATGTTGATATCTACGCGACCCGCGCCAAAGAATTGCGGGCCGAAGCGCTCGCCAACTCGTTTGGGGCTGATCTGTAGTGGTTCTCGAAGTTGCTCATATCCCTGTGCTCTCTGGGCACGAGGAAGCTTTCGAAACTGCCCTGAATCAAGCCGCCACTACCGTGTTGGTGCGCGCCGATGGCTTCCGAAACCTCACTGCGCACGGCTGGTGTGTCGAACGCCCATCAGTGTTCCTGTTCACCATCGAATGGAACACACTCGACGATCACGTTGTCGGTTTTCGTGGAAGTGACCTCTTTGGTGAATGGCGCGCACTGGTCGGCGAGCACTTCGATGGTGCTCCGGTGGTCGAGCACTTCGGCGCGTGAATGAGTGAGGAATTAGTTAGTACGTCGTTTCAAGCGTGGTGGCCGTCGCAAGGAAATCTTGTAGGGCGGCCGACGGGAGTATTGCGCCCACTGGATGACCGCCCCCCACGACCGGATTGGCTGCCCAGCGGTCGATTGGTTGGCCGGAGTATCCCCACGCACGCAGGGTTGCCGCCAGAATCGCCGGAAGTGCGCGCATTGCACCATCATCGATCTTCGCAGCCATCGCTCGACCATCGTTGAGTGCCGCGACCCACACACCCTCGGCGCCTTCTTTCGCGAGCAATCCGGGTACGTGCTGCATCAATTCGGTGACGCATTGCCGTCGGCCACCCACCAATTCGGGATGGGAACGTGCGGCGGCGGCAACGCGGCCTTCGGGTGTGGTGTCGGAGGCGGTGGCAATGCGCGCAGTCGCGCGGGCGAGTGCGGGCAGGCTCAGTTGCCAGACCGGAGCGCCGCATCCATCGACGCCGGGAGCACCGGGTTCTTCGCCCGCAAGGTCGGTCACCGTGGCACGCAGGTGAACCTGCAGGGGATGAGTCGGATCGAGATAACCCTCCGTGGGCCAAGATTTCAGGACACACGTCGCGAGCATGGCCGCGTGTTTACCCGAGCAGTTGTGGCGCGCCCGGTCGGCTGAACCACCGGCGCGGATGAGCGCGACCAGATCGTCGACCTCTAGTGGCAGATCGGGCGGACACCTGAGAGCGTCTTCGGTGAGCCCTGCCGAACTAAGAATCTCCCGAGCAACTTGCGCGTGCTCGTCAGTTCCGGAATGGCTGGCGGTTGCGAGGGCGAGTTGGCGCGCGGTCAACTCCAGTCCTGCGCTCACAAGACCGGTAGCGAACAGCGGTTTGAGGCTCGAACGTGGGTAGATCTGTGGTGGGGGATTCCCGAGGGTGTGCTGGCTTCCATCGGAAGCGAGCAGCACGACGCTGCCAGTGTGGGTCGACTCCACGACCCCCGACCGCACGTAGTCGACGAGGACGGGGTTGTTCACGCGTCGGTCCAGTGCAGGCTTCGCTCGACCGCCTTGCGCCAGCGTTCGTGTCCGCTGGCGTCGATTGGTCGGGGGGTGAAACGCCCGCCACTGCGCCACGTTGCCGCCAATGTTGCGGTGTCGGCCCAAAAGCCCGTGCCGAGTCCGGCGAGGAAGGCCGCACCGAGTCCGGTGGCTTCGAGTTGCTCGGACCGCACGACCGGAAGTTGAAGAACGTTGGCTTGCAGTTCGCAGAGCAGATCATTGACGGCAGCGCCGCCATCAACGGCGAGGTGAGGAAGGCGTGAGCCGGCTTCGGCCACCATGAGTTCGACAACATCGCCCACCGAGTAGGCGATGGCTTCCAAGGTCGCGCGAGCGATATGTGCGCGAGTGGTTCCACGAGAGATGCCCAAGATGGCGCCACGTGCGCTCGGATCCCAATCGGGAGCACCCAGACCCGTCAGTGCCGGGACGAAGACCACGCCGCCACTGTCATCAACTGATCGCGCGAGCGCTTCAACCTCGTTGGCGCTGTCGATGATGCCAAGTCCATCACGCAACCACTGCACTGCTGCGCCGGTGACAAACACCGAACCTTCAAGTGCGAAGTCGCGGCGACCATCGGGATGCTGCCACGCGACGGTGGTGAGTAGCCCATTGCCAGACATCACCGGTTCGTGACCGGTGTTCACAAGGATGAACGACCCGGTTCCGTAGGTGCACTTACTTGAGCCTTTCTCAAAACAGGCTTGACCGAAGAGCGCTGCTTGCTGATCACCTGCGATGCCGGCGATGGGCAGGTCAAGGCCCAGGAATGTGGTGGGGTCGGTGCGGCCGACGACTCCGTACGACGAGACCACCTCGGGCAGCGCCGAACGAGGCACGTCGAACAGGGCGCACAGTTCGTCACTCCAGTCGCCGGTGTGCAGGTCGTACAGCAACGTGCGTGAGGCGTTGGAGGCATCGGTGACATGCAGCAGACCGCGACTGAGCCGCGCAATGAGGTACGAGTCGACAGTTCCGATGGCCACGCGGCCGGATTCGACCTGAGCCCACGTGTGCGGATCGTTCTCGCGGATCCAGGTGAGTTTGGTGGCGGTGAAGTAGGGGTCAAGTCGAAGCCCCGTCGCGGCAGTGACCATGGGTTCGTGGCCCGCGTCTCGCAGGCGGTCGCAGATCGCCGCCGTGCGGCGGTCTTGCCAGACGATCGCTCGGCGCGGTGCACCCAGCGTCTCGCGATCCCAGAGCACGGCGGTCTCGCGCTGGTTGGTGATTCCGACCGCGACGGGGGTCAGGTGGGGTGCGGATTCAAGGCAGGCGCGCGTGGCGGCGAGAGTGGCTGCCCAGATCTCATTGGGGTCGTGCTCGACCCAGCCATCAGCGGGGAAGTGCTGGGCGAACTCCGAGTACCCGCGTGCGGCCACCTGTGCGCTGGCATCGATGAGCAGCGCGGTGACCCCTGTAGTTCCGGCGTCGAGGGCAAGGACGGCATTGCCGGCGTCCTGAGTCATGGAATCTCCTGCAAACGCTTGCGGATCGGCTGGTAAGGTGTGCGGCAACAGCCTATGTGTGTGGGGAAGGACGAGGAATGCGAGTTGGAGTTCTCACCGGTGGCGGCGACTGCCCAGGACTGAACGCGGTGATCCGCGCGGTGGTTCGTAAGGGCGTCAAAGACTATGGCTACGAATTCGTGGGCTTCCGCGATGGCTGGAAAGGTCCGCTTGAGGGACTGACGATGCCACTGGGTATCGAGCAGGTTCGCGGCATCCTTCCGCGCGGAGGAACGATTCTGGGAAGTTCGCGCACCAACCCGATCAAGATTGAGGGGGGAATCGCGCGCATCGAAGAGAACCTTTCTGCCCTGGGTGTCGATGCCCTCATTGCGATCGGTGGCGAAGACACCTTGGGTGTGGCGACCCAACTCGATGCTCACGGCGTGAAGGTCGTCGGTTGCCCTAAGACAATCGACAACGACCTGTCGGCCACCGACTACACCTTCGGCTTCGACACCTCGGTGAACATTGCGATGGAAGCGATCGACCGGCTGCACACCACCGCTGAGTCGCACCACCGCGTGCTCGTCATTGAGGTCATGGGCCGCCACGCAGGCTGGATCGCACTGCACGCCGGTCTTGCCGGTGGTGCCAATGTCATCTTGATTCCCGAAGTTCCGTTCGACCTCGACGAGGTCTGCGGCTGGGTTGAGTCGCGCTTTGAGTCGCACTACGCACCCATCATTTGCGTGGCCGAAGGTGCACTGCCCGCTGATGGAGACCTCATGACCAAGGACGCTCCGCTTGACGCGTTCGGTCACGTGCGCCTCTCGGGCATCGGTGAGTGGCTGGCCAGCGCCATTGAAGCCCGCACCGGCAAGGAATCGCGTGCCGCGGTTCTCGGCCACATTCAGCGCGGTGGAACTCCCACGGCGTTTGACCGCGTGCTGGCTACGCGCTTCGGACTGGCTGCGATCGATGCGGTGCACGCCGGTGACTTCGGAAAGATGGTCGCACTGCAGGGCACCGACATCGTGCGGGTTCGGCTTGAGGAGGCCACCGGAGTGCTCAAGACGGTTCCGCCGGAGCGCTACGAAGAGGCCAAAGCCTTCTTCGGCTAAGCCGCACTCCCGCTCCCACGCCCGTCAGCCCGCTCCACGCCCACGCCCACTCCCGTCAGCCCGCCCCACGCCCACTCCCACGCCCCGCCACCCCATTTCCCCCATTTTCCGCATGGGGGGACATTCAGCACGCATAGGCGCAGTTTTTCTACCCCATGCTTGGGGGAGAGCGGTGCCGTGCAATCGAAAGAGGTGAGGGGCTCAGGGTGACCGTCCGGCTTCCTGCGCGCCTCCACTACCCTTAAGCCATGGTCGACGTCATCGAATGGCCGGATTTGCCGGCCCTGCAGCAGCCTGCGTGGCCTGATGCTGCGGCGCTTGATGCTGCCGTCGCCGAGCTTTCCGTACTACCGCCGCTGGTGTTTGCCGGCGAGTGCGATCTGCTCACCGAACGCCTAGCCGCCGCTGCTCGCGGTGAAGCCTTCGTGCTGATGGGTGGCGACTGCGCCGAGACCTTCGCGGCGAACACCGCCGATTCCATTCGTGCGCGCCTTCAGACGGTGCTGCAGATGGCGGTCGTGCTCACGTACGGCGCCAGTACGCCGGTGGTCAAGATCGGTCGCATGGCCGGGCAGTACTTCAAGCCGCGTTCCAAGGCCACCGAGACGCGCGACGGAGTCACGCTCACCTCCTACTACGGCGATGGCGTCAACGCGCTGCCCTTTACCGAAGCCGACCGCGTTCCCGATCCGTGGCGTCTGGTGCGGGCGTACCACGCTTCGGGAGCCACCCTCAACCTCGTGCGGGCCTTCACTCAGGGCGGTTACGCCGACCTACGTCAAGTGCATGCGTGGAACCAGGACTTCGTGCGTGATTCACGCGTGGGTGAGCGCTACGAGCGCATGGCCGGCGAAATTGAACGGGCACTCTCGTTCATGGCTGCCTGCGGAGCCGACCCCGAGGAATTCCGTCGGGTTGAGTTCTACGCCGGACACGAGGGGTTGGTCCTTCCGTACGAGCGAGCCCTCACGCGTATTGATTCGCGTACCGGGCTTCCTTACTCGGTGTCGGGTCACTTCCTGTGGATCGGCGAGCGCACGCGTCAGGCCGGCTCGGCGCATGTTGACCTTGCTGCACGCATACGCAACCCCATCGGCGTCAAGGTCGGCCCGACTGCGACCAGCGATGAGATCTTGACATTGCTCGAGGAACTCGATCCCGAATGCACCCCCGGTCGTATCACGTTGATCACGCGTATGGGTGCGGGCAAGATTCGCGAAGCGCTTCCGCCGATTGTGCAGAAGGTCAATGCCAGTTCACACTCGGTGGTGTGGGTCTGCGACCCGATGCACGGCAACACGCGCGAGACGTCGCACGGCGTCAAGACGCGACTGTTCGACGACGTGCTCGACGAGGTGCGCGGATTCTTCGAGGTGCACCGCGCGATCGGAACGCACCCGGGCGGAATACACATTGAGCTCACCGGCGACGACGTCACCGAATGCGTCGGCGGACTCTCCGGCCTTACCGAAGATGGTCTGCACGAGCGCTACGAAACCGCCTGCGACCCGCGTCTGAACCGAGTGCAGGCACTCGAGTTGGCCTTCCTGGTGGCCGACATGCTGCTCGAACGCTGAACTCACCGCTGGCCCTCAGACGATCTGAATCGTCACCGAACTGCCCTTGGGTACCACTGCCCCGGCCTCGGGTGACTGCTTGAGCACACGGTTGAGCGGAGTGACCCCGAGTGGTTCCTCGATCTTCACGGTGAGTCCGGCCGCCTTGAGTTTGCTAATGGCCAGATCGCGGTCAAGGTCAACGACGTTCGGAACGGTGACGGGCGGCGGACCTTTCGACAGCACGACGTTGACGGTGCTGCCCTTAGCAACGGTGGTGCCCGACGACGGGTCAACCGACACGACGTTGCCTGCATCGATCGAGTCGGAGTAATCGTCGCTGGTGGTGACTTTCAGTCCCAGTGCCTTCAACGCCTTGATCGAGGCAGCGCCGTCGTCGCCGATGAGCTTGGGAATATCGACCGGCTTGGGTCCGCGTGAGACGAGCAAGGTCACTGCGGCGTTGCGTTTGAGCGCGGTGCCTTCCTCAGGGTCGGTGCCCACCACAAGACCGGCTTTGACCTTCTCGTCGTAGACCTTCTTCTGGCCGGCAACCTTGAGTGAGACGTCGGTGAGTGCTGCGGTGGCGTCGTCAACAGTAGAACCCGCGACTGCCGGAACCTCGTAGCGTTCGGGCCCCTTCGACACCACGACCGCGATGGCACTGCCTTTGCGGGCTTCGGCCGTGGCTGCCGGATTCGACGAGATGATCAGACCCGACTTCACCGTCTCGCTGAACTGCCGCGCTGACACCGAGAGTTTCAGGTCGACCGTTGCCAGTTTGGCAGTGGCGGCTGTCTCGGTGAGGTTCACCACGGTGGGTACTGGAACGTACCGGGCCGTTCCGAACCACCAGGCTCCTGCACCTCCAGCAACCGCGAGGGCAAGGATCACCAACGCGATGAGTGGCCCCTTCCAACGACGCTTGCGCTTCTTCGCGGCAGGCGGGCGCGAGGGAGGGGCGGGGGTTCCTTGAGCAATGGGCGGAATCGGTGCGGCGGGAGCGGCGGCAGGAACCGCCGCCACCGGTGCAACGGCGAGGGGCCCTAATGCCACCGTGGCCCCGGGATCGGAAGGGTGCGCCGTGGCGCTGGGCATCACCATGGTGTCGCGAGCGCTCAGGGGTGTGGCCGCGGGAAGTGAAGCGCGCACCGCATGCGCGGCCTCACGGAACTCCAGTGCCGAACCGAATCGCTCGTCGGGATCGCGCCGCGTGGCCTGCGACACGAGTGCATCGACCGACACCGGAATATCGGCGCGCACGGCAGACGGAAGCGGAACATCGGCGTTGACGTGTTGGTACGCAACGGCCAGGGGAGTGTCGCCACCATGCGGCACCGCGCCGGTGAGCATTTCGTAGAGCAGAATGCCGGCGCCGTAGACATCCGATCGTGCGTCGGCGATTCCGCGCTCGACCTGCTCTGGCGACAGGTACGCCACGGTTCCGATGAGCATGCCCTGCGTGGCAGCGGTCGAGGTGCTGGACGCGATGGTGCGGGCGAGGCCGAAGTCGGCCACCTTGATGCGGCCGTCGTCGGAGATGAGCACGTTCTCGGGCTTGACGTCGCGGTGCACGAATCCGGCGCGGTGCGCGGCTTCAAGCGCTTCAAGTACGGGTTCGAGGATGACGAGTGCTTGGGCCGACGTGAGCGGCCCGTTCGAGCGCAGCACATCGCGCACCGTGCGGCCCGAGACATATTCCATGGCGAGGAAGACGATGTCGCCGTCGACTCCCTGATCGAACACGCTGACGACATTGGGGTGCGAGAGGCGAGCGGCTGATTTGGCCTCCCGCTCGAAGCGCGATACGAAGCCGGCGTCTTCGGCCAGACTCGGGTGCATCACCTTGAGTGCGACGATGCGATCGAGGCGCAAATCGAGTGCCTCGTACACGGTGGCCATGCCGCCCCGGGCGATCTTGCGCTCGACGCGGTAGCGGCCGTCGACCACCGAGCCGACGAGGGGATCGCGCACCTGAGTATCCATAGCCTTTTCACTATACGTTTCGGGCACTCAGGTGCCGGGGACCATGCGCGGCGGGTCGGACGTTGAGCCGAACGAGCGTTCGTCGTCATTCTCTGGGCAAAACGAGTCGTTAAGCGTGCCGATTTGCCCAGAGAATGCTCGAATCCGCGCGGCGGGCGACGTGCGCGTAGGGAAGGGAAGCGAGGCGGCGGGTCGGACGGGAGCCGTCAGGAAGCGTCGGACAGGTATCGGCTGAGGGGGGCGGGCTTGATGCCATGGCGGGCGTACATGGCGATGATTCGCTGGATGTTGGACTTGAGGTCGCCCTCGAAGTGAAGGAGGACGATGTCGCCAGGCTCGAACTTCAGGTCTTGGACGAAGAGCACCCGACCGTCCTTGAGCACCACGATGTTCCACAGCACGATGTAGCGGATGCCGCACGTGGCTGCTGTCTGGCGAATGGCAGGAGCTGCCCAGCGGCGCGAAAACCAGCCGTCGCCGTAGGGCGGTCGCAGCAGCCACGGCCGCACGCCGAATCGGTTTTGATACACCTTCTGGGTCTGGCAGATCTCGAAGCGACGGTCGGTGCCGTCTCTGCCGAGAGGCTTGTGGGTCATCGAGTGGTTCTGCACCGAGTCGAATTTGCCCATGGCCTTGAAGAACGACCAGCGGTTGTCGACCTCAGAGTTGGTGAGGAACACGGTGACCGGGATCTTGTGAGCGGTTACGTACCGAGCGGCCGCGCTCTGCTTGAACGAGTCGTCGTCGATGGTGATGAAGAAGACGGGGTCCTTGGTCTTCACTTGATAGACCACTGGCGGCAGGGGCTGGGCCACGGCCATAGGAAGTGAGGCCACTGGCGGCACGCTCGCCTGCGCTGCGGGCGCGAGGCCGGCGGCGAGGGCGCAGCTGACGACGAGGGCACCGATTCCGACCAGTATGGACGACCGGCCGGAGAGCCTGACCCCGTCAGTCATAAGTTGCAGCCTTTCGTCACCACATCCGCGAACGGCATAAAGCGCACACCAGAATTCGACGAACCCGGTAGCGGCCGTCGACCACCGAGCCGACGAGGGGATCGCACCTGCATGTCCATAGCGGTGTCACTATACGTTTTGTGCGAACGGGTGCCGGGGACCACGCGCGGCGGGTCGGACGTTGAGCCGAACGAGCGTTCGTCGTCATTCTCTGGGCAAAACGAGTCGTTAAGCGTGCTGATTTGCCCAGAGAATGCTCGAATCCGCGCGTTGAGGCGACGTGGGGCGCCCTGCGTGCGCTATCCGGCGTTGATCAACGCCGCGGGGTTTGATCCGGCATCGATGGTGCCGTTGGACGGGCTCAACGACGGGTCTTGTGGCGTTGCAGATCCCCCGGCAGGAAGTTGGGGTGTCACGAATCCGACGCCCCAGGCTGCCGCTCCCGCGGTGAAACCTGCTGCGGCACCCACACCCACCGTGGCGCCCACTCCGAGGGTCACAAAGCCACCACTCACGACCTCAGCGGCCACCGGGGTGACATCGAGCAATAACGGTCCAGAATCGGCCACCACGTCGATTAGGGAGTCGACGCTTCCCGCCCTCGGACGGAAGCCATCCATGAACGTGGGCCGACGGTTGATTGCGTGGTCCCACAAATTTCCTTCGCCCGCGATCTCATTACCTGCGTCGATACCTCGAATCAGAATTTCATCAGGCTCGGCTGCGCTGGCATAGGCCGATCCGAGGCCGTACGTCGCTGCTCCGACCGCCGCCCCAATGCCAGCTCCGATGGCAGTGTTGACGCCGACTTGAGCCCAGTTGACAGTGCCTTGGTTGTCGACTGCTTGCTCGATAGACGATGAAGCGAATGACGAGGTACCACCGACAACGGCGCCCGCGAGGGCCGCGCCGGCGAGGCTGGCTGGAGGGCAGAACAGGGCTATCAGGATGCCTAGCGTGATGCCGATGGCGAGGGAGGCGCCCATTCCGGCCCACTTACCTTTGCTGAGTGCGCCGGAGGGGTCGGAGGAGTTCCAGGGGTCGCTGCCGGCGAACTCGTAGGGGTTGAGGGAGCCGTTGACGATGGGGTCACGTTGTAGGAAGCGGCCGGCGGTAGGGGAGTATTCGCGCGCTCCCATGATGACGAAGTCATCACCGACGGGAAGAGCGGCGCTGCCCTTCCAACCCATCATCGACATCGCCAACCCGAGAGGGGTGGTGGGGGCGGTGGGGGAGTTCGTGGAGATGCGGGTGCCCCACGGGTCATAAACGGTGGTGCTGGTGGGGGCGGGGCTGCTGGTGCTGCCGGTGGTAGACCATGCAGCCGAGCCTTGAAGATCGTCGTAGTTCCAGGCCACGGGGGTGCCGGTGTTATCGAGAGCGACGGTGACCCCTTGGCTCAGGCCGATGACCTGACCGACGATGTTGTTGTCGGTGTCAAAGAGCATGTCACCGGAACGGCGCAGCGTGATGGGGCTGCCTGCGGTGGGGGTGAAGATGATGTCACCGTTGCCCGCGAATGACACGGCGCCGCGTGTGCCGGCAACCGTGATCAGACGGCCACCGGCGTCGTAACCCAGGGTGCTTGAGCCGATAGCGGTGGTGCGTCCGTGCACGTCGTAACTGATCGCGCTCGTCAGGCTTGGTTTGGTACTGGAGAGCAGTCTGTCGGCTCCGTCGTAGGTGAATGTTGAGGTGGTGCTGGCATCGTTCGATGCGACGGTGGTTTCGGATGCCCGGTTGCCCGTGGCTCCGGCAGTGCCGGTCATGTTCAATGTGGTTGATTTGGTGGTCACGGGAATCGTGCCGGTGATGGTGGATCTGATCAGGCGGTGATCGAGGTCGTAGGTGGCAGCGAAGTTGACGGTGTTGCCGTCAGCGTCTCTCAGGCTTCGGGTCAGGATCGCGTTTTCTTGTGAGTGCGTATCGGTTTCAGATACTGACTTGGAACCGGTGAATCCGGAGTAGGTCACTCTGTTGACATTGTTGTTGTCATCAAGGGCTAGCGCCGAACGGGTCGCGTTGGCGTACACAACACTGGTGATCGCACCATTGCTGTAACTGACGGTTTCTAGCCGCAGCGGGTTACTCATGCCGCTGCCGCTGAGAGTGGTGCTGGTGTGCTGGCCCTCATTGTCATAACCCATGGTCAGTGCGCGTAGCTCACCTTGCGCGGTGCGTTGGGCGATGATGGTCGCTGAACCACTTGACGGGTTGTAGGCGTAGGTAGTGACGGTGCCCTGGCTGTCGGTGGTGCGGAACACGGAGCCGGTGATCGAGATCTCTGACTTCGTGGTGGTGGTCACTCCACGAGCGATGGTGGTGCGCTCAGACATCAGCGGGTTTCCATCGAGCATTGGGTTCGAGGATGCGGCGTAGCCTGCCGCAGCCCCGTCAGTCACCGATCCACCCGATATCGACCCGTCGGCGCCGTGTGTCAGACAGGTTTTGGCTCCCTGGCCGGTGGCTTCGCTGATACCTCCCGAAGCGTCGTATCGTTGCGTGCTCGCGGCGCCTCCGGGCAATGTGGTCTGGTGCAGTAAGCCGCCTTGGCTCACCGCGTCACCCGTGCAACCAGCGGCGGTTTGAGTGCCCCCGTAATACGAGAAACTGGTGGTGCGGCCGGATGGCCCAGTTTGGGATGCCATCTGACCCCACTGCCCGTTCACCCCCGTGGACGGGGTCCACGCGAATGTGCCACTGGCACCGGAAGCCGACGTTTCCTTGATCGGGTTAGACGTTCCAGCGGTGTGGTCGTAAGTAGTCATCGTGTAGAAATCTTCAGCAGCTCCTGTTGAGGAGCGCTGATCCATGACATCCACGCGGGTGACTTGGCCTAAGCCTGGTTGCAGGTCAACACTGGGAACCGCGACCCATGAAGGGGTTCCGGGTTCATCAACCTGAACATCGAGTGACACGGCACCGGCGGTGCTGGAGAGCACATCGATTTGCAGGTTCGCGGCCGCACCCTTGGCTAGGTACACGCTGCAAGGCGCAGCCTGGGTGCAGACGATTCCCTTAACCCACAGTTCGGCACCAGTCAGGCTGCGGAACCTATACGTACCCGCAGCACCAGCCACATAACGGCCAGTCATCCGGCCACTCCACTGACCACCGTGACCCGACGGGTTCGAAGCGATCACATAACCCAACGACGACGGAACTTGACCACCAATCTGTGGTCCCACTGAACGGTGTGCGGGCACTCCACTCGTGCGCAGGTTGTCCCAACTGAACAACACCACACCTTCAAGAGGCTTCATATTCACGTGAGTGGGCCCGGCGATCGGATCAGCGTCATACGTGTCGTATTGGGTCTTCGTCTCCGGCGCCCCTGAGGTATCAGTCATCGCCAACTTCGACGGACCAATCGCCTTGATGGGTTGACCAAACGAGTTGTACACCGTCTTCGAACGCGTGCCACTGTTCTCGTCAACAACCTCGCTGACTTCATCCACCGCATTCCACGTCGCGCTCTTACGACGCCCAGAAGGACCCGCTGACCAACGCTGATCCATCGTCGTCAACTCGGCAGCATTCTGTGCCACATACGGCACCGAGGTGCCCGACTCAGTCACCGTGAACACACCCAGAGTCGGCGAACCAGCGGGAGTACCAGCCTGAGTGGAATACGCAAAAGTTTGAGTGACCCGGGTCTGCTGCGCACCAGTCTGCGTATCACCGGAGACCAAACCAGCCGGCGCGGTAATAGTGAAGACACGACCATTGGAGTCGTAGCTGATTCGGGTTTGCGCCCGAAGATCACTTGCCAGCAACGCAGTACCACCAGGAGTCACTACACCAGCCGCGATCGCCGCAGCAGCCAACGGTTGACGCATCCCCACAATCCGCGCCGAACGATCCCACGCCACATCAGTGACCTGGGCATTCACCCCAGTACCCGCATACGCAGTCATACGACCAACTTGCGCACTACCCAACGGACATGGGCTGGTAGCCACCACGCACACGTAGGAGAAATCAGTCTTCTGACCATCCCACGCCGTCGACGAACACAACATGCCAGCAGGAACACCAATAAACCCTGACGCCAAGATCGGACACGTGGCATGAGGGGCGTAGTGGAATTGAATCCGACGCCCACTGACCGGATCAGTGATGTGGTCAAGCTTGCCGTTCGCCCACGACTGCTGCAGTGAGGGCATCCCATACGTCCAGATCTTCGACGGCCACACCGTAAACGTCGACGTCACCGCATGCGCCGGGAACGTCGTCACCGTCTGCGAAGAATCCGTCGCCGTCCACGCACCATCATCACCAGCAGCCAACGTCGTAATACGACCCCCCGGCCAGCCCGCATGCGCACCCAAATCAGCAGTGAACGCACCAGAAGCCGACTTCTCAAACGTGACCTGCCACCCATCCCAACCGGTCAACTTCGCCCGCAACCCACCAGTGAACACGGTCAACGACTTCCAACCCGAATCCACACCCTGAGGCAATAATTCCCAACCACTGGGCAACCCCGACTGCGATTCACTAGTGGGTCGGAACATCAACGAATAACCCGCCGTGCCCTCAAGAGTCGACACGCCAGGTGAAGTCCACTGAGCAATCGGCTCACCCGTCACCTGCGCCACGGACATACCCGCAAACGGCCACAACTGCTGCTGACCTGAACGCTGCACATCAACCACAAGCAACCGCTCGGGCAACACCACCGACGCAGTATTAGCCGCATTCACCACCGATACCCGGTAATCCTGCCGCGTCGCCAAAATGCCACCCGGCACCGTCCACGACGCCATACCGCCCACCACCGACACCACCGGCGACTCATGCACCGTGTCAGTAGCCACCGCACGAATCCGGAACCGCACCGACGCCACCGTCAACTCATCAACCCGCAACGTCGGCACCGTCGAGGACGACTCCGACAGTGTGCGCAATGGCACCACCACACCCGCCAACGGCGTAAACCGCACACCCGATGACGGCGAACCCGCTAACGCCGGCAATCGCGCAGCATCCCAGGTGGGAGCAACGGCAGCAGGAACCACCGTTGGCGTGGCCCCCGCAGGAGCCACCACACCCGGCAATCCTGCACACACGACCACAGCCGACGCACCCACAGCAAGTGCGCGAATGGTGAAACTACGGGCCTGACGGAAGCCGTCGCGTCGGGTTGTCATGGAAAACTACCTCCGGATCGTGATGCCGTAGTGGGCGTCGTGTCCGGAGTGGCCGAAGTCAGAGACTGAGCACCTGACTGGGTTACCGGAGGCGCCTGCGACGGTGCAGGTGTTCGCGTCTCCCGATACAACTCCCGCTGCGTCGACCGTTGCCCGCAGGGTGATGACCTGATCAGTGGCGGAACAGTCGGGGCCTACGTTGTCGTTGGCCAGGCAGTCAGGGCCGGGTAGAAACTTGTAACTCAAGGTCACCGTGTTAGCCGCGGAGACCGGAAGAATGGTGCCCCAGTGCACCACCGACAGGAAGCCCGCAGCGTACGGGGCGATGTCCTGCGCGTTGTTTTCCTCACCGTTGCCAAGGGCGATATCCACGCGTCCGCTGTCGGCCTGAACCGGCACGGCCGCGTGAGTCTTGGCGAATGTGAAGGTCCTGAGGGTGGGGACTGATGCGACCCTGTACCCGCCATTGAGCGTGGTGTCGGCCATTCCGGAGATTGTCACCCTGTTACCTACGGCGATGCCGTGCGGCTCGGTGGTGGTGACACTGACGACGTTCGCATTGACCCCGATGTGGCTGATGCTGGCGGTCGACCTGGAGTCGCCGCGAGCGTCGCGGATAGCGTTACTCCACGCGGCATGCGTCAGTTCGAGGCGCTGGTTGACATAGTTTGTCACGTTGATGCGCAGTGTCTTGGTGAAGAGGCTGTAGTCGTAGCGTGGCCAGCGAGAATTGGTGTTGTAGCTACCGCCAACGAGTGGTTCGCAGCCGACGTACTTAGAGTTCGTGTGAGTGTTGCTCGCGGGCGCGACACCACCCTCGCACTGCGCCACACCGGTGTTCTGAGTGTGGAGTGCCTGCTGGAATCTTCCCGCGAAGGTCGGTGCCGAACTGGCGGTGGCGGACGTGCTGATCGCCATCCGGCAGCCATTTTTCTGCGCAGCGCCCCAGCTCTTCCAGCACATGTGGGCCGTCCACCCGCCGTTTCTGGGGACCCCGCCACCCACAATGCCAACGACCAGCTCGTTGGCATTGGCACCGAGAACGTAGCCCGATCGCAGATAGCGGTCAGTTCCGTTGCCTGCAGCAGCAAAACCAGGCCACATGGAGACTCCGGCGGCCGGCGACACGTCTCCGGGTGCTTCGAATCCGTGGGTGTGGTTGACCACGCCCACGCAGGCAGACGTAATGGTGGAGGTGGAACTCGTACCGCCCTGCTGCACGGCGCAGGGGCTCGACGGCTGCCCCGGGGAGGGGTAGGGCCCGGCCATCGCGGAGGCTGGCGTCACTGCGCTGAATGTGGCAGCAGCGAGGGCGAATGCTCCGATTGCTGCGGTGGCGATCCTGCGCTTCATGGTGCTCCTTGGTGAGGGCGGTCATAGCACTGACGGATTAGTTGTTTATACGTGCGGAAGACCCTCATTCGTAAATCGCACCTTTCCAAATGGGAAGGTGCGATTACCGAGGTCGAAACGTCACCCTTTGGAGTCCGAGTCGCGGCACAACTGTGAGAACTGATTCGATGGGGGCGTGGG
>JAPLAU010000010.1 GCA_026393115.1 Actinomycetota bacterium
CGACATGCGCCAGCTCACCCAGACAGACTGCGACGACGTTGCCCTCAGCCTCAATACCCGCCCACGCCAAACGCTGGGATGGAAGACTCCACAACAGGCCCTCGACGAGGTCCTACGTGCAACAGCCGCTTGAGACCGCCGAGGGATTGAGACGCCGTCGGGGGACTTTTTAGGGTCGCCGACCGTTGTCGGGTGGGGGTTGCTCCGCCGACAAGGCGAGTGAGCCCCTGCGCCCAATCGGTCGTCACGAGGCTGGGCGGGTTACCCTAGGGGTGCGGCTCGTGCCCGCGCCTCCCACGAATTACTCGTGTAATTCGACCGTGTTGTCCGACAGCGAAAGGTTCCCGCGTGTCACCGTCCCCGTCGCGTCCGCACTCCGGTCGCCGGGCTGTGATGTTTGCCGGTGGAGTCTTGGCAGCGGCTGGGGTCGTCTACGTCGGGCTTGCGACCGGTGGGTCAGGCCAAGTGCCCGCCGATACGGTCGTCATGGGGTACAACATCGGCGACAAGAGTGATCTGCAAGCCACCTCGTACCTCAAGAAGCAGATGGCCAAGGTGGCGGCTGCCCCTCTCTCGCTGCGGGTTGCGGGCCACAAGGTCACCGTGCGTCCGTCGCAGTTGGGCCTTTCGTTCGATGCGGCAGCAACCGTCGCGCAGGCCACCGGTACCAGTTGGAATCCAATGCTGCTGGTGCACCGGATTGCCGGCGGAAACGACCTTGATCCAGTCATCCGCGTTGATGATGCCAAGGTGGCCAACGTGCTTGCCGGACTCGCGACCCAGGTCGATACCCAGCCGGTCAATGCCGACATCGAAATCCGCAACGGCAAAGCCGTGTTGATTCCAGGCGAGGCCGGCCGACAGATCGACCAGAAGGCCGCCGCGCAGGCCATCAAGGATGCCTACCTGCACTCCACCAAACCGGTCACGATACCCGTTGTCGTGGTGCAGCCCGCAATCACCACCGAGGAAGCCACGAAGGTCCTTGAGAATGTGGCGACGCCTGCGCTGTCTGAGCCAGTCACGATCAAGGCCAAGGGCAAGAAGGGCTCGGCCTCGGGTACGTACGACATGGAAGGTGTGCTGAGTTTCGAGCCCGAAGGTTCGACGCTCAAGCCCGTCATTGACGGACTCGAGTTGCACAAGATGATTTCGAGCGAGTTCGCCAAGGTTGAGCAGCCTGGGCGTAACGCAACGTTCACCATCAAGAAGCACAAGCCAGTGCTCGTTCCTTCGTCTGTCGGTTACGGAATCGAGCCCTCGAAGTTGGCAAACGCTGTCGCCGGCGTGCTCACGAAGTCGGGCGATCAGCGGGTAGTCAACGCGGCGTTCGGTCCAATCCTTCCAGAACGCACCACAGCCCAGATCAAGAACATCGGCATTAAGCAGGTTGTCACTTCGTACTACCAGCACTTTGCCTACGCTCCCTATCGAGTGCAGAACATCGGGCAAGCGGCGAAGTACATCGACGGCACAGTGTTGATGCCGGGTGAGACCTTTTCGATGAACGACACCATCAAGGAACGCACTGTCGCCAATGGGTACACCAAGGGCTTCGTTGTTGGTACTGGCGGCGTGCTGAAGATGGATGAAGGCGGCGGCGTTTCCACCGCGACGACTGCGATGTACAACGGGGCGTGGTTTGGCGGGCTGGAACTGACCCAGCACCGAGCGCACTCGATCTACATTTCTCGTTACGAGCCTGGTCGAGAGGCGACCGTGGCGTGGGGCGATTTTGACATGCGCTTCACGAACAACACCCCCTACGGAATCCTCATCAAGACCGAAATGACGCAGGAGTCGATTCGCGTCACCCTCTGGGGTACCAAGGTCTGGGACAAGATTGGTTCTAAGTTCCATGAGCGAACTGAGAAGGTGCCGTTCGAAACCCTCTACAGTTCCGACACCGATTGCCACGCGCAATCTGGAGTGGAGGGGTTCAGCATCGTCGTTGATCGGCTGTTCTACAAGGGTGGCAAGCTGGTGAATGTTGAACCCCACACCACGAAGTACAAGCCGAGTCCCACGGTGATTTGTGGCGTCGATCCGAATGCAACGCCGGGCGGATCGACTGGCGGATCGACAGGCGGACCGTCTGGCAGTTCGTCGGGCGGATCGACAGGCGGTCCGTCTGGCAGTTCGTCGACCAGCAGTGCGTCAGGCTCGGCCTCATCGACTGGCTGATCTCGCCGCACTCAGGTTGAGTCTGGTTCCCAGTAGTCGTACCAGTGGTGCACGCTGAACCCGAGTTGCTCGTACAGCGACCGGGCAGCCACATTCGTATCGAGAACCTGCAGGTAGGCCATCGTGGCGCCGTTGCCTAGCGCCCACGCGCCAAGACTGCGGGTGAGCGCTGAAGCGATGCCTTGGCGCCGGTGTTGGGGTGATGTGACGATGCTCGTGATTCCGCACCAGCCGGAGTTAAGTGAGCCTCTCCCGATGCCAACGACCGTTCCGGCCGAGTCGACTGCCGTGGCGAAGGTGATGTCACGTGGTCCGGTCAGGATGTCGAGGAGGTCCTGTCGCTTGGCGTCGGCGTCCTCGTCGAGCATCCCGAACCAACCCTCGTCAGGTGTGGCCGAGTGGGTGACGCGGATTTGTTCGGGCCCGATGTTCGTCTCGAGCGCACGGGTGGCGATCGACAGAGCGAGTACTGAACGCGTGACATGCCAGTTCTCGGCGCTCAATTCCGCCGCCAGAAATGGCCGCGGTACCTGGAGCAGGGGAGTCCCGCCGTGTGAGATGTACCACTCGGTGACGCGTTCTGCGGCTTGTGAAAGTGGTTGACCCGGCGACCCGGCGACGCGCACGGAGTTGGCACGACCGCTGACCCCGCCGTGCCAGCGCATCGTCCACTCACCGAGCGTCTGCGTCTCGCGGGGAGGCCACGCGGCCTGAGCTATTTCTTGTAGCGCGAGCGCACCAATGTCAGGAGGCACCACACGACCCACAACCACTGGTGGTAGGCCTTTTTCGGGCTCAGGGGGCCATCCCAAATCGACGACCTCGCCGTCACGCCGACGCACGCTTACTCGGTGTTGATCGACCGATACCAGTTCGCCCACAGTGTCGAAAGCGCCGTCATGTCGCAGCGCTCGCAAGGTCACCCGCCTGCCGATGTCGGCTGGGCACAGTGCAGGTACCGGGGACATCGGCACAGACTCTCTGTCGAATCGCGGGAGGGAACCCGGCGCGGGCGGGATGGCTCCGATAGTGTCAGTACCGGCCGCAGACGGGAAACTGTACCCGCCTTCAACTTGCCCGCCCCCGTGGGCGTGCGCACCGGAGGATTAATCAACCGTGACGTACGTGATCTCTCAGCCCTGCGTTGACCTGAAAGACAAGGCCTGCATCGAGGAGTGCCCTGTCGACTGCATCTACGAGGGCGAGCGCATGCTCTATATCCAGCCCGACGAGTGCGTCGACTGTGGTGCGTGCGAGCCGGTCTGCCCCGTCGAGGCGATCTTCTACGAAGATGACGTTCCGACTGAGTGGACCGACTACACCGCGGCCAATGCCGACTTCTTCGTTGAGCTTGGCTCGCCGGGGGGTGCCAGCAAACTCGGATTGATTGAGCGCGACGTTCCCTTGGTGGTGGCGCTCCCTCCGCAGGAGCACGAACACTGAGCTCGCCGTGGTGGGTTTCCAGGTCACCTGCCTCGACCCTTCCTGATTTTCCGTGGGACCGGCTCGTGCCGGCCGGCGATCGCGCACGCAGCCATCCCGAAGGCATCGTGGACCTCTCCGTGGGCACACCGGTCGATCCGACGCCGCTGATCGTTCGCGAGGCTCTGGCCGCGGCAGCCGATGCGCCTGGGTATCCCTTCACCGCAGGCACCCAAGGGTTGCGCACGTCGATCGCGGAATGTATGGCTCGTCGACACGACGTCCAGCTCGATCCCGAGGCAGTGCTTCCGACAATCGGCAGCAAGGAACTGGTGGCGTGGCTGCCGACCTTGCTCGGTCTGGGTTCGGGCGATGTGGTGGCTGTTCCGGGGCTTGCCTACCCCACGTATGAAGTGGGTGCCCTGCTCGCGGGTTGTCAGGTGGTGCGAGCCGATTCGGCCGACGACATGGCCCAGATTCGCCCAGCGCTGATCTGGCTGAACTCACCGGCGAATCCGTCGGGCCGGGTACTGACTGTCGATGAAATGGCGTCGATCGTCGAATGGGGGAGGGCGAACGCCGCGCTCGTCGTCAGCGATGAGTGCTACATCGACCTTGCGTGGACCGCCTCACCTGTGTCCCTGCTTCATTCTTCGGTCAGCGGTGGCTCCGACGAAGGGCTGCTCGCTGTTCATTCGCTGTCGAAGCGTTCCAACTTCGCGGGGTATCGATTTGGCTTCACCGCAGGCGACGCCGACCTCGTGGCGCGGCTACTCGAGGTGCGCAAACACGTCGGCATGATCGTGCCGTCTCCGGTTCAGGCCGCCGCAATTGCCGCTCTTGACGACGATGCCCACGTGGCCGAACAAGTGGAGGTTTACCGGCGTCGTCGCGACCTCCTCCTTCCCGCGATTGAGCGTGCGGGATTCCAGATCGAGCACTCCCAGGCTGGCCTGTATCTGTGGTGCACTCGGGGTGACAGTTGCTGGCAGACCGTCGACGAACTGGCCGAAATCGGGATCCTCGTTGCCCCCGGTGACTTCTATGGTGAGGCGGGTGCCCGTCACGTCAGGTTTGCTCTCACCGCAACCGACGAACGCGTCGAGGCGGCCGTGACGAGGCTCACCGTATTGGCGCCATCCGGCCGCTGACGACTCTGCCGGTAATGGGTACGGTGGATGCTATGAGCGAAGCGACCCTTTCCTACGACAACGGATCCCTCGAACTGCCCGTGGTGCAATCCACCGACGGCAGTAGCGGGTACGACATCAGCAAACTCCTCGGAACCACCGGCAATGTGACTCTCGATGGCGGGTTCGTCAACACCGCGGCGTGCTCGTCAGCGATCACGTACATCGATGGTGACGCGGGCATCTTGCGTTATCGCGGATACCCGATCGAGCAACTTGCGGGGCAGAGCACCTTTGCCGAGGTGTCCTACCTACTGGTCTACGGCGAATTGCCGTCTGCCACGCAGTTGGAAGATTTCGTCAGCCGCATCACCAAACACACGCTCCTGCATGAAGACCTGCGCCGATTCTTCGACGGATTCCCGCGCGATGCGCACCCTATGCCGGTGCTGTCGAGTGCGGTTTCTGCACTGTCGACCTTCTATCAGGATTCGCTCGACCCCTTCGATCCCGATCAGGTTGAGATGTCGACCATTCGTTTGCTCGCGAAGGTTCCGACGATTGCGGCCTACGCCTACAAGAAGTCGGTGGGCCAGCCCTACCTGTACCCAGATAACTCACTCGGTCTTACTGAAAACTTCCTGCGGATGACGTTCGGCGTACCTGCCGAGCCTTATGAGGTGTCGCCCGAGATCATCGCTGCCCTCGACATGCTGTTCATCTTGCATGCCGACCATGAGCAAAACTGTTCGACGTCGACCGTTCGGTTGGTGGGTTCCTCGCATGCCAACCTCTTCGCGTCTGTTTCCGCTGGCATCAACGCTCTCTTCGGCCCCCTTCACGGTGGAGCGAACCAGGCAGTGCTCGAGATGCTCGAGAGCATTCACAAGTCCGGTGGTGGGGTCAACACCTTCGTACGTCAGGTCAAGAACCGCGAGGACGGTGTCAAGCTCATGGGCTTTGGGCACCGTGTGTACAAGAACTACGATCCGCGTGCGGCCATCGTGAAGAAGGCGGCCTACAAGGTTTTCGAGGAACTGGGCATTAGCGATCCGCTCCTCGACATCGCTCTGCGACTTGAGGAAGTCGCACTGGCTGATGACTTCTTCATTGAGCGCAAGCTCTACCCCAACGTTGATTTCTATACGGGCCTCATCTACAAGGCGATGGGCTTTCCCCCCAAGATGTTCACTGTGTTGTTCGCCCTCGGTCGTTTGCCCGGCTGGATTGCGCAGTGGCGCGAAATGATCGACGACCCAACGACCAAGATCGGCCGGCCGCGCCAGGTGTATGTCGGCGCAACCGAGCGTGACTACATTCCCATTGCTCAGCGCTAATTGATCGGAGTTCACCATGGCCGTTCCCGCTGCTTCTCCCACGGTTAAACGCCCAGGCTGGGGGATGCCGATCGTCGGTCTGATCTTGATTCTCGCCTCGATCGTTCTGGCGGTGTTCGCGGGCTTCCAGATAGCCGGTGGATTGGTCAGCGCACTCAATGTTTCGACGTTTCCAGTTCCGGGCGAGGTGACACAGAAACTCGAAGCTGGAGCCTCATCGGTGTACGCGCTCACGCGCGATGGTTCCGAACTTCCTTTCGGTGTCGACCAAGTCACCGTTGTCGGCCCCAAGGGCGAGGTATCGCTGACCAGCCCCGGTGCTACCGAGACAGTCACGGTCAATGGTGATAAGTTCCGCGCCGTCGCTTCGTTCACTGCCCCCGTGACCGGTGATTACAAAGTGGTGGTGAGCAAAGACGCCCAACCCAGTCGTGCGGCCATCTCGGCGAGCGTGGGCTCAACGCTGGCCTCCGCGGCTGTCTGGATCGTGGGGATTGTCGGTGCTGGTCTTATTGGTTTGCTGGGATTGGTGCTTGCAATCCTGGGGCTCGTGCGCCATTTCAGTACGCCGAAGGCGCCCATTCCTGGCGCCGTGATTCCGCCTCCGGCGCCGGTGATTCCGGCAGGTGGGCAGTTGCCGCCGCCGCCCTCAACGCCGGCTGGCTGGTACGCCGATCCGGTGCAACCGGGATCGCAGCGCTACTGGGACGGTATGGCCTGGACCGACCACCGCGCCTAAGTGATTCCCGCGCGAGTTCATCAGTTAGTCGGCTTAAAAGGGCCAGATAGCCCGCGTAACTGATGGACTCGCGGAACTAGTCGTTGGCGTGCAGGGCAGCGTTGAGGCCACCCCAGGTTCCCGTGCGCGGCACCACTTCGAGTGCACCGCTGACGGAGTTGCGTCGGAACAGTAGTCCGTTGGCGCCGGAGAGTGCGCGCGCTTTGACGACCTCGCCGTCGGGTGTGGTGACCTTCGAGCCGGCGGTGATGTAGGCGCCGGCTTCGACCACACAGTCGTCGCCGAGCGAGATTCCCACACCAGCGTTGGCTCCCACAAGGCAGCGCTCCCCAATGGAAATCACCTCGGTACCGCCACCGGAGAGAGTGCCCATGATCGAGGCGCCGCCACCGATGTCACTGCCATTTCCGACCACAACCCCGGCCGAAATGCGCCCCTCGACCATCGAGGCGCCGAGCGTTCCGGCGTTGAAGTTGACGAACCCCTCGTGCATCACGGTCGTGCCCTCGGCCAAGTGAGCTCCGAGGCGCACGCGGTCTGCGTCGGCGATGCGAACTCCGCTGGGAACGACGTAATCGACCATGCGAGGGAACTTGTCGACTCCGTAGACAGCCATCGGAACACCGCGGTGCCGGGCCGCCATGCGCACTGCGGCCACTCGTTCGATCGGAACTGGCCCAAGCGAGGTCCACGCCACATTGGTGAGCAGTCCGAAGGCACCATCGAGATTGATAGTGCGGGGAGCGACCAATCGCGCCGACAACAGATGCAGGCGCAGCCACGCATCGGGGCCGTCGACCGGGGGAAGTTCGAGGTCAGGGATGAGTACGCGCACGGTCGAGACTCGAACCCCGCGCACATCGTCGGAGTTGATGGCTGCGGAGATGTCGGAGACATCAAGGGGTTCGATTCCGAGTGTGGGCGCGGGGAACCACACGTCGAGGAGGGAATCATCGGCCCAGGTGGCCAGGCCGATACCCGAGGCTGAACGCACTGTCGCAGAGTCGCTGGTGGTCATCCCGCTACCGTATCGGCATGGCGCCCTCACTCGATCTGTACTCGGATGTCGTGGCGTTGACTGCGGCGCTGGTCGATTTTCCCAGCGAATCGCACCACGAGCTACTCCTCGCCGATGAAGTTGAGCGGCAACTCGCGGGCCTCGCGCACCTTGAGGTTGTCCGCTTCGGCAACACCGTGGTCGCGCGCACCCAACTCGGCCACGCACAACGTGTGCTCCTCGGTGGCCACCTCGACACCGTCCCTGAAGCGGATAACGGACGGGCGATCATTGTTCGCGCGGGAGAGCCGTTACCCGTGGTCGGCCCTGACGGGGCGACGACGTGCGCGGAGGATCGCCTCTACGGTTTGGGGAGTTCGGACATGAAGGGAGGCGTGGCCGTGATGCTGCGACTCGCCGCCCAATTAACGCAGCCCCGTGTCGACCTGACGTTTGTCTTCTACGACTGCGAGGAAGTGGCGAGCGAACACAACGGACTCGAGAAACTCGCCGCGACCTTCCCCGACCTGCTCAACGCCGACCTTGCCATCCTGATGGAACCTTCAGAGGCCGGTGTGGAGGCAGGGTGCCAAGGAACACTGAGGGCTGAGATTCGGGTGACGGGACGTCGCGCGCACAGCGCCCGCGGGTGGCTGGGCGAGAATGCAGTGCACGTCGCGGGTGAATTCCTTGCGCGATTGTCGTCGTACGAGGCGAGGTCACCGGTGATCGACGGGCTGCAGTACCGCGAAGGTATGAATGCGGTTGGCATCCGCGGCGGTGTCGCTGGAAATGTGATCCCTGACGAGTGCGTGGTCACCGTGAACTACCGCTTTGCACCCGATCGCAGCGTCGACGAAGCGGAAAGGGAAGTGCGCGCGATAGCCGAGGGCTTCGAGGTGCGGGTTGTCGATAACGCTGCTGGCGCCCTTCCGCACCTTGATTTGCCGCTAGCGGCGCAGTTCGTGGCTGCCGTTGGTACTCCTCCGCGCCCGAAGTATGGGTGGACCGATGTGGCACGTTTCGCTGCTGCGGGGATTCCGGCGGTGAACTTCGGCCCCGGCTCGCCCAATGTGGCGCATGCGCGTCATGAGTGCGTGCCACTCGCCGATCTGCATCGCTGCGAGAACGTGCTTCGGGAGTGGTTGCAAGCGCGCGAATGACTCATTGTGTTGTCACAGGCGGTAGTCGCGCACAATCAGGGACCTAGGACTGCACCCGTTCAGCGTCAACCCGTAGTACTTTCACAGAATGCCGACAATGTCGCGGGGATCCCGTACGTCTCTGATTGCACTGACCGCAGGAGCCTTGGTGCTGGGAGGTATCGCGGTCGCCGTCGTTGACCGGGGTCCTGACGAGGCGGTGAACCACGCGGCACCGGTGTCTCGAACCAAGGTCGCAATTCCTGCCGTTGTTCAGCGCGAGAAGGCGGGCAGCGAAGCTGAGCGCGAGGCCGCTGGGAAATTGGAACTCAAGCGTGTCGGAAATGCTCTCGAGGTCGAAAAAGCCCCCACGGCTGATCCGGACGCGGGCGGCGAGAACGAGATCCTCAATGGTCCTTCGGCGCAGAGTGTCGACCAGCGCGCGTACCCGCGTGGTTACGTCGAGTCGTCGAGGGCTGCTGCCGCTCGTCGCGCGTTCACTCGGTTACCCAGTTCACTGACTCCCTCAAACTTCCGCGCAGGAACGAGTGCTTCGGCCATCGCTGCGGGTGCCGGCGTGGTGGCACCGTGGGCAGCAGTGGGACCCACAAACCCGGTGGTTCCGGGCGAGGTCACGTACACAGGCCGCCCGACCACCAACTCCGGGCGCGTCACCGCTCTGGCGGTTGACCCCAACTGTGCACCGACTCCTGGCGTCTGTCGGCTGTGGGTGGCGGCGGCGGGTGGCGGAATCTGGCGCACGTCCAACGCGCTGGCCGACGTACCTACATGGGAATCGGTCTCCGCCGGATTAACCACCAACTCATTCGGCTCGTTGCTTGTCGATCCGACCGATGTCACGGGCAACACCCTCTACGCGGGTTCAGGCGAGCCGAATGGGTCGTCAGATTCTGAAGCCGGCCAGGGGCTGTTCAAGTCAACAGACGGCGGAACGACGTGGGCGCTCGTGCCGGGAAGCTACGCGATCGCACACGATCGCTCGATCGCCAGCATCGCGGTTGACCCCAGCGATCCAGCCACGATCTGGATTGGGACCGCGCTGGCGCGTCACGGTTCAAGTTCGGTCAACGGTGGCCGACGCACACCCCCTGGTGCACCCACGCTCGGTGTCTACCGGTCAACCGATGGCGGTTCGTACTTCACGTTGCAACTCAGCCGGCCGCCGAGCAGTCCAGATCCGGCCGACGGAGCTGACTGGTTCACGGGCGGCGCGAGCAAACTCGTCTGGGATCCCAATGACCCCAAGCAGTTGTACACCACGTTGATGGGTTATGGAATTTTCCGCTTACACAATCCCCATGACGGAATCTGTGGCTGCGACGACGGTCAGTGGCATCAGGTGTACCAATCACTGTTTGGGGATGGGAGCCCGTTGTTGGCCGCCGTACCACCGCTTCCTGCACCCGATCCTTACGGTGGACGCGTTGAGTTCGACCTCGCGGATCTCGGATCGTCAACGCGCATCTACATCGGTGACTCATCCGACTCTTTTGGCACGGCACTGCTCGTGACCGGTGACGGTATCGACGCCCTGAGTGACGGGGCGCTGCTCGCTGCCGAAGCGCCGATTGCGACGACAGGCATGGTGGCTCCGTGGAATCTGCGAAGCGATGGTGACATTGCGGCGTCTATCAGTGGTTTTAGTTCGTACAATTTCTGTCAGAACGGTCAGTGTGGCTACGACAGTTTCGTGGTCGCTGATCCGTCCAACGCCGATGTCGTCTGGCTCGGTGGCGCCATGGCCTATGACGAAGTGGCCGCGTTTGGTTCGCCAACGCCGCGTTCTAACGGTCGAGCCGTCGTGCGGTCGACCAACGCGGGTGTGTCGTTCACCGACATGACCAACGATGTGCAAGATCCGAACTTGGGGATGCACCCCGATCAGCACGCCTTGGTATTCAACCCGAACAACACTGGCCAGACGTTCGTCGGCTCAGACGGTGGAGTCGTGCGTACGAACGGAAACTTCGTCGATGGCAATCCGAGTAACAGTGTCTGTGGTGCTCGATCCTTCACCGCCACGACCGCAGTGCAGGATCTCGCCTTCTGCCAGATGGTCCTTGCCTCAGTTCCCGAGCGCATCGATTCATTGAACGTCGGATTGAATACCTTGCAGTTCGGGTCGGCGTCGCTCAATTCGGCGCTGCCGTACACCGACGTGATCGGTGGCACGCAGGACAACGGCACCTGGGCGTGGGATGGCGACACGAACTGGTTCGAGTCGGTTGGCGGCGATGGCGGAAATTCAGGCATCAGTAACGCCGCTGGAACGCGCATGCACACCTACTTCGGACCCAACCTTGATGTGAACTTCCATGGCAACGATCCGATGACATGGGCATTCGTTTCCGGACCCATGACGGCAGCGGAATCGGCGGGGGAGTCGTTCTCGTTCTACGTGCCAGTGATCGCTGATCCTTCGGTGAACGGCACCTACTTCATGGCGGGCGAATACGTCTGGCGTACGAAGGATTCGGGTGGCTCTCAGGCGGCTCTGGAGGCGAAGTGCTTGGAGAGCAACTACATCGGCCCCGATTCCGAGTGTGGTGATTTCGAACGGGTCGGACCGATGCTCTCGCCCGACGGACCGAGTGGTGCGGACTACATCGTGGCTGTGGCTCGTGCAGCGTCCGACACGTCGACGTTGTGGGTTGGGCTACGGCAGGGTGAACTCTTTATCTCCAAGAACATCGATGCCGCGGCCGGAAGCGTCACCTATACGCCGGTAACGGCGCCCAATATTCCTGGTCGCTTCGTCAGTGGAATTGCGGTGGATCCCAAGGATCCCAACCACGCGTGGATTTCGTACTCGGGATACTCGGCGTACACGCCTTCGACTCCCGGCCACGTATTCGAGGCTCGTTTCAACCCGACGTCGGGTGCAGTGACCTTCACCGATCGCAGTTACAACCTCGGCGATCAACCGGTGACGGGTGTCTTCCTCGATAGCAGTGCGGGAGATGTCTACGCGGCAACCGACTTCGGTGTAGCCCGGTTGGCCGCCGGTGCGGTGACGTGGGCCGATGCCGCGACCGGAATGCCTCCGGTGGCGGTGTACGGCCTGACGGGAGCGTCCAGTTCGCGCGTTGTCTACGCGGCCACTCATGGGCGGGGCCTCTACCAGCTTCCCTTGAATCCGGTCTCTGTGATCACCGGCCCATCCACCGCAGGCGTGAGTGTCCCGGCATCGTTCTCGAGTTCAGGATCGGCGGCATACGTGTCAAAGACGCTGCTGTGGACGTTGCCGAACGGCAGCACCTCAACGGCCGCTTCTGTGACGTGGACGCCTACTGCAACCGGCAGTCAAACGATCAAGCTCAAGGTCACTGATTCGCTGGGCCACTCAGTGACGACGAGCAAGGGGATCACGGTTGCCATCGTGAAGCCAGGCGTCCCTGGCGTTCCGAAGGTGAAACCAACAACGTCGGTCACCGCGACGGCAACGATTGTTCCGCCATCAACTGGCAGCGGTAGCGCTCCCACACGCTACGTCGTCACTGCCACGCCGAGTGGCAGAACGTGCACAGCGGTTGTCCCTGCGAAGTCGTGCGTCATCAGCGGGCTGACGGCCGGCGCGTCGTTCGCGTACCGTGCGAAAGCTTTCAACAGCGCCGGGTCGTCGAACTCGTCTGCGGCCACTGCTCCGATCAAGCAGGTGGTCAAGCAGGCGCCGGTGCCCACGCTGACGTTGCCGACGCGGGTGAAGAACCTCGGAACCACGTTCTTGCTGCATGAGCCGGTGAAGACCAATGCCGGGCTACAAGCCACAGTCAAGGTCGTGGGAGCGGTGCTCAGTACCGGGTCTGCGGTGAAGGGAGACGTCCCTGGTTTTCGCGTGATGCGGGCGAGTAACGGCAACCTGTCGGTCGTGGTGCCCGGAACTGTGGCGATGAAGATCACGGTCACGATCTCGGCAGCCGCGAAATCCGGCTACACGTCCTACAGCTACGTGAAGGTCTACACGACCGCCAGGGTGGCGTAGGGGGCCTAGGGGGTCAGGGTGGTTCCCGGCCAAACTTCGGGGTTCCAGGGTTTCTAGGGTTTCCAGGCCAAACGTCGGGGTTCCAACGGCATCTATTGACGGTGGGTTCTAGGTACTCACGCAACACCGGTTTTGTTTGCTGTTTCGGAGAGTAGCTTGTCGAGGACTTCGGCGGGGGTGCGGTAGCCGTGGCGTTTGCGGGGGCGGGAGTTGAGTTCGCGGGCGATGTTGTCCAG
>JAPLAU010000031.1 GCA_026393115.1 Actinomycetota bacterium
GTGGAGGTGCCGGGAATCGAACCCGGGTCCAACGGCATCGTTCAGAGTCTTCTACGGGCGTATCCACAATGTCGCGTTCTTGACTACCCAGCTTCTCGTGGCCCGTCTGGGTTACGCAGTCACAGTCACTGTTGGTTGTCCATCACGTCCCCGCGACCGGAACGATCAGCAAGCCTTCTAAATGACGCCGGCTATCGGAGGGAAGGCACCCCCGGACCGACGGACTTCATGCTCGCTTAAGCAGCGAGGGCGAAGTCAGTGCGCTGTGTATTGGCACTTATTGGTTTCCAAGGATGGTTTACGAGCTCACCCTGGGTCCTCGGCCCGCTTCTCTCATCACGGATGTCCGATGTCGAAACCTGTCACCCCCCTATTAAGTTATGCCGCCATTGTACGCCTGCGCGGTGACAGCGCCGCATTCCCCGCGAAACCCATTCGGCCAGCATTAGGTAAAGCCAACGCTAAGGGACTGCTGCGATAGGGCCCATACGACCATTAACCGTTGCTCGATTCAAGGTTTCGGACCTATCGTCCGATGGGTACAAGGTCACGCCGACACCGGCGGAACCGCCCAGCCCAACACCGAGCGAAGGACGGACTCATGAAGGACACCCGCAGATCGACCACACGAGTTGCAACCACGATTGGGGCGACCCTTGCTGTGATCCTCGCGGGCGGCCTCGCCAGCGCAGCCCACGCTCAGAACTCGACCGGAACCGGCGGCAGCGACGCGATAACCGTCAGCAGCCACGGGGACGGTCACAACAACGACGGCGACGGTGTCCCCGATGCTCAGGACACCGACGACGACAATGACGGCATCCCCGACGCAGTCGACACCGACAAAGACGGCGACGGTATTCCCGACTCGGTTGACACCGATGACGACAACGATGGCGTCGCCGATGATCAGGAAACCGACATTGACGGCGACGGACTCGCCGACAACGCACTGGCAGAGAAGGACATCGATGGTGACGGACTCGCCGACAACGCACTGGCAGAGAAGGACATCGATGGTGACGGACACGCCGATAACTCAGCGACCGAAACCGACATCGATGGTGACGGGCGCGCCGATAACTCAGCGACTGAAACCGACATCGATGGTGACGGGCTGGCTGACACGTCAGCTGCCGAGAAGGACATCGACGGCGACGGAGTGTCAGACAGCGCATATGCCGAGAAGGACATCGACGGCGACGGAGTGTCAGACGCTACCGACACTGACGTCGATGGCGACGGCATTGCCAATAAGAAGGATGGCGACATCGATGGTGACGGCGTGAAGAACGCAGTCGACGTCGACCGCGATGGCGACGGAGTACGCAACGCCGTTGATAAGACCCCGAGCGGGAGGTAACACCTCGATCAGCGCCCCTTTCCGATTACGGGAGGGGCGCTGACGTGTTTCTAGGGGATGCGCAGCGACAGCGGTTACGGCCGCGTATCGCGCACCACCGCGCGATGCTCGATTCCACCGGCATCGGTGTAATGCGTGTAGCGGTACCCGGGGGGCGGACCTACATCGGTGCGCGCAACCGGCGGCACCATACTCGCGCGGTACGCCTCAAGTTCGTCGTCGGTCGCGTACGGCGGCGGGCCATTTTGCGCCGGGCCAAACACCCGAAACAAACTGCGGTAGATGCGTTGCCAACCGGTGTGCTCCGAGGCCTGACTCATGCCTTCACTCTAGGGTGCCCCAAGACTCACTCGCTTCGTCCATCGCGATCCGTCAAACATGGGCAGTTGTATGACGGATAGCGATGGATGGAGAACTACTCGGCCTGCTTCTCGGCCATCTGACGGCGCACGTCGTCCATGTCGAGTCCGTTGACGGCCTCGATCACCTTGTCGAGCGCGCTTGCCGGAAGTGCACCCGGCTGGCTGAACACAAGCACGCCCTCGCGGAAGGCCATCAGGGTTGGGATCGACGTGATCTGAAAAGCGCCCGCAATACCCTGCTCTGCATCGGTGTCGACCTTCGCGAACGTGACGTCGGGGTGCTTCTCGGAGGCGGCCTCGAACACCGGGCCGAACTGCTTGCACGGACCGCACCACTCGGCCCAGAAGTCGACGAGGACAGTGCCCTCGCTGACGGTTGTCTCGAAGTCAGTTTGTGTGAGATTGATGGTGGCCATGAGCGTCCTTCCGTCGTGGTGTCGCCCTATCCGACCATACGGATGGGTGCGACGCTCACCGACACAACGTCACGTACGCCCAAATTCATCCCACCTGCGGCAGTGAGCCGCCTCACGGCACACTGAGACGCATGAGCGCCACGCTGCATGCCACCGGAATCACGGTGTCATTCGGCGACCGTGAACTCTTCCGCGATCTCGACCTCATCGTCGCTCCAGGCGACGTCGTGGGGCTCGTCGGACCCAATGGCGCGGGCAAATCCACGCTGCTCGAGGTTCTTGCCGGAGCCCGAACCCCGACGGCCGGCACGGTGCGCCTCTCCCCCGCGTCGGCCCGCGCGGCGTACCTGCTGCAGCAGCGCCCGTCCCACGCAGACGTCACTGTGCGCGCCCACCTCGCCGAAAGAACCGGTGTCGACGCCGCTCAGCGCGAACTCGATCGAGCCGCTCACGCCCTCGCCGATGGCAGTTCCGAGGCAAATGAAGCCTACTCACTCGCGCTTGAGGAATGGCTCGCACTCGGAGCAGCCGACTTCGATGAACGGCTCGAGGTCGTGACTCGCGACCTCGACCTTAGTGTCGACCTCGACCTACCGCTCTCAGCTCTATCTGGCGGACAGTCCGCCCGCGTTGGACTCGCCGCGCTGCTGTTGTCTCGCCATGACCTGTACCTGCTCGACGAGCCCACGAACGACCTCGACGCCGACGGACTCGATCTGCTCGAAGACTTCGTCCTCGGGCTCGACGCTCCCGTCGTTGCGGTGAGCCACGACCGCGAGTTCCTCGCACGCACTGTGAACACCGTCGTCGAGATTGATCGCAGCCTTCAACGCATCACCACGTACGGCGGTGGATACGAGGCCTACCTCGACGAGCGCTCGGTTGCCAGGCGCCAGGCGCGCGCTTCGTACGAGCAGTACGCCGGCCGCAAAGGCGAACTCGAAGCTCGTGCGCGTACGCAACGCGCGTGGATGGAAAAGGGTGTGCGCAACGCCCGCCGCAAGTCGAAGGACAACGACACAATCGGACGTAAATTCCGTGCGGAGTCGTCGGAGAAGCAAGCGGCCAAGGCGCGTCAGACCGACCGCATGATTGATCGGCTTGATGCGGTCGACGAGCCGCGCAAGGAATGGCAGTTGCAATTCGAGATCGCCCCTGCCCCTCGTTCGGGTGAAGTGGTCGCAACCATTCGCAATGCCACGGCACAGCGTGGCGACTTTGTGTTAGGACCCGTTGACCTTCAACTCAATTTGCGCGACAGGGTCGCGGTGACCGGACCCAACGGTGCAGGAAAGTCGACGCTGCTCGCTCTCCTGCTTGGCCGCGAACATCCCACCTCCGGCGACGCCGGCCTCGGACCGGGTGTTCTCGTCGGAGAAGTTGATCAAGCCCGCGCCGCATTCGAAGGCGATCTTCCTCTGGTCGACGCCTTCTCACTCGAGGTACCCGAGTGGCCGACCGCCGACGTACGCACACTGCTCGCGAAGTTCGGCCTCGGCGTGAACCACGTGCACCGCCCGGCGTCGTCGCTTTCGCCCGGCGAGCGCACACGCGCCGCGTTGGCGCTGTTGCAGGCCCGCGGAATCAACCTGCTCGTGCTCGACGAACCAACGAACCACCTCGACCTGCCGGCAATCGAGCAACTCGAAGAAGCCCTCGATTCCTTCGATGGAACCTTGCTGCTGGTCACCCACGACCGACGCATGCTCGACACCGTCAGACTTACCCGCCGGTGGCACGTCGAGGCGGGCCTCGTGGCCGAGATCAACCCCGACTAGGTGCGGCGAGGTAGGTGATCCTCGCCGAGCAAAACCCTGTCCTTTTGGTCGCGGTCTTGCCATTCTGTGAGCGAATCCGACCCGAATCCGGCGGTTTTTGCTCATAGAAAGGCTCGCTGCGAAACGCACTCAGCGGGAAATGGGCGCCAGCCTCTTGTAGAGATCCTGATAAGTCGAGTACCCGTCGCGGTACGCCTGCTGCCCGCCGGGCTCGAACTGACCCGCCACCGGCACCATCGCCGGAATATCTGCCAGCACGATCTCGCCCAGCACGATGCGAGTCCACAACGCGACGCCACGCAACTGCGCGTTGCGCGGATCACCCACCTGCTCGATGGGTCGATCGATGATGTCGGCGTGAATCTGGCACCACAGATCCGACTGCGCTCCGCCGCCAAGAATTCGAATGCTCGGAACCGGGTGCTTGAGGAACTTCAGGTAGTAGTCGAACAACCAACGTGCGTTGTACGCCACACCCTCCAGAACCGAGCGCACCATCATCGCCCGGTTCGTGCGCAGCGACATGTTCACGAAGGCGGCACGCACCTTCTTGTCATCAACGGGCGACCGTTCACCATTGAGCCATGGAGTGAACAGCATGCCTTCACTTCCAGCAGGCGCAGTGGAAGCCAGTGCAATCAAGTCGTCGAAGGACGGGGCAGCCAGAGGCGGCGCCGCACCTTCATCACCAATGCCGCTACCGCCACCGAGCAGTCCATCAGCGGGAGCGATGATCTGCTCGCGCAGCCACTGCAGCGCGGCACCGCCGGTTTCGTGATTGTTCGCCACCACCGGGAAGTCAGGATCGAGTCCAGGAACTGTCGCAATCGAGTGAAAGATGTCAGTGCGCTTGAACGGAACGCGCGCACTGATCCAGGCGGTGGTCGACACCACAACGTGCGTTTCGTAAGGGGCAACCGCTCCACTTCCCACAATGGCGGCATGCAAATCGGGAATTCCACAAATCACGGGCGCACCCGCGCGCACACCGAGAAGCTCGGCAACGTCGGGCAGTAACTCACCGAGCACTGACGCGGTCGGTAGCAGTTCGGGAAGCTTGGAACGATCGCGCTTGGCGCGCTTCACGAGCGAGTCGACGTAGGTAGGTGCGGCACCCACTGAATTGTCGGTGAGCCATGATGCCGTCATATTGGCGGGCGTCGACGCCGCGCGACCAGTGAGTTTCATACCGAGGTAATCAACCGGTTCCAACATCACCCGCGTGCGCGCGTAGTCTGCTGCGAACTCACGCTGCAGCAACAGGGAATGACCAGTCGGGTCAGCACCACTGGGAGTGGGCGCACCGCCCGTCGCACGAATGAACGGCAACACCTTGTGCGGTGCATAACCCTGCACACTCAGTGGTCCGCCAACGAGCGCCGAGCTGTACTTACCGGCGCGTGTGTCAGCCCACAAAATGGCCTGCCCCACCGGCTCACCATCGGCATCGACCGACACCGTCGTTCCCCACTGCCCGGTGAGGCCTACCGAGTGCAGGTCGCCACCATCGACACCCGCGCGTTCGATCGCGCCATGAATGGCGACAACGAGTTGATCCCACCACTCGCGCGGATCTTGAGTCGCGGTTCCGTCGAGACCAATCTCGACATGCACCGGCTCGAACGCCGTCGACAGAATGTCGCCATCCGCGGTGACGACCCCTGCCTTCGGACCGCCGTTTCCAAGGTCGATTGCGAGAATCCAACGGTCACCCATAGTCGACCTCTCAGGCAGGAAGTTCGGGCGCAGGTTCGTACATCAAGTCGAGCACGCCGCCCATGAGAGCAGCGATGGTCTCGAAACCTGCAGGCGTGTTGGCAATTCCGTACACGGCACCGGATGCCGCGGGTTCACCGTGATGCGCCTGCGCGTACTCAACCGCCCACTGCAAATCGTTGAGGAACTCGTCGGCGATTCCAGGTCGGGTATTGGGCCGCGTGACCGCAAAATGCAATGCGGGTGGAAGGTGCAGCGCGTTGAGCCGCCACCCCTTCTCCTTGAGCCCGTCGTTGACCAGGTAGATGTCGAGTTCATCGCTGGCGAACGCGATGAGGAACAGCGGATCGCCAATCACCTTCAGCTGCGGCATGCGATCACGAATTCCGTCGCGAATGGTGGCCGCCGTCTCAAGGATTCCGCGTGCGGCGTTGAGGTAGCCCTCCTCGCCAGTGGTGACCATGGCCGCCCACGTCGACGCAATGAGCCCGCCACTGCGCGAGCCCGCAATTCCGGGAGAAAGGTACAACCCGCCCGGCCACTCGGCTGCTGTGAACCACAGATTGCTGCGCAGCGACTTGTCGCGGAAGACCAGAACGCTGGTGCCCTTGAGTCCGTAGCCGTACTTGTGCGTGTCGGCACTGATGCTGGTGACACCGGGTACCCGGAAGTCCCACGCCGGCACCGGATAACCAAGCCGTTCGGCCCACGGCCAAATGAAACCACCGAGGCAACCGTCGACGTGCAGGCCGATTCCGTTGCTCAATGCCACTTCACTGAGTCGCTCAATTGGATCGATGAGTCCGTGCCCGTAGTTTCCGGCACTACCGACCAACGCAATGGTCTGGTCGTCGACCATGGCGGCCGCTGCATCGACATCGACAAGCCAGTCGTCACCGAGTGGCGCGTGGCGGACTTCGATTCCCATCCAGTGCGCACCCTTGTCGAGGGCGACGTGCGCTGAGCGCGGAATGACGACGTTGGGCGCCTTCACACCTCGCGTGACTGCCGCGTGCTCGCGATAGGCGTACAGGGCTGAAATCAGACTCTCGCTACCACCGCTGGTGACAACTCCAGCCGGATCGCTGCCGGCAGCCGCTGCCGCATCGGCGCGCAACATTGAGGCGGTCATCGCCACGATCTCGGATTCGAACTTGGTCGCACTGGGGTACATGTCGCGTTGCAGCACATTGGCGTGGGCGAACTGCCCGTACACCTGGGTCAAGAACTCGTAGTGCTCGTGATCGCCCGAGTAGATCGATCCGCTGACCCGACCTGCGTCACCCATCGCGTCTTCGCGGTGGGCCATGGTCGTCACCTGCTCGAGCACCTCGGCGCGCGAAACCGGCTCGGTTGGGATGCTCCGGAAGGTGCGGCTTTCTCGGTATGGATAGAAGTCATCGAGGAAACTATCGGTGCCGCTGTCGTCTGCCATGCCGATGAGCCTACGCCGCTACACCGCGTGGACCCCGGCGTCCCTTACAGTGGGTGGGACACCGTTCTATTCCCCGGTCTGCCCAGGAGTCCTCGTGAGTCGCATCGCCCGCACTACCGCAGCCCTCGCTCTTGCCGTCGCGGCCTCCGCGCTGGCACTCGCACCAGCGAACGCCGCCCCGGTTGGCCCGGCCGGCCTCGCCCCCGCAACGGGCGCTTCCAGCGCCAAGAGCACCTTCGAGACGGGTGGCGTCTGCAAGGCAAGCGACACCGTCTCTGTTCTCGTCTCAGGCGGCACCGGCACCGGTGCTGCCGTGCCCGCACCCGGCAAGGCCATCGTCAAGCCGGTTCCCGTGGCCAGTGTGTCGACACCGGGTGGCGGCATGAGTATTCCCTCCACCCAGACATGGGAAGCGTGGGCCACCACTGGCGATCCAGTGCTGAGCCGCATCGACGGTGACTACGCCATCACCGTGCAGTGCACCAACGGTGAGTCCTACGCCGGTACCGTGCGCTTCACCGGCACAAACGTCACCGACGCCACCTACACGCTGGTCGTCCCGACGCCCACCACGGCCACGGCCACCGCGACCACGACAGCGACCGCGACGGCGACCGCAACAGAAACCAAGACCGCAACGGCAACGGCCACCACCACGGCCCCCGAGAAGCCGCGCACCCTGCCCCCGACGCCTCCTACTTCCAATGGTGTGCTCGCGGTCGTAGGCGCTCCTATCGCCGGTGCCACCATCACGGTCGCAGGCGAAGGCTTCCGCCCCGGCAGCCCGATCACCGTGGGCATCTACTCCGACCCCAAGGAACTCGCGTCGGCTGTCGCTGACGGCGACGGCAAGGCCAGCACCCAGTTGGTGCTGCCGAAGGATCGCACCGGTAAGCACACCTTGGTGATGCTCGGTTACGCCCCCGACGGCAACCAGCGCACGGTCTCGGCCGAGGTCACCGTCATCGACGCACCGGTCGTGACGATTCCCCCGGAGTTGCCCAAGTCTGACGGCGCACTCACTGTCAGCGGAGTCGCCGTCGCCGGCGGCACCGTCACGGTGACCGGCGATGGCTACAAGCCCGGCAGCCCCATCTCTGTCGGCATCTACTCCACTGGGAAGCCCCTCGCTTCGGCCGTTGCCGATGCGAATGGCACGGCCACGACCGACTTGGTGATCCCCGCTGATTACACAGGCACACACACGCTCGCCATGATCGGAAGCACCAGCAAGGACACCCTGCGCACCCTCACCAGCGAGGTATCTGTTGCCGCGGCACCGGTACCCTCCAGCGGCGTTCCGTGGTGGGTGTGGCTGATTGTTGCGATCGTCGTTATCGCGATCATCGTCGCGATCATCGCCGCGAGCCGTCGCAAGAAGAGCACCCCGTGGGACGACGCCCTCAGCACCCAGGCTGCTGCTGCTCAGCAGATCGCTGATGGACCCGCCCTCGCGATCAGCGACCGTGGCCGTGACGCCGCAGCCGCGATCACCCTCTGGAACACCGATCTGCCCGCCATTCAGTCAACCGAGGCTCAGATCAACCAGCTGGTACAAACGGCACCCGACGAGACGCGCAGCGCAACTGCTCAGCGTCTGCTCGGCTCGACGGTCGCACTGCGCGAGGCCCTCAACGCCGATGTGCAGCTGCGCGCCAACGAGTCGGCACCCGGTCAGGACGCACTGCTCACGCAGTCAGCCGGTGTCATCGCTCAGCGCCGCCAGGAACTCTCAGCCGTGGTCGCCAGCATTCCGCCGGTGACCCCGCCCACGGGAGCTCAGCACCGCTGATCAACCACAAAAAACTGGCGGGCCCGCAGCGATGCGGTGCCTGCCAGTTTTTTTGTGAGGTCTAGTCGGTCATTCCTTTGGATCGGCGACCGAGCACTCGATCGGTCTCGCGCTTGGCATCACGCTCCGCGAGAGTGGCACGCTTGTCGTACGCCTTCTTTCCGCGGGCGAGCGCGATTTCGATCTTCGCGTAACCATCTTGGAAGTACAGGCTCAACGGAATCAGTGTGAGTCCAGTTTCGCGAGTCTTGCCAACGAGCTTGGAAATCTCCCCAGCGTGCAAGAGCAACTTGCGCTTGCGCCGCGGCTCGTGATTGGTCCAGGTACCTTGGGTGTACTCGGGAATGTGCACCCCGTACAGCCACACCTCTCCGCCTTCGACTGCCGCGTAGCCATCAACGAGTGAGGCGCGACCTTGCCGCAGAGACTTGACCTCGGTGCCAGTCAGCACGATGCCGGCCTCGTAGGTCGTTTCGATGTGGTAGTCGTGCCGCGCTTTGCGGTTTTGCGCAATCAGAGTGCGCCCCTTCTCTCTGGGCATGGGGTACTCAGACCCGCAAGTACTTGCGCAGCGTCAAGAAGGCAGCGACGGAAGCCATCACGATGCCGGTGAGGAAGACGACTGGTGCGATGGTCCAGACGGTGTCCCAGCCCACGAACGATGTGAACTTGAAGGTCTCAGCGAGCACGCCGTCTATCAAAAACTTCTTCACAGCAACAAGCGAGAGCACCGCGAAGCCTGCCCCGATGGCAGCAGCTGTTGCTGCTTCAAGCAGGAACGGAAGTTGGATGTAGAGGTTGGAGGCGCCCACGAGTCGCATAATGCTTGTTTCGCGGCGTCGCGAGAACGCAGCCACGCGCATCGTGTTGGCGATGAGCAGCATCGTGACAATGAGCATGGCGATCGCGATAGCCAGAGCCATCGCCTGCAAACCACCCAGTGCCTTGAACAGTCGATCGAGCGCCTGCCGCTGATCGCGTACGTCTTCAACGCCGGGCCGCCCTTGGAATGCCGAGGCCACGACGGCGTACTTCGTCGGATCAGAGAGCTTCACTCGGAATGACTCGGGCATTTGGTCGACCGTGGCGTTTTCGGCCAGCGGTGAGCCTTTGAACTGCTGCTGGAATCGTGCGTACGCCTCAGCTTGTGATTCGAAGTACACCTGCTCAACCACGGGCTTAAGCGACTCGAGGTCTTCCTTGATCTGAGCTTTTTGCGCCTTAGTGATGGCGCCTGCCGTGCACGACTGCGCCTCACTTACCTTGCCGCACAGGAAGATCGAGACCTCAACCTTGTCGTACCAGTAGTCCTTCATCTGGTCGACCTGCGCACGTACGAGCAGTCCCCCACCGAACAGACCCAGCGACACCGCAACGGTGATGATGACGGCGATCGTCATGGTGAGGTTGCGCCGCAGGCCGGTGCCCACCTCACCCAGTACGAACTTCGCACGCATCGTCAATCTCCGTTTCGTTGTTGTGCTTGGACCAGAACCGAGGGTTAGCGGGCGTATCCGTACACGCCGCGGGACTGGTCGCGAACCACGAGACCCTGCTCAAGTTCAATCACGCGCTTACGCATCTGGTCGACAATCGCCACGTCGTGAGTCGCCATGACGACGGTGGTTCCGGTGCGGTTAATGCGGTCGAGAAGTTTCATAATGCCAACGCTGGTTTCGGGGTCAAGGTTTCCGGTGGGCTCGTCTGCGATCAAAATCATCGGTCGGTTGACGAAGGCGCGCGCAATGGCAACTCGCTGCTGCTCTCCACCTGACAACTGATCGGGGTATCGCTCTTCCTTGCCGTCGAGGCCCACGAGATCGAGTACCTCAGGAACCACCTTGCGGATGAAGGAGTCGGGCTTCCCAATCACTTCGAGCGCGAAGGCGACGTTGCCGTGCACCGTCTTGTTCGGCAGCAGGCGGAAGTCTTGGAACACGGTGCCGATTTGGCGGCGCAACGTGGGCACTTTCCAGTTCGATAACTGCCCCAAGTTCTTACCAGCAACCCAGACGCGACCGCTGGTGGGTGACTCCTCCTTGAGCACGAGCCGGAGGAACGTCGACTTGCCACTGCCAGAAGCTCCCACAAGGAAGACAAACTCACCCTTGTCGATATCGACGGAGGCATCGTCGAGCGCGGGGCGTGATTGGTCGCGGTAGACCTTGGTGACGTGCTCGAACCGAATCACGGCGCGTGCGGTCCTCTCGAGTGGGCAGCCAGTTGTACGAGCCGTCCGGTGACGGGGCGAGCCGGGGAAGCCGCCAGGGGTGAGGCGTCCGGACGGGCCGAGTGAGTGCGGGTGTCAGTTTCGACTCTCAACAGTCTACGACCCTCCAACCGTGCGCCCGGCCGTTAGCCTTTGGCAATTTCACAGCGTGTCTAGGTAGATTCACGCTCAATCGGGTTCAAAAATGCTGAATAGCGCTGAATAGCGATCAGATCGACTGTTGCTGCCGACGCCACCGGATACCGGACTCGATGAACTCATCAATTTCACCGTCGAGAACCGCAGCGGTGTTGCCGGTTTCGGTCTCGGTACGCAGATCTTTGACCATTTGGTAGGGGTGCAACACGTACGAGCGCATCTGGTTACCCCACGATCCGGCGGTTTCGCCCTTGAGCGCATTGATTTTCGCCTGCTCCTGCTGGCGGGTGCGCTCGAGCAATTTGGCCTGCAACACCGCCATCGCCGTGGCTTTGTTCTGAATCTGGCTGCGCTCGTTCTGACACGACACCACGATGCCGCTAGGAATGTGTGTGATGCGCACTGCCGAGTCGGTGGTGTTGACGCCCTGCCCACCGGGGCCACTTGAGCGGTACACGTCAATGCGCAGTTCGTCTTCGGGAATGTCGATTGAGTCGGTCTGCTCGACCACAGGAATGACCTCGACTCCTGCGAACGAAGTCTGCCGGCGTCCCTGATTATCAAATGGCGAGATTCGCACGAGCCGGTGCGTGCCCTGTTCGACCGACAAGGTGCCGTAGGCGAAGGGAGCCTTGACCGCGAACGTCGCCGATTTGATGCCCGCTTCTTCTGCGTAGGACGTTTCGTACACATCGAACGACCAGCCGTGGCGCTCGCAATAGCGCGTGTACATGCGCAGCAACATCTCGGCCCAGTCGGCGGCGTCGACGCCTCCCGCCTCAGCCCGAATCGTGATGAGTGCCTCGCGCGCGTCGTACTCGCCCGACAGCAGGGTGCGTACTTCGAGTTCGCCAATCGAGGTGGTGAGCAACGCCAGTTCAGTGCCCACTTCTGCCAGAGTGTCGGCATCGTCTTCGGCCTCGGCCAACTCGAGCATGACGGCGAGATCGTCAAGCCGGGCACGCAATGACCGCACTCGCGCCAATTCGCTTTGTACAAAGGACAAACGACCCGTGACCTTCTGGGCATTGGCCTGGTCGTCCCACAAGTTGGGCACTGACGCCAGAACCTCAAGTTCGGCGACTTCAGCATTGAGCGTGGTCACATCAAGTACCTGCTCAACGCTGCTCAAAGTGGTGTCGAGGGCGGCCAGCGATTCAGAGATCTCAGGTGCGGCCATTCCTCAAGCCTACGCAGTGGCGCGGTTGCGGTCGGCGGTGGATCCCCCGGCGTTCCCCCGACGCCCGCACCGCCGACCGGTGCCCCGACGCTAGGGCAACCCGTGAGCGGGGGGAAATCTCACTAGCGGATGTGTGGACGAAACTCACTCACACACTCACACACTCACGCACGGTCAGCACGCAAGTGCGCAGCGTTTCCGCAATACCCACCCGGGCTAGTGAAATCACCCCTCCCCAACCCATTTGGCCTACAGTCCGACCCGAGTGGCTCAGCGTTTCGATCAACCAGAGTGACCCGAACTCCCAGACGGCCTAACCCTCGATCGAGGTCTGCTGCCCGCCTTGAGCCACGAGGGCGCGCAGTGCCCTCAGCGCCACCGACAAGGTGGCAATGTCGGCCGTGTCGAGTGCGGTGATTTCCGACAGGGTTCCGTGAGCACGCGTGACGCCCTCCGGTTGGCCGGCCTCCCACAAATCAATTCGCTCCAGCGGATCGAGTTCTTCTGGCGTGGCTCTACTGATGCGCGCTGTGAGCGCGGCAAGAGCGGTGTAGAGGTCAGAACGCAACGAGGCACGCGCCAAGGTGGCCCAGCGATCGGGTCGCGGCAGATTGGTGATGCGATGCAAGAGGAGGTCACCTCCAAATCGCTCGGACACAGCGAAGTACAGCGTGGCAACTTTGACCGGATCGCTGCCAACCCGCCGCGACACATCGATGATGTCGAGCAATGAGAACAGGTCAAGCAAGACAGCCACGTCAGCTGCGAGGGGCTCGGGTGAACCAGCTGCCACGAGACGCTCGATGTGCGTGCGAAAGCGCTGTGCTTCCCCGCCCCGCAGCACTCCCGGCACCATGGGCGCCAATCGACGAAGTTCGGGACGCAGTATCGCAACCTCCGCGTTGACGTCGACTGTGCGTCCGCGAGTTTGCAGCATCCACCGCGTGGCCCGATCAAGCAACCGACGCGTTTCCAGAAGCAACTCGGTTTGCACCGCGGGCGGCGCGACTCCGTCAAGGGCCCTAATGCGCGACCACACATCGGGCAGGTCGAACGCTTCGGTTGCCACTTGATAGGCGCGGGCGATTTCAATCGCCGTTGCACCGGTCTCTTCCACAATGCGGAAGAAATACGTGGTGCCTCCATCGTTCACCATCGAGTTACTCACCATGGTGGTGACGATCTCGTTGGCGAGCGGATGGGTACCAAGCCGATCAGCGAAGCGCTCAGAGAGCTGAGTCGGGAAGTACGAGCGCAGGAGTTGGGCGCACCACGGCTCACCGGCCATGGCCGCTGGCAACAAGTCGGCGGTGATTCCGATCTTGACGTGCGCCAACAGCATTGACAATTCAGGCAGAACGAGGCTTTGCCCTAGCGCTGCTCGCCTCTCAAGTTCGGTTTCGGAAGGGAGTCCTTCCAACGCGCGATCGATGGCACCTCGCTGTTCAAGCGCAGTGAGCAAGCGCCGATGCACCGACAGCATTTCTGGACTCTGGGCGAAGTCTGTCGCGAGCACGAGGTTCTGTTCGTAGTTGTCGGCCAGCACGAGGTCGGCAACCTGGTCAGTCATCGATTCCAGAAGTGGGGTGCGTTCATCCACGGCCAACACGCCATCTCGCACCGCGGCGTCGAGCAGAATCTTGATGTTGACCTCATGGTCACTTGTGTCAACGCCGGCCGAGTTGTCGATTGCATCGGTATTGAGCAACACACCATTGCGCGCCGCCTCGATTCGACCAAGTTGGGTGAGCCCGAGATTGCCACCCTCTCCGACGACACGGCAGCGCAAATCGTCGCCATTGACACGAATGGCGTCGTTGGACTTGTCGCCCACATCCAGATTCGACTCCGACGTGGCCTTCACGTAGGTGCCAATACCGCCATTCCAGAGCAGATCGACGGGGGCGTGAATGATGGTGCGCAACAGATCATTCGGGGCCATCTCATCGGCGCCCTCAGGCAGTCCTAGTGCTACTCGTACCTGCTCACTGATGACGATCGACTTTGCTGAACGCGGGTAGACGCCTCCGCCCGCAGAGATCAGCGCACCGTCGTAGTCGGCCCACGACGACCGCGGCAGGTCGAACAGTCGACGTCGCTCAACGAACGCCACCGCAGCATCGGGTGAGGGGTCGAGAAAGACGTGCCGATGATCGAACGCCGCCACGAGTCGGATGTGCTCGGATAGCAGCATTCCGTTTCCGAAGACATCACCACTCATGTCGCCGATGCCCACGACGGTGAAGTCATCGGTCTGCACATCGACCCCGAGTCCACGGAAGTGTCGCTTCACCGACTCCCAGGCACCGCGAGCGGTGATGGCCATGGCCTTGTGGTCGTAACCCGCTGAACCACCTGATGCAAAGGCGTCACCCAGCCAGAACCCGTGTTCGAGTGCAATGCCATTGGCGATGTCGGAGAACGTCGCCGTGCCCTTGTCAGCCGCGACCACCAGATAGGGGTCATCGCCATCGAGTCGCACGACTCGCTCGGGCGGAACGATCGCACCGTTGACGAGGTTGTCACTGATCTCGAGTAGTGCCGAAACAAAGAGTCGGTAGCACGCGATTCCTTCGGCCTGCACGGCCTCGCGGTCGGTCGGATCAATCGGATTCAGACAGACGAAACCGCCCTTGGCGCCGACGGGCACGATGACAGCGTTCTTCACCATCTGCGCCTTCACCAGTCCGAGTACCTCAGTGCGGAAGTCTTCGCGTCGATCACTCCACCGCAAGCCACCACGGGCAACGCTTCCAAAACGCAGGTGTACACCCGAGACGCGCGGCGAATGGACCCAGATCTCGAATTCAGGGCGTGGCCGAGGCGCCTCCGGAATCAAGGTCGGCAACAACTTCACGGCGATGACATCACTGATCGATCCGTCATCGGCACGTTGGTAATAGCTCGTGCGAACAACCGCCAGCACCACCGTGAGCAAACTGCGCACAATTCGGTCTTCGTCGAGACTGGCGATCGCATCAAGACTGCTCTCGATCGCGACCAGCGCGTGGGCGTCACTCGCACGAACGCGATCTGGGTCGAGACGGGATTCGAACACGTCGACGATTTCGGCAATCAACTGTCCGTGTGATGCGAGTACATCTTCGCAATAACGCCGACTAAACGGCGCCCCGAGTTGCCGGGCATACTCCATCAACGTCTGAACAAGTGCCACCTGACGCCAGGTGAGACCCGCCACCACCACCAGAGCTGCGAATCCGTCGTGGTCGAGTCGGCCCTGCCAGAGGGCGAGGAAAGCGTTCTCGAATCGGCTCGCCAATTCTGCTTCATCGTCGCCGGCGGCGGGCAGCGTGATGCCGAAGTCATAGACCCAGGCTTGCCCTGACGCGTCATCGATGCCGTAGGGTCGCTCGTCGATCACTCCCACGCGCAAGGCTTGAAGCACGGGCAGCACTTCCGATAGCGACACCCCCGCGCCCCTCATGGTGAGCGCGAGGCGGCGTTCACGGCTGTCGCCTTCAGTAGTCGGTCGGTACAGGCGAACAGACATCGCGCGTTCGCCTTGGAGGTCAAGCAGTGTGGCGACGTCACGCAACGCATCAGCCGGCTCGAAGTCTTCTTTGTACGCCTCAGGAAACGCATTTTCGAAGCGCTCGCGAAGTTCGCCCGCTCGCCGAATGCCGTGAGAGTCGACGAGTTCCTCATGGAATCGGTCATCCCACGACTTGGTCGTTTCGCCGATCGCCTGCTCAAGTTCTTCCTCGACAATGTGCGGCAGCGAGCGGCCCACCTCGACCCGGACGAGGAAGTGGAGCCTGGCCAGTACCGACTCGCTCACCCGCGCCGTGAAGTCGACACTCGTGGCATCGAATGCGTCGCGCAAAACACGTTGCATTCGTTCGCGCACCGTCGTGGTGTAGCGGTCGCGCGGCAAGTAGACCAGTGCTGAAACGAATCGGCCATAGTCGTCGTATCGCAAGAACATACGAGTCTGTCGACGTTCTTGTATCTGAACCACTTCGCGGGCAATTTCCTCAAGCCGCTCGACGTGGATTTCGAAGAGTTCATCACGCGGGTAGGTCTCAAGCAACTGCAACAAATCGCGCTGATCATGACTGTGCGGAAGGAGACCTGTGCTGTCGACAACTCGTTGTACCTTGCGTCGTACCACCGGAATTTCGGTGACCGACTGCGAGTAGGCGGTGGCGGCGTAGAGCCCGAGGAAACGGTGCTCGCCAACAACACGTCCGTCGCCGTCGAACTTCTTGACTCCTACGTAGTCGAGGTACACCGGACGGTGCACAGTTGATCGGCGATTCGCCTTGGTCAGGACAAGCAAGTGTGGCTCGAGCGCAATCAGACGCGCTTCGGGACTCAACTTCGCGAACGAGGTTGAATCCTCCAAGTCATGACGCATGACTCCTAGGGCACTGTCGGGTTCGGCTCGCAACACGTCAGAGTCACCCTGCGGCGCCAACACGTACTCGCGATAGCCGACAAAAGTGAAGTTGTCGTTGACCATCCACCGCAGCAACTCTTGGGCGTCTTCGGATTCGCCGGGGTCGAGACCAACCGGAGGATGCGCACCGAGTTCGTCAGCCAATGCCAGCGCCTGCGCGCGCATCGCTGTCCAGTCATTCACCGCCAACCGCACATCGCCCAAGACCGAGCGAAGAACCACGGGCAACGCCGTGAGTTCCGTTTCATCGAGAGGCTCGACCTCGATATGCGTCCACGACTCGGCGATTCCACCTTCGCCGATTGATTCGATGACGCCATCAGCCGATCGATGGGCGAGAATTTGCGGGTGGATGAGTAGGGAAATGTCGTGGTCAGCTCGTAGCAACGCACCGGTGATCGAGTCGACCAGGAAAGGCATGTCATCGGTGACAATGTCAATCGAACCTGGGGAGTTCACGACGACACAGTCTTCGCCCACGCGCCGCTCTCGCCCGACCCTCACGTGCTCGCTGACGATGCGGGCCAACTGCTCAGGCGTGCGCGACTCAACGTCGTCAGATCCCACGGTGCGGTAATAGAGCGGAATAATCTCCGCCTCAAGTGGCGTCGCAGCAAGTGACACAGCCCGCGCCAACATCGCTGACTTATCCTCGTCCACGCACCTCTCCTCGCGTCAGTACCGACTCTGACCACCGTATCCCTCGGAGGTGCATTCATGGGGCATGCTTGGGCAGGTCACTCACCTCAAGTGGAAGGTAATGGGCATGTCACGGCCATTCAGCGCGGAAGAGACCTTCTCGGCCAACGTCGAGGAGGTATTCGCCATGATGTGCGACCCCGACTACCTTGATTTCCTCATCGCCAATTCAGGCGGCATCGATCCCGGACTCGGCACCGACACCGACACCGACGCCGACGCCGGAACCATCGTGGTGACCCTCGACCGCTCTCTGCCCGCCGAGGTGCCGTCTTTCGCACGCGCGATGGTTGGCGACCACATCACGGTGCGCGAGTCTCGATCGTGGCAGCCCCCCGCCGATGACGGCTCACGCAGTGGCACTCTGCGGGTTCGCTTCGATGGTGCACCGATGGAAATCACCGGCGACCTCACATTGGAGAACGAGGATGGAGGTTCACGGCTGTCAGTCTCGGGCCGCGTGAAGGCGTCAATTCCGTTTGTGGGCGGCAAACTTGAGGAGTTTGCGCGCGATCAACTTTTGCGATTCGTTGCCCGCGAGGAAGAACTCGGCGGTCAGTGGCTCGAACGCTAGCCAGTCACGATGCCCCTCAGCCGGCGTCGGCGTAGCCGGGCATCTGCTCAGGGTCGGCTAGCGCCTTGGCGCTCGTGCGCATACTCGACTTCAGCACCGCTACACGGCGACTGAGATCCATCGCGTTTCCGCCCATCATTTCCAGGTCGGCAGGTCCTGGGCCAAGCACCACGACGTCTGCCCCGGCATCGCGGACTTTCTCGACCTCGCTCAAGCAGCGCTTCGTCACCTGAATACGCCACCGGCGCTCAAGTCGCGCGAGCACCGAATCGGGCTCATCGAGGGCGAAACTCACCATAGGCGCGAGCACAAATACCTCGTCGAGGGCCGCAGCTGCGACCAGATCGACATTGGTCGCCGATACGGCCCCACCGTCGACGTAGCGCCGACCGTTGATGCTGACCGGGCTGAACCAGCCAGGAATCGCACATGAGGCCATCACCGCTTCCGACAGGGGCGCCACCGGTGCTGTCGCTTGGCCGAAGGCCACCCGGTCACCGGTTTGATAGTCCATCGCCACGGCCCAGAAGTTGGGGTGCGACGACCACTCGCCCATCGGCGTGATGGCATCCATGAGGTGCCCTACCCGCTCAAGTGACCCGTTCCCCTCAGGCATCAGTGCCGACAGAAATGCCGTCGTTGGCATGTGGCGCAACCGGCCCAAGGAATTGCGCAGCAGTTCCCCCGAGCCGGGTCCGCGCAGTTTGGGCATCTTGGGGCGCTGTCCACCGGTCGCACGTTCGTAATCCCAGGAGAATCCCGCCAGAGGCCCTTCGCTGATGGACTTGCCCAACTGATGGTCGCGCATCTGCAGTGGCGTGATTCCGGCCGCCAGCAACGCCCCCACCACCGATCCAGCAGAGGTTCCCACGATGACATCAGCCTCACGTGGGTCAAATCCGTGAACCTGCTCAAGGGCGCAGAGTGCGCCGGTCATCCATGCGGCGCCCAGGACTCCCCCACCACCGAGAACGATGCCTCTTCTGGTTCGACGACGAGCCATTCTGGACACCCCTCTCAGACGAGAACGAACCCCTCCCCCCATCATCCCTGCGACGGGGGGTGATTCAGCGGCGAGTGGCCGATTTCACCCGTGTCGCCGTGGATCGCTTCTTGCGGGTGGTACGCAGGAGTTCAGTCAGTGCACCCACAAGGTCGTCGGCCAGTTCGTCGACGTCCCACATCGAATCACGGTCAGCGTTCAGCCCGAAGAACACCCCACCGTCATACGACGTGATCCCGAAACTCACTGCCTGACCCCGACCCAGCGGGACCACCGGATAGGCCGCCAGCATGTGCGAACCGCCCGCGTAGAGCGCATACTGCGGACCCGGCACGTTGGTAACGACCGTGTTGAACACCCGACGCGAAAGCCCATTGCCCACCCGAGCGCCCAATGAATGCAGCGTGGGAGGTGAGAAGCCAGCGAGGGCCACGATGGCCTGCGCCCCCATCATCTGACCGTTGGCCTTGTGCTGACCCATCTCGTAGGAAATGCGCTGCAGTCGCAGCACCGGATTGGCTTCACCGACCGGAAGATCAACGAGATACGCGGCCACTTGGTTACCGCCCGATGTGGCCTCATCTGAGCGCAGGCTCACGGGCACCAACGACCGCACCGTGGAACTGCTATCGATTGTCTCGCCGCGAGACTGCAACCACTGCCTCAACGCTCCGGCCACGACCGCAAGCACCACATCGTTCACCGTGCCGCCGTGAGCGGTACGAATCGTCTTGTAGTCAGCCAACGACGTGGCCGCCGTGCCGAACCTCCGCGCAACACCAATTTCAGCGTTCAGCGGGCTGGACGACGGGGGTCGAGCAACCGTCAGCGCGGCACTGACAACACCCACTGCCTGCTGGCCCACGCGCGACGCAACGGCCCGCACATCGTCCAAGCCTCGGCGCACGCTGTCGACGACAGCCGCAGGGCTACGCACCATGTCTGTCAGTGCACCCGCGACAAGTTCAAGATCGGACGGCTCGCGCGCGGGCCGCCACGCGGACGTTGAAGACTGACGAGGTTCGGGCGTGGCATCGAGGATCACCTGTCCGATGTCGACCGCACTCACCCCATCGACCATCGCGTGGTGGGTCTTGGTCAGAATGGCGAAGCGCCCGCCTTCGAGCCCCTCAACGAGGTACATCTCCCACAGTGGTTTCGACACATCAAGTGGTCGGCTCATGATGCGACTGACGAGTTCGCGCAGTTGCGCCTCGGTTCCGGGCCTAGGCAGTGCCGAACGTCGCACATGGTAGGTCACATCGAAGTTCTCGTCGTCAACCCAGACCGGATTCGACAGGTGGCCGGGCACCCAGCGCACCCGCTGGCGATAGCGCGGAACGTAGGCGATGCGATTGCGAATGAGGCGTACGAGTCGGTCGTAGTCAAAACCGGCCTCGGGTGCTTCGAAAATCAGCACACCGCCGACGTGCATGGGCGTGGTGGGACCTTCGAGATAGAAGAAGGAGACGTCGAGAGCACTCAACCGGTCTGACATGGCACCTCCCTCTCTTTGCACCGCCGCACGCGACGGTGCGCCGTCATGATGACAGTGTCATCCCAAACAGTGCGTCAATCTCGGCCGCCGTGGCCTCGTAATTCACGTGACGAATGCCGATCATGCCAAGGTCAACAGCAGCGGCCACATTGTGTGGCATGTCATCGACGAACACGCACTGGTCAGCGGGCACACCCACCAAATCAATCGTGTACTCGAAAATCGCACGCTCCGGTTTGCGCATACCCACCTCACCAGAGATGACGATCGCGTCGAACATGTCGTTCCACCCGTCGCGCGGGTAGTCGTTACCCCACGAGTTAGAGCACAGAGCGGTACGGAATCCGGCCGCGCGGGTGCGGCGCACAAGGGCGGACATGTCATGGGCATGGCCGAAATGCTCGAACATGCGCTTCATGAGGCCCTCGGCAGCGATCGGGGTACCGCTGCGCTCAGAAAGTGCGGCGGCCAGTTTGTGTTCGAAGTCGGGCAGTGTCATCTCGCCTCGTTCGAGCGCATGCACCGGATTGAGCAGCGCCTCTTGCCCCGCCGGCTCACCGAGCCACTGACGCATGACATCGGAATACATCGCCAGATCGATACCGTCGATCTCGGCCCAGCGTTCAACCACGCTGCGCATATCGACTGTGAGAACGCCGCCCCAATCAACGATGAGGGCAGTGGGCTTACTCACTGCGCACCCTGCCCTCACATGCTGCCATCACGCGGACACGCAGCGTGCTCGTCACGAGATCACCAGCCATTACTCCACCGTACCCGCCGGGGGTGAGCGACACTCGCGGGGAGCGCGCCATTCGCCCCCACATACCCGTCATCCACAGTTTTCACTGGGGGTCTTGACCTAGGTGCCTTCAATGGCGTTACATCAGCCATCCGGTGGATCCGCGAACCGCTCTTCTGGTTCACATCACGCCGGGTGTCAGAAGAGACGGTCGACAACGAGCATCCGCGCCAAGGCGCACCGTTGGAAGGGGGAATTCCATGTCACACGCCATCAGCGCTGTCAGCGTGGCAAGCGCCTACAGCGAGGCACCCGTGGTGCAGAGCACAGCTCGTGCGATCCCCGCGTACGAACCTCCGCTCGAGTTTGACGCGGCTGCTGATCCTGAACCTATAGACGATCGTCAACTTGAACTCGATCTGCGCCCGCCAGCGAGTTCCGCGACGATCCTTACGTTTCCATCGTCACGGATGCGCGAACCCGAACCCGAACTTGCCCAGTGGGCGAAGAGTCTGATTCAGGCCACCCTTGAGGCACTGCACGGCGCTCGGTCACCCATGCAACTTCGCAAATGGTTCGCGGCGCCGGTGCACGCAGCCCTCGTGAGCCGGTCTGCGTGCATCGCGCGTTCGACATCGACCCCACCTCGCATCACGGTGCGGTCAGTACGCACCTCCGTCGTCAGCACGGGGCGTGTAGAGGCGTCAGCGGTGGTTGACGTCGCCGGGCGCTGCCGAGCCGTCGCACTTCAACTGCAAATGTACGACGGGCGTTGGCGGGTCACCGCCCTCGAAATGGCCTAGCGGTTGCGGGGGTCACCGTGGCAGCGCTTGTACTTCTTGCCTGAACCACACGGACATGGGGCATTGCGCGTGGTGTCGGCGAATTCGGCTGGCACAGCGCCGGTGGCCAGGGTGCGAGTTTCGCTGACCTCCGACCCGATCGCATCGCTTGGGGCTGTGTAGGTCAGTTGAGCCGGGCGCTGCGGACTTAGACCCTTCACCGCGATTTCCGGGTTGGCTTCAGCGGGCCGACCTGACGCAGCCGCCGCAATCGCCGACGTGGCATCGAGTGACGTGGCATCGGCCAGACCCATTTCCGCGAGCTCGTCCTCGATCGACGGTTGCGGGTCAATCTGCACCTCAACGTTGAACAGGAAGCCAACGGACTCTTCCTTGATGCCCTCCATCATGGCGTTGAACAGGTCATAACCCTCGCGTTGATACTCAACGAGCGGATCACGCTGAGCCATCGCCCGCAGACCAATGCCCTCTTGCAAGTAATCCATCTCGTACAGGTGCTCGCGCCACTTGCGGTCGAGAACACTAAGAACCACGCGACGTTCAAGCTCGCGCATCACTTCAGGGCCCAGTTCCGCTTCGCGGCGGTCATACGCGGCCTCGGCGTCGGCCTGCAATTCGGCCGTCAGGAATTCCTGAGTAAGTGCGCCGCCGGACGCTTCATCGAGCTCATCGATGTCGAGCGACACCGGGTAGAGAGTGCGCAGTGCAGTCCAGAGCCGCTCGAGATCCCACTCGTCACCGGCGTTCTCGCCCGTCTCAGCGTCAACGTAGGCGGCCACGGTGTCGTCGAGGAACCCACGAATTTGGTCGGAGACGTCCTCACCCTCAAGTACGCGTCGGCGCTCGGCGTAGATGACTTGCCGCTGGCGATTGAGCACATCGTCGTACTTGAGCACGTTCTTGCGGATTTCGAAGTTCTGCGCTTCCACCTGAGTCTGAGCCGACCGGATCGCGCTGGAGACCATCTTGGCTTCAATCGGAACATCGTCAGGCACGTTGAATCGGCGCAGGAATGAATCGACGACATCACCCTTGAACAGGCGCATGAGGTCGTCTTCAAGAGAGAGGTAGAAGCGCGTTTCACCCGGGTCACCCTGACGACCAGAACGACCGCGCAACTGGTTATCGATGCGTCGTGACTCATGCCGTTCGGAGGCCAACACGTAGAGGCCACCGAGACCGACCACTTCCTCATGTTCGGCGGCCACCGACTTCTCGGCCGCGTGCAGCGCGTCGGGCCAGGCAGTTTCGTAATCTTCAGGCGTTTCGATGGGTGAGAGACCTTGCTGGGCAAGGGTCGCCTGCGCCATCGCGTCGGGGTTTCCACCGAGCATGATGTCGGTTCCGCGGCCGGCCATGTTGGTCGCAACCGTCACCGATCCACGGCGTCCGGCTTGCGCAACAATCGCCGCTTCGCGCTCGTGGTACTTGGCGTTCAGTACCTCGTGCGGAATTCCACGACGGCGCAGCAGTGTCGAGACGAGTTCGCTCTTCTCGACACTCGCGGTTCCGACCAATACCGGCTGCCCTGCCTCGTGGCGCTCGGCGATGTCTTCGATGACGGCGTCGAACTTGGCACCTTCGGTGCGGTAAACGAGGTCAGCCTCGTCAAGGCGCACCATCGGTCGGTTGGTCGGAATCGGCACCACGCCAAGCTTGTAGATCTGGTTGAACTCCGAGGCCTCGGTCATTGCCGTACCGGTCATCCCACTGAGCTTGTCGTACATGCGGAAGTAGTTCTGCAGCGTGACCGTCGCAAGAGTCTGATTCTCCTGCTTGATCTCGACGCCCTCCTTGGCCTCAATCGCCTGGTGCATTCCCTCGTTGTAGCGACGACCAGCCAGCATGCGGCCGGTGTGCTCGTCGACGATGAGCACCTCACCGTTCATGACCACGTAGTCGCGGTCGCGCTTGAACAGCTCCTTGGCCTTGACCGCGTTGTTAAGAAAACCCACGAGTGGCGTGTTGACCGATTCGTAGAGGTTGTCGATTCCGAGCCAGTCCTCGCATCGCTCAATTCCGACCTCGAGGATTCCGATCGTTCGCTTCTTCTCGTCAATCTCGTAATCGCGGTCGATCTTCAATCGATCGACGAGTCGTGCGAATTCGACGTACCACTTGTTTGCCTCGTCGGCGGGGCCACTGATGATGAGCGGTGTGCGCGCTTCGTCGATGAGAATCGAGTCGACCTCGTCAACCACGGCGAAGAAGTGCCCGCGCTGCACCAGTTCTTCTTGGCTCCACGCCATGTTGTCGCGCAGGTAGTCGAAGCCGAATTCGTTGTTGGTTCCGTATGTGATGTCGGCGGAGTAGGCGACCCGGCGCTCTGCCGGAGTCATCGAGGCAAGGATGCAGCCAACTTCGAGCCCCAGGAAGCGGTGAACGCGCCCCATCCACTCGGAGTCGCGCTCGGCGAGGTAGTCGTTGACGGTGACAACGTGGACACCTTCGGCGGCCAACGCGTTGAGGTACGCGGGCAGAGTCGCGACGAGGGTCTTGCCTTCACCGGTTCGCATTTCGGCAATGTTGCCGAGGTGGAGAGCAGCCCCGCCCATGATCTGTACGTCGTAGTGCCGCTGGCCCAGCGTGCGGCGCGCAGCTTCGCGCACGGTAGCGAAGGCCTCAGGCAGCAACTGGTCGAGCGTCTCGCCAGCGGCGTAGCGCTCTTTGTACTCGTCGGTGAGCGCGCGTAGTTCATCGTCGGTCAGCGCCTGAAAGTCGGATTCAAGTGCGTTCACCTGGGCAGCGAGCCCGGTGAGCTTCTTGAGGGTGCGCCCTTCGCCCGCGCGCAGCAGCCTGTCGAGAATCGCCATTGGCCCATCGTAGGTGACGATCCGGTCACGGGATCGCGGGGAGCCCGACCGAGCACCCTTCCCCCCACCCTCTCCATCGGGGGTCCCCAAGCGCGCACCTAGCGCGTTGAAGCGCCCCACCCTGCTTGCATCGCCGTTCGGTCAGCCACACGGGCGGGTTAGAGTCGGCGGGTGGACCTCGCCAGTGGTGATGAGCGGATGGATGCCATCTCGCGGGGCCTTGCGGTGCCCGACGACATCGACTGTTGGGTGGTGCGCGCCGATTCAGGCACCCCGCTGGCCTACGCCGTTGTTCTGGCGGGTGATTCGGAACGCCGGGTGCGAGCGGTGGCGGCCGCAGATCCCGCCGACCCGGCCGTTGCCGAGGCTGTGGTGTCGGCGCGTGAATTCCTCATCGCCGGCGTCAACCACCGCGACTAGCCCGCCGACGCGCCGAACCTCTCGCGCGTCAGCGTCGCGGCCCACGCCTCAAGCGGCACGTCACCCGGGCGCCCACAGGTGGTCACTCCATCGACCACAAACCCGTGACGCTGCGCCACGAGCCACGACGCCACATTCTCTTGAGCGGCATTCCAATGCACCGAGGTCAAACCGGCCACGTCAAACGCCCAAGCGAGCACCAGTCCGAGGGCGCGAGACATCGAGCCCACTCCCCGCGCGTGTGGTCCGAGCCAGTACCCCACTTCGCCTGTGGCGTTGTGAGGATCAACATCGTGCAACCCGATCACGCCGCGAAAATCGTCGTTGAGGCCGGTAATCACAAACGCAGCATTCAGACGGGGCTGCGCTCCCTCATGACCCAATCGCGGGGCGACCATTCCCCAGGCGCCCGCGTTGTGCGCTTCCACGAACCCTTCAGCGTGCACACGCAGATAGGGCCTCGGCACCATCGTGAACTTCTGCACATCGGGATCTTGAGCCCCCGCAGTGATGTCATCGATATCGGATACATCAGGCGTTCGCAGAGACACCACTCCGTCGGAAAGAACGGGAGGTTCACTCGGCCAATTCACGCCCATAGGTCAGTCAAGCACGATGCAGTCGTGCAGGGAGCGCAGTTCACCTAGCTCATCGCGCTACTGTCACCGACGTGAGCGTTGAACTATCAATTGAGCAAGCCCGCGCCCTCGCACTGACTGCGCAGGGACTGCGTGGCACACCCTTTCCGGTCTCGCCGGCCACAGCGCGCTCAGCCTCCCTTGCCCGTCGCTCCACAGCGGTACGCGGCGTTCTCGAACACTGCGGCGCGATACAACTCGACACGATTTCTGTGCTCGCACGTTCACACGAGCTCATCCCCTACGCCCGACTCGGACCCATCGGACGCGAGTCGGTTGAAGCGGCCCTGTGGCCGAGTGAAAACCCCGCGAATTCGTTCGAGTACTGGTCGCACGCAGCGTGCGTACTTCCAGCAGAATTGTGGCCGTGGTTTGCGTTCCGTCGGCGCTTCTTTCAACGCCGGGGTCAGGGATGGCACAAGGTTCCACGCGCCTCACTCGCAGCGTTGCGCCGTCAACTCAATGAGGGCCCTCTCACCACGCGCGACATCGGTGGAGCCAAGTCCGGTGGCGAATGGTGGGACTGGTCGGAATCAAAGATCGGCATGGAATGGCTGCTGTACATCGGCGACGTGGTCGTGGCCCGACGAGTGGGCTGGCGCCGCGTCTACGACCTGCCCGAGCGCACACTCGACCCCCTGCTGCTCACCCAGACCGGCGCGGGGAGCAACACCTGGGAAGTGACCGACGCAATCGAGGGCCCGAGCGACGAGGAATGCGTACGACACCTCGCACTTCTTGGCGCACGCGCGATTGGAATCGGAACAGCCGTCGACATTCTCGATGTGCATCGCCTCGGACCGCGCTACACCGGCAAGAAACACTGCGCTTCCGTGCTGTCTGACCTCGTGGCCGACGGCGAACTCACCGAGGTGTCAGTGCAGGGCTGGAAAGCGCCGGCCTACGCCGACCCGCAGCTCCTCGCACAGGGCTCATCGCGTGGCCGTCATCGCACCACGCTGCTCTCTCCGTTCGATTCTTTGGTGTGGCACCGCGGCCGAACTCAGCGACTCTTTGACTTCGAATACCAACTTGAGGCCTACGTGCCGGCGGCCAAGCGGGTCTATGGCTACTTCACCATGCCGGTGTTACACGGGGGCACCCTCGTTGCCCGCGTCGACCCGAAACGCGACGGCCGCACGCTGGTGGCGCGTCAAGTCACATTCGAAACCAGTGACGGCACCGGGGCACCGAACGGCGTTGTCGCGAAGTCCGCAGTTGAGGGCACCGCCACAGCACTCGTGGAGGCCATGCGCTGGGTGGGGTGCACCGATGTCCGTATCGAACGCGTGCTTCCCGCCACCGCCGCCCGCCCTCTCAACGACCGAGTGCGTGCGGCCCTCGCGAGTTAGGCGGACAGTCGAATCAAGCCGTAGTCAAAACTCTGACGACGGTAGACAACCGACGGTAGTCCCGACTCGGAATCAGTGAACAAGTAGAAGTCGTGCCCGACCAGTTCCATGCGATCGACTGCCTCGGCGACACTCATAGGCGCGGATTCGTGGGTCTTTTCGCGCACCACAATCGGCCCATTGACGTACACCGCGTCATCATCGTCGACGTCAACAATCGTCGTTTCGACTTCGACCGTGCCAACCCCGGCCGCTGCAGCAACCTCACTCAGCGGCGTGGCGTGGCGTCGGCCTGATCGCTTGCGGTCTGCCGCGCGACGAAGGCGCTCTTCGAGTCGGTCGTACGCCAACTCAAGAGCTGCGTACTTGTCGGCAGACGCGGCTTCGGCGCGAATGACCGATCCGGCCCCACGACAGGTGAGCTCAACATCGAAGGCGCGATCTGCCTGACGAGGGTTGGGTTCCTTGGTGACCTCAACATCGACACGTGTCAGCGGAACACCGAAACGGTCGAGCTTGGCGACCTTCTCCTCGACGTGATCGCGAAAACGCTGTGACAGGTCGATATGCCGACCCCTGACGATGACGTCCATGTCCCACCCTTCATTGCAGCCTGCTGATAACCCCACCGTACTCTCACCGCTCACCTATCCGCGCAAGCCGCCGTCACCCGGGTGACTTGCCGCTCAGATGACCACGACGGGGGGTACTGAACGCCGCCGCAGCACCAACACAGGAAGCCCCACCGGCGACCAGCGAACGCGTCAACTCCGCGAGGGTGGCGCCGGTGGTCACCACGTCATCGACGGCCACGACCATGCCGAACTCCTCGCCGCAGACACGCCGGCCGGCCTTGCCGCTGAGCTTCATTGACCCAACGACATTGAGGTGTCGCTCGGTCACCCCCAGTCCTCGCTGGTCGTCGGGCTGCCGTACGTACCCCACACCCTGCACGACAACACAGGCAATGCCATCCTGCGTCAGCAGTCTTGCCGCTTTCCGAGCAATCACAGCAGTCGAGTCGAATCCCCTCGTGGCCTGTGCTCGTCGACGCTGCGGAACTGCCACGATCGCAACGCGAGGTGGCCATCGTCGTGACTCCAGCGACTGTCGCACCGCCCGCGCCAGCGAGTCGGCAATCAGTGGGGCCAGTGACCGGTGGCCACCGACTTTGTAGCCGCGCACCACAGCCCTACCGAGTCCTAGGGGGTCACTCACTGCGCACACGGTCGCGCTCACTGCGACCACGGGTTGCGCCTGTACTGCCATGCGACAGTCGCCGCAGAGCACGAATCCGGGAAGCGCACATACCGCGCACTGCCGCGGCATCACGAGGTCAAGGAGAGGTCCCCACACGTTGCCAGCATGCGACATCTGGCACTTCGCCGGCCAGACGTATCCGAACCCTGTGCAGAACTGCTCCCGCGCCAGCGTGTGCAGAAGGTAACTCAGCCTGGATACGCCGGGGAGGTGCCCGAAACGACGTGCGACCACTGCACACCGTCGAATTTCTGAACGGATCGATACGTGGTACCGACGAGTACTAGGCGTAACGGTGCCGCCGAGACACTGACCGACTTCGCCGGAGCCAGATTCATGCGCACTGGATCGGCTCCGAGGGTAATCGTGAACACCTGTAGTGCCCCCGCCCCTTCAGTACCGAGAGCCACGATCTGGTTCGACGACTTCCATACGACATCAATCGCTGAACTCACGCGTGATTCAATCCTGCGAGCACCTGTGATGCGTACCGAATCACCACGCCGTTCAACCCGCGCCAGTGCCACTTCAGTTCGGGGACCACGGCGAAGCAGGAGCGCGGCACGGGTGCCATCGCGAGAAAGGCTCAACCCCACCACTCGCGCATCATCGACACCCTCGACCACCACGGGTTGAGGTTCGCTTCCGAGCAGACTGAGCGTGTAGACCGCATTGCCGTCGATCCACCACAGCGACGAATCCGGCCCGTACCCGACAGAAGCCAACGCCTTTCCAGTGGCTCGTTCGCGAAAACTGCCACCGGGCTCAGACCCACTTTCAAGAAGTGTTTGCTGCTTTGAGTCGACACCGGCAAACCGTGAACCATCGGGCGATACCGCCAAGGTGGTCAGTGGTTGGTCGGGCTTACCCGCTGGACCGATGACCGGAACAATGAGTCCGGGAGTCAGAGATGCCACTCCCCTATCCGTGATGGCAAACGAAGTCGCATTAGACGCAATCGCATCGGGGTCGTACTCAGGCCACGCATCGCGTGACTGCACTGGTGGCTGGCCCGGCACAGGCAGCGGGACACCGCCCGCGCGGATGCGCACTCCGACCACTTCCGGAATCTGACGTAGGGTCCAGACAATTTGCGCCGACAGCGCCGAACGAGTTCTCTCGTCGCTGGCAAGCACTTGGGCATCGAGGTTGACCTCGGCAATACCGTTGTCGATCGGGACCGAGTCGACTGTCAGGGTCGCGCCGTTGGGGAAAGCGGTTCGAACCGCGGGCGCAAGCCACTCGGTCGGTCCGGCAACCAACCGACGAATCAGCGTTGTGGCGGCCCCTGAGCCTGTGCTCGGAACCGTAATCGGGTCGGGAACCAGCGTGCGGAATTGAGGATCGAGGAAGAATGCGCTGTAGGTGCGATAGCCGCGGTCGACATCTCCACGACTGAGCAACAAACCAAGCGGTGGAGTGCTGATGCGCCAGTTCCCGGATTCTCGAACCAACTTGAACTCTTGCTCAAGAACCGCACCCGGCTCGGCCACTGTGTACGAGCCCGCGCGATCGATGCTGCCGACCTGCGGTGCCACGACACTCACGATGTTGGTACCCACCGGCTGAATGCGCACGGTTGACGCTTCGTACACGCGCGTCTGTAACGACGGATTCCATTTCGCTACAGCGTCGGCTGACAGAAACAATCGCGCCACCGCATAGTCGTCTTGAAAGGATGCGCTGGCTTCAAGGAAACCCCGCACAATCTCAGTCGGGCTCGCGCCCAGCGCAGGGGGACGAGCGATGACTCGAATGAACTGACTGGCATCGGGTGCGTTGACCGCAGGACCCTCCACCACCGGTCCACTTTCAGGAATGCTGGCGCCGCAGGCTGCCAAGCTCAGAACAACGACACCGACGGCGGCCGCGTGAAGTGCGCGACCCGCCACACCACGTTTAGCGATCACCACTGCGCACCTCCTCAGCCTGCTCCATGGGATCAAGCGCAAGAGGGAACGAGCGCACCTCGTCACCAGCGCGACGAGGAAGGGTGAGAACGAAGTTCGAACCACGACCTGGTTCACCCCACGCCTGCAACCAACCTCCGTGTAGTCGCGCGTCTTCGAGTGCGATCGAAAGCCCCAAACCTGTTCCGCCGACGCTCCGAGCACGCGCCGGGTCAGCGCGCCAGAAGCGGTTGAATACCAAAGCGGTTTCACCCGGTTTCAACCCAACTCCCAGATCACGAACAGCTAGTGCCGCGGCATCATCGTCGCCACCGACGGTAATCGTGACCGGTCGGCCCACACCGTGCTCGACGGCATTCACCACAAGGTTGCGCACAATTCGTTCAACGCGCCGCGGATCGCATTCGACGCGCACGGGACCAGGCGGCGCTACTAGGACCAGCTCGCTTCCGACCCGATCGGACAAAGGAGTCGCAGCCTTAATGGCGCGACGAGCCAGTGACACGAGATCGATCGCTTCGGCATCCAGCATTGCCGCGCCCGCATCGAATCGGCTGATTTCCAGCAAGTCGGCGAGCAGTAACTCGAAGCGGTCGAGTTGAGTTTGCAGCAACTCGGCCGAGCGCGCCGTCGCCGGATCGAATTCGCCTCGCGATTCGTGCAACACATCGGCAGCCATCCGCACCGTCGTCAGTGGCGTGCGCAGCTCGTGCGACACATCCGAAACGAAGCGTTGTTGAACGCGCGACATTCCTTCGAGTCGGCGAATCTGTTCCTGCAGCGACGCAGCCATCTGGTTGAACGATGTCGCGAGCGCCGCGAGGTCGTCCTCACCCCGCACGGCCATGCGTTCGGTGAGTTTGCCCGCCTTGAACTGTTCAGCGGTACGGGCGGCCAGTCGCACGGGGCGCACGACTTGGCGAGTGAGCAGCCAGGCCAACGCGACCAGACCCAGCACCAGCAGCACTCCGGTCGCGAGTACTGCAGACCGCACGAGGGTCAGGGTGTCCTGCTCTTGAGTGAGTGGGAACAAGTAGTACAGCTCATAACCGCCGACGCCCGGAACGACCAGGGGAGCACCAACGACAAGCCCCGGAACCGCACGCCCGTCGAGGTAGCGGATCAGCGTGTACGTCCAGGCTTGCCGGCTCGTGGCGGCGATCGAAATGTGCAGGTCAGCCGGAATGCTTGATTCGGCAATGTTGTTTGTCGCTCGCTCGGGGGCACCGGCGAGCGGAGGTGCTGAAAGCAGGAGCACTTCATAAAGACCGGCTTGGCCCGCACGCGTGGCGATGGCTGCGACCACCGAGTCGACCAAGCTCGCCGGTCCGGGAGTCGAGGGACCTGTGTCGGCGGCCGCCAAGATGCGCTGCGCTTCGGCAAGTCCGGCTGTTGCTTCGGTGACCGACGATCGCTGCTTGGTATCTAGCAATCCCGTAGTCACGCGAGAGAGCAACAGGTAGCCCAGTAACCCCACCACGAGCAGTGACCCCACGAGAGTGGTGGACACCACCCGCAGGGTCAGTGATCGCCGCCAGAGCGAACGGATACGCCGCACGGTCAGTCCGGCCGGGGTCCGGTCGTCATGCGGGTCCGGCCTTGTAGCCGACGCCGCGGACAGTGAGAACGATGGTGGGGTTTTCCGGATCGCACTCGACCTTGGAGCGCAGGCGCTGCACGTGCACGTTCACCAGCCGCGTATCGGCTGCGTGGCGGTAGCCCCACACTTCCTGAAGCAACACCTCTCGGGTGAACACCTGCCACGGCTTACGTGCGAGTGCGACAAGGAGGTCGAACTCGAGAGGCGTGAGGGCAATCGACTCTCCCTCTCGGCGCACCGTGTGCCCGGCGACGTCGATGCTGAGATCACCCACAGTGAGCGACTCGGGCGAATCATCGGAATTGATGCGCAGGCGAGCTCGCAGCCGCGCGACCAGTTCCTTGGGTTTGAAGGGCTTGACCACGTAGTCGTCGGCACCCGACTCAAGGCCCAGCACCACATCGACCGTGTCAGTTTTCGCGGTGAGCATCACGATCGGAACACCCGACTCGGCGCGAATCGCCCGGCAGACGTCGATTCCGTCCATGCCCGGAAGCATCAGATCGAGCAGGATCACATCGGGTTTCGACTCACGAAATACCGCCAGCGCCTGGGCCCCGTCGGCGCAGAACACGGGTTCGAAACCCTCGCTGCGCAGCACGATACCGAGCATCTCGGCCAGCGCCGTGTCGTCATCGACTACTAGAACTCGTCCCTTCACAGGTCTCATCGTGGCATCAACCTGTCGGGATGCACCCCACACGGTCGAATTCTGTGCTTCCAGCGCCCAAATTCCCCCACCAGAGGGTGAACCGGGGGGGACTGTCCAAGAGGTAGTCATAGCCCATCAACGCACCGGTGCGAGGGTTCGTTCCAGCCAGTTCAGTGGCGCCTAGACGACGAACAGTCCAGCGACGGCTACGAGATTGTTGACCATATGCGCCACGATTCCTGCGCCGAGACGGCCGGTGCGCTGCCGGAGGTACCCCAGGATCAGTCCAGTCGCGAAGAGCAGCGGGAACCGAACGGGCTCCAAGTGGAAAGCCGCGAATGCCACTGAAGTCCAGATGGTGACCCACCACGGATTGACTCCCCGTTTGGCGAGCGCCCCCCAGAACATGCCGCGGAAGCACACTTCCTCAACGATCGGCGCGATGATGCCGACCCCGAGCGCCAGCAAGAGCAGCGACACCGTGTCGGACTTGAACTGCGTGAGTAGCTCCCCCGCCGACGAGTCGAAGTCTCCGAAGATCTTCTGAGTCACGACGCCGACGGCGGTGGCCGACACCAGCGCTGCCACTCCCGCCACCAGTCCCCACGGGATGTCCATCTTCCGTAGCGCAAGGCCGAGGTCGAGTACAGCGCCGTTGCCCTTCCAGCGAGTTACCAGCAGCGGCCAGCCGAGCATCGGAATCCACTGCGCCACCAAGCTGAGCAGGATGACGATCTTTTGCCACGACTGTGACTGTGAATCAACCAGCAGGAGCAGCCCGGCGCCGACCGAGAAGACCAGAGCGCCAGCGAGGGTGATCCACGCGTCGCCGAAACCCCACCGCGGGAAGCGCAGCGGAAAGCGGGCGTGCCACGCATCGGTTGCCGTCGTGGGCGCACCGGGCCATGGCAGCTGATCTGCAACGGGCGCCAGAACCGTCTGGTAGGTCTGCACGACGGGCGGCGCCATCGGTACCTCGGGCGGTTGCGGCGGCGGCAGGTTCAGAGGATCGATGATGACCTCACGGAAATTGGGGAACGTTGGGCCAGTCTAAGCGACGATTCCACGGCAGTTCCGTCGTCGCCACCGTGGGTGCTGGGTACCGAAAAAAGCTGCGACTACTCCCATCGGGGGCACCCAGACGCTCACCTAGCGCGCTCAGGCGCCCCAGCGTGACGGGCTGGCACGCTCCACTCAAGAAGAATTTGCCGACATGGTCGTCTCCCGGGCCTCAGAAACCGCAAGCACGCCAGATTGCCGAGCTAGGCGCTCATCTCCGGGCATGACACGGCGCAGTGGGGCGTCCAGGCGCGCTAGGTGAGCGCTTGGGGACCCCCGATGCATTAGGGAAGAGGTGGGCCCTAACCCCCGATGCATCACGGAAGAGGTGGGCCCTAACCCCCGATGCATCACGCAAGAGGTGAGCGCTTGGGGACCCCCGATGCATAACGCAAGAGGTGGGCTGCCCCCGAAAGGACAGCCCACCTCTGTCTTACAGACTCAGTAGCGGTAGTTCTCCGGCTTGTACGGTCCGGCGACGTCGACACCGAGGTACTCGGCTTGCACCTTGCTCAGCTCGGTGAGTTTGACGCCCAGAGCCTCCAGGTGAAGTCGCGCCACCTTCTCGTCGAGGTACTTGGGCAGCGTGTACACACCGAGGGGGTACTCGTCGAGCTTGGTGAACAACTCGATCTGCGCCAGCACCTGGTTGGTGAAGGAGTTCGACATCACGAACGACGGGTGACCCGTCGCGTTTCCGAGATTCAGCAGTCGACCCTCGCTCAGCATGATAATCGACCTGCCGTTGGCAAAGACGAACTCGTCCACCTGCGGCTTGATCGTGGTGCGCTTGATACCCGGAACTGCCATCAGACCGGCCATGTCGATCTCGTTGTCGAAGTGACCGATGTTGCCAACGATCGCCTGGTGCTTCATCTTGCCCATCTGATCGGCGCTGATCACGTCGTAGCAGCCGGTGGCAGTGATGAAGATGTCGGCAACCGGAAGCACCTCGTCAAGCGTGGTGACCTGGTAACCGTCCATCGCCGCCTGCATCGCACAGATGGGGTCGATCTCGGTAATGATGACGCGCGCACCCTGGCCGCGCAGTGAATCGGCGCTGCCCTTACCAACATCGCCGTAGCCACACACGACAGCGACCTTGCCACCAATGAGCGTGTCAGTGGCCCGGTTGATTCCGTCAACGAGAGAGTGGCGGCAGCCGTACTTGTTGTCGAATTTACTCTTGGTGACTGAGTCGTTGACGTTGATCGCCGGGAAGATCAGCGAGCCATCACGCATCATTTCGTAGAGACGGTGAACGCCTGTCGTCGTCTCTTCGGTGACGCCCTTGATTCCGGCACCAATGCGGGTCCAACGCTGCGGGTCATCCTTGAGTGACTGCGTGAGAACCGAGAGAACCACCCCGTACTCTTCGGAATCGGCCGTGCTGGGGTTAGGCACAACGCCTGCCGCTTCGAACTGCGTGCCCTTGTGAACCAGCATCGTGGCGTCGCCACCGTCGTCGAGAATCATGTTGGGGCCACCACCATCGGGCCACATCAGCACGCGCTCGGTGCACCACCAGTACTCCTCGAGCGTCTCGCCCTTCCACGCGTACACCGGAACACCCTGGGGGTTCTCGGGAGTGCCGTGGAGGCCGACAGCGATGGCCGCTGCGGCGTGATCTTGAGTCGAGAAGATGTTGCACGATGCCCAACGAACTTCGGCACCAAGTTCGACGAGGGTCTCGATCAACACGGCCGTCTGCACGGTCATGTGCAGTGAGCCAGTGATGCGAGCGCCCTTGAGGGGTTTGCTCTGGCCGAACTCCTCGCGCATCGCCATCAAGCCGGGCATTTCGTGCTCGGCGAGGCGGATTTCGTTGCGGCCAAATTCAGCCAGTGAAAGATCGGCAACCTTGAAGTCAGGGGCAGCGGACATGCGTGCGAAACTCCTTGTGATCGACAGTGGGTCCACGAACGTCACGAGGCTTCGATGGTTCGCTTGGGGGCAGCACGGGGTCTCCGGTGCCCACCGGACAGCATTCTCTCACGATCGGGCCGATCCGACGACACGGAGCGCTACCGGTCAGGAAGCAACCGGTCAAGGTCGGGCTCAAGGTAGATGTAGCGAGCACTCGGAACCGCCGCGCGAATCGACTTCTCAGCCGCATCAATTGCCGCAGCGATTTCGGCCCCCGTTTCGTCGCGGTCAATGGCGATCTTGGCGGCCACCAGCAACTCGTCGGGACCCACATGCAGCGTGCGCATGCTGATGACTCGGTTCACGCCGTCAGTGATGAGTAAGGCCGCGGCAATCGCCGCTTCCTCCTCAGGAAGTGCCGACTCGCCGACGAGCATGCTCGACATCTCAAGGGCAAGGAAGACGGCAATGACGAGCAGGAGGCATCCCACCGCCATGGCGCCCATGCCATCCCACTTGCCATCGCCGGTAACGACAGCCAGCGAGATACCAATCAGCGCGAAAACAAGACCGAGGAGTGCTCCAGCATCTTCCAACATGATCACGGGAAGTTCGGGCTGTCGCACGTCGCGAATGAAGCGAACCATCGACCGCGAACCTCGCGAGCGGTTGGCCTCACGAATCGCCGTGCGGAATGAGAACCCTTCAAGGAGGATCGCAATCCCCAGAACGAGAAATGCGATCCACGCATCCTTCACTTCTTCAGGGTGCTGCCACTTGTGCAAGCCTTCGTAGAGCGAGTACACACCGCCGACGAGGAACAAAATGATGGCCACGACGAAGCTGTAGACGTAACGAACTCGGCCGTAGCCGAATTGATGCGTGGTAGTCGCAGTGCGCTTCGACCGCTTGCCACCGATGAGCAACAACACTTGGTTGCAGGAGTCGGCAACCGAGTGGATCGCCTCCGACAGCATGGAGGACGAGCCGGTGAAGAAAAACGCGATGAACTTGCTGATCGCGATTCCGACATTCGCGGCCAGCGCAGCAACGACTGCCTTCGTTCCACCTTCGGTACTCATGTCAGGAACCTACTGGCCGAGCCGAGGGTGTGCGCGCGCGGCCAGCCGCTCCTTGAGTTCCACGATGGGCAAAATCGGGGTCGGGTCGACTCCGAGCGACAGCGCCGCGTAGACCGACGCCCAGTCGGCCACGCCCACCAGGTCAGCGAGTCGCTCGACGGGGTGCCCTTCGACCGCTCTGATCGTGCTGACGTTGACCCCGCGTGCGGTGGCGAGATCAACCGCGAGGTCGGCTCGGGCTGCCGTGGGTTCGAGTTCGGCAGCGTCTCGCAACAACACCAGTCGCATGCGCAACGACGGATCGGGGTCGCTGACCCGATCGCGGAAAATGTCATCGACATCGTCGCCCAGCAGCTGCGGCGCCTCGAATGCCACCACCTGATTGTGAACGGCCTCAGGCACAGCGCCATGAATCGCAGGAATCTGCGCATTCTCATTGAGTTGGCAGGCGAAGCGATAGGCGGCCACGGCGCCCAACTCACCCGAACCCCACAGCAATGGAAGCGACTCGGCCACCGCGAGACCGAGAGTCTTCGCCTCGTTCTCTTCCAGCGGCACCTCAACACCGCAGCGTCGAGCGACATCGTCGAGCCGGTCGGCGGCACGCATCAAGGCAGGCTCCGAGCCGCTCACCAGATCAAGACTCTCGCCCACCATCAGAAGCGGCGTGAGCAGCGTCCACAGGCTCGCTCGCGGCATGCGGCCCTGGGCATCGACCGCCAGCACCACCGATCCGGAGAACGACTGGGCGAGGCGGTGCAGGGATGAACCTTCGGCGCCGATCGCTACCAGCCGACTTCCACGACGACCCGCCTCGGCTGCCGATGAGAGTGTTTCTTCGGTCTCTCCACTGCACGACACCGCAATGACCACATCGACAGCACCAACCCAGGCTGGAAGCACGCTGTCGTTGATCGCCACCACCGGAATTGCAGCACTTCGCGAGGCGAGGGCGGCAAGGACGGCGCCGACGATTCCCGATCCGCCCATTCCACACACCACCACTGCACGCGGCCGACCTTCCGAGGCCAATTGAGCAAGTGCCCGTCGATCGAGGGTGTCGAGGCCGATGCGAACTTGCGCGCCACTGGACGCCACAGCACGCAGCATCAACCCCGGATCGGCCGCCACGAGAGCAACCGGATCATCAAGGATGAGGTCGTCGGCCACGCAATCACTGCCCTGCGGGGTTACCGACGCCGTTCGGTCCCGCAGTGGCCTCGTCGAGAAGCATCACGGGGATGGCATCGCGCACGGGGAAACTCGTGCGGCAACGGGTGCAGACCAACGCCGAGGCCGGCTCGTCAACTTCAACCGGTGCGTGGTGTTCGCATGGGCAGGCCAAGATGTCGAGCAGGATGGGATCGAGCCCAAGCGGACCAATAGAACCACTCACTGCGCGCCTCCGATGACCGACAGCGCCTCATCACGGGCTGCCTGCATGTCTGCTTGCGTGGCACCTTCGACATTGAGCCGAAGCAATGGCTCGGTGTTGGAGGCCCGCACGTTGAACCACCATGTGCCCGCGTCGACGGTGAGTCCGTCGAGTTCGTCGAGTTGATATCCGCGCGAGCCAAAGTGTTGACGCACTGCGGCAACCGACGCTGCCGCATCACTGACGACGGTGTTGATTTCACCGCTAGCCACGTAGCGCTCGTAATCGCCCAGCAGACTCGAGAGCGCGGTTCCGGCTGGGGCTTCCGACAGGGCTGCGAGAGCATGCATCGCAGCGAGCATGCCTGAGTCGGCGTTCCAGAAATCACTGAAGTAGAAGTGGCCCGAGTGCTCGCCGCCGAAGATAGCGCCAGTGCGTGCCATCTCGGCCTTGATGAACGAGTGACCGACACGAGTGCGCAACGGCACTCCTCCGTGCTCGGCCACGATCTCAGGCACCGAGTGCGACGTGATCAAGTTGTGAATGATCGTGGCGCCTGGGTCGCGCGCGAGTTCGCGCACCGCAATCAGCGCAGTCAGCGTCGACGGGTTCACCACACGCCCGCTTTCATCGACAACGAAACAACGGTCAGCATCACCATCGAAGGCAAGTCCGATGTCAGCTTTCTCGGCCACCACACGCGCCTGCAAGTCGACAAGGTTTGCCGGCTCGATGGGGTTGGCCTCGTGATTCGGGAAGCTTCCGTCGAGTTCGAAGTACATCGGAACAATGTCGAGTGGCAGCGGCGCAAGCCCAGCGGCATCGCCGAGGACCGCGGGAACCGTAAAGCCGCCCATGCCATTGCCGGCATCGATGACGACGCGCAGCGAGCGACCGGTGAGCGGCACGAGGTCGCGCAGGAACTGTGCGTAGGCCGTGAGCATGTCTTGCTCCGACACCACGCCGGGCTGATCGACTGTCGGCGCGGGCGAGTCGATCAGACCCGCCGCCAGGAGGTCACGAATCTCACGCAAGCCCGATTCCTGTCCGACCGGAGCAGCGCCCGCACGACACAACTTGATTCCGTTGTACTGGGCAGGATTGTGGCTCGCAGTGAACATCGCGCCCGGGAGTCCGAGTGAGCCCGAGGCGAAGTACAGACCGTCGGTTGAGCACAGGCCGATCTCAATGACGTTCACTCCCGCGGCCGTGGCTCCGGCAGCAAAGGCAGCAACGAGGTCGGGTCCGCTGGGCCGCATGTCATGTCCCACGACGACAGCCCCTGGGCCTCCGGCCGCGGTGGTGATTCCTAGGACTTCAACGAATGCGGTGCCGACAGCCCGCGCAATGTCAGAGTCGAGTTGTTGCGGCACAACGCCGCGGATGTCATAGGCCTTGATGAGGGCATCGAGATCGCGCACAGCCGTCACACTAGTCCCGACGGGACGCTCGTGGGTAAGCGCGTCGACTCAGCCTGTGCGACGGCGAGCCGAGTCGAGAACGCGCTCGACGCTGAGAACCTCGTCGCCACGCATCCACACCCGGTGGTCGCAGTCGAGGCAGTTTGTGAATTCAACGTGGCTGCCATCTTCGAGTTCGAGGGCGATGCGGGTGATGCGAGCGCTCTCGCACACGGCACAGCCCGGAGCCTCGGCACCACGTGCCCCCGGCCGAAGCAGGGATCCAAGGTCGATATGCCCGTCAGTGGTTGCTCCCATGGCACCGTACCTCCTGATCTCCTGAATCTCGCGAATCGAGACGTGACCCATTTGGTCGCATCCCCACGATAGCCGTGTGACTGGTGTGAATCAAGTGATGGATGTGATTACTTTTTGACGCAAATAGTTACTCTTAGTAGTTGATTCTCACGATTAGTCCAATCGTGGAATCTCAGCTGTGCATTTAGTGGGTGCCCAAAACTGCTTATATGCGCGCTTGGGGTCCCCCGATGCGAAAGGGAGGGGGGTCGGAAGGGAGGGCGGGCGAAAGGGAGGGCGGGCGAAAGGGAGGGCGGGCGAAAGGGAGGGCGGGCGAAAGGGAGGGGGGCGAAAAAATGGCGGGCGAAAGGGAGGGGCGGCGAAAAGAGGCGGGCTAGGAATCGGAGGCGTTGCGCAGCATGCGCAGATGCCCGCGGCGGTTGACCTCAACCATCTCGGCGTGCACTTCCTCGACGTACGGCGTCTCGTCGCGCCCACGAGCTGCCTCACGCACAGCATCGGCGAGGGCTTCCAGATCGTCGATACTCGGCAGCAGAGCCGCGGGATCGGGTTCGAGGCGCACAATCTCCCAGCCACGCGGCGCGGTGAGCCGCTCGGAGTGGGTTTGACAGAGGTCGTAGCAGTGCGGCTCAGCGTAGGTAGCCAGCGGACCGAGCACGGCCGTTGAGTCGGCATACACGTACGTGAGCGTCGCGTATGCCTGACGGGCACACGCCGGCTTCGAGCAACGACGCACAGGGCTCACGGACCAGACGGTAGCGGCCCTCGGGCCTCCGCCGCGGCACCGACACGGCCATGCGCGCGACCAGACGCGCACGAGAGGGGCATCAACTAGCCGTTCGCTACCGCGAGGTTGGGTTGCGCCTCGGGCACCGAGACCTTCGATCGCACCGGTGACATCGGGACTCCCGTGGCCATCGTGCCGCTCGCCGCGGGCAGGCTCGTCACACGGGCCACTCGAATCATGCCGCTTCCCGAAGGCGGGGTCACCACGAGCGAGAACGACCCTTCACCTGGTGGTTTCGCAGTCCACACCTGCGTTGAACCGCGGGTGATCTTCAACTTGGTCTTGGTCGCCTTGCCCTGCCGATTGATGGTGGTCACCACCACGGTGACATCACGATCGCCGGCTGTGTTGGTGATGTAGAGCCGGTGCCGGTAGGTGCTGCCACTGGGAAGCCCTGCAACAGCGGCGGGTCCGGTGAGAGCAGGTGCCGAACCGGCATAGGCGAATTCGCCGACACCTGTGGGCTCACCGAGCCGATACCACGCGCCCGCAATGATCGGCACTGTCGAGGTCAGTTCAACCGCGGAAGGCTGCTCACGCAGCACCTTGGTCAGATCGACCACCTCAACCTGACCTGCGGTGAGACTCACCGTGCTCAAGCCGGCAGGTGAGAACGACCCTGACGGCGTCAACAGCCGCACCTTCACCGTTGCGTCGTGGTCGGGTGAGAGCACGCTCAACTGAACCGGAGTCACTCGAGCGGGTATTCCGACAACGACCACGGTGGTCGACGGCGCCGCCGCGCTCGGCACCCAGTCAACTCCCCGAGGTATGAGACCGGTTACTTGCTGATCGCTCACCGCAGCCGACACGCGCCCGGACTGCACGTCAACGTGCACGACGAATTGAGGAACTCCGGGGGCCAAGGCACTCAGGCTCAGACGCACTTGTCCTCGCGCCGGCACGAACACGCCGCGTCCACCTGGCGCCGGCAGTGGGCCCATGGGTCCCCAGAGCAGCACGTCGACCGAAGCTGGTGACTCTTCAGGATTGGCCAGAGTCACCACGCTGGTGCGGCCGACGTCCGAACCTCCCCCAACAAACCACTGATCGGTTCCCGGAGCGGCGCACTCCATTGCGGCCAAACCACGCGCCTTGCCCTGGTCGCCGAGCGTCATTTGATCAAGCACCAGCCCGGGCGCCAGCGAGCCCTTCGCGGAGGCAACGACAGGCGGAAGCGGTGTGCCTGCCGTGCTCAATGTGCGTGCGGCCCCAGCAGCCGGAATAGAGACCTTCTCAACCGCGGTGCCCTTGGGCGGAAGAGTGGCGATCTGTGCGCCGCCAGTGCCCGCCTTTTGACCCGGCAATCCCGGAGTCACCATGGCCGTCACGGCCGACTGAACGTCGGCGCTGGCGATCGGATCAGGGCAGACCAACCGACTTGATTCCACCGGCTCGACCACGACAGCCGGAGGCTCAGGAACTGAGGCGACGACCGGGTGCAGAACGCTACCAACAACGACAATCGCCGCGGCGGCACCGAGTATCACCAGGTGGGCGCGCTTCATGGAGTCACCTCCCCAGCGGAAGGACTAGGCGAAACGAACGCAGTAACGGATGCGAACTCGTCGTCGCCCACGATGTCGGCATCGGGGTCATCGGTCGGACGACGACGACCCGGCAGAGCAAGGACAATCACGACGGCAACGAGCAGGCCTTGCAGCCACAACCACCGGTGTCGCGGCTCTTGGTCAAACCACACCGAGAGCGTTCCCGCACCATCGGACAACGTGAATGACTGCCGCCAGCCGTCACCCCGGTCATCGTGCAGCGCAAGTGCCACCCCATCCAGGGTGGCCCGCCACGACGGGTCGGAACGCTCGGCAAGCACGACCACCGACTCCGACGGCATTGCCTTCGGCAGCGGCCCGTCAACCCACACCGCGCCATCACGCGACCCTGCGGCAATGGGGGTCACTGGCGGTTTATCTGCCAGAGCACGCACCCGATCGCTGTCAGTGTCGAGTCGCCAGAGGGTGTCTCCTTCGGCGGTGCTGATGCGACGAAGTCCCGGCTCGGAGTCGAGTACGGATACCAACTCAGGGCTGGCAGCGGCCAGCACGACAAAGCGCACGCCGTAGCGACCCAGTCCGTCAACTTCACCGCCACCGCGGCCGGCCATCAGGTCGGCCACCAAGCTGTTGAGTTGGTCGTAGGCAGCGGCGGGCGGCCCCGTCTCGGCAGCGCCCAGTCGTGGACCTTCGCCGTCGATGAGCGCGTATTCGATACCCCGATCGCTGGGGCGGAACACCAACGACCGCGGACGATCCGCGCCAAGCGATTGGGCCGCGACGAATGCCGGTACCGCTGAGCCGTCGCCACGAACGACGGTGTCGCCGACGCCGTGCCACGCCCACCAACCAGCCGTCAGCAAGGGCGCGGCGATAGCCGCGACCACTGCGATGGCCGCGGCCGGCTGACGCCAACTGAAACTGTCGCCGGCAAGCCGAACGCCGATGCCATCGGCTGCCACGGCGCACGCCACGATCAGGCCTAGGCCGAAAACGATCGTGGCAGGGCCAGGCCATGTCAGCAGTGGCAGTGATTCCGACGCCGGCCGCACCTGTACCAGCGACTGAATGATTGCCAGCGTCAGTCCGAGTAGCGCCACGATCCATCCGACGATCGCAACCGAACGCGAACGGCGTCGCAGGAGACCACCAATTCCCAGCGCGACAATTCCGACTGTGAACCACACCGGAATTGCGGCGGGGCCACCTGGATCAAGCAGTGCAACTTGCCAAGGGGCCAGATCAGGATCGATCGGTCCGGGGAGTCCTGCCTGTAAGAACCACGACGCGGGATGAAGCACAAGGTCGAGTGACCACGGCACGAGAAGAACTAACGGCACGAGGACAAGAACAACCATCCTGAGCAGCACGACACGGGATCGAAAACTCAGCGGCACCAAGGTGGTGGCGGTTACGGCACTCTGTGGGTTGAGAACGCTCAGTCGTTCATCCGAGGTCTCCGACACTCCACTGGCAGCCAACTGCGGAATACCGCGAGCCCACACAATCGCGACGATCACGAGCAGCAGACACACCGGCCACGACAGCGGCACAAAGGCCGTCATGATGGCCAGCAGTAGCGCACCACCCCAGGCAGCCCGCCATGACACGGGTGCACGCAATGCCACGCGCACCATGGCCGGCAACAAAATCAAGAACACCACGGTGCCCAGTCGGCCGGTAGCAACAGCACCGACAGCGGCGGGAAGCAAGGCATAGGCCGCGGCCGCAATCACGCGCACTACGCGACTGTCGACAACCCGCCGCAGCGCGAGGTACATCACAACTCCTGCGACGGGAATGCCCACCATCAAGATGGCGTCGACTGCTCGTGAGGCATTTCCGAGTAGGAAGGTCGCGACCACTCCCACCACCATCAAGTAGGGCGGCGCAGCGGTTGAGGCGCCCGGGCCTACTTCATGCCAGCCCTGCGCGTAGGTATCCCAGAGATCGCCGGTGCCAGAGGGTGCTGGCAGCAACGAACCACCCTCAAGTAGTCCGAAGGCAAACCATGCTCGTACCGAAATGAGGCAGACCAGCGTGAGCAAGAAAGCGAGCAGCAGCGCTGGTCGTTTCACCCAGAAACCAAGTCGTCCTTGCTGATCGTCGAACGAGTCATCGAAGGCTTCATCTTCTGAAGGACCGGCCGTGGCCGGCCCCGAACTGGCCGCTGACGTGCCGGCGGTACCGCCGAGGAAGGCAACAAAGGCTTCAAAAGCGTGCCGCAACTGCGAGCCGAAACGCGGCCTCAATCCTGCAAGGTCGCGCGGATCAACCTCGTTGGTACGGGCAGTCAGTCGTCGTGAGGCCGCAATACGGCCCGGGTGAAGTAGCACCGAGCCGAGCGCGCCGAACTCATCGGCCGCTTCGTCGGGCGCCTTCAAGAGCAGCAATCCAACGCCTCGAATAACGGAACCGAAAACGAGACGCAAAAGCACCAGCGGAATCAACACTGTGCGTGTGTGTGCGAGCAACACATGCATGGCCGACTCACGGTCGACGCGGGGGGCATCATTGTTAACGGCGTGCAACGGACGCCGTCCGTGGATGCCTGCTTCAGCGTGATGTACCTCAGCGTCGGTTGCCACAATGACGCGATAACCGGCCGCGTTCGCGCGCCACCCGAAGTCGACATCGTCACGGAACATGCGCACCGAGGGATCGAAGCCACCGAGCGCATCCCACACATCGCGACGCACGAGCATGCCGGCACTTCCAACGGCCAGCACATCGCGCAGGCCGTCGTGCTGACCCTGATCGAGTTCACCACGTTCAAGACCAGTAACACGACGGCCGGACGCGGCAATGGTGACGCCGTTTTCAAGGAGCAGCCGTCGGTCATGCCACCCCAATACCTTGGGACCGATGACGGCGGCACCGGTCACCGTGTCACTGGCGTCGAGCAATGCCTGCAACGCATTGACGGCGGGCGCACAGTCATCGTGCAGCAGCCACACCCAGTGAACGGCGGGCTCGTCGACCACGGCCACCGGCTCGTCGGGCCACACGTCGTCGTCATAGTCATCGTCATCGTCATCGACGGCCATGGAATCTACGGGGGGTTCGCTGAACCATTCGTCGCGGTCGACAACGTCATCGGGAAACGCCCCGTCGGAATCGATCAGGGTGTCAGCGTGGGCCACACCCGCTGCCACGGCTGCTCCAAACGATGTGTTGGTAGCGAGGGTGACCACTCGTTCAGCGCCGAGCCACTCTGTGACCAACTGCCCCGAGGCATCGTCGCTGCCGGTATCGACTGCGACCACGAGGTCGGGGCGGCGATTCATTCGATCGATCGTGGCAATGGCCGGCGGTAGCCAGCGGGCGCCATTGTGGGTAACAAGTACCGCGACCACCCGGTGCTCACGACGCTCAAGTGGGACTTCGGGCTCGTCGTCATCGAAGACCAAATCTGCATAACGGTCGACTCGCTCGACGACGGACTCACGTTCCTCGTCGTAGAGGTTGTCGAGGTCCGGAGCCGCAAGTGGCTCGAACCCGGGATGCTCACTCATTGGATCTGACTCTACGCGTCACCCGAGCGGTCGCATCCCTTCACAACGTGTTCCGGGGCGACTCACCACCGGAGCTGCGTCAGACAACGGCCTTTTTGAGCCGACGGCGTTCCCGCTCACTGAGACCGCCCCAGATTCCGAAGCGCTCGTCGTTGGCCAGGGCGTACTCGAGGCAGTCGCCTCGTACGTCGCACGAGAGGCACACACGCTTGGCCTCGCGGGTGCTGCCGCCCTTCTCGGGGAAGAAGGCCTCCGGATCGGTCTGCGCACAAAGAGCCCGCTCTTGCCAATCGAGTTCGGCTCCGAGCGCGTCGTCATCTAGCACGAGTTGCATGAGTTCGGCCACGTGGCGAGTCCTCCCTAGCATGCCCTGCGGAAATTCCGGCGGGGCGGTGAAGCAAACAACAACGGTCGAATTACACGCGTGTCACTACCGGCTAGTCAAGCCGGGGGGGTGTACATGGGTCAATTTCTGGGTGATATGTCTATTTTGGTATGAAATAATCTTTCTGGAACGGCAACATTCGGCGTAGTTCCTCACCACGAAGGGTCCCCCGCCTCGCTACTTGACCGTCGAGTCCGGCATGCTGCAGTTCACTCCACCGCTCGTAAGGATCACCATGACCACACCTGGACCCCGCATCACCGCGCTGGCCGGCGGAATCGGCGGTGCGCGGTTCCTGCGCGGGCTCCTTACCCACCTCGCCGCCACTTACCCCGACGGCGCCGGCTCGAGCACCGCCGAGGTGACTGTCATCGGGAACACCGGCGATGACATCTGGATGCACGGAGTCAAGGTGTGCCCCGATCTCGACACCGTGATGTACACCCTCGGTGGCGGCATCAATGAAGACCAGGGCTGGGGCCGCCTCGACGAGACCTACACCGTCAAATCCGAGCTTGCCGCCTACGGCGCAGCGCCCGACTGGTTCGGACTCGGTGATCGCGATCTGGCAACGCATCTCGTGCGTACCCGCATGCTCACCGCCGGGGTTCCCCTGTCTGAGGTCACCGCACGCTTGTGTGAGCGGTGGAATCCGGGCGTTCGGCTGATTCCCATGAGCGATCAGCGGGTCGAAACTCACGTTCTCGTCGACGACCCCGCCGGCGCCCTCACCGACGACGGTTCACCCGTACACACCGCGATCCACTTTCAGGAATGGTGGGTGAGGTACCGCGCCTCACTACCGGCTCACGGATTTGTGTTGATGGGTCTTGACGAAGCACGACCCGCACCCGGCGTCGTTGAGAGCATTCGCGAGGCCGACATCGTGGTGCTGCCTCCGTCTAATCCCGTCGTGTCAATCGGCACCATCCTGTCGGTTCCCGGGATACGCGAGGCACTGCAGTCCACGAGTGCCCCCGTCGTTGGCCTAGCCCCCATCATCGGGAGGGCCCCCGTGCGCGGAATGGCTGATGCGTGCCTTGCCGCGATCGGAGTTGAGACCAGCTCGGCCGCTGTTGCCGCCCACTACGGGGCGCGTTCCAACGGCGGCATTCTCGACGGTTGGCTAATCGACAGCGTTGATGCCCAATCCGTCGATTCCATTGAGGCACTGGGAATCACGACGGTGGCCGTTCCCTTGCTAATGACCGATATTTCCGCGACAGCCCAGATGGCTGCCGCGGCTCTCGATCTCGCTGACCGCGTCAAGGCGCGGCCATGAGCTCGGCGCCACTGCAGGTGATTGCCGTCGAAGGTCTTCCCGAGTTTGCTCCCGGTGATGACCTCGCGGCCGCGACCGCCGCAGCGATTGCGCACACCGAGTGGCCAGACGGATCACGGGGGCTCGACGAAGGCGACATCGTCGTTGTCACCAGCAAGGCTGTCAGCAAAGTTGAAGGTCGACTCATCCCCGCGCCCGACCGCGAAGACGCCATCACTGCTGAGGCGGTGCGCATCATCGCCACCCGCGATCGCACTCGCATTGTTGAAACCCGACATGGCTTGGTACTGGCCGCCGCTGGGGTCGACGCCAGCAACGTTCCGGCCGATCACGTGGCACTGCTGCCCGTCGACCCGGACGCATCTGCGCACAGTCTTCGCCGCGAGTTGTCCGAGCGGTTCGGCCTGACCCAACTCGCTGTCGTGATCACCGACACTTCGGGGCGGCCTTGGCGCGAAGGCCTCACCGACATAGCGATCGGTTCCAGTGGTCTACGGGTGCTCGACGATCATCGAGGTCGCGTCGATTCCACAGGTCACACGCTCGAGATGACCATTACTGCCATCGGCGATGAGGTGGCGTCGGCCGCCGACCTCGTCAAAGGCAAACTCGGTGGCTGCCCCGTCGCTATTGTTCGCGGGCTAGCCGCGCACGTTGCCGACGGCATGACAGCTCGCAACTTGATTCGCCCGCCCGCGTTCGACCTTTTCCGGCTGGGCACCGCCGAAGCGATCGCGGAAGGTCGACGTGTGGCCGTTCTTGAACGACGCACGGTGCGCACATTCACTGGCCGGCCGGTTCCTCAGAATCTGCTCGTCGATGCCGTCGCCGCTGCCATCACTGCGCCCGCTCCACACCACACCACCCCATGGCGGTTCATGCTGCTTCGCGACGAACCCGTGCGTACCCGTCTGCTTGACGCCATGCGTGACCAATGGGAAGCAGATCTGCGACGCATAGATGACTTCACCGACGAGTCGGTCGCCAAACGACTGCGACGTGGAGATGTGCTGCGATCAGCCCCGACCCTCGTGCTGCCCTTTCTCGAACTCGACGGCGCCGCTCATGCGTATCCCGATACGACGCGTGCGAGTTTCGAGCGCGATCTGTTCATGGTGTCTGGCGGTGCCGCGGTTGAAAACTTGTTGATCGCCCTCAGCGCGAACGGCCTGGCCTCGGCGTGGGTGTCGTCAACAATGTTCTGCCCCGACGTCGTACGTCAGGTGCTGTCGCTGCCCGCGACCATGACGCCGCTTGGCGCGGTAGCTGTGGGTTATGCAGCGGCCGATCCGCGGCCGCGAGACGCGCGTAGCGCCGTCGACTTCCTCCTGCACCCACCCGCCGAGTAGTTAGCCGAGCCGAGTTCCGTCAGCCAACACCGCACCCTGCAACACCGTGCCTTCAGGTAAGACGCAGCCGCGACCGATCGCACTGTTTGTCACGCGACTGCCCGACCCGATCAGGGTGTCGGCGAGTACCACGGAGCCATCGATCACCGCTCCGGATCCAACATGTGAGCCTGCGCCAATACATGAACCGGCCGTCAACACCGCATCGTTGGCGACCGTTGCGCCGTCGAGTACTAACGCATCGCCTGTCCGTCCTGACAACACTGGCGACGGTGCGCGTCCCAACACCAGGTCACACGATCCGCGCACGTAGGCCAAGGGCGTACCGAGGTCGAGCCAGTAGCCGTTGTCAACGACTCCGTAGACCAATGCACCCGACTCAAGAAGTTCCGGGAACGTCTCGCGTTCAACAGAGACCGGGCGCCCTTGCGGAATCGCATCGATCACCGAGCGTCGAAACACGTAGCAGCCCGCATTGATTTGATCGGTCACGATCTCTTCAGGCGTTTGCGGCTTCTCAAGGAACGCGGTGACCCGCGACTCGCTATCGGTTGGCACGAGCCCGTAGGCCCGCGGATCATCGACTTGCGTCAAGTAGAGGGTGACGTCGGCATCGCGCTGCTGATGTGATTCGAGCAAGTGCCGAAGATCGACTCCCGTCAAGATGTCACCGTTGAAAACTAGTACCGGCTCATCAGGACCTGACTTCAGCAGCGACGCAACGTTGCGAATCGCCCCACCTGTTCCGAGCGGAACCTCTTCGGTGGCGTACACGAGTTCGACCCCGAGATGCTCACCCTCACCGAAATGTTCACGGAAGACTTCGGCTCGATAGGACGTTCCTAGGATGACGCGAGTGACCCCGGCATCACGGGCACGCGCAATCTGATGCTCAGTAACGGGTGAACCAGCCACGGGCAGCATGGGCTTGGGAGTGTTCGCGGTCAGCGGGCGCAACCGCGTGCCTTGTCCACCCACCAAAAGTACGGCCTCAGTCACCCTCCCACTCTGACATGCGGGCTGCCGCTAACGTGAAGGTGATGCCCGATCAGACCAGCACCCTCGAGAGCCTGCGCCGGCGACAATTAGCCGAGCACGGTCCGCAACCATGCGTGACGTGGTACGACCTGTCGACAGGTGAACGCACCGAATTGTCGAACACCACCTTCGACAATTGGGTGGCCAAGACCGCCAATCTCATGGTTGAACTCGGAATAGGCGCCGGCGACACCGTTGCTGTTGACCTCCCCCCTCACTGGCAGCGCAATGTGTGGTGGGCAGCCATCTGGGCGATGGGCGCGGTGCTAGACAGTCACGGCAGCGATGCCTCTGGGCCCGCACTGATGGTGTGCACCCTCGATCGCGCCACCGCATCCGACGCCGATGAAACCGTCGTCTGCAGCCTGCTTCCATTGGGTCGACCTCTGCCCGACCCCCCACCGGCTAGCTGCATCGACTACGCACTCGACGTGCGTACGCAGCCCGACCGTTTCAGTGCGCCATTACCCGTCGCAACCGACGATGCACTCATCAGCGAAACGACTGTCATGAGTAATGCAGACGTCATCGTCGCGGTACAGGGCGAGGTGACGCGTCGGGGACTCACAACCTCGGCTCGACTACTGGTCGAAAGCGACAGCGATGCGGTACTCGCGCACGTCGCCGCACTGCTTGTCGGAGGGTCACAGGTGATTGTCGGTGGAGACACCATGCCCGCTGGTGCACCACTCGATCGCATCGTGACCGACGAACGCACGACGAATCGTTGGTGACATCAGCCCGATCAGGCGACTTGCTTTACCCACTGCGATGGCAAGTCCATCGCACGCCGGAATGTAGCTCCGCTGATCGACGCCTTCACGCCCGTTGACGAAGTCGCCGTCAGTACGCGCGCGGTACCCGACGCCAACCGCTTCGTCACTGCCACCGACACGACATCGGCAAGACCGAACGCAGACGCCATCGTTTCTTGGTCACGCACCCGCGGACGCCACTGTGCAAACGACGGACTGTTGCGCGTGTTAAGGCTCCAATGATCGTCGACCGAACGCGCCCAGGCTAGCGGCGGATCACCCCACACGTCCTCGTTGTTCTGTGTTCGGCCGCCCGTTGAATCGGTGTAAAAGGCCGTGATGACGGTGCCGTGGAAGGTGATCGCTTGGCCCATGGTCGGCGGAGCAACTCCACCGGGGACACTGAACGGAACCACTGATGTCGAATCGACGGCAGCACGCCACGCGGGCGAGTAACTACCTTCGTCGGTCTTCACCCATCCAAGGAATGTCTGGTCGTAGTAGGGGCCACCACCGTCGTCACTGTGGCACAGGCAGTCCTTGCGCGCACCGGCCTTCCACTGCGCGTACGCGTACGAACGCGAGGCGAGAATCTGCGCCTGCAACGCCGCAAGTGGCCACGACGCTTCGACTTCGGCAATGCCGTAGAGGTACTCGTCGTGCAGTCGCACGTTGTTGAGCACCATCATCCCAGCCGGTGACGACGACGTGGCCGCGATCGTGCGCAGGTCGATACTTCCGTAGCGGTAGCGGTGTTGCGCATCGCGGAATGAGTCGCCAGGGCCCACGAGGTTGACCAGCGTCCCACCGGTTCCGAGTGCACCTGAGGAGCGATTGCCCGCCCACGTGACTCGTACAAACGTCGTGCGGCCAATAACCAGTGTCGGCCCGCCCGAGGTGCGACGCGTCACCACGATGAGGCCGCCGCTGAACGTAAAGCGAAAGACGTCGCGCGCGGTTCCGATGACCGTGCGACCACCGCTGATCTTGATGCGTACGCCGCCGCCGGTACCAGCGACCAACTGCTCAGTACGCAACGAGGCAACAGACACGCGATGCAATAGCGCGACAGCCAAGATCACCGAATCGTTGATGGGAGTCACCGCAGTATCGGTGTAGTAGTGAGTGACGATCTGCTCAGCAGTGCGACCTTCCCGTGCCTGGCCGTACGCACCAGCCTGTGACAACCCAATTCCGTGACCCCAGCCGCTACCCGTGATCGTGAAACTCGCTGGAATGGGAGTGGGCCGCGGCGTTGTGGTGGGCACTACTGCCGACGAGCCGCGATGCGCGACGCCAGCAAGGGAGAACGGAGCCGGAGCGCGATCAAGCAATTGACGAGCAACTCGAGTCAACACGACATCGGATGCCTGCAGCGGCGACGCGACGGCGGCCAGCTCGACGACTTCGGGACGCACACCGAGCCACGACACGACTGCGGGAACAAGTCCGGTGGGGGTGACGGGAAGGAGGGGTCGACCCAGCGCCGCCGCGAGAGACGCCTCGGTACGTGAACGCGAAGGAACGAGAATCGCGCGGTCGCCACCGGTCGTTGGCGACAAGCGAATGGCAAGCGTCGCGGGGTCGGTGCTCCAGATGCGCACGGCGTGCAGTGATGCGCGTAACGCAGTGCTGATCAGCGCTGCGGGAGCGATCACAGCACCTGTGGTAATTCCTCGCTGGGCGACGAAGGTGCGTGTCGCAGCAGGAATCGAGCGCACGCCCACGATGAGCAGCGGACGGCCAGTGCGCGCCGCCGCGGCAGCAGCAAGCGCCGATTCGGCAGGAAGAGACACCGGGTCGATGTAGATGGCACCGCGGCTTCCCTGCGCGTTGAGCGCCTTGGCAACGGCGACTGCGGTGGTGGCCAGATCTACGCCGCCGTACCGCTGGCTTCCAATGCCGCGCACTGCAAGTTGCTTGACCAGCGCCGCACTGAGCCGGTCGGTGCCACCCACGAGAATGACCGAACGCACGCCACGAGCCGTGAGCTCAGCGAGCACCTGCTCGGGGATTGCACTGGGCTGAACCACGAACACGGGAAGGTGTCGTGCGTGCGCAAGGGGGGCAGCAACCTGCTGGTAGCCCAAATCCGACGCCACCGTGCCGGGAACGAGTACGGCCGAGGCTGCCGACGGTTCTGCCCAACGACCAAGCTGTACCGACATGGCGGCCGCTGAAGAACCTGTTGTGCGCGTCACCGACTCACATGGTCCGGCGGGCACTCCTCTGGGCGCCGTCACGCGCACGGTCACCGCGCGTAGCGGCGCGTACTGGCCACCATCGACGGCGCTTCCGGTGAATGTCACCTTGAAGACTCCGGGAGTAACTGGCACGCCCAACGAGTCACGCAAGTTCCACAACGCGTTTAGCGGACCCGGGTACGTCTGTCGACCGCGCAGCACGCGCACAGCGTCGTTGACGCAGGCAGACGTCACGGTCATCGTCCACGCCATCGCACGCGTGGTCATCGGCGAGAGCGTGACGCCACTGGGCGCCCGGTACGCAACTGTCATGGCCGACAGTGATCCGAAACTGGGGGCGGGCTTGGGAAGCGACGGGATCAACGATGCAGCGATCGTGCGGATCTGGCCCATGCGTGCGAGCAAATTACGACCAGGGCAGGTCGTGACGGCGAGGTCAGAATCAGCGGAGATCACCGGAACCGTGGCCACCTGCCCGGCCTTGAATCGCGAAGTTCCACCACTGGCGTCACTGGTGAGTTGTTCAGTGGCCAGCGGATTACGACCGTACGGCGCCAACTTCCAGGCCATCACCCGAGCGATCGACGCAACCATCGCTTCTCCGGTAGCCGCTGGAAGCGGATTCACTTCGAAGTCGCCCATCGCCGCAACACCCACGGTCTCGCGGTTGAAGCCGAGCGCGTGATCGCCCATCACGGCTTTGTCCATGCCGCCAGCACGGCCCTCAAAAACGCGTCCGTAACTGTCGACCATGGCGTTCCACACGATGTCGGAATACCCGGGGCCACCCTTGGCTATGGGGGTCGTGTACCAGTCATAAAGCGCGCGAATGAATTGGTAGGCCTCGGCCTGCGTGTAGGTGGTCCAACCCAAGGTGTGGTGCAACACGCCGACCTTAAGCGTCGAGCTATAGGCGGGAGTTCCAGTGCGACGAGTTTCGTCTGCACCCCACTGCGCGCGCGTGATGATGGCCGGCGCGGCGACGCTGCGAGTGATGGGAGCGGATGCCGAGTCGGCGGGAGCAGCCGGCGAGTTGATGGCCACCAGTTGCACGTCGATGGGGGCGATGCCCGAAGTATTGCGAATTGTCACACGCACGGCAGTCGCCGCATGAGTCACGAGCGGCTCGACCGCGGTGCGACCATCGCGTGGGTCACCTTCAACACCGAGTTCGTAGGCGTTCCCCCAGACACCGGTTTCAAGGGCACTGACCTCAACGTGCGTGCCTGCCTGCGCTGCGCCCGCCCACGACACTCCCAGCACGGTGGCCGAGTTCACCGCGACATCACCCGAGGTGAACACGGTGCGCAGGGCGGTCGAGTTCGTCGCGAGGGTACGCACTGAGTGGTTCGACAGCGAGAGGGTACTGCTTTGCGGAGATACCGGACTGGCCACCGAAGCTTTCACTGTTCCGGCGTATGAGGGGGACGCAAGGGCAAGAACGGCCCCAGCGGCGGCCATGACCGCCACGATTGATGCGGTGCGTCTCATTTCCAGCCCTCCGCTCCTCGGCATGACTCACGAGGGGTGTAAAACCCCACATATGATTCGTCGGCGGGTTCGGGGCCACCTTGAGCACCCGGCAAGGAATAGTTTCTCAGTGCTCCCGAGGTCCTGTCACGAATCCGATTCCCCAAGACCAGTGCATCACGACATAGGCCACGGGAAGTTCGACATGCGCCCGTATGGGCAGTCCTCGGCCCAGAATGGCCCCTCCTGCAGTCACGGCCGCCGCGTAGCCCACCGGCACGAGGAATCCCGCTAGGAGCCAGCGTGAGCCGGTCGCGGCCCCCACGACCCCCGTGACTGTTCCTGCGGTCACGGCCGCCACCATGGCCGGCGGCGCGAGGTAGCGCAGGCTGCCGGGCAAACGGCGCGTCTCCGGGTGGCGGCGCATGACGACCCGTCGCCATTGTCCGTATTGTCGGTATTGCCGTGCGAGGGCGGCAACCGAAGACCGCGGTCGGTACACCACGCGCATCGCGGGAGTGAACCACACCACACCGCCCGAATTCCGGATCCGGTGATTCATCTCCCAGTCCTGCGCGCGCACCATCGACTCGTCGTAGCCGCCCACCCGCTCAAGTGCCGACCGACGGAAGACCCCGAGGTACACCGTGGGCGCCTCGCCCTCTTGGCCCCCGATATGAAACGGCGCTCCCCCGACACCGAGTGCGGTAGTCATCGCGCGAGCGACCGCCTGCTCGAAATCGGTGACCCCTTCTGCCGCCATGATGCCGCCGACATTGTCGGCACCCGTGCGTTCGAGAGTCTCGACTGCGGTGCGCACATAGTCGGCGGGCAAGAGCGCGTGTCCGTCACATCGCACGATGATGTCGGCCGACGAGGCGGCAATGGCGAGGTTGAGACCGGCCGGCGTAGCACCCGTGAGATTGGACACAACACGGATGCGAGCATCGCCTTGAGCCAACTCGCGCGCGATCTCATCGGTGGCGTCGCTTGACGGGCCCAGTGCCAGCACTACTTCCAGCGAGCCGTCGTACTGCTGGGCAAGTAGTTGCTCCACCGCTTCACGCAGGTGCCGCTCCTCATTGAGGATCGGCACCACAATCGACACCGCTGGCCACTCACGCATGGTCACTCACCCTAGCGACGCGGGCCGGGTGACAGTCGACGCATGGCCCAGCCCCAGTACCCCTCGAGCACGGTGTTGGCGATGGCGGGCACGCTTTGACCAAACGCCGGCGGCGGGTCAACGCGAGCGCTGAGCTTGGGCAGAATCTGCGAATCTGGAATGCGGCGGGCCTTCGCAACCCGGATGCGCCGTTCGGCGAGGTACTCGCGGTGTTGCCACACCCACTTCCACGCAGCGACCTTCGAACCGCCCCACCCTTGAACAGATGCGGGCACGAGCGAGCCAAGTTCGACGGCCGCCAACATCGGATACACGTAACGGCGCGTACGCGGTTCGTAGAGGGTTAACGCGTTGATGAGTCGACCTCGCTCAAGCAGAAACCACTTCGACGGATTGCGCCCAAACTCGTAGTGATGCAGACTCACCGCGGCGGGCTCAAAACGCACCGTGCGACCCGATTGCCAGGTGCGAATCGATAAGTCGACGTCCTCGCCGTAGGCAAAGTACTCGGCGTCGAATCCCCCGAGTTCATCCCACACCGTGCGTCGCACAGCAAAGGTGGCGCCGGAAATGCACGTGACTTCACCGGCCACGGCATGGTCGGCCGCAGGCTCTCCCATTGAGCCGGCCCAGGTGTACCCGAGATAGTGCATCGGGTTTCCTGCGGCATTCACCAGTTCGGGGCGATCTCCCAGTCGCACCGAGGCCGTGACGAGACCGACCGATTCGTCGCGCAACACCGCTGCCAGTGCCTCGAGCGCCCCCGGTTCGAGCACGGCATCGGAATTGACGAAGGCCACGACGAGTGAATCCGTGTGCCGCACCCCTTCGTTGCATCCCTCCGCAAATCCGAGGTTGTCATGAGGTCGCACGACGCGAAGCCGAGCATCGGTGGGCAGGTCATCGCAGCCCGAACCTTCAACTCCGTTGTCGACGAGCACGCACTCGCGGAGTACCTCGCCCTGAGTGAGGATCGCCGCGATGCACTGCGCGAGCCACGGTTCATGGCCATACCCAAGAACCACCACTGCCACGGTCGCCGGATCACCAGGCCGCATCAGGACTCCGGCGGCGGTTCGTTCTGCGGTGGTCGCGCCACGGGGGGAGGAGTTCCATCAATGCGCGCACGCAGCAATGCGAGTTCCTCGGCGAGGCGTTGAGACTCATCTTCAAGCCGCCCCACTTCCAAGCTCAACTGAAGACTGACGAAGAGCAGCACCACTCCCCCGGCGAAGAACACCAGATTCGACGGAACACCGAATCCGAGAGTGGAGGAGAACCAGAAAAGAATCGAGGGAAAGACAGCGAGCAGTAGCACCACTGTTCCGACCAGAAGCCACAGTGCTGCGTACTTCTCGCGAAGCCGACCACGTCGCAACAGTTCGAGAATGAGCAACATCAACAGCAAGCCGAGAACGACGGCTAACGGACTTCGGGCCGCAGACATCACGCCACCCACTCACTCGAAGGCATCGGCGGGCGCCGGCGGACCACCGCAAGAAGAAGGACGAGAGCGGCCCTGAGCAAATAGGCCGTCGCTCGCAACGGACTCTGACTTGGTTGTCCGGCCGCACGGGGACGCATCGCAACGGGAACCTGCGCGATGCGCAGGCCCGCCTTGTGTGCGAGCACCAGCGACTCAACAGTGTCGCCGAGATACTCCTGCGGATAGTCGCGAGCAAACAGTGGCAACGCCGCGGGTCCGGTGGCGCGGAAACCGGAGGTGACATCGGTGAGTCGAGTTCCGGTGATGCGGCTGAGCACTGCGGCCAGTCCACGCATCGCCCAGCGCCGTGGACCGCGAACTTGGTACTCGCCTTCGCCGGCGAAACGCGCACCGATGACGATGTCGGCATCGCTCAGAGCCGCGAGTAACGCCGACACGGCAGCCGGGTCGTGCTGCCCGTCAGCATCGACCTGCACCACCGCATCGAAGTTGTTGCGCAGTGCGTAGAGGAATCCGGTGCGCATCGCGCCGCCGACTCCGACGTTGAACGGAACCGACACCACGGTGGCCCCTGCGTGCGCCGCCTCAGCTGCGGTGCCGTCGTGCGATCCATCGTTGACAACCAGCACCGGCCAGTGGGGCTCATGAGTGGCCAGTTCCATCAGCACCGGGCCAATGACGCCGGCCTCATTGAATGCCGGAACCACGATGAGCGGTCGCTCAGGGAGAGCGGAACTCGGGGTCGGCACCGCCCCAGTCTACGAGTACGCAGGAAATCCGACGCCCAAGAATGTGATCTGGCTCACATCATGAGGAGGGTCGCCCGCGTGGACTCTCATTCGACCCACGTGTGGTCGCTCTGCCTCGGGCACAATGGGAAGGACGCGCTCGTTGAGCAGTGGATGTGCGGGCAGCGCCCTCCGGCCGAAGGATGCGCGTGACGCGGAGGGAGGCAAACGATGACGGACCAGACACCACCGGAACCAACGGAACCACCGGCGGAATCCGGCGTGACCGACGCCACACCCGCCGATGTCACTGACCCCATCGTCCCTCGCCGCAAAATTGGCCGCACCGTCACCGCGGGAGTCGCCGGCCTAGTTCTCCTGACGTCCACCGTCGGCTACGCCGCCGTCAGCCGCTACACGGGCGAAGTTCGCCACATCGATGTGTTCAGCACCTTGAGCGACACGCAGCGACCTGCCGATGAGCCAGGAACCAACCTGCTTCTCGTCGGCACCGACCAACGCACCGGCCTGACCAAAGCAGAACTGAAGGCACTGCACGTGGGCACCGGAAACTACGGACCGCCGCGCACAGACACCGTGATGTTGATGCACATCTCTGCCGACCAAAACTCCGTCTCCGTCGTCAGCCTCCTACGTGACTCCTACGTGACAATTCCTTCGTACACCGATTCCAAAGGGGTCTCGTACACCGAACGCAAGAACAAACTCAACGCCGCATACGAAATTGGGGGGGCGCCCCTCTTGGTGCGCACCGTCGAAGACGCAACCGGCGTGCGAATCGATCACTTCGTCGAAATGAACTTCGCCGGCTTTCTCTCGATGGTCGACGCCCTCGGCGGTGTACCGGTCTGTGTGAACAAGGCCACCGTCGACAAGGCTTCAGGCTTGAATCTCCCCGCCGGAACGTCGATGGTTACGGGCAAACAGGCGCTTGCCTACGTGCGAGCACGCAAGATTGATTCCGACATCGGCCGAGCATCACGCCAACAGAAGTTCATCGCGTCGATAGTGCAGAAAGCAACGAGCTCCGGAACGTTGCTGAACCCCTTGGCCCTGAACGCATTCCTTGACGCCGCGACCTCCAGTGTCACAACCGACAACGAGTTCGACCGCGACGGCATGTTGGCGCTCGGAAATCGCCTGCGTTCAATCAACGCCAGTGACATCGTGTTCCTCACAGTTCCCATCGCCAAGGGTGACTATCGCGTCGACATCGGTAAGACCAAGAACCAATCAACGGTGCTCTGGAGTCCCGACGCCAAGGACCTGTTCAGCCGAATCAATGCCGACATGTCACTGACTGGCAAGCCCGCGGAGTCCGACGCCGTTACGGCCGTGCGCATCGCACCCTCGCGCGTGCGAGTCAAGGTCTACAACGCGACGGCGACTTCCGGACTCGGTCGTCGAGTGGCTGACGATCTGGTCAAGGCGGGCTACACCGTTGTCGGGCAGCCGCAGAACGCCAAGGCCAACGATGCCGCGACCACCGTGATTCAGTACGACCCCGCGTTCGACCAGTCGCTCAAGACATTACGCGCGGCATTCCCCAACGCAGCCGTCAAGAAGATCAATGGCTTGGGTAATACGTTCTTGCTGCAAGTGGGTAGCGACTACAACGGTGTGCAGCCGGTCACCGTGTCAGCGACTGCCGCAGGCCCCAGTACCGCTATCAATTCCCCCACCAAGGTGCATAGCGCTGCCGATTCGATTTGTGGATGAGGTCATGAGCGACAACCCGACGCCTTCTACAGCAGGTGGCGACTACACCGAGCGCCTGCGAACTCTTGAGTCAGCGCGATGGAAGCAAGCGCTCGATGTGCAGCGGCCCTACCGCTGGAACATGCGCCGACTCGCGCTCGGCCGAACCCTCGAAGTGGGCTGCGGCATCGGTCGGGTGTTGTCGTTTCTCGACGACGGTGTTGGGGTCGACCACAACACTGAATCCATCGCTGTCGCCCGTGAACGCGGCTACACGGCCTGGACGACCGATGAGTGGCCCTCGTGCCCCGACGCGGTGCTGGCCAGCTTTGACTCACTTGTGCTGGCACACGTGATTGAACACGTCGACGAACTAACGGGCGACGCCATCATCACCGACTACCTTCCCTATCTGAAACCGTCCGCGCGCCTGGTGCTCATTTGCCCGCAAGAGCGCGGCTACGCCAGCGATGCCACGCACGTTCGATTCCTCGACCTCGCCGACCTCGATGCCACAGCTCGCAGGGCCGGCTTCATCCCCACACGATCGTCATCGTTCCCGTTCCCGAGATCAGCCGGTCGAGCCTTCGTTTACAACGAATCGGTCATGGTTGCCGCGCGGTAGCGACACAATGGCTGGCGTGACCAATTCACGCCTGCGCCTCGCCCTTTTCCCACTTGCCGCTCTTGCGCTGGCCGGCTGCGGTCGCCTCGATGAGTTGACCACGACCACCACGCCCGACGAGTGGTGTCGCGATCGGCCCTGTGTCGACATTGGCGGCACTGTCTTGAACGAGCCGTCCAGCACAGTGCTCGTCTTCGCACTCGCAGCACTATGGGTTGCTAGCGGCATCTACTTCTTAGTGACTGCCCGCTCGCAACGATCACGTCAGTGGCTCGGCGGAGCACTCATTCTGGGCGGGCTCGGTGCCGCCCAAGCCGGAGTTTCGTACCAAGCGTTTAGCTACGAACTCAAGTGCGCCGGGCGCGATGTCTGTCTGCTCACCAATGGTTGGGAAGTCGGTTACAGCATCACCCAGGCGCTGAGCGTGAGCGCCATGCTCGTTGCGGTCGCGTACGCGTGCAGTACCGGAAAGTTGAGGCGCGGGTTGTGTTGGTACGCGGTAATCAACGCCGGCGTCTACCTTGTGGTGTCCCTGATGGGTGTGATGTTGCCGAGTCGCACACTGCTGTCGTTCGAAGTGCTGATGCTTTTCGCACTACCGGGCATCGTGATCGTGATTATCGTGGCGGGGCGAAGTTACCGTGCCACACACGAGGCACTCGATCGTTCACTCGTGCTGGCCGCTGTTCTGCTGGTGATCGTGCAGGTTGCCTACTTCGCCTACTACGCAGCCGGCGTCACTGCAATTCTCTGGAAAGACGGCGCCGGAATCTACTTCTCCGAAAACGACGTATTGCACGTCGGAATGATCCTGTGGCTGGGGTACGTGGTGTTCGTCGTTGGGAAGCACCTACGGGATTTTCAGCACGAGTCGGTAACTCAGTAAGGCGCGTTCACCCGACAATTGCGTCGATACCTGCGTCGATGCGTCGTGCTGCCTCAATGTCTAGTGTGCTGAGTCCATCGACATCATGTGTTGTCATGGCGAGCCGCACGGTGCGCCACCGAATATCAATGTCGGGGTGGTGGTTCAACTCCTCCGCGATGAGTGCAATCTCATCGACGGCTCGGATGGCATCGGTGAACGTCGGAAAGACGGTGACGCGCTCAATGACCTCACCGTCACGTGTCCATTGCGGCAGCGATCCCAATTCGTGATCAGCCTCTAATCCATCCAGTTTGCGGGGTAGGGCCACTGTTACGCCTTCCTTCATATCGGTCGCGAATTCCTTCATATCGGTCGCGAAATCCTTCTTCGAGGTTGCGACTCACGGCCTCGGCACTCTCTCAGCCCGTCATCTTTTCAGACACCGTAGTAGCACGGTAGTGCCGCCTGACGGGATAACTAAACTAATCAACCTATGCCCACCTGTGACGAGAAAGCCCGGTCGATGCCAGCCACGTACCCGCGACATCCTTTTGTCAACGCACCATGAAAACTCCTCCAATACCTGCCTCGTTTTTCGGCATCGTTCTGGGTCTGGTCGGACTCGGTGACTGCTGGCGAGTCGCGAACCACGCCTGGGCATTACCCAAAGCCGTCGGAGAAATCACCATGATCACCGGCTTTGTGGTGTGGGTCGTGCTCATACTGCTTTACCTCGCGAAATGGGCGTGGCATCGCGACGAGGCACTTGCCGAATGGCGACACCCCGTCCAGAGTTGCTTCATTGGGCTGACCGGCGTGGCCACCATCCTCGCCGGAATCGCGATCGCACCCTACGCACACACGTTCGCCACAGCGCTGTTCATCATTGGCACGGTGGTGCAGTTGGCATACGGGATTCGGTTCACCAGCAACTTCTGGATGGGGGAACGCGACGAAAAGACGTTGAGTCCCGCGCTGTACCTACCTACCGTTGCGGGAAACTTTGTCAGCGCGTTCGGAGCCGGCTACTTCGGATACCCCGAACTCGGAGTGCTCTTTCTCGGCGCCGGAGTGCTGTCGTGGCTCGCCCTTGAGTCGATCATCACTCATCGCCTCGCCACCGTGTCGGCACTGCCCCTGCCGTTGCGACCTGCGATGGGCATCATGCTGGCGCCTCCCGTTGTCGGCTGTATCGGATACCTGTTCGTGACAGGCGGACTCGACGGGCCGCCACCCGACCTCGCCGCTCTCGCGCTGTTTGGCTATGGCCTGTTGATGTTTCTGATCTTGATTCGACTACTGCCGTGGGTGATGAAGCAGCCGTTCACCGCGTCGTACTGGGCCTTCAGTTTCGGAATCACTGCGATCGCATTCGACGCGATCGTCTTTGTCATCCGAGGCGCCCACGGACCGATGGAGAGCCTAGCCGTCGCACTGTTTGTCGTGGCCAACCTCGCTTTGATCGCAATCATCACCGGTACCGTGCGGCTGCTTGTCACACGCTCGCTCATGCCCCCGCCGCTGGTTCCCGTCGCACTGCCGTCAGATGAAAACACTCACGCACCCGCTTAATCACTTTCACACGAGAATCGGAGACGCTCATGGCGATGCTGGCATTTGGAAATCCTCACGAGCGACGCGGCCTTGTCGCTGTCATGCGGATGGTCGCTACCGCCAATGGCACTCGACCCTTTGACGGCGACCGCGCTGATCTAGTGCGCATGTTCGCCGGACTCGAATCGTGCGCGGGCTGCCACGGATTCGAGGAATCCATCGATTTCTCCGACCTTGTCGGCGATGCCGAACCATGGCCCGATGTTGAAACTGGCATTGCTGAGATCAAGGCGTGCCTCCCCACTCAGCAACAAGCCCTCGAAGCGGTACATGCGGGAGTACTTGTGGCGCTGTACTCGATTGAGCAAGACCCCGAGGGGCTCGACGCAGCGCGCTGGATCAGCAAGCAATTGGGCGCCAGTGACTCCATGGTTCGCGCAGTCACACTTACTGCCGGTCAGCATTCGAAGGCAGCACAGGCCGACGTCTTCCGACGATTCATGTCCAAGCGCATCAACGTCGACATCAATGAGGTGCGCAAGTTCGCGGCACGAAAAGATCTCGGTGGCCTGAGCAACGTCGCGATGATTGAGGACTACCACCGTCGACTCGACAAGGCACCTGACGGCTCACTTGGCTATGAGATGCGCCGCTTCTACAGCGATGCGCCCTTCGACATACCCGGCACTCCGGGCACTCCGCTGCCGGTGCAGTTCCTCGGCTCACATGACGTGCACCACGTGTTGGCCGGCTACGACACGATGGCACACGGTGAGGTGTACACCGCCGTGTTCAACGCGGGCAACTCAGCTGCCGGTATCGGGTGGCTCTCCGTGGTGCTGCTGCAGTGGCACCAGGGAATCAAGATCGGTGTCTTCAACCCCGCTCACGCCCACCTTGACCCGCAGTTGGTGGCCGACGCAGCTCAACGTGGTGCTGCGACCCATGTCGATGTCTATAGCGCGGACTGGGATTGGGTTTCGCTTCTCGATCAGCCTCTCGATGAGGTGCGCGGTTCATTGGGAGTACCAGTCGGCGGAAATGTGCCCCCGGGCGCGACCTGGAACCCCGTTTCGGAATAAAACGGCGAGCGCGCCCCATACTTGGCAGATGGACCGCGTGAAGGTACTCGTCGTTGAGGACGAGCCGCTGTACCGCGAACTGCTTGTTCACGCCCTCGTCAACCGCATTCCCGGAGTCGTTGTCGTCGGTGACTGTGCCACCGCTGAAGAGGCTCTCGCCGCAACCGGACCCGACGATGTCGACGTCCTGTTGACCGACATCGACCTCGGAAGCGGCATGACCGGCACCCAATTGGGCATTGAGTTACGCCGTCGCACCACAACACGCGGCGTCGTCTTGCTGTCGAATCTGGCCCTGCCGGGGGTACTGACCACGCTCCCGCCTGAGATTCAAGGCGGCTGGTCGTACTTACTGAAGACCAGTGTTTCTGACATCGATCAACTGGGTCGAGCCATTGAAGCGGCCTCAGCCGGTGAAGTGATCATCGACGACGCGCTCGTTGACGACCTCGTGGTATCAACTACCGGCCCTCTGGGTGAACTCACTCCCCGACAACTTGATGTGCTGTCGAGAATGGCCCGAGGCTGGTCGAACCGCCGGATCGCCGATGACCTCCAGATCACTGTGCGCACCGTCGAGTCCGTAGCCTCCGACATCATTACGGCGCTTCGCATCGGTAATGCCGACGACGGGCTCAACCCACGGGTAGCAGCCGTCGTGATGTACGTGCAAAACACAAGTCCTCGCAATAGCCGCCGATTGAGTTGAGCTGATGCGTGCACGTTGGCTAGAGAATGTCTGGCCCGGCCTCGCCATTACTCTGCTGGCGTGTCTGGTCAGGCTGCTGACTCCCGGAGTCTCACCTGACGCGGGTGCCGTCCTGGTGTCATTCGCTTTCATGGCGTTGGTGGTCGCTGCCATCGCCAGCCTGGGCATCTGGATGGCGCCGCAACACCAGGCCACGATGGGTCGCTTGGCCGTAGGGCTTGGAACTTTCGTCGGCTCGTGGGCGATGCTGACGAGCCTGAGTTCACGAGAATTGATCGGAGCCGACTTTTCCCTGTGGCTCTTGCTCTCGGTCGGCCTCACACTTGCGGCTCTCGCCGCGCACGCAATCGGCAACGACACGTTGCGTAGCTGGCAACACGCGCGGTTAGTCAACCGTCAACTTCAGATATCTCTCGATCAAGAGTCGGGGCTCAACGCGCTTCTGCTTTCTGCCCAGCAGGATCGATTTGAGAACTACGCGCAGGTACTTCAAGTTCAGGTTCAAGAGCCACTCAACGACCTTCACGAGCGAGAGAGCGTTCTCACCGATGCTGAACTTGCTGATGCGTTAAACGCATTCCTCAGCAACGTGATGCGACCACTGGCCCACTTGCTCCATCCAGTATCCGTTCGAGCGGGGCTCATCCCTGCCCTTTTGGCACTTGGCCCTACCTTCATCGTTCGCGCCGAACCCGACATCGTCGATGAAGATGCACGGGGCGTACTCCTTGACGAGCACGTCCGGCATCAGGCCTACCGCTGGCTTCGGCATCTCGAGCCGGCCGAATCGCATCTTGAGATTGAGTTCACCCGCGATGGCGCAACCCTTGTGATCGCGCCATCGGCGGCTGCATCGCACAGGCCACTCGACACGATTCAGCGAGTGGCTGGGCTGCACCTCGGCCCCGAGGGCGAATTGCGAGCACCACTGCGAGGCACACCTGCCACAATCGTCATCGACGCCGAGGAGCAATTCACCCGCGTCGGCCAGCCCTCCCGTCGCCGTTTCCCCTCAATCTCGTCCTCACCGGTGGTGAGTGTCGGTCTCACCGCGATCGTCGCTCTCGTGACTCTTCCCGCTCAGGCCTACATCGTGGGGTTCAGTATTGGCGTTCCTCAAGCGATCGCAGTGTCGCTGAGCGCGCTTCTCCCTGTCCTGACTGCCGCACTACTTCAACTCGCCCCTGTGCCGGTGGCGAAAGTGAAAGCAGCGTGGTGGACAGTCGCCTGTTGGTGCGCAATTGGGTTGGTTTCGGCAGGAGCGTCCATCGCCACACTCCTGCTGTTCTCAGACGTGGGCTTCACTGCCGTGGCGGCCAGTTCAATCCTGCTTCGAAGCCTGATGCGCTATAGCGTCGGCGGACTTGCGTTTCAACTCGCACGCGGCTACGCCGCTCAAGCAGAAAGCGACACGAATCAACTCCGAGTGTCGCTGGAGGCGCAGCACACCGAGCGGATTCGACTTCTTGAAGAGGCGGATTTCACCGATCGAATGATCTCCGAGAGCCTCCACCGTTCCGTGCAGGGACGACTATCGGCCGTCGTGCTTCTACTTCGGCTTCAAAGGCGCGCCGAAGCGGTCACCGAATTCGAAGGCGTGCGCACCATCACCTTGCCGATCCTGCTCAATCGCCTCATGCATCCCGGGCTTAGTGGCGACTCTCTCAGTGCGCGTACTCCAGCACGCCTCCTCGGAATCGAACTCGACGATCACGTTGACTGGTCGGAAGTTGATCGCCGTTGGCCAACACTTTCAACTGATCTCAAGCGAGTGATTGATGAGTGCCTTGTCAATGCTCAGCGCCACGGAGCAGCAACTCACATGACGGTGTCGGCAACATTCGATTCCGATTACCTCACGCTGGTCTGCGTCGACGACGGCGCCAAAGCCGAGTCCTCCCAGCGCGCCGGGCTTGGCTCACATATTTTCGACGAGGTATCGCTCCGACACGATGGCACATGGGAGTTGACTCGAAGCGCGAGTGGCGCTGAGTTCAGTCTGACTGTCGCAACCAACTGACAGGTTTTAGTAGCGAAGCCGGTGTCCTTCCGACACCGTGGGTTTCACCCGCAGATCGAGCGCTTCGGCTCCCGCAGTCTCACCATTCCAACCGGTGACGGCCGCCCGAATCGCTGCTGCATCAACGACGAACCCATGTTCTGCCGCAATGCTCACTGCTCGACTCATGCTGGGAGCCGATGCGATCGCTTCGGCGAACTCGGCGTCCATCGCGTAGAGATCGGCGAAGGCCCGCCGAACCTCATCGTCACTCATTGCGTCCATCCCAAGTTCCGAGGCAAGCACCCCCGCGTCATTGATGTGCTCACTCTTTCGAGTATGTGTTCACGCCACCACCGTGCCAGCACGGTGGTGGCAAGGAGCTCAGTGGCTGACAGTGGTACCGACCACGAAGGCGTGGCGTGACTCACACTGATTGGGAAGCCGAGGATTCATGACTCAACCACACACGAAGGTCCGTCGAATGAGATGGGCGTTACCTTCGATCGCACTTGTCGGAGCACTGGTGATCACAACCGGTGGGCTGAGTTCAGCAGCGCCGGCCCCATCGAATTCGCCGTGGTACCCCTCGCTGAGTTCATTTGAGCACTACGACTCAAGCCGTTCGCACGTGTTCTCGCAGGCCTACTTCGGTGGCTCCACTTCCGAGAAGAACGCGGTCACCGCGATTCAGTCCGCGACCAACCAGTACCCATCGGGCTACAACATGGTCTACAAGGACGCAGCACACGCGTACATCTACGGCGGCGGGTACGGAAACTACCCAGGGTCTGTCGGAGCCTTCGTCGATCAGGTTGACCCGGTCACGTTGGCATCCGTGTGGCACACCCAACTCATGGACTTCACCACGACTGACCCGGGCGTTTGGGATTACCCCGGCGTCATGGGAATGCTGAGTGACGGAAACCTCTACGTGACCTATAGTCACAAACTTGCCAAGATCGACCCCTCGGATGGGCACCTCATCTCCACCCTCGACCTCCCGTACAACGCAGAGGCCGATCCCAGCAACGCGGCGTACAACGGGTTCAACGCGACCTCAGATGGCGTACTGGTCTTCAAGTCGGTGTACCGACCCTACGGCTGCACCGCACAAGGCCCCACTGCCCTCAGCCCGGCGATCTGCCCGGCCAACCCGTCGGCCGCGACTCCCACGACGACTGGCTGGGTCCCCCCGTCGGAATTCGTCAGTGTCGACCCCACCACGATGACGGTGTTGCACCAGTTGACGCTTCCCGCACCAGCCGGCGCACGCCCGACGGTCGCTCGCTTCAACGGGAAAAACTACGCCTACCTCGTTGAGGGATACGGACCGTGCAAGGCCGTTCGATACGAGGTTGGCAGCGACGGAACTCTCACCCTCGACCCGACGTGGGCGCCGATGGTGACTCAAGTAACGGGTCAGACTGCCACGACATCACTCGTGGTTCTCAAGGACTGGATCGCAGTTGCCAACAACTCGATCCGAACGACAGTGCCCATGAGCGTTACGGCCATCAGCCAAGCAGATGCCACCAAGATCGTCTCGATGCAGCCCTTCGCGAATGACACTCCCGATCCGTGGCTGGTCGCGAACCTTGGTGGAGCTACCAGCATGGTGGGTGCCTCACTGTCGGCGGATGCTTCGAGCAACCTGCTCTACGTCTTCGACACGGTGCCGCGTAAAATCGCGGCACTGCGACTGTCAGTAAATGGACCAACTCCGAAGTTGACCACAGCGTGGAAGAAGACCCAGACCACCACTGAATTCACGATGCTTATCGGTGATGCACGCCACCGGGTGTTGGTCTCGACGGATATTCCCGCCAATGAAGTTCCCGGCCAGAATGCCAATGGCATGGCGGTGTGGCGCGATGCCGCAACGGGTCGCGAACTCGCCCGTTCGGCAGTCATCCCCGCAATGACGTGGGGCTCAATGATTCAGCCGTTCTACAACGGCGACCTGATGTGGGAGGGCGAACTCGGAACCCTCTACAGGCTGAGCCCGCGTAAGGCGCACGAGAAGCACGACAAGCGGAAGTAACGTCGGGAGGGGAGGCTGCCCACCGGTTCAACGGTGGCGGCCTCCCTTTTCACCGCACTACTTCAATAGATGCTTTGACATCACGATGCGCTGCACCTGGTTGGTGCCCTCGTAGATCTGGGTGATCTTCGCATCACGCATGAAACGTTCAGCGGGGAAGTCACGGGTATAACCGGCACCGCCGAAGACCTGTACCGCATCCGTCGTCACTTCCATCGCAACGTCGGATGCGAAGCACTTGGCCGCTGCACCGAAGAACGCTAGGTCGGCGTCTCCACGCTCACTCTTGGCTGCTGCCATGTATACCAACGCACGAGCAGCTTCGGTTTTCATCGCCATGTCGGCGAGCATGAACTGAATCCCTTGGAACGCACCGATCGCGCGACCGAATTGCTGGCGCTCCTTGGCATAGGCCGTCGCCGCGTCGACTGCAGCCTGCGCAATTCCGAGTGCCTGCGCACCAATGGTGATGCGCGTGTGGTCGAGCGTCTTCATGGCAGTTTGGAATCCGGTGCCAGGTGCCCCAATGATGCGATCACCGGGAATGCGGCACGAGTCGAACAGAATCTCCCGGGTTGGTGACCCGTGAATTCCGAGTTTGCGCTCAAGCGGTGCGAGCGAGAATCCCTCATCGTCGGCATGCACGACGAATGCGGAGATTCCCTTGGGTCCGGCACTGGGATCGGTGACCGCGAGAACCGTGTAGTACTTCGACACTCCCGCGTTACTAATCCAACTCTTCTGTCCGTCGAGTACCCACCCATCTCCGTCAGCCACGGCGCGCGTCTTCATCGACGCGGCGTCGCTTCCGGCTTCGCGCTCACTGAGCGCGTACGAGAACATCGCCTCACCTGAAGCGACCTGCGGCAGATAGCGCTGCAACAACTCATCATCGGCCGCGATCATCAACGGCAGTGTTCCGAGTTTGTTCACAGCCGGAATCAGAGACGACGACGCGCATCCGCGGGCCACTTCCTCGATTACCAAACATGCAGCAAGGGCATCGCCACCCTGACCGCCGTATTCCTCAGGAATATGAATGGCATGAAAGTCGGCCGCTCGTAAGGCCTCGTAGACGTCCCAAGGAAACTCGCCGGTCTCATCGATTTCGGCGGCACGAGGCACCACTTTGTCGTTCACCAGTTCTCGAACTGCCTCGCGGAGCATCTGGTGCTCCTCCGACAAAGTGAACGCGTCAAAGTTCGGATTTCGTGCGTTGCCCGCCATCGTGATCCTTCCTCGATTCCTTCCCTCTACCGTAATCGCCCGCGAGCAGTTGCGCTTCCTGCACACGGCACCCCGGTAGCCTGCAGAATGTGATCCCTGCCACCGACGAACAAATGCGCGAACTACTTCTGAACAGCACGACGTGGGCGATCGTTGGGCTCAGCGACAATCCGATGAGACCGGCGTGGCACGTGGCCCGCATGCTGAAGTCGAAGGGCAAACGCATCATTGCGGTTCACCCGACTGCCGAATCGGTGCTTGGCGAGCCTGCAGTTCGCACACTGCAGGAGGCAACCGATCTCGTGGGACACCTCGACGTTGTCGACTGCTTCGTCAATAGCGCCCTCGTAGGGGCCGTTGTCGACGAGGCAATCAACGTCGGCGCATCAGCGGTGTGGATGCAACTGGGAGTCATTGATGAAGCTGCGGCCGACCGTGCCCAAGCGGTGGGTCTCACCGTCGTGATGGATCGATGCCCCGATGAGGAGTGGCCACGGCTGATCGGTCTCTGACGAATTCAGGATCGGGCTCCCACTCGCTCAAGTACGGTCGCGCCCCCTTGTTCAAAGACAACCCGCCATCCGCCACCGGCCACGAGGTCGTCTGCCGACAGCACGGGACCGCGTTTGAGATACGTGCGCGGTCCCACATAGGCGTACTGCACGCTCCACTGCTCGGCGACCGCCGCCGCTCGCACATCGGTTCGAATGTCAGCCGCGTGGTCGAGTAAATAGGTGCGGTCTCCCCAGCCATCGATCTGATGGGGTGCGACAGCAAAGAGCGGTGGCACTAACTCCAACGCCCACATCCATCCCGAACCGTCGCGCGAGTCATTGAGCACGGAGCCACCCTGCGTCACGTGGTCGGCCAACCACGCGTAGGCCGCTCGTTGATCTGGTCCGGCAAGACTGTTGCGCTCGTACGCAGCATGTGCGACGTCCGATGCCACTACGAGTGATGGAAGGGCAACGACGGCCGCGATGGCCCCGGTGACGACCAACCGGAGTCGGTAGCTGGCCATTCCCGCCGTCACCGTGAGCACTCCCAACGCGGCCAACGGCGCAAGCAACACCAACAGGTTCATCACAAGCCGATCCCACCGGGAGTACCACGGAATCGTGAGGGCATCGATGAACGGCAGTCTCATCGACGACGCGACGACGACCAGCACGCACGCCGCTAGGGCCAGCGCCCATTCAGGAGACCAACGATCGCGCACGGCAACCCAGCAGCCGATACCAGCCAATAGCCACACTGCACCACCCACCACGATGTGCCATGCATTGAGCCCGCCAGCTAGCTGCGGCACCAGATCGCGGTTAGGAATCCCGGTCACGTACGTCAACGCGTTCACGACCGAATCAATGGCAGTCTGGGGCGGAATAAGCGACGCCACCGCAACGGCACTCGCACCTCGCCGAATCTGAAGGAGTTGGGGGGCGATGAATGCCAGCAGCACAAACAGGGCAATTGCGAGGGGCAACAGGCTGTCACGAAATCGCTGCTCACGCCGCACTGCCACCGCAACGAGCACCAGCAACCCCAGCAGAACTGCCGATACTGCTTCACTGGAGTGCACCGCAAACAGGCCGACCACGCTGAGTCCCACGACGACCCCAGCCCCACCTGCCGGTGCATCACGCGCAATGCCGCAGATCGCATCGATTGCGATTGCTAGCCCCGCCATTCCGATAATGAAGGGGTAAGCGCCCCAGCTCGCCACGTAGTACGGCATCGCGACGAAACTCACCGAGAAGATTGTGGCGACGATGGCCGCCCCTGGACGAGCCGGAAACAGTCGGCGAGTCAGCACGAACATGCCAAGTGGTAGCAGCACCGCCGCCACCACCACCTCGAATGTGAGAGCCGACGCGACCGGGCTGCCACTGATGCGGCTTACGAGCGCGGCCACGAGGTGGATTCCGAACGGGTAGTAGGCGGCGCTCGGACTTCCTGACACCACACTGCCGACGACGACTCGGTCAGGGGTGATCGTTTGTAGCCCCAAGATCTGCGTGGTGAACAGTCCATGGTTTGCACCATCATCGTTGGGCGGCACCAGAGTGAGTCCGCCGGTAGCACTCCACCAGATCGACATGCTCACGACGATCACCACGACTACCGGCAACACATCAATCGCGCGCACAACGAGCGCGGTGGATGGCCACCTTGTGTTCCGTCTCGTCATCACACCGATGGCCAGACACAGCAACGCAATTGCGTAGGCAGGAATCACGACGGTGACCGGCCCAACCGGCTTTCCAAGAACCTCAAGGACTACGGCTACTGACATCAGGAGGCCATAGCCGACAATCGGCGCAAGCGCCACGTTACGAAGCAGCCCAGCGTTGCGGCGCAGCCCGTAGGCGATGAGCATGCCCGGACCGAGTCCGACCACCACCCACGCTCCAACGAGCGCCAGCAGTTCGCTCGGGGTCACGACGCCTGCGGTGCGTTCCCGCTGCGCGGCAAGCGCTCGCCCTTTTCCCGCGCCATATCACCGAGGGCAACTTGGAATGCGCGCATGCGCTCACGAAGTGCAGCACCCTGCTCAGTGTCGGCAGACGCCAAAATACGCACTGCGAGCAGGCCCGCGTTGCGCGCGCCCCCCACTGCCACGGTTGCTACCGGCACACCCGAGGGCATTTGCACGATCGAGAGAAGGGAGTCGAGTCCGTCAAGCTGCGCCAGCGGCACCGGCACGCCGATGACGGGAAGTGGAGTGACGCTCGCGAGCATTCCAGGAAGATGCGCTGCGCCACCAGCACCGGCAATGATGACCCGCAATCCTCGAGCCTCCGCCGTTTCGCCGTATTCGATCATGTCGCGCGGCATACGGTGTGCTGACACCACTCGCACCTCATGGGCCACGCCAAACTCGGCAAGTGCGTCAGAAGTCGCGGTGAGCACAGACCAGTCGGAGTCGCTCCCCATGACCAGTCCAACGATCGGGGTTGCGTCACTCATCGATTACTCCCGCGAGGTAGTCGGCCGCGTGATGTGCGCGTACGAGCAGGTCATCGAGATCGTCGCCGATGACCGTCACATGCCCGACTTTACGGCCAGGTCGCACTTCCTTGCCGTAGACATGCACCCGCAACGATGGATCACGCGCCATCAGATGCTTGTAGGCGGGATAGAGATCGGGCAGATCACCCCCGAGAACATTGACCATCACCGCGTGTTGCGCGAGCAGACGCGGCGAACCAAGAGGCAGGTCGAGTACGGCACGTAGATGGTTTTCGAACTGACTCGTGACCGCACCATCAATGGACCAATGGCCCGAATTGTGCGGCCGCATCGCCAGTTCGTTCACCAACACACCATCTGGGGTGTCAAAGAGTTCGACGGCCAGCATCCCAGTCACGCCGAGCAGAGCGGCGACGTTCAGGGCGACGGTCTGAGCCGCAGTCGCGTGCTCATCACTGAGCCCAGGCGCCGGAGCAACAACTTCGGTACAGATTCCGTCGGTCTGCACTGTGCGAACAACGGGGTAGGCCACTGCCTGCCCCGAGGGGCTGCGCGCGACCTGCGCCGCGAGTTCCTGGGTGAAGGCAACCTTCTCCTCGGCCAGCCACACCGCTCGCGGAGTCAACCTGGCCGTGGCGATCAGTTCGCCTGCGGCTTCGGATGAGGCGATCACCCACACGCCACGCCCGTCGTAACCACCGCGCGATGTCTTGAGAATGATCGGCCAGCCCACCGCATCACCGAAATCGGCGGCTTCCTGAGCAGATGTGACCACCGCCCACCTCGGGCAGGGAATTCCAGCCTCGGTGAGCTTGGCGCGCATGAGCGCTTTGTCCTGCGCGTAGACCAAGCACGACGGATCGGGCCGCACAACGATTCCGTTCGCCACGAGCCGTTCGAGCATCTCCGGCGGCACGTGCTCGTGGTCGAAGGTGATGACATCGGCGCCCACCGCCAGCGCAGTGAGGGCTTCCTGATCGTCGTGTCGGCCGATCTGAATGTCGCGGCACACCTGAGCGGCCGACTCGTTGAGATCGGTGGCTAATACTCGAAATCCGACTCCGAGCGCAATCGCCGCCTGGGCGGTCATGCGGGCCAGTTGTCCCCCACCCACCATCGCCACCACAGGAAAGTCGCGCTCGGGCACCACCACAACCTAGTCCACGCCCCCGGAGAGCGTAGAATGGTGGCGCAATGAGCCCCTCATCCCTCCTCGATACCGCGCGTGCTGGCTACGGCCGAACGCGCGAACTCGTGCATGAGGTAGCGAAGTTCGGAATAGTCGGGCTCATCGCTTTGGTCGTTGATGTCGGACTGTTCAACCTGCTGCGGTACGCCGGCGACCCCGGCCCCCTCTACGACAAGCCGATTACGGCCAAGGCCCTCTCAGTGCTGGCCGCTACCACGGTGGCCTACTTCGGCAACCGGCTGTGGACTTTCCGTGATCGCGGTCGCACGACGTTCGCCCGCGAGTATGTACTCTTCGTCGTGCTCAACGCCGTCGCTATGGGTATCGCTCTGCTGTGCTTGTGGTTCACGCACTACGCGCTCGCACTCACCTCACCGCTTGCCGACAACCTCAGCGCCAACGTGATCGGCCTGGGCCTCGGAACCCTGTTCCGCTTCTGGTCGTACCGCAAGTGGGTATTCCCCGCCGTCGATCCCATTGAGGTCGCTGAAATCAGCGTCGTCTGAGTTCAGACAGCCCCTTCTTCCATACGATTCCGTCATTCCCGGGCTTGGAATTGACGGATAGCGATGGATGAACGCGGGTAGAGCGAAATCGACGATCGGCGTGTGTGCGGAACGAATTCGCTGGTAGAACTCAGACGTCGTCTTCGGGTGCGACGCCGGTGGTCTGGCGTCGACGGCGTAGGTCATCGTCTTCGTGCATGCGCTGCACCTCGCGCTGAATCGTCTCGACATCGGGAACATCTGCGATGACGAGCGCCTCGTCGCTGGCTGAGTCGATAGTCAGGACACCGTAATTCATGAGCCGACCCCAGAACGAAATATCGAAGCTGACGTTGTTGACCTTCGACAGCGGCATGTCGCGACCCTTGCGTGCGACCAGACCAGTGCGCACGATGATGCGTCGGCTGGTGAATACGTAATCGGTGGTCCACCAGTAGGCGAACGGACGCGCTGTGAAGGAAACGAGAAGAATGATCATCGCTAGTCCGATGATCCAACGGCCCCACGTCGACACCGTGTCGTTGCCAGCGAACCATGAACCCCACTTGGCCAGCAGGAAGAAGCCGCCGACGATGAGGCCGAACAGCCACACCAGCGGAGGAATCAATGCACGCCAGTGGGGGCGCAACTCGAATTCAATGTCCTCGCCATCGGCTAACAACTTCTCCGGGTACGTCATGGCGGTTATCTTGCCATGTCAGGCAGGCCGGATGTGGATGATGTCACCCGCGGAGAACCGATGCACCCCATCGTCGCTGTCGATCACCAGCTCACCCTCCGCTCCGATGGCCACCGCTGTTCCCCACAGGCTCCCATCGGCGGGCAGTTGCGCCTCTACTCGCTGGCCGAGGGTTGAACAGAGCGCAACGTACTGGTCGGAGAGCCCACAGGCGACAGCATCGCCTCCCACCGCATTCCATTGACCGACGAAATCCAACAGGTTGCTCAGGAGCTGGGCCAGGAGTGCTTCGCGCCCACCAATCTGTCGACCCTCCATCCGCACCGATGTCGCAGCATCAGTGGCGAGTTCGTCGGCACGCTGATCGACATTGAGTCCGATGCCCACTACCGCAGTTCCGGCACCGGTGCCCTCACACAAGATTCCTGCGAGTTTCCGAGGTCCGTGCGGATGGTCGACGATCACATCATTCGGCCATTTCACGACCGCTGGAATCCCGAGTTCGCGCACTGTCAGCACCGTTGCGACGCCGCTGAGCAGGGGCAACCAGCCCCAGGAGGATGGTCGCGACGGGATGTCGACCGCGACAGACACAAGCAAGGAAGCGCCGGGCGGTGAGGCCCACGAACGGTCAAGTCGCCCTCGCCCTGCGGTCTGAGACTCCGCCACCACCGCGAAAGGTGCCTCGTTTCCCGCCGCCAACAGAGCGGCCGTCGTGGCATTGGTGGAGGCAAGGGAGCCGGCAAGAGTGATCGGGAAGCCGCCCAGACCGCATCGCTCGAGTTCGGCCTGCACGAGCGCAGAATCGAGTGGCGGGCGGAGGTCCCCGACGGCGTCTGTTGCCATCTCGCTAACGTAGGCCACCAGACCTCCGGAGGGCGGACAGATGAGCGCAGCGACCGACGATTCAGGCACCGGTCCCGACCTGCACACCACGGCCGGCAAGATCGCCGACCTCGACTCACGACGCACCGATGCGCTGAGCCGTGGCCAGCAGGCCGTCGACAAACAGCACGCCAAGGGCAAGCAGACGGCAATGGAGCGCATCCTGTCGCTGCTCGACGAAGATTCCTTCCAGCAGCTTGACGGCCTCGCCCGCCACCGATCCACTGCGTTCGGACTTGAGAAGACCCGCCCCTACGGCGACGGCGTCGTCACGGGCTACGGCACCATCGACGGCCGGCCGGTCTGCGTCTTCGCCCAGGACTTCACCGTGTTCGGTGGATCGCTCGGAGAGGTGTTCGGCGAGAAGATCGTCAAGGTGATGGACCTCGCAATGAAGACCGGCGTTCCCATCATCGGCATCAACGACTCCGGCGGCGCGCGCATCCAGGAAGGTGTCGTGTCGCTCGGCCTCTATGGCGAGATCTTCCGTCGCAACGTGCACGCGTCGGGAGTCATTCCGCAGATCTCGCTGATCATGGGGCCATGTGCCGGTGGCGCCGTGTACTCCCCGGCCATCACCGACTTCACCGTGATGGTCGACAAGACCTCGCACATGTTCATCACCGGACCCGATGTCATCAAGACCGTCACCGGCGAGGACGTCGAATTCGAAGACCTCGGCGGAGCGCGCACGCACAACACCAAGTCGGGTGTCGCGCACTACATGGCTACCGACGAAACCGACGCGATCGACTACGTCAAGGCACTGCTCTCGTACCTTCCGAGCAACAACCTTGATGACGCGCCCGTGGTTGACGTTGAGGCCGACCTCACCATCACCGATCACGACCGCGAACTCGACACGCTGATTCCCGATTCGCCCAACCAGCCCTACGACATGCACAAGGTCATTGAGCACGTGCTCGATGACGACGACTTCCTTGAAGTGCAACCGCTATTCGCGCCCAACATGATCATTGGCTTCGGCCGCGTGGAAGGTCGTCCGGTCGGCGTCGTTGCCAATCAGCCCATGCAGTACGCCGGAACGCTCGACATCGACGCTTCGGAAAAGGCTGCCCGTTTCGTGCGCACGTGCGACGCGTTCAACATTCCGGTGCTCACGTTCGTTGACGTCCCTGGCTTCCTGCCCGGAACCGATCAAGAGTGGAACGGCATCATCCGTCGCGGCGCCAAACTCATCTACGCGTACGCCGAAGCCACCGTTCCGCTCGTCACTGTCATTACGCGCAAGGCCTACGGCGGCGCGTACGACGTCATGGGCAGCAAGCACCTCGGCGCCGACATCAACCTCGCGTGGCCCACCGGCCAGATCGCCGTGATGGGTGCCCAGGGTGCGGTCAACATCTTGTACCGACAAGAACTACGCGACGCGACTGATCCCGAGGCCGAGCGCGCTCGACTCATCAGCGAGTACGAAGACACGCTGGCCAACCCCTACATCGCAGCAGAGCGTGGCTTCATCGACCGCGTCATTCAACCGAGCGAGACTCGGCCGATGGTGATTCGAGCACTGCGCACGCTGCGCGGCAAGCGCGCAACACTTCCGCCCAAGAAGCACGGAAACATTCCGCTCTGATGACCGACGAGACAACGACACCTGAGCCCACGCGCCCGCTGCTGCGGGTTGTGAAGGGCGATCCCACGGCCGACGAACTCGCGGCGCTTGTCGCAGTGGTCACGTCGTTGTCGACGCCGGTCGCTTCTGCAACACCAGATCGACCGTTGTGGGGCCGACCCGAACTTGCGCACCGCCGACCGCTGACTACCGGTGCCGCAGCGTGGCGGCATTCGAGCCTTCCCCACTAATGCCTACTCTCACGCTGATCCTCGCGTCGGCGTCGCCGGCACGGCGCCGCCTGCTGCATGCGGCCGGCGTGGTTCCGCTTGTCATCGTCAGCAATGTCGACGAAGATGCCGAAATCGCCTCACTATCCGCCGATGCCGATGCCGAGACCGTGGCCGAACACTTGGCGGTACTCAAGGCCCGTGACGTGGGACGCAAGTTCCAGGGTGCCGATCCCGGCCCCTTCCTTGTACTCGGCTGCGATTCCGTGCTGGAGTTCGACGGCCGACTCCTAGGAAAGCCCACGGACGCCAATGACGCCCGCGATCGCTGGCGAGCCATGCGTGGTCGCACCGGCACTCTGGTCACCGGCCATGCTCTGATCGATGCTGCCGACGGCGGCGCCCGAGTCGCCAGCGCGAAGACCGTGGTGCGATTTGGAACTCCCGACGATGCCGAGATCGACGCCTACGTTGCCTCAGGCGAGCCGCTCACGGTGGCCGGTGCCTTCACTCTCGACGGCCTGTCGGCCCCCTTCATCGACGGAATCGACGGCGACCCATCGAATGTCATTGGACTGTCGCTGCCGTTACTACGCGAACTGGTGCGAGCACTCGGCCACTCGTGGACTGACCTGTGGGACGCCCGGTCCGTGTCAGACACGGACTCCCCATAGACTCGGAAGCCCCTCGCTTGCATGGAGATGCCGTGGCTCAGCCTGTTGCCCGACCGTTGTCGAAGGTGCTCATCGCCAACCGCGGAGAGATCGCTATCCGTGTAGCGCGCGCATGCCGTGACGCCGGCCTCACGAGCGTGGCCATCTACGCCGATCCCGACCGCGACGCGCAGCATGTGAAGGTCGCTGACGAGGCGTACGCCCTGGGCGGAAGCACGGCCGCTGAGACCTACCTCGTGGTCGACAAGATCCTCGACGTCGCGGCGCGCAGCGGCGCCGACGCGGTTCACCCTGGCTACGGGTTCCTTTCCGAGAATGCTGACTTTGCGCAAGCCGTCATTGACGCCGGGCTCACGTGGATCGGCCCTCCGCCCGACGCCATCCGCTCGCTGGGCGACAAGGTGAGCGCACGCCACATCGCCGCGCGCGCTGGTGCTCCGCAGGTTGAAGGAACGCCCGACCCGGTGACCGGCTCGGACGAGGTCGTCGAGTTCGCGCGCGCTCACGGACTTCCCATCGCGATCAAGGCAGCCTTCGGTGGTGGCGGTCGCGGACTGAAGGTCGCTCGCACGCTCGAAGAAATTCCTGAGCTCTACGACTCAGCAGTGCGTGAAGCGGTCGCAGCGTTCGGTCGAGGTGAGTGTTTTGTCGAGCGTTACCTCGACAGCCCGCGTCACGTTGAAACACAGGTACTCGCTGACATGCACGGCAATGTGGTGGTCGTCAGCACCCGCGACTGCTCACTTCAGCGCCGCCACCAAAAGTTGGTGGAAGAAGCACCCGCACCCTTCCTCACCGACGACCAGCACGATGAGCTCTACCGCTCGTCGAAGGCGATCATCCGCGAGGCGGGCTACTACGGCGCTGGCACGTGTGAGTTCCTCATCGGAGTCGATGGCACCATCTCATTCCTTGAGGTCAACACGCGCCTGCAGGTTGAACACCCGGTCACCGAAGAGGTGTCCGGCATCGACTTGGTACGCGAGCAGTTCCGCATCGCTGCCGGTGAGACCCTCGGGTTTGATGACCCGCCACTGCGCGGACATTCGATCGAGTTCCGCATCAATGGCGAAGACCCTGGCCGCAATTTCCTGCCTGCGCCCGGGGTACTTGCTCTCTGGAACCCGCCGAGCGGCCCCGGCATTCGCCTCGATGGCGGTTTCGTGCAGGGCGATGTCATCGGCGGCAACTTCGACTCGCTGCTCGCCAAGCTCATTGTCACTGGAGCAACTCGGCAGCAGGCGATCGAACGCTCACGGCGTGCACTCGCCGAGTTCGAGGTCGACGGAATCGCCACTGCCCTCACGTTCCACCGGGCAGTCGTCGACGACCCCGCGTTCGCACCGGCCGATCCTGCGGCACCCTTCACGATTCACACGCGTTGGATCGAAACCGAATTCAACAACACGATTCCCCCCTACTCTGGCAGCGCCGACGCCGATACTGACTCGGCTGAGCGTCAATCGGTCGTCGTTGAAGTCGGCGGCAAGCGCCTCGAAGTCACCCTGCCTGCGGGTCTGGCCTCCGCGGGCAGCACTCCTAAGTCGGCGGCGCCCAAGCGGTCGCGGTCGAAGTCGGCAGGCGGCGCGGCCTCCGGAAACGCCGTTGCCGCCCCGATGCAAGGCACCGTCGTGAAAATCGCCGTCGAAGAAGGCCAACAGGTTGCCTCCGGAGACCTCATCGTGGTGCTCGAAGCCATGAAAATGGAACAGCCCATCACCGCGCACCGCGCCGGCACCGTGACCGGCCTGACAGCCGAGGTGGGCGCTACGGTTCCGACTGGCACTGTGTTCTGCGAAGTCGTCGACTGACATCTCCGCACTCAGCCGCCTCTCGGCTTGCGTGACCTTGCTAGCGTGGAACACATGAGAGCAACCACACGCGTCGCCAGCGTCCTCGGGCTACTACTGATTGCGCTGCTCGGTCTCGCGAATGCCACCTCAGCGCTCTCGTCAGTCGATGCTGTCGCTGCCTCGCTCAAGCAGTCACCGGTCTACAACGACCCCGACTCCGAACGCCCGCTCTCCCCTTCTCAGGAAAGTGCACTTCTTGATCAGGTGCAGTCGGCAGGTACTCCGATGTACATCGCTGTCGTACCCAAATCGTTCATCACATCCAACGGCGGAACCGCTGACGCCGCACTCAGTTCGCTTTACCGCGCCGTCGGTAAGCCAGGAACGTACGCACTCGTTGCGGGCACAACGTTCCGAGCGAACTCAACCCTTTTTGCTGTCAGCGACATCGCCGCCCAAGCCGTCGTGAAGAACCAGGGTGGCAGTTCCTACGATGTTCTCACCCAATTCGTCACGGGGGTTTCCTCTCGCGCCGCGAATGGTGGAAGTGGCGGTTCTTCCAGCGGCGGCGGATTCCCCTGGGGTTGGCTCCTGGTGGTCGCAGGCGCCCTGGGTGCCGGCGGGGCAGTGACGTACAGCGTGCGCAAGAAGAAGAAGGCGGAGGCCGCTCAACTTGCCGCCGTTAAGTCAGTCATCGACGAGGACGTGACCTCCTTCGGCGAGCAGGTCGCAGCGTTCGACATCACCGACCAGCGACTCGATGATGCAGGACGCACCGATCTCCAGTCGGCCATCGACTCCTACCGCAAGGCGAGCGACGGTGCCGATCGGATGACCAACGCCAAAGAAGCGTCAGCGATCACAGCAAACCTCGAAGATGGCCGTTACGCGATGGCGTGCGTGTTTGCCCGCGTCAACGGCGCACCTCTCCCCGACCGACTTCCGCCCTGCTTCTTCGATCCCCGGCACGGCCCAAGCGCCACCGAAGTGTCGTGGGCGCCTCCCGGCGGTGCCGAGCGCAAGGTTCCTACGTGTGCCGTCTGCGCGCACACCGTTGCTACCGGACTCACACCCCAGTCACGCGAGGTTCCTGTCGGTGTCGGCGGCGACACGCGCCCCTACTGGCAGGCAGGTCCGATGTACGGCCCCTACGCAGGTGGCTACTTTGGCTCGTACGGATCGATCCTCCCGCAGATCATGGTGGGCACCATGCTCGGAAATGCTCTCTTCCCGCCAACGGTCGTCGTCGATAACGGCGGCATGCAGGGTGACTTCGGAAATGGCGGCGGTGGCGGTTTCGGCGGTGATTCCGGTGGCGGAGGATTCGGCGGTGGCGACATGGGCGGCGGCGATTTCGGTGGCGGCTTCGGTGGTGGCGACTTCTAGTCGTCTTCCTCACGACCATCTCGCCAACTGTGGACGCCTCCTACCCAAAGGCCGATTCTCTGGGCAAATCGGTGCACAAAACGAATCGTTTTGCCCAGAGTTTGGGCATTACTTACTCGCTGGCGACCGCGCTTTCCGTGCCCATGACGTGCAAGCGGCGTGCTGCTTCAGCAATTGATCCAGAGAGCGACGGGTACACCGTGAACGTCAGCGCCAACTGGTCGACGGTGAGTCGCTGATCGACCGCCAGCGCAATGGAATGAATGAGTTCGCTTGCACGCGGCGCCACTACTACTCCGCCCACCACGATGCGAGTACCAGAGCGGGCAAAGAGTTTGACGAAACCGTGTTCGAGTCCGAGCATCTTGGCGCGCGCATTCGTCGCCAAGGGAAGCAAGAGGGCAATCGCGCGGATTCGGCCCTCATCAAGGTCACGTTGAGTGGCCCCGACCGTTGCGATCTCCGGATCGGTAAACACCGCACTGGAAACCGCACCGACATCAAGGGGAGCCACGGCATCACCGAGTGCGTGCCACATGGCGATGCGTCCTTGCATGGCAGCAACCGATGCGAGCATCAATACACCGGTGCAGTCACCAGCCGCATAAACTCCGCGCACCGACGTTCGCGACACCCGATCGACCTCAATGTGACCTGACTCGGTGAGGCGTACCCCCGCGGCATCAAGTCCGAGATCGTCGGTGTTCGGAATCGATCCGACCGCCATCAAGCAGTGCGACCCATCAACGGTTCGCCCGTCATCGAGAGTGACGCGAACGCCTTCTCCGTGCCGCACCGCCGCGGCAGCCCGCGATCGACCCATCACCGTCATGCCTCGAGAAGCAAACACATCCTCGATCACCCTCGCTGCGTCGGTATCCTCGCCCGGCAGCACATGATCGCGCGACGACACCAGCACCACGTCACTACCCAATTCGCGATAGGCGCTGGCGAATTCAGCACCCGTCACGCCCGACCCCACCACGATGAGTCGTTCGGGGAGATCTGTGAGCCCGTACAACTGCTCCCACGTCAGGATGCGATCGCCGTCGGGCTCGGCACCTGCCAGTGTGCGCGGGCGTGCACCTGTGGCCAGCAGCACCACATCTGCCTCAACCATGCGTTCAGCACCGCTACGTTCGTTGACGTGTACCGTCTGTGCGTCGACGATGCGACCGGTTCCGTGAATAACCCGAATACCGTCGCGCCCGAGACGTTCCTCGATGTCGTCACTTTGTGCCTGAGCAAGTGCAGTGATGCGCGCGTTGACCTGAGCAAGGTCGACGCTCAGGGCCGACGATCGAAGCGGACCAGAACCATCACGTACCCCTAACGCACCCCCCGCACCGGCCTGCGCCATCACCGAGGCAAGGGAAATCAACGCTTTCGATGGAACGCAATCGGTGAGGACCGCCGAACCCCCAAGACCATCGCGATCGACCACCGTGACCGTGGCACCCAGCTGCGCAGCCACCAAGGCAGCCTCGTACCCGCCCGGGCCCCCGCCAACAATCACAACCGATGTCACGAGCGCCATTGTGACCCAGCCGCGCCGCGCCTCTCCCCTTGGGTGCGTTGAAGCGCCTATTCTTGGCCCATGGCTCTCTACGCCGCCTACGGGTCGAATATGGACCCTGAACAGATGCTTGAGCGCGCCCCCGCTTCCCCCGCCGCCGGAACCGGATGGATCAATGGCTGGCGGCTGACCTTTGGTGGCGAAGATCTCGGTTGGGAAGGCGCTCTCGCCACCGTCGTCGAAGAACCGAACTCACAGGTTTTCGTCATGCTGTACGACCTCAGCCCCGCTGACGAACGCGCCCTCGACCGCTGGGAAGGCGGCGACCTGGGCCTCTACGTCAAGGTTCGCGTGCGCGTCGCCACCCTCGAAGGTGAGCAGGTGGCCTGGCTGTACGTACTCGATGGCTACGAAGGTGGCCTGCCGAGCGCCCGCTACCTCGGAATCATGGCTGACGCTGCAGAGGCAGCAGGAGCCCCCGACGATTACGTGGCTGACCTTCGGTCACGCACCTGCCGATCGATCGGGCCCTAGCTAGCGGCCTAAAGAACCCGAGGGCATGACGCGAGAGAGCGCCCTCGGCTACGGTCGGCATATGCCCGCGCCCCTCGCCACGCCCTTCGACGATCCCGGCGCAGTCGCCACTGAGGCCGCCCGCACGATTGCTCATCGCACGGGAGTGCTGGGGCACGACATTGCCGTGGTGCTGGGTTCGGGCTGGGCAGATGCCGCTGACGCGCTGGGCCAGACCGTCGCCGAACTCAGCCAGAGCGAAGTGCCCGGCTTTCCTGAGGCACCCGTCGTCGGTCACGCTGGAAAGATCCGAAGTATTCGCGCCGGAGACCGCGCCGTGCTCGCCTTCCTCGGTCGAACACACCTGTATCAAGGCCTCGGAGTCGACGCCACCGTTCACTACGTCCGTACTGCTGCCGCAGCGGGATGCAGAGCTCTTGTGGTGACCAACGGCTGCGGAGGTCTGCAGTCTGAGTGGGCTCCCGGCACTCCGGTGCTAATCCGCGATCACATCAACCTCACCGGAATCACTCCCCTTCGCGGGGCCACCTTCATTGACCTCACTCAGGCATACTCGCCACGCCTGCGCGCACTCGCTCAGGTGGTTTCCCCCGGAATCCCCGACGGCGTCTACGTGCAATTCCACGGCCCCCAATTCGAAACCCCCGCCGAAATCGGCATGGTGCGTGCCATCGGAGGAGATCTCGTGGGAATGTCGACCGCGGTCGAAGTCATCGCAGCACGTGAGGTCGGACTCGAGGTTCTCGGAATCTCACTGGTCACCAACTACGCGGCCGGAATGACCGGTCAGCCCATCACCTCAGAAGAGGTTCTCGACACCGGACACGCGTCGGCCACGCGCGTCGGTGACCTTCTCGCGCGCCTACTCCCCGAGGTCTGAGGTGAACCTCGAGCCCTCCCTGGCCCTCCGAGTGCGCACGTGGATCGACGACGATCCCGACCCACTCACTCGGGCAGAACTTGAAGCGACTCTGGCCGATGCGCAGTCCGGTGACGTCACAGCCGCCGGCCACCTCGAATCGGCCTTCAACGGCACTTTGCAATTTGGCACCGCGGGACTACGTGGTCAGATGGGCGGTGGCCCTCACCGGATGAATAGCGCAGTCGTGCGCCGTGCCTCTGCGGGACTTGCCGCGCATGTGGTGGCCACCAACGGTCGCACGGCCGTCATCGGGTACGACGCGCGTCATCAGTCCGAACAATTTGCCCGTGACACCGCTGCCGTGATGAGTGCTGCCGGGCTGGAGGTGTTCGTCCTGCCAGAACCTCTGCCCACTCCCGTTCTCGCCTACGCAGTGCGACGCCTGAGTGCTGACGTGGGCGTCATGATCACCGCCAGCCACAATCCGGCGCTCGACAACGGCTACAAGGTCTATCTCGCAGGCGGATCACAACTGGCGCCACCCACCGACGCTGCGATCGCCACCCTCATCGATGCGGTGGGTCCGGTGCGTGCAATTCCCGTGGGCGACCGGTGGGTCACCCTCGGAGACGAATTGCTCAACGACTACCTCACCGATGCAGCGAATGTGGTCGCTGCCGCTTCACCTCGCACGCTGTCGATTGTGCACACCGCGATGCACGGCGTTGGTACCCGCACGTTCACCGAGGCACTAGCCCGCGCCGGCTTCGATCCCGCTACCGAGGTCGTCGAGCAGCGCGACCCCGATCCCGACTTTCCGACGGTCGCATTTCCCAACCCCGAGGAGACGGGCGCGATGGATCTTGCACTCGCAATGGCGGCACGCTGCAACGCCGATGTGCTGATCGCGCACGATCCCGATGCCGACCGATGTGCCGTGGGAATCGCGAGCAACGAGGCACACCGCATGCTCAGCGGCGACGACGTGGGTTCACTGCTCGCCTGGTGGGCCATTGATCGTGCACGCCGGGGGTGGGCGCCTGTAACGCACGGAACGTTTGCTTGCTCAATCGTCTCGTCGTCACTGCTCGGCTCGATCGCCGCAGACGCCGGGCTTCGCCACCAGGAAACACTCACGGGATTCAAATGGATCGGCGCTATTCCCGATCTCGCCTACGGATACGAAGAAGCCCTCGGCTACTGCGTCGATCCCGAGCATGTGCGAGACAAGGACGGCATTACTGCCGCCCTTCGAGTTGCTGAAATGGTGGCGACGCTCAAGGCCGAGAGCAGCACGGTTGACGACGTACTCGACGAACTGGCACGTACCCACGGGGTGCATGCCACGTCGCAATTGTCACTGCGCTTCGCTGATGTCAGTGAGGTGGCGCCCCTGATCGCCAGTTTGCGCGAGAATCCACCATCACAACTCGGATCGTTAGCCATCACCGACGTCGCCGATCTCGCGGTCGGCTATGGCGGGCTCGCACCTACCGAAGGCCTTCGATACTCACTGGGCAACTCTGGCCGCGTGATTGTGAGGCCGAGTGGAACAGAGCCGAAGCTCAAGTGCTACCTCGAAGTGGTGGTACCCGTGTCCGAAAGCGACGTGAATGTCGCTCGCACACAAGCCGACGTCTTACTCAAAGCGATCCGCGATGACTTGTTCTCACGCTTACAAGCCTGAACGCAACTCGTCACCTCGTACGAAGGAGTACGAGTACAAATCGTGCCGGCCGTCGACTCGTTGCTGCGCCGACCTCAATACGCCCTCGCGCGTGAAGCCCGCTTTTTCGAGTGCCCGCTGCTCGGCAATGTTCGTCACGTCAGTTGACGCTTCCACGCGATCGAGCGGCGACGTTACCAGCAGATAACGGGCCAGCAGTCCTTGCGCGACTGACCCGATGCCACGACCCTGCGCGGATTCGGTGAGCCCGATGCCAATGTTCCACGCGCATGAGCCGAGGTTGGGGCCGTAGTGCACCCGGTGCCAGCCGACGTGGCCGACAGCGATTCCGTCGCACTCGACAACCAGCCGCTCGATGTGGCCCGCCGTCTGACTGAGTGGCAGCTTCTCACCCCATTCGTCGTACTCGGAACTCGAATCGGGTAAGGGCTCACCGTCGATGGGCGGCCGCAGGATGACCACGCCACCTGTCGGTGTGCGCCCTTCAAGAATGGCACTCATGCCATCGCGTCTAACACCTCGACGACCATCTCAACCGTGGTCGCCGGGTGGAGGAATGACAGTCGTCCCACCAATTCACCATCCCAGCGAGTGGGCTGAACGAAGGCACGCTGACGCTCGAGCAGATCGGTTGACCACCGCCCATACTCGTCAGCACCCCACCCCTCGCGACGGAAGATCACGTTCGACAATTCCGGTTCGCGCAGCAAGGTCAGGTACGGTCGCTCGTGCACGAGTTCGACAGTGGTGCGCGTGAGTTCAATGGCCGCCTCGACCGCATCGCGATAGGCGTCGAGTCCGTTGACTGCCATCGAGAACCACAACGGAAGTCCGCGCGCGCGCCGGGTGAGGTGATAGGCGTAGTCGGTCGGATTCCATTCATCGGGATCATCACCGTGAATGGAATCAAGGTACGGCGCATCTTGAGTGTGCACGGCCTTCGCCAATGACGGCTCGCGGTAGAGAAGCGCTGCGCAGTCGAACGGTGCGAACAACCACTTGTGCGGATCAATGACGAGCGAATCAGCGTGCTCAATACCGTCGTAACGGCTGCGCACCGACGCGGCCAGCAGCCCCGCACCTCCATACGCAGCGTCCACGTGAAACCAGATGTCGCGACCCTTGATCGCGGCAGCAACTCCGGCGAGGTCATCGATGATGCCCGCGTTGGTTGTTCCAGCGGTTGCCACGATCGCGCACACGTCTTGCGAATGTCCGTCAACGTCGAAGGCAGCACGCACTGCTTCTTCGTTGAGTCGTCGATCGAGGGTGGGAATGACCAACGCCTCGAGATCAAGCATCCGCAGGGAATTGGCAATCGACGAATGGGCTTGGCCGCTCACCGCGACACGCAAGCGAGCGCGCGGATCGCCAAGGCGTCGACGCGCCGTCTCGCGCGCCACGACCAGGGCCGACAAGTTGCCGGCAGATCCACCTGAAACGAACGTGCCACCTGCACTGGCCGGTAGCCCCGCGAGATCACTGAGCACCCGCAACACCTGATTCTCGGCGGCCACTGCACCGGCCGCTTCCAGCCATGAGATGCCTTGAAGCGACGCACACGACACGACCGTGTCGAAGAGCAGAGCCGCCTTGGTCGGGGCACTGGGAATGAACGACATGAACCGCGGCGAGTCAGCGGAGATGACATGCGGCGCGAGGCGCGTGGCATAGATCTCCAATACCTCGGAAGCGTCGCGCCCTTCGTCGGTGATCACGCCGGTGAGCGCCTGCGCGAGGTCAGCCGCGTGGCCTGGATGATCGAGGGGCGCCTCGGCCATCGCCAGTCGATTTCGGACATAGCCCAGGACGAGGTCAGTCATCTGGGGATCGAAGGTGTGCATGCGCGCAGGATCTCGGGGAGAGGACACTCTGTAGAGGGTAGCGGCACGATTCGCTAGCGTGGCCAGCGTGACAGTAGAGCCCGACTGGGGCGTTCCAATCGAGGCGGTATCCGGAAGGCCAGGTTTTCCTACCGTCTACTTCGCGCGCGACATGCGCGACGAAGGCGCCGTCGCCGACTTACTGCCCCGAACGCCCTCGCAGGAATCTGTGGCCGATCTTCTACTGAACCGTCTACCGGGGTGGCAGGTGGCGGCTGAGCCCGATCTAGGCCGTCGCTTACTCGCTCGCGGAGCCACGATCGCCCGCCATGCCCACACGATGGCGATCGATACCTCGCTCGCACCCGATAGTTGGCGCGACGTTGAACCCGGACCCGGACTCCGCATCGAAGCTATTGACATCGCCACCCTCAGCCCCAACGCACTCATGCCGTCGCAGATCGCTGCGTACCCGCCCGGTCACCCCGACCATGAGGACGAAACCGGAACACTCGGCCTGCTGGTCATGATCATGGGCGGTGATGTCGTGGGTGATTTGTTGCCCGAGTCGTCTGTCGTCTGGGCAGGAGACACCGTCGTTGCGGGGCTCATCGTCAACCAACGCGCTGGAACCTCACCCGCCGGAGGCGCGTGGGTAGCGGACGTGTGGCGACACCCGGACTATCCGGGCACGGGCACCGTTCTCCTCCAACGCGCGATCGTCGCCATGCGCGACCGAGGAGAGACACACCTGACTCTCACCGTGACGGAAGGAAACCCGGCACGAGCGCGATACGACAAGCTGGGCTTCGTTCACGCCACGGAGGCTCTTCGAGTGAAACTGCCGGCGGGCACCATCGATGATGGCGCAGCAACAGCAACCGGCTGGTACCTCGAATCCTGGCGGCTGCGAGCGCGCCGATGTACTCCCATCGACGACCACACGTTCACCGTGCATGATGAGCGATTCCCTGACTCGTTCGAGCACAATCGACTTATCACCGACACTCCACGCAGCGGTAATGAGCTACTCGCACTCGTCGACGAGCATCTGCTCGAAAGTGGCTTCCGACAGATCGAAGTGCTCGGAGGCCTCGATTCAGAAGCAATCCTGATGCTGACGGACACGGGGTACGTGCACCACGAGATCGTGCTGATGTCTCGCCGCGCCCTTCCGAGCGACGATTGCGCGAGCGATCAGCGTGTGGCTGTGGTTGACGAAAGTGTGGTCGCACCTTTCATCGCCGAGCAATGGCGCATCGACCTTCCTGACGCGACCGACGAGGTCATCACTCAACTCGTTGCTCGGCGCGAAGTCATCGACGTGGGTTCGCGAGTTATTCGACTTGCTGCCTTCGTCAACGAGCGCGTGGTCGGAAGCGTCGATGTCGTGATGCGCGGCCCGATCGCAGAGGTCGACGCGCTCGGGGTCAATCCAGAGTTTCGCCAGCAGGGCCTCGGCGATGCCTTGTTTGCGGCCGCACACGCGGAGGCAGTGGCGTTGGGCTGCGAGGTATTACTACTTGGCGCTTTGCATGATGACTGGCCACGCGAATGGTACGAGCGGCTGGGGTATGTCGCGGTGGCAACGTCGCACGATTTTACGTTGCCGAAAGCAGAGCCTGCCTAGTTGTCGGTTGCGCCGTCGCGCTCAGCAATGAGTTGCCCGTAGCCGGGCTTGATGACGTCGTCGATGAGTGCAAGTCGCTCATCGAAGTGCAGGAATGAACTCTTCATCGCATTCACCGTTACCCATCGAAACTCTTCGAGTCCCCAGCCGAGTGCTTCGGACAGTTGCAACATCTCGTTGGTCATCGAAGTATCACTCATCAAACGGTTGTCAGTATTGAGCGTGACCCGAAAGCGCAGACGTGACAGGACGTCGATGGGATGGTCAGCAAGGGAAGTCGCCGCCCCGGTCATCACATTGGACGTGGGGCACAGTTCAAGTGGTATGCGACGATCGCGCACGTAGGAAGCCAACGGACCCAGTTCGATCTGACCGTCAGGGTGCACCGTGATGTCATCGATGATGCGCACTCCGTGACCGAGTCGGTCAGCTCCGCACCATTGAATTGCTTCCCAAATACTGGGTAGGCCAAAAGCTTCACCCGCATGAATCGTGAAGTGAGCATTCTCGCGCTGCAGATATTCGAACGCACCCAGATGTCTGGTGGGCGGATAGCCCGCCTCGGCGCCCGCAATGTCGAAGCCGACCACACCCTGATCGCGGAAGCGAACTGCTAATTCAGCAATCTGCTGCGACCTCGCGGCCGTGCGCATCGCGGTGAGAAGGACACCAATGCGAATAGAACGGCCATCAATAGCAGCCAGCGCAACGCCTTCGGCGAATCCAGCGAGGACCGCTTCAACAATTGCATCGAGGCCCAGCCCCTGCTCAGTGTGCAACTCGGGTGCGAATCTCACTTCGGCATACACGACCGAATCAGAAGCGAGATCAACGGCGCATTCACGAGCAACGCGAACGAGTGACTGCGCTGTCTGCATGACGGCCACCGTGTGCGCGAATGTCTCAAGGTACTGAACCAGCGAGCCCGAGCGAGCCGCCTCATGAAACCACTTTGCGAGTTCATCAACCTGGGTCGAGGGAAGCACGTGTCGGCACTCGTCGGCCAACTCAATCACCGTCTGGGGCCTCAGCCCTCCGTCGAGGTGATCGTGAAGCAACACCTTCGGTGCGCGCCGCGCTCGCAGTACGTCCGCTGCCGTGGGGGTTGTCATTTCAGGCTCCGAATCGATCGTTGGCGGTAGCCCGACCCTACGCCCGGTTAGCGAGGTCGTGCGGTCCAAATACCGAGTCGATTTGTGGCAAAGCCTGGACGATTGGTGGCAAAGCCTGCACGCTCTAGAAAATATCTGGCGGAACGTACTGGCCCCAGACAGCGCGCAGCGCATCGCTGACCTCGCCGACAGTCGCGTAGGCGGCCAGTGCTCGCTTCATCGGGTACAGCACATTCTCACCCGACTCCGCCGCCCGAGAGATATCTGCGAGTGCCGCCTCAACCTCAGAGTTCGAACGGTTGGCGCGCAGCGTGGTAAGTCGCTGCGCTTGCTGTTCACCAATTGCCGGATCAACGCGCAAGGGCTCGTAATGCTCTTCGGCCTCGACGGTAAAGCGGTTGACGCCCACGACGACGCGCTCGCCCGAGTCAATTCCTTGCGACACCTCGTAAGCCGACTGCTCAATCTCAGACTTCTGGAAACCACGTTCAATTGCCGCCACAGCGCCGCCCATGTCTTCAATGCGCGCCATGAGGTCGTTGACACCGGCCTCAATCTCGTCCGTGAGCGCCTCGACGACGTACGACCCGGCGAAAGGATCGACGGTGTGCGTGATGTCGGTTTCATAGGCCAATACCTGTTGCGTGCGCAGAGCCAACCGGGCGGCCTTCTCGGTGGGAAGTGCGATCGCTTCATCAAACGAGTTGGTGTGCAGCGATTGCGTACCACCAAGCACTGCCGCAAGACCTTGCACAGCCACACGCACAAGATTGATCTCAGGCTGCTGCGCGGTCAACTGCACGCCGGCAGTCTGCGTGTGGAATCGCAGCATCAAACTCTTGGGATCCTTGGCTCCGAATTCATCGCGCATGATGCGCGCCCAAATACGACGCGCCGCCCGGAACTTCGCTACTTCCTCGAGCAACGTGGTGCGCGACACGAAGAAGAAGGCCAAACGTGGTGCGAATTCGTCGATCTCCTGACCGCTGGCGAGGGCTGCCCGTACGTATTCAACTCCGTCAGCCAAGGTGAAGGCGATCTCCTGAACGGGAGTCGCCCCGGCCTCGGCCATGTGGTACCCCGAGATCGAGATGGTGTTCCAGTTCGGTATCTCGGCACGGCAATAGGCGAAGATGTCGGTGATCAATCGCAGCGAAGCGGCGGGCGGGTAGATATAGGTTCCGCGTGCGATGTATTCCTTGAGCACATCATTTTGAATCGTGCCGGTGAGTTGGTCGCTGCTGATTCCGTTTTCTTCGGCAACCAATTGATACATGAGCAGCAAGATCGCCGCCGGCGAGTTGATGGTCATCGACGTCGAGACCTGATCAAGGGGAATGTCGCGGAAGAGCAGGCGCATGTCCTCGATCGAGTCGATGGCCACGCCGACTTTGCCCACCTCGCCATGTGCGAGTGGGTGATCAGAGTCGTAACCCATCTGGGTGGGCAGGTCAAAGGCCACGCTCAGCCCGGTGGTTCCGGCCGCCAGCAACTGGCGGTACCGAGCATTGGACTCAGCGGCCGTGCCGAATCCGGCGTATTGACGCATGGTCCACGGCCGGCCGGTGTACATCGTTGGATAGACCCCACGGGTGTAGGGGTAGCGCCCAGGCTCACCCAGTGCAGTGTCCGGGTCCCATCCGGCTAGGTCAGCAGCCGTGTAGACCGGCTTGAACGGAAAACCCGACTCTGTCGTGGCCATCGCTCCTCCTCGCGGTTAGGACGGAACCGCCGAGCGGCCGTCGCACACGTGAAAGGCTAGCCGCGCCTGCCGACGGGCTCACACCCCCTCCGGCACGGCTTCCCATGACGTAGATCACAGCCCTACAGAGCCGTTACGGTCTGGTCGCCTTGCCGCGCCCCCCACTATTATCAAGAGCACCACGGGACCCTCGGACGGCCCCGTCACCTCACGTTCTTTGAAGGGTCGGACATACGTGGCCACACTGCCGGACGCCTCGCGCACAGCGGGGCGCGCGACCATTTCCCAGCGCACCCTCCGCACCGATAAGTGGTGGATTCAACCGCTCATCACGGTCATCGTGCTCGTGTCCTTTGTTATCTACTCGACGTGGCGCGCGTTCTCGAATGCGAACTACTTCTACGAGCCCCTGATCTCGCCGTTCTACTCCCCATGTCTGGCGACGAGTTGCGTTGAGGGTTCGACCAGTTTCACGCCTTTTGGCGCTTGGTGGATCCTGTCTCCGGCCTTGATCATTCTGATCATTCCGCTCGGCTTCCGCATGACGTGCTACTACTACCGCAAGGCCTACTACCGTTCGTTCTGGCAGTCACCGCCGGCATGCGCCGTTTCCGAGCCGCACAAGAAGTACACCGGCGAAACCCGCGAGCCGCTGATTCTGCAGAACATTCACCGTTACTTCTTCTACCTCGGTCTGCTGCTCAACATCGTGCTGACCTACGACGCCATCATCGCCTTCCGTAACCACGAGGGCCAGTGGTTCCACATGAGCGTCGGAACCGTGGTATTGCTGGCAAACGCCACGTTGCTGTGGATGTACTCGTTGTCGTGCCACTCGTGCCGTCACGCCCTCGGTGGTCGCCTCAAGCACTTCAGTAAGCACCCCGTGCGCTACAAGTTCTGGACGGTCGTGTCACGACTCAACACCCGCCACCCGATGTTCGCGTGGTTGTCACTCTTTGGAGTTGCACTCGCTGACTTCTACGTGATGCTGGTAGCTCAGGGCACCATCCAGAACCTCTACTTCTTCTAAGCCACCCTCCCTCTCCGAGCAAGGAACACGAGATGTCAGAGATCGAGCGCCACTCCTACGACGTCGTGATCATCGGTGCCGGCGGAGCAGGACTTCGTGCCGCCATTGAGGCCCGCTCGCACGGCCTTCGCACCGCGATCATCACGAAGTCACTCTTCGGCAAGGCCCACACGGTGATGGCCGAGGGTGGCATCGCTGCGTCGATGGGAAACGTCAACTCCAACGACGGCTGGCAGGTTCACTACCGCGACACGATGCGCGGCGGCAAGTTCCTCAACCACTACCGCATGGCCGAGTTGCACGCTAAGGAATCCCCCGACCGGGTGTGGGAACTTGAGGCATGGGGCGCACTCTTCGACCGCACCCCTGACGGAAAGATCAGCCAGCGCAACTTTGGTGGTCACGAGTACCCTCGCCTCGCCCACGTCGGTGACCGTACCGGCCTCGAGCTCATCCGCACTCTGCAGCAGAAGATCGTGTCGTTGCAGCAGGACGATTTCAAGGAATTCGGCGACTACGAGGCCCGCATTCGGGTCTTTGCTGAGTGCGCTATCACCGACCTGTTCTTCGAGGGCGAGGGTGACCAGCGCCGCGTGGCCGGAGCATTCGGCTACTGGCGCGAAACCGGCAGCTTCCTCGCCTTTGAAGCACCCGCGGTAGTCATCGCGACCGGTGGCATTGGCAAGTCATTCAAGGTCACCAGCAACTCGTGGGAGTACACCGGAGACGGCCACGCGCTCGCGCTGCGTTCTGGAAGCACCCTGGTCAACATGGAATTCGTTCAGTTCCACCCCACCGGCATGGTGTGGCCGCCCAGCGTCAAGGGCATCCTGGTCACCGAGTCGGTGCGTGGAGATGGTGGCGTGCTCACCAACTCCGAAGGCAAGCGCTTCATGTTCGACTACATCCCCGACGTGTTCAAGGCGCAGTACGCCGACACCGAAGAAGAGGGCGATCGCTGGTACACCGACCCCGACAACAACCGTCGCCCACCGGAACTGCTTCCGCGTGACGAGGTGGCACGTGCCATTAACAGCGAGGTCAAAGCTGGCCGCGGATCACCCCACGGTGGCGTCTTCCTCGATGTCTCCAAGCGCCTTCCGGCCGACGTCATCAAGGCCAAGTTGCCCTCGATGTGGCACCAGTTCAAGGA
>JAPLAU010000024.1 GCA_026393115.1 Actinomycetota bacterium
GGCTCCGGCCAAGCGCGCCGCTGCCAAGAAGGCTCCGGCCAAGCGCGCCGCTGCCAAGAAGGCTCCGGCCCGCAAGGCTCCCGCCCGCAAGCGGTAGTCAGCGACACCAATGTCGAATGCCCCGAACCAAATGGTTCGGGGCATTCGACATTGGCCAGAAAACTTCGGATCACACTCTTGAACTACGTCTCGTCTGACGACTCGTCGGGCTTTTCCGAATCCCACGCCTCATTGCGAGCGCGCATGCGTTCGAGCACGCCGGCCGCTTCATCTTCACTTGCGTATGGCCCAAGTCGCTCAGAGTTGGGATCACCCAGACCCTGCTCGACCTTCTGCGTACGCAGGTTGAACCACCACTTATCGTCGGCGCTCACCACTGCCTCCTCGTCGTGTCTGCCACCTTCACCGGATGTGAGTACGACCACGGATTCGTGGCGCGTGATGGCTGCTCCTAGGATTCCACCATGCCACTGACACCGGGCACTCTGTCCCCCATGAGAACGGTACCGACATCGATTCCCCGACCTGAGTACGTCGGAAAATCGCGGCCGACGCCGTTCACAGGTTCCGAACTCAAAGATGAAGCGACCATCGATGCGATGCGCATCGCCGGACGCATCGCAGCTCAGGCCCTTGCTGAAGTAGGACGCGCCGTCGTTCCCGGTGTGACGACTGACGAACTCGATCGAATTGGTCATGAGTTTCTCTGTGACCACCGCGCTTACCCTTCGACCCTCGGTTACCGCGGATATCCAAAGTCGTTGTGCACATCGCTCAACGAAGTGATCTGTCATGGCATTCCTGATTCAACGGTCGTCAACGATGGCGACATCTGCAACATCGACATCACCGCGTTCATTGGTGGCGTGCACGGCGATACCAACGCGACGTTTCTCGCGGGTGATGTTGACGAAGAGTCCCGCCTACTTGTCGAACGCACGCATGAGGCAACCATGCGGGCGATTGCGGCAGTTGCGCCCGGTCGGCCGCTGAGCGTCGTCGGACGAGTGATTGAGTCGTACGCACGACGATTCGGATACGGAGTCGTCCGCGATTTCACCGGTCACGGAATTGGTACCTCATTTCACTCCGGGCTCATCGTTCCCCACTATGAAGACTCGTCCTACGACACCCCACTTGAGCCCACGATGACCTTCACGATCGAGCCGATGTTGACCCTTGGCACCATCGACTACGGCGTGTGGTCCGACGGTTGGACAGCCGTGACGCGCGACACCAAACGCACCGCTCAGTTCGAACACACGATTCTCGTGACCGATTCAGGGGTCGAGATCTTGACCCTGCCCTAGCAACCTCGACAGTGCTTACGTCATCATGGCGTTAAGCGCCTACCCCGTCCGAGCCCAACAGGAGTCCCCATGTCGAGCAACACCACCACTGTCTGGCCCCCAGAAGTTCTCACTCTTGCGATCGACGTCGGTGGCACCGGGCTCAAGGCAGCAATCCTTGATGCCCAGGGTCAGATGCAGACAGAGCGCACCAAGATCGCGACTCCCTACCCCTGCCCGCCGCCTCTTCTCGTCGAGAGTCTCGTTGGCCTCACTGCTCCACTTGGCGAATTTCACCGAGTGTCCGTCGGGTTCCCGGGCCTGGTCCGTGAGGGTCGGGTGATTGAGGTTCCGAGTTTGTCGCGAAGCGTTTACGGCGGCGCAACCGACCCTCAACTACGGGGAATGTGGCACGGTTTTGACCTCGCGACCGCTCTCGCCGACGCGTACAAGGTGCCGGTGAAGGTCGCGAACGACGCTGACGTGCAAGGTTGCGCTGTTGCGCAGGGCACGGGATTCGAATTCGTCATGACCCTCGGAACCGGAGTCGGAACCGCGCTGTTCAACGAGGGCCGGCTCCTTCCTCACATGGAACTGTCACACGCACCCTTCCTCAAGGGCCTCACCTTCGACCTCGCGCTGGGTAACGCCGCCCGCAAGGAAATCGGCACAAAGAAGTGGGTCAAGCGAGTTCACAAGGCCATCAGCGCATTTGATGACTTCCTTTTCTTCGACCACCTGTACATCGGCGGCGGTAACGCGAAGTTCCTGATCACCGAGCCGCTTGGGCCGAAAGCCGAAATCGTCTCGAACACCGCAGGAATCTTGGGCGGAATTCGCATCTGGGACCTCGAAAAGTAGGCACGGTCGGCAATAGTACGAGTTTCAACTAGACTGATCAGATGACCAGTTGGCTCAGCGACGAAGAGCAAGCGTCGTGGCGACAGTGGATCACCGCGACTACCTTGCTCAACGCGCGCTTGAGCCGCGAACTCACGCACGACCATTCGCTGACACTCGCCGACTACGAAATCTTGGTACGCCTGTCCGAAACCGAAGGCGGCTGGATGCACATGAGCGAGTTGGCCGACCGCACTCTGTCGAGCCGCAGTCGCCTCTCGCACCAGATCGACCGGATGGAAAAAGCAGGACTCGTGCGGCGCGAATGCTGCCCGCACGACAAGCGGGGTCAGCATGCCGTGCTCGCCGACCACGGCTGGGACGCACTCGTTGCAGCAGCCCCGACCCACGTTGAAGGCGTGCGACGCTACGTCGTTGACGCAATGACTGCTGAGGAGTTTGTCGCTCTTGGTGCCGCGTGCGCCAAGATCACCGCTGCTCTTGAATCGACCGGCGATGTCGTCGATTCGAACAGTGTCGTCGATTCGAACAGTGTCGTCGATTCGAACAGTGTCGTCGATTCGAACAGTGTCGTCGATTCGAACAGCGCCCCCTAAACCCACCACCTGCATCGGGGGCACCCAAGCGCGCACCTAGCGCGTCTAGGCGCCCCAAATGTGTCAGTCCCGTGTGGGCGAACTACCAAAGGGTTCGACGGGCGAGTCGGCCTGTAAGCCGGGTTCTGTCCACCCGACCGAAGTCGGGATGGGCGATCATCTCTCTGCGACCACCGTTACCGATGGCCTGATGCGGTCTACCCGCGAGCATCGGACGGGCAGTCCTCAAGCGCTCGCGCAGGGGCCGGAGCCCCCTTATGACCTTGCTCCCAGTGGGGTTTACCGAGCCGCATCAGTCACCTGATGCGCTGGTGGTCTCTTACACCACCGTTTCACCCTTACCGGAAATTGCTTCCCGGCGGTCTATTTTCTGTGGCACTGTCCCGCGGGTTACCCCGGGTGGCTGTTAGCCACCACCGCGCCCTGTGGAGCCCGGACTTTCCTCGATGACATGTCACCGCGATCGCCCGGCCGGCTCGCCCGCCGTGGCACCAGAGTAGGGCACAGGCCCCCATACTGAACCCGTGCATATCCTGCTACCACCTTCTGAGGGCAAGACCGTACCCACAACCGGCCGCCCCCTCGACCTTTCCACTCTCACATCGCCCGAGTTGACCGCGACCCGCGACACGGTGCTGCAGTCACTGATCCGCCTTGCGCGCGGACCCGCCGACACGGCTCGCGCAGTGCTCGGCATTTCCGCACGCCAGGTTGACGAACTTGCGCGCGATGCGCGTCTGGATTGCGAGCCGTGTGCCCCTGCTCGCGCGGTGTACAGCGGCGTGCTCTACGAGGCCCTTGACCTCGCGTCACTGCCCACGGCGGCGCGACGCCGCGCTGACCGCATGTTGCTCATCGCGTCTGGTCTGTTCGGAATGGTCAGTCCAGCCGACCGCATCCCCGCCTACCGTCTTTCTGGCGACACCGACCTACCCGGTGTCGGACCCCTCGCATCCACTTGGCGTGAGCCGCTCTCCACAGCCCTCGCCGATACCCTCCGACGCGGGCTCATCGTCGACTTACGATCCTCGGCCTACGCCGCCTTGTTCGTTCCGAGTCCTTCAATGACAGAGCGCACCGTCACGATGCGGGTACTTCAGGAAAAGCGCGTCGGTCGTCGCACCGAACGCGTCGTTGTCAGCCACCACAACAAGGCAACGAAGGGTCGCCTCGTGCGCGCACTACTCAACGACGGAACGACCCCCCGGTCGGTACCGCAGTTGATCGTTCATTGCACGAACCTCGGCTTCACTGCTGAACTCGGCGCAACCTCGCGCACCGGAGTGCAGTCAGTTGACATCGTGATGGCGCACATCTAGTTACGTACTGCGGTGAGCGAGGTCATGCAGATGGCCGCTCTCAGCAAATCCCTGCATCGACTTGTTGCCGTCTTGCCACCACGCAATGGTCGTCAGCGAACACGGAAGTAATTCCATGCTGTACAGACAACGAGCAGGAGTATCGAGCGCAAGAGACACCATCATCTTGATCGGCGTGACGTGCGCGACGACTGCCGCACGCTCACCCTTGTGCGCGCCCAGCACCAATCGACGGGCACGATCAATACGTCGGCGATGATCGTCAAACGACTCTCCGCCGGGGGGAGCGATCGCCGTCGACGACAGCCACTCGGCAAGTTCGTCGGGCCACTGTCGGGCGACCTCGCCAAACGTGCGACCTTCCCATTCACCGAAGTGACATTCGGCAAGATCGTCAATCACCTCGATATCGCGAACGCCCGTCGCTTGAGCGATGAACTCAGCGGTCTGCTGGGCGCGCAGCATTGGCGATGTGACCACGCGGTCGACGACACCGCGCGCCACCAACTCCGCCGCGACGCTCTGCGCCTGCAGCACACCAACGGGAGCGAGCGGAGGGTTAGCACCGCCTATGCCGCTGAAGAGCTTGGCCAAGGTGTGTTCGGTAGCACCATGGCGAACCAGGAGGGTGACCGTGGGTGCTCCGAGGTCAGGCGCCCAGCCGGGAAGGAACTTCGGGGCCACCGCCGGTTCGAAAGCATCGACCGCAGGACGTTTTCCAAGCGCGATGTCGAGGGCCCGATTGACCAACGTGTCGGCGGCCTTGTTCTGCTCTCGGGGAACCCACGTGTAGCGAACTCGTTCACCTGACGCCACATCGCGAGCCCGGAAGGCGAGAGTGCGAAGGTTGGGATCCTTGATCTTCCAACGACCGCTCATCTGCTCGACGATCAACTTCGAATCCAGTCGCACATCCAGAAGTGCGGTCGGGTCGACTTCCGTGGCAGCCTCGAGCCCGGCAATGAGACCCCGGTACTCGGCGACATTGTTGGTCGTGTCGCCGATTGCCTCACTGCGTTCGGCAACGACTCGCCCCGTGTCAGCGTCGCGAACGACGGCGCCATAGGCCGCCGGGCCCGGATTGCCTCGCGAGCCGCCGTCGGCCTCGACGATGAGTCGTCTGCTCACAGTCCGGACTCAGGAGTGCGCACGAGGATGCGACGGCATTCTTCGCAGCGAAGAACAACGTTCGATTCGGCCGCCCGGAACCGCTCAATGTCGCTGGGAGGAAGTTGCATCTGGCAGCCCTCACACCGTCCACGACTCAGTGCCGCAGCACCCACACCCCCGTGATCGGCCCGGACTCGTTCATACAGCGACAGCAAGTCGGCAGGTACGGCAGTCGACAATGCTGCGCGCTGGGTCGTCGCGATACTGCGTTCGGCCGCGGCCAGCATCTCGGCATCAGCAATGGCGGTTTCTGCTGTGGCGCGTACCAACTCGACTTCAGCAATATCAACACCAAGTGAGTTGCGATGAGCGACAGCCGACTCCAGTTGCTCCATTACTTCCAGTTCGACATCTTCTAGGTCTGATCGCCGACGAGCCAGCGAGGCGACCTCATGCTGCAGTTCTTCCAGTTGTTTGGGCGAGGTGATGCTGCCGGAGATGAGTAACTGCTCGTCCCGTTCGGCGCGCGTGCGAACAGTGTCGACTTCGGCTTCTGCCTTGCGTACAGCACGTTCGAGATCGCCCACTTCGGCTTCCGACGCCACGATGCGATCGCGCAGTTCCGCCAGAGTCACTTCCGCAGCACGCAGTTCAGTGCGGGCAGGCAACGTGAGTAACCGGTGCTCAATGCGGTCGAGTGAAGTATCGACTCGCTGAAGTTCAAGCAGAGTCAGTTGGTCTTGTGCTTCTGCGGTGCTCACGCGTCAGGGCTCCTACGATGGGTGGTCCAGGGATCGGTGCATTCCTGGGAGACCTCGATGATGACATCGCCGCCTCCCGGAAGTTGTGCGAGTGCGCGGCGAAGTTCACGCTTCGCCGACTTCAACCATGGCCACTCGCTGGCCCAGTGTGGTACATCGATGAGGAAGCACCCTCCGTCGGCGCGGTGTTCGAATGCCCGGTGATGGCGTAGATCGGCCGTGACGTAGACGTCGGCCCCCGAAGCATTGGCAGCGGAGAGCAGAGAGTCGCCCGCTCCCCCACAGACCGCGACTCGACTGACCTGGCTCATCAAATCACCCGAGACGCTGATTCCACGAGGCGTGAACGGAAGCGCGGCGGCCACGTGGTCGGCGAAGTCACTCAGCATCATCGGAGCTGTCAGCTGGCCCACTCGCCCCAGGCCCGAGTCATCGAGAGGTTCGAGGTCGATGAGCCCCAACGCCGTTGCCAACGCATCGGAAACTCCGGGATCGGCACAGTCGGCGTTGGTGTGCGCGTTGAAGAGGGCGATGTCATGTCGAATCAAGCGGTGCACAATGCGCCCTTTGGACGAATCAGCCGCGAACGACGTGACACCCGACAGGAAGAGCGGGTGGTGGGTGATGAGCAGGTCTGCTCCGCGGTCGTGTGCCTCCAGCGAGGCTTCCTCGCTTGCATCAACAGACAGCAGGATCGTGCGCACCGGCGCATCGGGATCACCGAGCACGAGCCCGATGGAGTCCCAGTCAGCGGCCAACGTCGGCGGGTAGAGGCGCTCCATCACGTCGACGACGTCTGCCACGCTCGGCGCGGGTTCATCGGAGTGTGTTGCGGCCACGAGGCAGAGCCTACGCGGTCAGGCGGAGAGAGGAGTGGGCACAGACGGACTCGAACCGCCGACTTCCTGCTTGTAAGGCAGGCGCTCTAACCAACTGAGCTATGCGCCCCTTGTGCGCTACCACCCTACGGGTAGAAGGGGCCGTGACCGCTAAGGTCTCGGGCCCACGGCGGTCACGGCCAGCACTAGCATCTATGACCGCAGGAAGTTACGCACCTTGGGGGTATCAAATGAGGCAGGAGAGCGCATCTCGGTAGCTGTCGGCGCTCCGCCCTTCCGAGGGGCTGGTGACCACGCTCCAGCGCACAATTCCTTCACGATCAACGATGAACGAGCCACGGTTGGCGAAGCCTTTCTCAGGCAGGAATACCCCGTACTCGCGGGCGACCTGACCGTGGGGCCAAAAGTCACTGAGCAGGGGCACGTCGCTGCCATGCTGTTCAGCGAACGCCTTGAGACTGGCAACCGGATCGCACGAAATTCCGTAGGTCCGTACTCGATCAGTGGCAAAGGTGGCCCCGTCGGCCGAGATCTCAGCTAGTTCCCCCGTACAGACCGGCGTGAATGCGAAGGGAAAGAACACCAGCAGCACGTGGAGTCGGCCGCGTAGATCCGACAGGCGATGCTCCTGACCGTATTGATCACGCAGGTTGAAGTCGGGAGCTCTCTCCCCCACGGTCGGAGTGTGAGTCACCGGGCACCTCCACGACGCAGTGCACAACTTTCGCGTTGTGCGACAGGATGTGATCGTGGCACAACTTCCCAAGCAACTGCTGCCCGCCTCGGATGAGCGAGGGCTCGCGACCACGCGCCCCGACACGATGGCCACCGACGCACTTGCGGCGTGGGACGCGCTCCTCGCGGCCGCAGCGGACTGCGACCTCACCCTCCCCGCCCGAGCCCACGGCTGGAGCGGCATTCAGGTGCTACTTCCCTTCGGCGACTGGCCGGAAAACCGCACCCTGACGAACATTCTTGACGACGCTCGTTCTGGAGTCACGGGCACCGTTGATCAGGCCGATGATGTTCGGCGGGTACACGCTGCCCATTCCGATGTGAGTCCGCAGGCAGCGATCGATGCAGTGCGACGAAGCCGCGACGCCCTCAGTAACTGGATTAAGGAAGGTGGCCCAGAGGGCGAGGGGCTGCTACCCACTCGATCTTTGCTCGGCACCCTTCCCGTGCTGACTCTGGCCCACGCCACGGCTTTCCAAATTGCGGTGAGCGCACGCGATCTTCAGTCCTGTGGCGCGAACCCCCACGATGAACTCACCGATACCGGATTACTGGCGCTCGTTGACACCACGGGAGCGTTGGCCTCCCGCCAGCAGGCGACAGCGTCGTTGACGGTGCGCACCCCGACCGCTTTCCTAGGCACCGGTTCTGATGGCGTGGGGTGGCGCACCGCCGATCTCAGCGCCCTCAGCGAGCCGCTCGGACCCGGAATCATTGCGACAGCAGGAGTAGTGATCGACATCGCGTCGGGCAGGGCGAGCGTTCCCTCGCTGTATTCGTCCGGTCAGATCACGGTGACCGATCTCACCGGACTGCTTGCCCTCGCACCGATCATCGAGGGCGTTCCCGGGATTCCAGCCGGAGCCGCACTCGCCCGCGCCGCCAAGGTGATGAATGGCATCACAGGAATGTTGGGTGGACTTTTCGGCAAGCGTTAGGTCGTCGCCCCGCGGCGTTGGGGTTATTTGCGCTTGATGTGAGGAGTGACCAGTTTCGTACCCTGCCAGTCGCGCGAGGCACTCACCGAACTGGTGTCCATAAGGCCAGCGGTCGGAGCGGCATCGGCGATGTCCTCTGGCTCAACGTGGCCCTCACGGCCGGGCTTCGGGGTAAAAAGCCACACCATGCCGTGCTCATCAAGGGGTGCGATGCAGTCGACGAGCACGTCGATCAGATCGTCATCGCCGTCGCGGAACCACAACATGACAACGTCAATGACGTCATCGTGGTCGATTCCGACGATCGCCGAACCACTGAGAGTCTCGACAGCGGCGCGCAGCGCTTCGTCGCAATCGTCGTCCCAGCCGATTTCGGCAACGGTGAATCCTGCGGTGATTCCAAGTCGCGCGGCAATCGTCGACTCGGCGGAAGGCGGAGGCTCAGCGGCCATCGCCGGCTCCCGGGGTGTGACTGGTCCACTGCATGGCCGTAGTCCATCGGAACCTGCCGCTCAATGCAACCGGTTTAGCCCTATTGAGACATCCATCGCTGAGGCCCCATGGGCGCACAATCCCCCTCACCGGCAGAATGGAGCGCGTGAACTCAAGCCGAGACCATCTGATTGACGGTGGATTGCCCACCCAATACGTCGACGTTGCACCCGAAGAAACCGCCGAGTGGCGCGAATCGTTCGACTCGGTCGTCGACAACGCCGGCGCCTACCGGGCCCGCTACCTGATGCTCTCGCTGTTGCGCCGGGCCGCCGAGCGCAATGTCGGTGTTCCCAGTCTGCGCAGCACCGACTACATCAACTCCATCTCCCCCGAGCGTGAGCCCTGGTTCCCCGGTGACGAGGCGATGGAACGCCGCATTCGAGCGTTCATCCGGTGGAATGCCGCCATCATGGTGCACCGCGCGCAGCGGCCCGGAGTGGGCGTCGGTGGACATATTTCGACCTATGCCTCGAGTGCCTCTCTCTACGAAGTGGGCTTTAACCACTTCTTCCGCGGCCCCGAGCACCCCGGCGGCGGCGATCAGGTGTTCTTCCAAGGCCACGCCTCCCCCGGTATCTACGCGCGCGCCTACCTTGAGGGCCGGCTCAACGAGACTCAACTCGACGGCTTTCGACAGGAACTGTCACATCCCGGCGGCTCACTCCCCTCATACCCCCACCCGCGACTCATGCCTGATTTCTGGCAGTTTCCGACCGTGTCGATGGGCCTGGGCCCACTCGACGCCATCTACCAGGCCCGATTCAACCGCTACCTGCAGCACCGCGGCATCAAGGACACCTCGCAGCAGCACGTGTGGGCATTCCTCGGTGACGGCGAGATGGATGAGGTCGAGTCAATCGGCGCCATCGGTCTGGCCGCACGCGAGCAACTCGACAACCTCACGTTCGTCGTCAACTGCAACCTGCAGCGCCTCGACGGGCCCGTGCGCGGTAACGGCAAGGTGATTCAGGAACTCGAATCGGTATTCCGCGGAGCTGGCTGGAACGTAATCAAGGTGATCTGGGGTCGCGGTTGGGATCCGCTGCTCGCGGCAGACCGCGACGGCGCGCTCGTCAACCTGATGAACCGCACACCTGATGGCGACTTTCAGACTTACAAGTCCGAAGATGGCGCATTCATTCGCGAACACTTCTTCGGTCGCGACCCGCGCACCCGCGCGCTGGTTGAGTCGATGTCTGACGATGACATCTGGAGCCTGTCGCGTGGTGGTCACGACTACCGCAAGCTCTACGCCGCGTACGCCGCTGCCACCAACCACTCCGGACAACCAACGGTCATCTTGGCCAAGACCATCAAGGGTTGGACGTTGGGCTCGCACTTCGAGGCGCGCAACTCCACGCACCAGATGAAGAAGCTGACCATTGACGACCTGATGCTCTTCCGCGATCGTCTGCAGATTCCGATTCCGGACGATCAGATGGATGCCAAGCTGCCGCCCTACTTCCACCCGGGCCGCGACAGTGAGTTCGGCGAGTACCTGCATGAGCGTCGCCGCTCACTCGGCGGTTATGTGCCCACGCGCCGTCAGACCAGCACTCCCCTGCCGCAGCCTGCTGACTCGGTGTACGACGTGGTCAAGCGCGGATCAGGGAAGCAGGAAATCGCCACCACGATGGCCTTCGTGCGGTTGTTCAAAGACTTGCTGCGCGATGAGGGCATCGGGGCACGCTTCGTTCCGATCATTCCCGATGAGGCACGCACGTTCGGCATGGATTCACTGTTCCCGACCGCACGCATCTACTCGCCCTTCGGCCAGTTGTACATGTCGGTCGACCGCGAATTGATGCTCAGTTACAAGGAAGACCAGAACGGCCAGATTCTGCACGAGGGCATCAACGAAGCCGGCTCCGTGGCATCGTTCATCGCCGCCGGATCGTCGTACTCAACGCACGATCAGCCGATGATTCCGGTGTACGTCTTCTACTCCATGTTTGGCTTCCAGCGCACAGGAGACGCCTTCTGGTTGGCCGGTGACCAGAAAGTGCGCGGATTCGTCATCGGGGCAACCGCCGGGCGCACCACGCTCAACGGTGAGGGCCTTCAGCATGAGGATGGCCACTCGCCGTTGCTCGCCTCAACGAACCCCGCCGTAGTGCACTACGACCCCGCGTTCGGCTTCGAAGTGGGTCACATCTTCAAGGACGGTCTTCGTCGAATGTACGGCGAGAATCCTGAAGACATTTACTACTACCTCACCGTCTACAACGAGCCCTACGTTCAGCCCGCCGAGCCTGAAGGCGTTGACGTCGAAGGCATCCTGCGAGGTATGTATTTGTGGCGTCCGGCTGTTGATCCCGGGTCACTCCCCCGAGTCCAACTGCTCGCATCCGGCGTTGCCGTGCCGTGGGCGGAAAAGGCACAGCGTTTGCTGCGCGACGAATGGGGAGTTGCTGCCGACGTCTGGTCGGTGACGTCTTGGAATGAGTTGCGTCGCGAAGGTTTGGCATGCGACCGAGCGGCTCTGCTCAATCCGATGGCTGATGAACAGGTTCCGTGGGTCACCTCGGCGCTTGCCAATCAGCCCGGCCCGGTCATCGCGGTGAGCGACTACATGCGCGCCGTTCAAGACCAGATTCGCGAGTGGGTTCCGACCGACTTCGCCTCGCTTGGAACCGACGGCTGGGGGCTCAGCGATACCCGCGGGGCGCTGCGCCGACACTTCCTCGTTGATGCAGAGTCGATCACCGTGCAAGCCCTGCTGAGTCTGGCCCGACGTGGCGAGATTCCTAGGGAGCGGGTTGCCGAAGCGCTAGCGCGCTACCGACTCGATGACCCTGCGGCCGCTGACGCTGGCAACACCGACGGTTCGGGCTGAAATCGATTTCTGGTTGACTCCCACAAGCCAACACCGTCGATTAGTCAGCCAAGCGGGAGAAGGCCAGACCAAGCCGAAGAGCGAAAGCGTCTCGTGGGTCGGCAGGAGTGAAGCCGGTGACATCGGCAACGCGGCGCATTCGATACCGCACGGTATTGGTATGAACTACCAATGCGCGTGCCGTCGCTTCCAGCGATCCTGCGCGTTCTAGGTACGTCGACAGCGTTTCAACTAGCACCGGATCGGCCTCGGCGAGCCGCAAAGCCGTGTCGCGCACCAGACGATCACGGGCCGCCCTCAGCCCGGCAAGCGCGCGTTCGGGAAGCAACTCGTGCGCGGCAACAGGGCGGGGAGCATCGGGCCATGCTGCTGATACTGCTAACGCGTCGAGTGCCTCGGTCGCCGATACTCCGGCATCTTCAAGCGAAGCAACAAGTGGTCCGAGCACCACAGCACCTGCACCAAAGTGCGGTGCCAACCATCGACCTGCCGCGTCAATTGCGACTCGCCCATCCCCCGAGCCCACGCCGCCGAGCACGACGACCAACAGGTCGCCGCGGACCCCACTGAGCACATCGAGTCGGTGTGCTTGGGCGGTGCGCCGCACTCGCTCGTCAAGCGCTGCCGCGCCCGGATCGCTTGCTGTAGGAGCGGATCCGACGATCACCACGACGCCGTCTGCTTCGTGCCAGCCCAAGGTGGCCGCCCAGCCCGAGACCACGAGCGGTGACTCGGGGGTCGGGCTGAGTAATGCATCGAGGGTGGCCGACTCGAGTCGCGCATCCCAGGCGCCCCGCTCTTCCGCGGCCCGCGCGTACACCTCCGCAGCGGCGAACGCGATCTCACGGCTGTAGCGCAACACCGATTCGCGCAATTCATCAAGTTCGGCGCCTGACGCCACCGCCGCGAGGTTTTCCTCGACAACTTCGATGGTGGTGCGTACCAAATCAACGGTCTGAGCCAACGTGACGGCACGTGCCAACTCGCGTGGAGCGGTTCCAAACACATCGGCCGTGACCGCCGCGGGACCACCCGGAGCACGGTGCCACGCAACAAAGGCCGCAATGCCCGCCTGGGCCACGAGTCCAACCCACGCTCGGTCGTCGGCCGACATCGCTCGGAACCACGGCAGCGTCTCATCCATGCGGCTCGTCGCTGCTGTGGCCAAGGTTCCGGTCGAGCGCTCCAGTCTGCGCGTCAGCGTTGCCGACCGTGTCGCTGCCATGAACACAGTGTGCCCGGTTTTGTAGGAAACCTCCAATAACGCTGGCCCGATCTTGGCCGTGGCGTCAACGCGCCGACCCCCCAATCAAGGGCAGGCTGAACCCGTGCTTGTAGTCGTTGCCCCCGGACAGGGCTCACAGACCCCCGGATTCCTCACGCCTTGGCTTGAGCGGCCCGGAGTGGCCGATCGCTTGAGTTGGCTTTCGACGGTGACGGGGGTTGACCTCATCGCCCATGGCACCGAATCCGATGCCGACACCATCCGCGACACCGCCATCGCCCAGCCGCTCATTGTGGGCGCCGGGCTCGTCACCGTGCTCGAACTCTTTCCGCACCCGGGCGAGGCGTTCGCGCGCATTGCGGCAGTCGCCGGTCACAGTGTTGGCGAAATCACCGCAGCAACCGGCGCTGGCGTTCTCACGGCAGAGCAGGCCATGGTCTTCGTACGTGAGCGCGGCCTCGCCATGGCCGAAGCTGCGGGGCGCACTCCTACCGGTATGAGCGCGGTACTCGGCGGCGATGCCGACGTCGTGCTGGCCTCGCTTGCCGCTCACGGACTCACCGCCGCCAATATCAATACCACGGGCCAGATTGTGGCTGCCGGAACTCTCGAACAACTCGCTGCGCTGGCGGCCGATCCGCCGGAAGGCTCGCGGGTACGCCCCCTCGAAGTGGCAGGCGCATTCCACACCGAACACATGCAACCTGCGGTCTCGACCCTCGCACAGCACGCGCGCTCAATCTCAACTCACGATCCGCGCATTCGTTTACTGTCGAACGCCGACGGCATCGTGGTGCATGACGGCCGCGAGGTGTTGAAACGCCTCGTGACGCAGGTGAGTTCACCGGTGCGCTGGGACTTGTGCATGGAGACGATGCGCGACCTCGGGGTCACCGCACTGATCGAGATTCCGCCCGCTGGCACACTCTCTGCGTTGGCCAAGCGCGCGCTGCCCGGCGTCGAGATTCTCGCCGTCAAGACCCCCGACGACATACCCGCCGCGCACGACATCATCGCTCGTCATGGCACCCCGAGCCCGCTGTCACAGTCGCCTACGTGGCGCTTGGTTGTCAGCCCGGTTAAGGGCACCGTGCGACTCACCTCCTCGGCCGACGCCGGTGACAGTGTTGCTCCCGGAAGTACTATTGCCGTCGTCACAAGTTTGCGTGACCAATTGGATGTCACGGCTCCTCACGGCGGCGTCGTCGTCGAATGGCTTGTTGAAGACGGCGACCCCGTGGCACCTGGCCAGCCACTGCTCAGACTCCATCCCAGTGAGGCTTTCGTATGACCACACTCACCACTCGACGCGGACCTCAGTTCGCTCGCCTGCTCGGCGTTGGTCACTACCGTCCCGAGCGGGTGGTGACCAACGTCGAACTCTGCACGATCATGGATTCCTCTGACGAGTGGATTCGTGAACGTTCCGGCATCATCGAACGTCGGTGGGCTGCTGAAGACGAGTCCGTTGTCGACATGGCCACCAACGCTGCACAGAACGCACTGACAGCATCCGGAATCAGTGCTGAGCAGATCGGCCTCTTACTCTGCGCAACCGTGACGCACCCGTTCCAGACACCTTCAGCCGCCGTTGAGATCGCTGAGCGACTCGGTGCGCGAGCCGCAGGCGCTACCGACCTTTCGGCCGCCTGCGCAGGCTTCGCCTACGGAATCGGACTCGCCGACGCAATCGTGCGCGCGGGCACAAGTGAGTACGTGCTCGTGGTGGGTGTCGAGAAACTCACTGACTTCGTTGACCCGGCCGATCGTTCCACCGGTTTCATCTTCGCCGACGGAGCAGGTGCCGCAGTGATCGGACCATCCGATGTTGCTGCCATCGGCCCGACGGTGTGGGGCGGTGACGGTTCTCAGACTGAGGCGATCATCCTCGATCCTGACTGGGTCACGCATCGCCAACGCGTCGCTGTCGACCCGAACTCACCGTGGCCGCGCCTGCAGATGCTCGGACCGGCTGTGTTTCGCTGGGCGGTCGGCGAAATTCCCGGAGTCGCGCGACAGGCGATGGAAGCCGCCGGAGTCACACCAGACGACATCGACGTGTTCATTCCACATCAGGCAAACATGCGCATCACCGATTCCATGGTGCGCGCCCTGAAATTTCCCGAGCGCACGGTCATTGCGCGCGACGTGGCCACCACCGGTAACACCAGCGGCGCTTCGATTCCGCTTGCCATGTCACGCATGATCGAAGCCGGGGAAATCACGAGTGGGCAGACTGCCCTGCTCGTGGGCTTCGGAGCAGGACTTTCGTACGCAGCTCAGGTCGTCACAATCCCGTGACTCCCGTTCTTCGAAGTTCCGGACAGTCCGGACTTCACCGTTCATGAAGGAGAAAGCAATGGATCAGCAGGAAACCCTCGCCGGCCTCGCCGAGATCGTCAATGAGGTCGCCGGTGTTCCGGTTGACAGCATCCAGCTCGACAAGTCGTTCATCGACGACCTCGACATCGACTCGTTGTCCATGGTTGAGGTTGTCATGGCCGCCGAGGACAAGTTCGGTGTGAAGATCCCCGACGGTGACGTCAAGAACCTGCGCACCGTGGGCGACGCCGTCACCTACATCGTCAACAACCAGGGCTGATTCAAGCCCCCGACCCGCGAGGTACTCCATGTCCACCACCGTCGTGGTCACCGGCTTGGGCGCAACAACGCCCATTGGCGGCGACGTGACCTCCAGCTGGGAGTCCCTGCTGGCCAGCCGTTCAGGCGTTCGCATGCTCGAGGCCGAGTGGGCCGCTGACCTCACCACGAGGTTCGCGGCACTCGCCGCAGTCGAACCCATCGACGGCGGAATGGAAAAGCATGAAGCTCGGCGCCTTGACCGCGGTCAGCAGTTTGCGCTGCTTGCCGCGCGCGAGGCCTGGGCCGATGCAGGAGCACCTGACGTTGACCCCGCCCGCCTCGCCGTAGTCGTTGGCTCCGGCGTGGGCGGGGTGGTGTCACTGCTTGAGCAGTACGACGTTCTGCGCGAGCGCGGACCATCGCGGGTATCACCGCTCACCGTTCCGATGCTGATGCCCAATGGTGCAGGTGCCTACATCGGCATGGAAATCGGCGCGCGTGCAGGCGTGCACGCTCCTGTGTCGGCGTGCGCATCCGGTGCCGAGGCAGCCGCATGGGGACTGCGCATCATCGAGGAAGGTCGCGCCGATGTGGTCGTGGTCGGCGGCTTTGAAGCCGCCGTGCACCCTCTCACCCTCGCAGCATTCGGCAACATGCGTGCACTATCCACGCGTAACGACGATCCCGCCACGGCCAGCCGTCCGTACGACCTTGGTCGAGACGGGTTTGTCATGGGCGAAGGCTCGGGAATCATGGTGCTTGAAAGCGCCGAATACGCTGCAGCACGCGGTGCGCGTGTGTACGCGGTTCTTGCAGGCGCCGGCATGACGTCCGACAGTCACCACATCGCTCAGCCCGATCCTGAGGGTCGCGGAGCCACGGCAGCGATGCGACTGGCGCTCGTCGACGCTGATCTCCCCGCCTCAGCAATCCGACACGTCAACGCGCACGCCACATCCACACCGCAGGGCGATATCGCCGAAGCCCAAGCCATTCGTGCGGCTCTTGGTTCCGCCGCTGATGGCGCAGCAGTCGCCGGAACCAAGTCGGTCACGGGTCATTTACTCGGAGGCGCCGGAGCGGTTGAGTCGGTGTTCACGGTGCTCGCACTGCACCACCGTCTCGCTCCCCCCACTGCAAACATCGTTGACTTCGATCCTGCGATCGAACTTGACGTGGTGCGCGACGGTGCGCGTGCACTACCCGACGGCGACATCGCCGCCATCAACAATTCATTTGGTTTCGGCGGACACGACGTCGCCCTCGTCTTCCGGAGCATCTAACATGGCAGCGGCCACCACCGACGCAGCACTCGATCCGCGCTCACCCCTCGCGCGGCTGGCCGCTTTCTACGACGACGGTTTGTTCACCCCGATCACGGCGATTGACGACAGCGGCATGCTCGCTGCCGTCGGCCGCGTCGAAGGGTCCGAAGTCGTCACGTTCTGCACCGACCCCACCGTGCAAGGCGGTGCGATGGGAATCGAAGGCTGCCGCGCTATCACCACCGCCTACGACCGCGCCTTGGCAGACTCCTCTCCGATCGTGGGCTTGTGGCATAGCGGAGGTGCGCGACTGCGTGAAGGCGTTGCCAGCCTTGACGCTGTCGGCCGCGTATTCGCAGCCATGACGTTGGCGTCAGGGCGGGTTCCGCAAATTTCGGTGGTGCTCGGCCCGGCAGCAGGTGGCGCCGCCTATGGTCCGGCCCTCACCGACGTTGTGGTGCTGGCACCCGACGGCCGCGTATTCGTCACCGGCCCGGAGGTCGTGCGATCGGTGACGGGCGAAGAGGTCGACATGGAACGGCTCGGTGGACCTGAGCCGCACGGTCGCCGCAGCGGCGTGGTGCACATCGTGGCCGAGAGCGAAGCCGACGCTCTGCAACGAGGTCGTCAGTTGGCCACGCTGATGGGTCGACAGGGTTCACTCGACGTGGCGTCAGTTGCCGACGTGAATCTGGAAGACTGCCTGCCCGAAGCTCGTAAGCGCGCGTACGACGTGCACCCGCTGGTCGAGTCACTGCTCGACGAAGGCACCAGCCTCGAACTCCACCCTCGCTGGGCTCCCAACATTGTCACCGCATTGGGTCGACTCGGCGGACGTACGATCGGCGTTGTCGCCAACAATCCGCTGCGTCTTGGTGGCTGTCTTGATTCGTCGAGTGCGGAGAAGGCGGCCCGATTCGTGCGGATGTGCGATGCCTTTGCCATTCCGATCGTTGTTGTGGTCGACGTACCCGGCTACCTTCCCGGCGTTGGTCAGGAATGGGATGGAGTGGTGCGGCGCGGTGCCAAACTGCTGCACGCATTCGGTGAGTGCGTCGTTCCACGCATCACACTGGTCACCCGCAAGGCCTACGGTGGCGCCTACATCGCGATGAACGGTAAGTCGCTCGGAGCCACACGCGTGCTTGCCTGGCCAGGTGCTGAAGTTGCCGTCATGGGTTCGGTCGCGGCCATTCGCATTCTGCATCGCCGCAAACTCGCTGACGTTCCCGAGGATGCACGCGAGCAGATCGAACTCGAACTCGCAGCCGAGCACGAAGTGATTGCCGGTGGAATCGAACGCGCCCTTGAGATCGGTGTTGTTGATGAGGTCGTTGATCCGTCGCTGACGCGCGGTCGGCTGGCTCAGATCATCAAAGAATCACCAGGCCGCCGCGGAGTTCACGGCAATATTCCGCTGTAGATCGAAGGCGATCTACTCTGCGTCGTTGTTCTGCGCCAGCGCAGCGCGACCAAGTTCGGAAGCCAGCGCTGCAACACCGGCCGCATCAAGTCCCGCCGTGGCAGCCGCATACCCGAGGATGAAGGTACTCACGGGCGCGGCCGGACGTTCAATTCCGTGTGCTGCATCACGCGCGAGTTCGAGAATGGCGTCAATGTCCAGCGGAAGTCCGTCGACACCTGCAATCACACTCGCCTGCTGAGCCCACTCACTTATGCCAGTCATCTGACCTCCCAGTGCACGACGTGCCTCGGCAACAGCCTGCCACGTATCGGTGTCGAGAACTTGATCCGCTTCAACATCAACGCGCACAAGGTCGAGTCGCTCGATCAATTGCTTCATCGGCGCATTGACCATCGCATCGCCCTGCGACGCTCTGACCAATGAACTGTACCTAGCGCAGTGAGCGAGGTACTGGTCGTGCCCATCGGCACGAAGCATGGCACCATCGTGACCGCGAGCGATCGCCTCGTGAGCACCGGTCATCAGGGGTATCAGAGTCTCCCCCACCAAGGGCAGATCGGCGGCGAGGACGATCACGAGATCGTCACCATCGCACGTGAGTGCCGCAACTCCGCAGAGAGTGGACGCCGCCGGCCCCGCGCCGAGGGGTGACTCTTGTACGCACACGACTCCATCAGGCAAGGTCAGCTCGCGCTCTGGACCGACTACCGCGATCGAGGTCACGCCCGCAGAGTGAAGTGAGTCGAAGGTGCGCTGCAAGAGACTCTTGCCGGCGACGGTCAGCATGGGCTTGTCGGTACCGTCGAGTCGCCGTGATGACCCACCCGCTAAGACGACAGCACTTACCGCGCGCGCGGGCTGGCTCACGATGCGGCAGAAGGTGCGCCTGCTGTGAGTTCGGCAACTGCCGCCGCAGCGGGCGGTGACAACGTCACTGCGCCGGTACTGACGGCTTGTGCCAATTCATCCACCATCGCTGGAGTCCAGAAACCCCGAAGGTGCCGCGCAACGCGCTCAACTTGATCTTCCGGCGTGAGCCCCACGGAGTTCTTGACGATCTGGTCGAGCATCCGCGCGAGTTTGACATCAGCCCGCTCATGAGCAAACTCTTCCTTGATCGCGAGCGTTTCGCCATCGAGCAGGTCATCGATACTCACACCGTCTTGATCAACGGCAGCCAACTGCCCACCCCTCGCCACATGATTCTGCGATGCGGTACGAATCTCAACGGCCGTCACCTTGTACTCGGGGCAGTTGGTGGCCCAGTCGGAGTATTCGGTGGTGATGACGTTGGCTCCGGTGACAGGAAAATGGAAGGTCGTGTACACAACACCCGGAGGAACGCGGTCGGTGATCACACATCGAAGGGTTGTTTCACCCACCCGACTGGTGAGGAAGACCCAACTTCCATCAGCAATCCCACGAGGTTCTGCATCTGCCTCGTGCATCTCGAGCACATCTTCGTCGACCCAGCGGATGTTCTCGGTACGACGAGTCTGTGCGCCCACGTTGTACTGGCTCAGAATGCGCCCTGTGGTCAAGATCAGGGGGTAACGACGCGTGGTGCGCTCGTCTGTGGCCACGTAAGGCGTCTCAACAAAATTGCCGAGTCCACGAACGAATTGATCAACGTGCATGATCGGGGTTCCATCGGGTTGGCCCTCATTACACGGCCACTGAACGCTGCCGACTTCATCGAGTTTCGCGAACGACACACCTGCGAACGTCGGGGTGAGGCCGGCGATTTCGTCCATGATCTCGGAGGCCGAGTCATAGTGCATCGGGTAACCAAGCGCATTCGCGAGAGCCGCGGTCACTTGCCATTCACTGAGCCCGGTGCGCGAGGACATCACCGGACGAACGCGGTTGATTCGTCGTTCAGCGTTCGTGAAGGTGCCGGCCTTCTCCAAGAAGCTTGTTCCCGGAAGGAACACGTGTGCGAATGAGGACGTCTCGTTGAGGAAGAGATCCTGCACGATGACCAAGTCCATCGCCGACAAGGCGGCTTTCACGTGAGTCGTGTTCGGGTCAGATTGCGCAATATCTTCGCCCTGCACATAGAGGGCACGGAATTGACCCGAGAGCGCGCCCTCGAGCATGTTCGGGATTCGCAGGCCAGGCTCGGATTGAAGGGTGCGTCCCCAGACTTCCTCGAATTGCTGGCGCACGACGTCATCGGAGACGTGCCGGTAGCCAGGAAGTTCATGCGGGAACGAGCCCATATCGCAGGAACCTTGAACATTGTTCTGTCCGCGCAGCGGGTTGACTCCCACACCGTCACGGCCGATGTTGCCGGTGGCCATCGCGAGATTCGCCATGCCCATCACCATGGTCGAACCTTGGCTATGTTCGGTCACGCCCAGGCCGTAGTAGATAGCCCCGTTCCCTGCCGCCGCAAAGAGGCGAGCAGCGCTGCGAATATCGTCAGCCTCTACTCCCGCGATCGATGCCACTGCTTCCGGGCTGTTCTCTGGCCGAAGGATGAACTTCTCCCAGACCGCGTACGCCGCCGGTTCGCAACGCTGAGCAACAAACTCGCGATCGACAAGGCCCTCGGCAACAATCGTATGAGCCAACGCATTGACGACTGCGACGTTGCTTCCCGGCTGCAAAGGCAGGTGGAAGGCGGCTTCGACGTGGGGCGAACGCACTAGGTCAATGCGGCGCGGGTCGAGGACGATGAGTTGTGCCCCTGCACGCAGCCGCCTCTTCATCCGTGAAGCAAACACGGGGTGCGCATCGGTGGGGTTAGCGCCAATGAGCAAGATGACATCGGTCTTCTCAACCGACTTGAAGTCCTGTGTGCCAGCCGATGTTCCGAAGGTCTGCTTGAGCCCGTAGCCCGTAGGTGAGTGACAAACGCGAGCGCACGTGTCGACGTTGTTGTTGCCGAATGCGGCGCGCACGAGTTTCTGCACCACAAACACTTCTTCATTAGTACAGCGAGACGAAGTGATGCCTCCTACAGCATCTGTTCCGTATTCAGCCTGAATCGATTTGATGCGGCTAGCGGCGAATTCGAATGCTTCGTCCCACTCGACAACCCGCCACTCATCGTGAATGCTCTCGCGCACCATCGGCTCAGTGACGCGGTCGCGGTGCGTGGCGTAGCCCCACGCAAATCGACCCTTGACGCACGAGTGGCCCTCATTCGCGCCGCCGTCCTTGAACGGCACCATGCGTACGAGTTCATCACCGCGTAGTTCAGCCTTAAACGAGCAGCCAACCCCGCAGTAGGCGCACGTGGTGAGCACAGTGCGCGTCGGCATACCGAGATCAATCACACTCTTCTCTTGCAGAGTCGCGGTCGGGCACGCCTGCACACAGGCACCGCACGACACACACTCACTGTCAAAGAAGGAGGTACCACCTGGTGACACCTTCGAATCGAAACCCCGGCCGGCAATGGTAAGCGCGAAGGTACCTTGCACCTCTTCGCACGCACGAACACATCGTGAGCACGCGATGCACTTGCTTTCATCGAATGTGAAGTAGGGGTTCGTTTCGTCCTTCGGTGCGTCGAGGTGATTTTCGCCATCGAAGCCGTAGCGCACTTCGCGCAATCCGACCACGCCAGCCATGTCCTGCAACTCGCAGTCGCCATTGGCAGGGCACGTCAAGCAGTCGAGCGGATGGTCGGAGATGTAAAGCTCCATCACACCGCGGCGCAGGTTCGCGAGACGAGGAGTTTGGGTGTGAACGACCATGCCGGTTTCGACCGGTGTCGTACAGGAGGCCGGAGTTCCTTTACGTCCGTCAATCTCGACCAAACACAGCCGGCAGGATCCGAACGGGTCGAGTGAATCAGTGGCACACAAGCGAGGAACTGACAGGCCCGCCTGGGCCGCCGCACGCATCACCGACGTGCCAGCCGGCACGGATACTGCAGCACCGTCAACAGTGAGCTCAACGGTGACGTCGGATTCGCGCTCGGGAGTTCCGAAATCAGGTTCGTGGAGCAGGGTCACGGGTTGCCTCCGAAATCTTCTGGCCACTGTCGCAGCGCACTTCGCACGGGAAGTGGCGTCAAGCCACCCATGGCACATAGCGAACCATCGGTCATCAGCGTGCATAGGTCGTCCAACAACATCAGGTTTGCTTCTCGATCAACACCCGCGATTACCCGATCGATCACCTCGACACCACGCCGCGAACCGATGCGGCAGGGAGTGCACTTTCCGCAGGACTCGACGGCGCAGAATTCCATCGCGAATCTCGCCTGCTGGGCCATGTCGACCGTGTCATCGAACACAACGATTCCACCGTGGCCGAGCATCGCTCCTACATCAGCGAGGGCCTCATAGTCCATCGCCACATCAAGCGAGTCTGCGCGAAGGTAGGCGCCGAGGGGCCCGCCCACCTGAACGGCGCGCACTGAGCGACCACTACGCGTACCTGCCCCGAAATCGTTGACGAGTTCGGACAAACTCACTCCAAAAGCCGTCTCGACGATGCCACCGCGCGCGATATTTCCAGCGAGTTGGAAAACCTGGGTTCCACGCGACCGGCCGGTTCCGAGTGCTTGGTAGGCGGCCGCGCCATCGGCGAGCACCATCGGCACACTGGCAAGCGTCAGCACGTTGTTGATCACCGTGGGTTTTCCGAAGAGGCCTTGGAGCGCGGGCACCGGGGGCTTAGGCCGCACCATCCCTCGACGGCCTTCCAAACTTTCGAGCATGGCCGTCTCTTCGCCACACACGTACGAACCGGCGCCTTCGCGCACCTCAATATCAAATACGCGGCCTGACCCGAGAACGTCGTTGCCGAGCCACCCGTTGGCCCGCGCGATGTCGATCGCCTCGTTGAGTCGCGTGATTGCATCGGGGTATTCAGACCGCAGGTAGACGTAACCCTGGGTGGCGCCAACAGCCAGCCCTGCAATCGTCATCCCTTCCAGCAACGTGAAGGGGTCGCCTTCCATCAGCATGCGGTCGGCGAAGGTGCCGCTATCGCCCTCATCGGCGTTACAGCACACGTACTTCTGATCTGATTGCGCCTCGAGTACCGTGCGCCATTTGATTCCCGCGGGGAAACCGGCCCCGCCTCGACCACGTAGACCGCTCGCAAGTACCTCGGCGACCACGTCATCGTCGGCCATCGTCAGCGCGTGCCGCAGACCCGCGAGCCCGCCGTGAGCTTCATAGTCGGCAAGGCTGAGCGGATCAATGACTCCAACGCGGGCGAAGGTGACCCGCTGCTGGCGAGCGAGCCACTCGATCTGGTCGACGTTGCCATGAGCCAAGGGGTGGTGCGCGCCCTCGAGTATGCCGGCGTCAAGGAGGGAGTCGACATCGTCGCTCGACACAGGTCCGTAACCGAATCGCGTTCCGTTGACATCAACTTCGACGAACGGTTCGAGCCAGAGCATTCCTCGCGAACCGTTACGCACCAGTCTCACGTCGTGGCCGCGCGCAGCGGCACCTGCGACAAGGTGTGCCGCGACGGTGTCGGCTCCGACCGAGCGAGCCGCAGAGTCACCGGGCACGTAGACGGTAATCATGCGCTCTCCGAACGCAACGACGCGATCACTGCGGCAATCTGCGGCGGCGACAAGCGCCCCAGCAACTGCCCGTCGACTAGTGCCGCCGGGCCGAGCGCACAATCACCGAGGCAATAGACCGACTCAAGATCAATGGCGTCCACCGAGCGCTCCCCCATGCTGACCCCAAGTTCACCTTCGGCTCGCTGCACCACAGCACCGGACCCCACCGATTGGCAGGCCTCGGCAACACAGATGCGCACCGCATGCGCCGGAGCCGGACTCGTACGCAGATCGTGGTAGTAAGTGAGCACGCCATGCACTTCGGCGCGCGAGACGTTCAGGGTGCGGGCGACCAGTGGAACCGCGTCGGGGTGCACGTAGCCGAATTCGCACTGCAGGGCTTGAAGTGTCAGGAGTACGGGACCGGTGCGCGACGCGCACTTGTTGACCACCACTTCGGCCTGCTCGATCGACCACGGGGCGAACGCAGACATCAGCGGTCACCCTTCCCTAGAAATCTCTGCCATTGGTCCCGAGAACCCCATGGTGTCACTCTTACCCGGTCCATGGGAACCCGGCCTTCACGATGGTATGACCTACGCTCAGTTCGTGGCTTCGACTCACCGACGTGTCTCCGGACTCCGTCTCGACTCCGGCGAGACCGTTATCGACGATCTCGCCGTCGAGGAACCCCTCGAAATCCGGATCGGAGACGGTCGCACCGTCCTACGCTCAGTGGTCACCATGCGCACCCCCGGTGCCGACCTTGAACTCGCTGCCGGGTGGCTTCGCGGCGAAGGGATTGTGCACAGCAGCGACGACCTTCTGGCTGTTCGCGCCTGTACCGACCCGAGCCTGCTACCCGAGGCACGAGGAAATGTCGTGACCGCCGATTTGGCCGCTCCCGCACTTCCACGCCTTGCGACGCTGGGACGTGCCACCGACATCACGGGGGCCTGCGGAGTGTGCGGCACCGAATCACTCGAGCAGGTCGTCTCGCGGATTGCCGAGCCGTTGCCCGTGACCGGGTCAGTGATGACCCGCAACACCGCGCTGGCGCTCACCGAGGCCCTGCATAACGCCCAGCGAGTGTTCGCTCGTACCGGCGGGCTGCACGGCGCGGCCGTCGCTGACGCCGACGGACGCCTACTCGCGGTTCGCGAAGACATCGGCCGCCACAATGCTGTCGACAAGGTCACCGGTTGGGCACTGATGAATGAGGAGACACCTGCCGCCCTCGTGGTGTCGAGCCGCGCGTCCTTTGAGATTGTGCAGAAGGCGGCCGCGTCGCACATTCCGATCGTCGTAACGGTTTCGGCACCCTCGACCCTTGCGGTCGATCTCGCCGAGCGAACCGGAATCACCCTCGCGGCATTTGCTCGCGAGGGTCGGGCCACGGTTTACACGCACGAGCAGCGGCTGAACTGATCAGCCGGTACGGTGCAGCCAGCGCACCGGGGTGCCCTCGCCACACATGCGGAACGGTTCGAGTTCGTCATCCCACGGTTGCCCCAGCAGTCGGGAAATATCTTCGGCGAGATTGGCATCCGGATCGGCATCTTCGCGGTACCCCACTCGCGCCGCCTCAGCCGCCCGCTCGAGCGCAGCACGCAGCCGCTCTTCACCCACTTGCACATCACCGTGCGGGCCGATGGTGGCTCGGAAGACGCCCAGTGCCGGTGTACTCGAGTAGCGCTCACCTTCACCGCCAGGGGCGGCATCCTCGGTGACTTCAAAACGCATCTGGGGCCAGCTGCGCAGCGCGCTCACGAGGCGCGATGCCGAGCCGACGTCACCTTCCCATGACAATTCAGCACGCACGGTTCCCGGATCAACAGGCTGAACCGTCCATTCAAGCGGCACCGGCGAACCGGTGGCTTCTTGAACTGCCCATGCGACATGAGAGGCCATCGCCCTCGGGCACGAGTGGATAAACACCACTCCCCGGGCACGCGAACCATACCTGTCTACGACAGAGTGCAACTCGGCCATCCGCTGACCTCCTTGACTGAGCGGGCGCCTTCCCCAGCGGTCTCAGTCAGTGACGTCACAGCCACCTTGATCGAGCGGTATCGAGTTGTGCGACTCGGTATCCTGAAGTTTCCAGAACACGTCACCGTGTCGTGCGGACCCACAGGCGACAAGTTCGCCGCTGCAGGCAATACTGAGAGTAGCCGCAGTCACGGGGCTGGTGCGACACCCGGTCGGCGTGTCGTCAAGGAAGTAGACAGACCGAAGGGAAGGCGCGAGCAGGGTGAGCGACGGGTTTACCACGCGGGGCAACGCCCCTGACGGCTTTCCGCCTCCGGGCGACGAGGTCTTTGACGAGGGCGTGGTCACGGAGGTCATTCGACCGGCCGCCATCATTCCTGAAGAAGCCGCGCGCGCCATTCTGGTGGAATTGTCTCTGCGCGACGTGCGCAACGGCGGAACGTGGCGCTCTGACCCTTCCCGCTGGGCCCTCTACGACGCTCCGTGGCCGTCTGCGGCAGATCAGGGTGGGGCCCAACTCGTCGGAACGATCCAGGTGGCCTACAGCACCCCCACCCGCTACGAAATCACCATTTACCGGGCCACCGTCACTCGCACCGGAACTGAAATTGGCTGGACCGTCACCACACTCTGCGATGAAGCACTCGGCTTCGGTCACCTTGATTTGGCGACCTGCCCGCGCGCCGCGATGAACGAGCCGCCTAAGCCGTTCCGGTTCTAGGAGTTCTAGAACGCAAACTCTTCGTCGAGGGCAGCACCCGTGTCGGCCTCGATAAGCGCCAGCACATCGCGCGGTAGCGAGTCGACGCCTTCTGCGTCGATCATGTCGTCGGCGCTAATGAGACCCTGATCGGTGAGAACTGTGACAGGACACCACTGCCGTACAGGGCACCGCTGGCACTGACGCCCGGGGCGTGGAGCGTGCTCACTGTCGTGCAACCACGTGTCGACTCGTTGAGCCAGGGCTACTCGGGCCGCCAGTACGACTTCAGGGTCGCCGATTTCAAAGCTGATGACTGTTGCGGCGTCGCTTCCGAGAAGTTCGAGTTCGACGCGACTTCCGTCGGGCTTGAAACGAGCCAGCGCATTGAGCGGATCGACACCTTCAGCAAGGATGCACACCGCGGCCGCGACTTGCGGGAAGTGATACAGCAGGTCGAGCTCATCACCGGCTTCGAGTTGGCGCACATTAAGGGTCTTCGTTTCGCGAATGACCACATCGCGAGCGCCGGAGTCGTTGACCTGCGAGACCACGAGATCGGGTCGGGTACTAAAGACAACGTCAGCATCGGTGTCGTACACCGTGATGCCACACTCAGGACGCACCAATTCACCATCTCCCTCGGTGACCGGACACTGATCGGGGTGCCGCTGCAGGTAGTCGGCGACAAGCGCTGCCTCGTCGGCTGTCCAGCCCAGTTCTTCGCCCACGAGTCCTGGCTCAGTAGCTGTCGGAAGTTCGTCAACCGCACACCGAATGCCACGCGCATGTGCCGCTTCGAGCCACGCGTGCACGAGGAGCCCACGGCGAGCTGCTTCGAACTCTGGCATCGGTTCGCGTGGAAGTCCGAGGTCGCTGATGAGATGCACTTGCTGCGGGCACACTTCGTGCTGCCACAGGTCACTGGTCGATAGTGAGCGCACGTAGTCGGCCCGTGCCGCCACGGACAGCACACCCGGAACTCGCGGTAGCCCACGGCACTCGGGTCGGATACCGCACCCGGCGCACGCTCGGGATGGTCGAAACACCTCGCCTGCGAGTACCGGAAGAGCCGGCGGCACCGTGTGGTCGAACATCGCCCGTGCTTCTTGCGGGGTTCCGTCAAAGAGCAACGCCTGGCTTGAATCAAGCACCCCGATTTCGCGGACGCGCACGCGAGTGACCGGTGGCGGCTGCACGGGATCTGGTTCAAATCGAGCGCTCCACGACGTACTGGGAGCTGCCCGAAACCCTTCGGCGGCCGCTCGAGCAATGACTCCGAGAACCGCATCGGCTCGAGGTCGCGATCCGGCATTGCGCCATACAAGGAGGTGACTTTCGCGTACCCCGTCGCGCGCAATCCAGTGCAGTCCCCACGCAGCCCACTCGACGACTCCCCCACCTACCTGCACATCGCTCACCACGACATCGGGAACGAGCACGGCATCAACGGGCAATTGACCTGCAGCGCGCAGAGCGGCAAGTGCTGCACGGTATCCGGTCACGCCAGCCTCAACCACGAGTTCGGTGCTGGGAGCTAACGCGCGAGGTGCCGCCGACCGCACGGCGGAATCGACTATCGACTGCGTCGTCGGTTGGGCCTTACGGGTGACATGGTCGACGACAACATCGCGCACCAGCCCGATAGGCACATCGGCGAACGGCGCAAACTCGGTGATGCGGTCACGCTTGTCACGTTGTGGGTACACACCCGGGCGCGACTTCTTGGCATCAAGGGCCGGGCAACTAAATAGAGGGGAACCGGCAAGACGACCTGCCATCACACGGGCGTGGCTGAGATCGCCGGTGAACTGCCACTCGGGTTGCCAGTCGGGAACCGGAGGACCCGGCACGTGTGTCGAGTGGGCGCTGGCTTCACTCATCCGAAGAGCCCCCCATCGGCGGTAGCCTCATCGGCTGGGTCGAGATCACCCACGACTGGCGGAATGGCCGTTTCGGCCACTTCATCGACCTTCGGCGTGCTCGCCCGATGCGCCATACCCGGAATCACTGCGAGGCGCTCATTGCTCGCGACCGAACCCGGAATGGGTACACGAGAGCGGCGCAGTGGGCAGACCGTTTCAAATGAGCACCACCCGCACAGCCCCGACTGTCGTGCCGTCCAGTGCCCCGTGTCGGCCATCAGGGCTGCCTCATCTGCAGTCGCTCGCAGGGTGGCGGTGGCCCGTTCGAGCGCGGCCGGGTAAACGGGTCGACGGATACGGCGACCTTCGCCCAGAAAGAGCAATTCGATTTCAGTAACGTCGACGTCTTCCTCGTGAAGTGCCGCCGCATAGAGATACTGCTGGCGGTAGTAGGGACCGAGATAACGCGGCTTAGCAACACCGGTCTTGTAGTCGCTGACGATGGCACCGGTATCACTGCGCGCCACACGGTCGGCGTATCCGATGAAAGTAACGCCGGCCAACTCAAGCGAGATCTCACGTTCGAGCCCACCCGGTAGTACGTCGACCGCCACCGGATCTTCGAGGTTCCAGTAGACAGCGAGCGCAGCCTCGGCACGCTCGCGCACATCGTCGATGGGAACTGCGGCCGCGGCCAGTTCATCGCGTACCTCGTCGATTGCGACAGCGAGCGCAGCCTCGGCTACGGGTGGTGTTCGCTCAGCAGGATCGCGCTCGAAGAGATGTTCAAGTGCGGAGTGAACAGCCGTTCCGGCAGCGGTAGCGGTACTGGGCCCCTCTTGCCAGCCGGCAACCTTGCCCCACCACAACTTCAGTGGGCATTGAACAAACGTGGTGACCGAACTCGCCGACCATCGCAATGACTTGGCGGGTATCGAGGAATCAACCTCGATCGCGCGCTCTTGCACCCCGTAGCGCGACTGATTGTGCGAATCCGCTCCCATGAGGGTCAGTATGTCGCTGTCGTCTGACAACGCGCAGCCCTACGGCAGCGACCAGTCGACCGGGTCTGCCCCGAGTTCGTCAAGTAGGTCATTAGACCGGCTAAAGGGTCGCGAGCCGAAGAACCCGCGAGCCGCAGATAAGGGGCTCGGATGGGCACTGGTGATGAGCGGCGTATCGCCCAGCAGTGGCGCCACGGACTGCGCGTCACGCCCCCACAGGATGGCAACGAGCGGCTCCGCATCACGGGCAACGAGGCCGGCGATGGCCGCATCCGTCACCTGCTCCCACCCCTTACCTCGATGGCTTCCCGGCTCGCCGACCCCCACTGTCAAAACCCGGTTCAGCAGGAGCACACCCTGATCAAACCAGGCAGTGAGATCTCCCGTGCTAGGCATCGGGACGCCGAGATCGGAAACGAGTTCACGATAGATGTTCGCGAGACTGCGTGGCAGCGGACGAACGGATGGGTCGACCGAGAAGGAGAGTCCGACGGCATGGCCCGGAGTTGGATACGGATCCTGCCCCATGATCAGGATGCGCACATCGGGCAGTGGTCGAGTGAACGCGCGCAGGATGCGATCACCCGATGGCAACCAGGGACGTCCTGCCGCACCTTCAGATCGCAGGAATCGACCCATGTCGCCAATGACGGGGCGCACGGGATCAAGCACCGGAAGCCACGTGGGGTGCACGAGATTCTCTAGCGCCTGCACCATGGCCGCCATCATGGCACGGCTGCTCTCAGTAGGGTGAGCGTCGTGGAATCAACCAACGAATCAACTAACGAATCAACTAACGACGCCGCATCGGGCACATTGCGTGGTCAACGAGTCGTCGTCACCGGAGCGACGGGAGGTATTGGCCGCGCCATCAGTACGCGCCTAGTCAACGAAGGCGCGCAAGTGCTGATCAACGACCTCAACGCTGCCTCCCTGGCCGAGCTGGCCGCCGACATCGGCGCACGTTTCCACGCTGGCGACGCTGCCAGTGAAGTGGGCGTGGCCGCACTCATTGCGGCGGCCGACAGTGAACTCGGTGGCATCGACATGTTCGTTGCCAATGCTGGAATCGGCGTCGTACGGGGCCTTGATGCCACCGAAGACGACTGGGCGCGATCGTTTGATGTCAACGTCATGGCGCACGTGCGCACAGCACGCGTGCTCGTGCCACGGTGGATCGACGCCGGCGGTGGACGTTTCGTCGTGACGGCATCGGCGGCCGGACTACTCACGATGCTCGGTGACGCTCCCTACTCAGTGACCAAACATGGCGCCGTCGCATTCGCCGAGTGGCTTTCTGCAACCTACGGAGCGCAGGGCATCGCAGTTCACGCCATCTGCCCTCAAGGCGTACGCACCGCAATGTATGAAGGAAGTGGCCCCCTGCGCGTCATCCTCGACAAACACCCCATCATCGAACCGTCCGTCGTGGCCGACGCGTTGGTTCAGGCAATTGCTGACGGCCACTTCCTGGTCCTTCCGCATCCGGAGGTTGCGGACTTCTACTCGTTCCGCGCGGCACGCACCGATCGTTGGCTGCAAGGGATGCAATCGATGCAAGTGGAACTTCTCGACGGCATCACTGACTAAGTGGCCATTAGCGACGATCACCCTACGATCGAGTTGAGCCCGTTGACGATGGCTTGCGCGCGATACCGGTAGCCACGCTTTCCGTAGTGAATGCCGTCCAAGAGCCCGAGATTGTTGGCCTTGACGACACTGACCCACGCGATGACCGACAAATTCGGATACGAACTTCGAAGGTCCCGAAGGTTGGCGTTGAATGCGCTCACTCGAGGCGGGTAGTTGACGTGAGAGTTCGAGAACGTCTTGGGCGAGCGCGTCGAATACTCCTCCAGCCACAGCACCTGATGCCCCGGACCGATTGCCTCGAGCAGACCCACCATGTGGCGACGAATCATTGAGGCATCTTGTCTGCCGATGTCATTGATACCCAAGGCGACAACGACGATCTTCGGCAGTTCACCTCGCGCCTTTGCCCGGCGCACCTGCTCGGTACCCCACGTCACCTCCTTCCAACCCCAGCAGCGAACAGTGGGAGTCCAGCCGCTGCCGACCATTCCGTCAATCATCGACAGGCGCGAATCACGAGTGCGTGAATCACCAATGACGAGCACGCGACGACCATTGCCCGGTGCACCACTGCTGAGTGTGGTGGGCCAGCGAGGTGCCGGACATCCCGAACCATCATCGTCGGGCCAGCTCGCGTCGACGACGGAGTGAGTGTCCGAGGCGGGAGCGACCGCTGCGACCGTGGGCTTGGGCTTGGGCTTCGGCTTGGGCTTGGGCTTCGGCTTGGGCTTGGGAGTCGGGTGCGGCTTGAGAGTTGGCGCCGAGGAAGTCTGCGGGCGGGGAGCATCAGTCGCGGCATCGGTATCGGTGTCACCGTGGGCGCTGGAAACCTTCACCGCTCCGTCGGCCGAGGCTCGGAGTTCGTCGTCGGAACCCGCATGACCGGAAACGACAGTTCCTACCCCAACAACCGCGCCGGCTGAACCGCTGAAGACGAGTGCCAGCATCACAAGACCGGCGATGCCGGAGTGGCGAACGTTGCGCACCGGCCCCCCTGGCTAGGTCACTGGCTAGGTCACTGGCTGGTTGCAGCCTCGAGCAGCCAGTATCCAGAATCTGCAAGCGTTTCCCTGCGATTGACCGGCCGTGTCTCCCCGCAAGATCAGATCGTCATCCGGCGACCGCTGTCAGCAACTGCCGCGCGGGTGAGTACGAGATCGGCGAGCGCCGCATCCTGAATGCCCAGCCCCACGCTCACATACAGCGTCAATCCGCGCACCGTTTGCGTCGGCGACAACTCGCTCAGAATGTGTCCCAATGAGTGAAGTGAGCGCTGATCAAGGTGACCACACTGAATGGCATCCACGATCGGACCTGACTGTTGGGCAACGGTGGCGACATCGTCGACAACGATGCGTGAAGCGCGCTCGACCACATCACGCCCGAACTCGCAGCGCTCGGGAGCGAACGATCCCAGACTCACTAGGAGCGACACATCCGCAAGCAAGTCGGCGTACACCACCGGCTCCACCGCGTTGGTTGCCGTGATTACCACATCCGCTCCGACGAGCGCTTCCTCAACCGAGGTTGTTACCTCAACTGGGATTCTCGCGCGTGCAGCGAGATCGGAGAACTGGCGACCACGACTCTCGCTTCTCACCTGCACGATGAAGGCGCACAGTGGGAAAGCGTGGTGCAGGAAGCGAAGGTGTTCGAGAGCGAGAGGGCCACTTCCGAAAATGCTCACCCGCTGTGGATGCCGTGCGGCCAACGTTTGAACCACCACGGTGGTTGCCGCGGCGGTGCGCAGCAACGTCACCGCCTCACCATCAACGATCGCGCACAATGCGCCCGTCTCGGCATCCAGCACGATAAGTTTCGCGTGAATTCCTGGCAGATTACGTGACGCGTTCACCGGATTCACACTGCCGATCTTGACCACAGGCGGTGCAGTAGAACTCGCGCGCGCGAGGTAGGCGAATGCCACCGAATCATCGGCACCAGCAAGCAGCGCCCGCTGTGCGAGCACGGCCTCACCGCGATGAAAGGCCCGGAACACCTCGCGTTGTGAGTGCATCACATCGTCGAAAGTGACGAGGTCGCGCACGTCATCACCACTCAAGACCCTGACCAATGGATTATCGCTCACCACCCAGACGCTACAGGCAGTGATCGCCTTGACACCCGCATGTTCTACTAGGAAAGACACCACTCAAGGGGGATTATGCCTGTCTTAGCAACCATCGCGGTCGCTCTGATCGGATTGCTGACCCCAGTCGCCGCACTCGGTCCCGGTGACTTTCATCGTGACGGCTACGTTCCGCATCCGGTGAGTGCGACAGCTACCCCCTATAGCGACGCACCTCCCCTGCCCGCTCGCGAAACAGGAACCGTTGATGCCGACGGTGTCCGTATGTTTCGCACCGGTGATGGTCAACTTCACGATCATCCGGTTGCCCAAGCGCAGTACGGGTTGAGCCTGCTCAACTCTTACCGGTTGACCAGCAACCCGTGGTTTCTTGAGCGCGCACTGCGTCAGGCACAGCGGCTAGCCGATCGTCGTGTCGAATCACGCGGCGCATGGTTCTTTCCCTACGACTTCGACTTCAATCTCAACACCAACCCCGACGACACACTTCACAATCCGTGGTACTCGGGGATGGCCGAAGGTCAGGCGCTCTCCTTGTTCAGTCGCCTCTCAACCGCGACTGGTGATCCTGTCTGGCGTACGGCGGCTGACAGTGTCTTCGCCTCGCTCATGCTGTCGCCGAGTGGAAGCGAGCCCTGGGTCAGCATGGTGGATTCCGACGGTTACCTCTGGCTTGAGGAGTACCCCCGCACCCCGGAGACTTCCAGTGAGCACGTCTACAACGGCCTGATGTTCGCGCTGTTCGGGGTGTGGGACTACTGGCAACTCACCGCGTCTAACGATGCGGCCGCACTCTTCGACGGCGCGGCCACAACCGTAGTGCACTACTTTCCAGCTATTCGCAACGCCGGGTGGGCTTCGAATTACTCACTGCGCGGACTCACATCACACGCGCGCTACCACGGAGTTCACATTCGCCAATTGCTCTTTCTCAATGCGCTCACCGACTCACCCGTCTTTGCTCGACTCAGTGAAATCCTCAACGCTGACTATCCGGATGCCGCACAGCGTGGCACGGTTCAATTCGCGGCCGGCAAACACACGGCATTCCAATTCGATTCGTCAGGTCGGGTGACGACGCGCAAGACGGTCAGATTCCTCCGGGCCACCAGCGCCCCCGCCATGCATCGAACCCGCGTTTTGTTGCACGGTTCGTATTGGTACCAGATCTCTTCCGGAGCACTCGCGAATTACTGGGTAACCGAAGTCCCTCGAATTCGAAGCATGCGCGGAGTTGTCGGACGCATCAACTATCTCGTCGAACGCGCCGTCACACTTTCGGGCGGCACTGCGGCACATGCCAGTGCTTACGCGTGGATCAATGGAAGCGCGTGCGTACTCATTAGCGACGGCACCTCGGCCGGCCGGTGGGTGGCACTCTCCTCGGGCACGACGCTTGAGTGATCGACGCGAGACCCCGTGATCTGGAACTAGTCAGCTTTCACAGCTAACACAGGGCAGGTGGCATCGAGCAGAATGCGCTGCGAGTTGCTGCCGAGCAACAACTTGCCCACTGCTGAACGACGGCGCAGGCCGATCACGATGAGCACGGCACTCTCGGACTCGGCAATCTCAATCAGGTCGTCTGCCGGTTCCTTGCCACGCACCAAGGCACGCACCGCGAATTCAATACCTTCGGAGTTGAGTTGCCCCTCAAGTTCCTCGAGTGCTTCATCGTCGGCGAGTGTCTGCTCTGTCGACTCGTGGTCACCACCGCGGGCTGAGTGAACGACGACGAGTCGTCCCGACCGACGTCGCACCTCCTCGACTGCCGAGGTGACGGCCGCCTGGCCTTCAGGGCTACGAATGAATCCCACAACAACGGTCTCGGTCATGAGCCCATCCTAGTCGCGACCCACTGCCCCCGTCAGGCGCCAGAAGTCCCGAGAGTGTTCAGATCGGCCGTTGGCGGAATCTGTGTTCCGCGACTTCGACGATGGCGTCGACGATTCCCTGATACCCCGTGCACCGACACAGATTGGCCGATGCCATCTCTCGCACTGCTACGGGGTCAGGTGCAGGAGTCGTCGCGAGGTATCCCTCGGCGAGCATGAGGAAGCCCGGAGTGCAGAATCCGCATTGCAGTGCATGATGCCGAGAGAACGCCTGTTGAAGGTCAGTCAATTCGCCTTTCACGGCCAACCCCTCCACAGTGCGAACGGAGGACCCATCCGCTTGTACGCCGAAGATCAAGCAAGCACGCACTGGCTCGTCGTCCATCAGCACCGTGCACGCCCCGCAAATTCCATGCTCACAACCGACATGAGTACCCGTCAGGCCCAGATCGATTCGAAGGACGTCCGCCAAGGTGCGGCGCGGCTCGACGACAATCAGGTGCCGCTCGCCATTCACGGTCAGGGTGATCTCCCGAGATTCGCTCACGAGGACTCCATCTTTGTCGGAAGTGCAAGAAGTCGCTGAATGTCGGCAGGAGTCACGGGCACGTGTTCGAGCCAGGCATCCCTTGAGCGCAGCGCGTCATTCAACGCAGACAGGATCACCGCCGGCGCACCAATGGTTCCGGCCTCACCCATTCCTTTGACCCCTGTTTCTGTTTGATAGCAAGGAGTCTCAAGGTGATGAATGGAGATGGGCGGCATTTCAGCGGCCGTGGGGACGAGGTAACTCATGAAAGAACCGGCGAGCGGCTGACCATCCGGCGAGTACGACGCTTCTTCGTACAGCGTCGCGCCAATACCCTGCGCGATGCCACCGCGAACTTGCCCATCAACCACAAGCGGATTGACGATCACGCCACAGTCTTCAACCACGAGGTAGTCCAGCACCTGCACTGCGCACGTACCGGCGTCGATCTCGACGAGGGCTGCATGGCATCCGTTCGAGAACATGCCCGAGGGGTCAGCTGACCCGTGCGACTCTAGTAAGTACTCTTCGCGATCTGTAAGCAGATGCGAACGGAAGTGCACGGTCTTGGCGATTTCGTCAATGGAAATCGACGCACCGGTACCGCGAACTCTCGCGTGACCGTTCACCAACTCAACATCATCTGCGTCCACCGAGAGCAGTTGCGCCGCGACCTCCCGCAGTTGCACGGCCAATCTGCGCGCCGCAACTGCCGCGGCACCTCCACCTATTACTAGCGATCGCCCAGCGAATGTTCCCCATCCAAAACTGGTGAGGTCGGTATCTCCTTGGCGAAGTTGGATTCGATCGGGCGCGATTCCCAGGCGGTCGGCGACGATTTGCGCGAACGTCGTCTCGTGACCTTGCCCAGCACTGCACGTTCCGCTCGTAAGAGTGACGTCACCGCTAGCATCCATCGCGAGGTGCGCAACTTCGAATCCGGGCGTCATCGGCATCCGACGCAAGCCCATCGTCGCCGTTCCATAGGCGTTGCGTTCGGAGAAATTGGCGATGCCGATTCCACGAATGAACCCCGGCGCTGCTTCTTCGCAGCGTTGCCGCCATCCCGCTGCCTCAACCTGTGCGGCGCACAGTTCCAGCGCTTCAAGATACGAACCGGGTTCGTAGGTGATGCCGTTCGGCCCGGAGTAGGGGAAGTCTTCGGCGCGAATGGTGTTACGTCGCCTGATCTCAACGCGATCGATTCCTAGACGATCGGCGGCACGATCCATCAACCCTTCCATCACCATCACGATCTGCGGTCGTGACACTCCCCGGTAGGCGTTGGACGGCGGCTTGTTCGACGCAATACCGCGACTTCTCGAGGCGTAGCGCGGAACCTTGTAGACGCCAAGGAACTCCGTAGCGGCCATGATGGGCTCGAGCCCACAGGTGAATGGGAACGCGGAGTAGGCGCCGATGTTGCATCGAATGTCGGCGGCAAGACCGGTCAACACTCCATCCTCGGTGAATCCGGCGCGAACGGTGTACTCCTGTTCACGGCCTTGGAATGACGCTGTCAGACTCTCGAGTCGATCTTCGGCCCAGCGCACGGGGCGCCTGAGAATGCGCGCCGCCGCCGCGACCGCTACTTCCTCTCGACCCAACACCGCCTTGAATCCGAACCCGCCACCGACGTCAGGAACGATGACCCGAACTTGGCGTTCGGCGAGGCCGAGGGCCTGGGCGATGCCTGTTCGCACCTGATGAGGAAGTTGCGTTGACACGGTCACAACTAGTTGGTCATCGCGATCAATCCACTCCGCGAGGCAGCCGCGCCCTTCCATCGGAGCCGCCTGGAGACGTCCACTGCGGAAGGTCTCGTCAACTACGACATGCGAGGTAGCCAAGACCTCCTCAAGTTCATCGTCGTTGAACATTCGAAGATCGACGAGAACGCCATCGGGAGCCTCATCGTGAATGGGCTGCGGCGTTCTCTGAGCATCGTCCATGGCGACGATGGGGTCGAACTCGTCAATCTCGTAGGAGACGGCCTCGATGGCATCTTCGGCGATGTAGCGGCTGGTCGCTATCACGATGGCGAGCGGCTCGCCGACAAAACGCACACGCTCGTTGGCAAGAATCGGCATTGCGGTCTTGATGAATTCGTCGCGGTCGAGGAATCCGGTGAGAGTCGCATGACCAAGGTCAGCGCTCGTCAACACGGCGATTACACCTGGAATCTCCAGCGCAGGCCTTACATCGATCGAACGGATGACTCCGAATGCGATGGGACTACGAACGAAAGCTGCGTGCAGAGCGAAGGCGTGGGGAACATCGTCGGTGTAACGTCCGGTGCCGCGCAGAAAGCGCGCATCCTCACGTCGCTGCAATGGCTGCCCCACCCATTGCTGTGACTCTCCAGACGTCGGCAGGGTGACCATCACTGCACCCCCGTTGCGAGTGCGTCGTGGATCGCCCTGCGCGTTAACGTGTCGACGAGATGACGTCGGTACGCGGCTTCACGCGGCTCACTTTCCATGGGTGCGACGCCTGCCGCGGCGCTGCGCGCGGCTCCGTCAACGTCGACGGCGCCAACGGATGCCCCTTCCAAGAGCGTCTCAGCTTCACCGGCACGTACCGGAACACCTTCGACTCCCCCGATGACGATTCCGACATTGCACAGCCGATCGTCAACCACGTCGAAGGCGACAGCAACAGCCGCCGTGGCGAAGTCACCATGCCGGCGGGAGAATTCAGCGAGGGCACCGCACTGGCGAGGAGTGGTGAAGCGAATCTCCACCAGAAGCTCATTGAAATCCGCCGCCGTCGAGAACATTCCTTGGAACCAGTCGTCGGCAGCCACGGTGCGACGCCCGCGGGGGCCTTCCAGACGCAGCTGCGCGTTGAACAGGCGCGCCATCATGCACCATTCGGCCGACGCATCCGCATGCATGAGACTTCCGCCGATGGTTCCCCTCGTACGAATGGGAGTGTGGCCGATCCATCGTGCCGCGGTGGGAAGCAGTGCAAATCCGCCCATGAGAGTTGGATCAGTGGATGTCTCGAGAGTTCGGTGACGCGTCAAGGCACCCACCACCAGCGCGTCACCGTCGCGCTGAATCGAGTCGAGATCCCCAATGTGCATGATGTCGATGAGCGCACTGGGCCGCGCCAAGCGGAAGTTCATCATCGGAACGAGTGACTGCCCGCCCGCGATGAATTTGGCTTCCTCGCCCAGATCATCAATGAGTGCAACGGCCTCGAGTGTGGTGGACGCGCGGTGGTAGTCAAATCGAGCCGGTTTCACGTCTCACCCACTGTGCGCACTCAGCCGTTCTAACGCACCCCAGAGCGGATGACAACCCACCAGTGACCGATCTCATAGGTGAGTGACGGTTTCCAGGTCGCACAGGTTGAGAACTCAGACGCCGAAGTGCGAGCTAACCTTCGGGACGAATTGCTTATTCACCCCGACGATCAGGTCTCATCTCACGCGGATTGGCTGACCGGCACACCGTGATGAGGTCCGGAGTTGCATTGAGTCTGCCCAAGTGACCTGCGGGACTGCTGGCGTTCCTCTGGCGTGAGGCCTCCCCAGATGCCTTCATCCTGCCCGGAGCGCAGTGCAAAGGAGAGACAGCGATCAACCACGAGGCAGCCGTGACAGACCGCTTTCGCACGGTCAGATTGCACCTGAGAAGCCATCCCGACGCCGTTGGGGAAGAAGAGGTCAGGGTCAGTGTCGCGACACGCGGCCATCTCCCGCCAGTTCACAAGACCTTGGACGGGATCAACTAGTCGGCTTCTCACACGGCAGACACTAGGCATCGGACCTTGCGAATCCATGCCATGCGTATGGACGGTCGGTGAAGTTCCGACGCCAAGGCGCGACGGTCAGACCGAATGCGTGGCGACGACTGATTCACGCAGAAGCGTGAAGGAATCGCAATCAGGTCGAGTGGCCAGCCACTCCTGCGCATCGGCTTCGGAATTGAACGAACCGCACCACCTGTCGCAGCAGTACACATGTACCGTGCCAATCAGCGCTGACGCGCCAAGGCTGCTGTCCATCCCGACAGCGTACGTCAGGTCATGTCCAGTTCGCGCGTCAGTCATCCAAAAGGGTGACAACCGCTACCTCGCGTTCAGATGACTGCCAGCAGGCCAACGGCCACTGTTCCCTCTAGAAGCCGCGCGCATCCATGGGAGGAATGACTGATCGTTGCCGGTCGGCCGGAGTCGCCTTCGGGTCGACCGCAGGGGCGAAGTCACCCGCCGCAACGTCCAGCGATTCAACACACACCAACGAGCCACTGGCTTGCAGGCCGCTGCGCACCTGCTCATCGGTGGAGACGACTAACAGCCGATCGCCAACTTCTGCCCGATGCTGCGTTTCGACCTCGAGCAGGGCGACCAACGCTTCGTCCGCGCTTGCGTGACCTAGGTCAACGACAACAGTCCGGCCGACGGCTTCACGGATTTGCGAGAACGCCTCAGCCAGATCGTCACACACCTGAGCCGAAGCTAGTTCGGCCGTTCCGCGAACGCGCAGAACGGCAACTCCCTGAATCTCAATCGACGTCACAGCAGACATGACCGGAGGATAGCGCGCGCAGTCACGACTCTGACTGCAGCAGGCCGACATGTCGGGAATTCACCGTTCTATGAGCGTGGAAGGCCCGATTCGGGCGTTCTACGCTCATAGAAGCTGTTGCCGTTGCTACTCAAGGGGTTGGGCGGGTGGGGCTCGAACCCACGACTACCAGATTATGAGTTCCGCACGTGCCTCGATCCGCAGCTACCGCCACGACCGCAGAGTCATTCTGGAGTGTCTTCAAGCACGAGTTCTACTACTGACACGTCTTCGTCACGCTCGACGAACAACGGGCCGGCATCGACGAGTTCATCCGCTGGTACAACAGCACCAGGCGCTATTCCAAGATCGGGCAGGTCAGTCCGATCAACTACGAGATAGCGTTGGCCACGCACGATAAGAAGATCGCATAGTCCCGTGTCTACTTTTCGCTGGGAACCACAGTTTTCCCGCTTGGAGCGCTTGGGGGATGGGAAGGCCAAAGCCTTCGTAGGCCGATGAAAAAACAACGACGTCGGCCACTTCGAAAAGATCGCCCACATACTCTTCCGAGAGATTGCCTGATTTCACATAGTGAACGTTTTCCTTCTACTTGGCAGAGATCGCAACGTACTGACGCAGCTCAGTAGGGTTCTCCGCCTGGTCCACTAAGAATGCGGCCACGTCGGCCCTGCTTATTTTGCCGATTTTCATGCCGGGAAACAGGGAGTTCTCGGTCCGATAGTTCTCCGTGAGCTTCCCGTCGAGCAACCTGCCCGGCCGAACGACGATCCAATTCATGCTCGAGCTGGCGACGATTTCTTCCATCCGCGTCTTGTCGGCGTAGGAATTTCGCAATACGTAGTTGAGCAGCAGCTTCGCGACGGGCGTCGCGAAATCGTGGCTCGCCCCGGCGCCGAAGCCACTGACAAACAAGAACGGAACATGTGACGGTCCGGCCTCGTTCAGCTTCGCTAAGAGTTTGGCGCAGTCCGAAAACAGGGTGGTCACCTCTCGATTGCTCGCAAGGCCCAAGGTAACAATGACAGCATCTGCACCGGCAATAGCACGGGCGAGGTCAGCCTCTTCGGTGGCACTCCCCAGCACCTCAGTAACGGTCCGGTCGTCAGCGACTTTGACGTGCGAACGTGAAAGAGTCGTGACATCGTGGTTCCGGCTCAGTGCACACTTCACGGTCTCGAGCCCAAGCCCCGCGGACGCGCCAATCACAGCAATTCTCATCATTTTCCTGACTTTTTACGCGGGGCGAAGGATCACTTTCCGCAACAATCTGCAAAAAGTATCCTACTCAGATTACGTCAACAGACACTCAAATTGACCGGGGCAGTCCCACACATTGAAACGCCGCGCCACCTCCACGACCGACTCACCATCGTGGACCACGAACGACACCGCTTGATACCTGTGCTCCATGACACTCAGCTCCACCAACATCACAGGAGTGTCACGCATCAGGCGGAACTACACACGCAAGGGGTGGGGCGGGCGGGGCTCGAACCCGCGACGACCAGATTATGAGTCCGGGGCTCTAACCAACTGAGCTACCGCCCCCTAGAGTGCGCGACGAATCAATCGTCGACCCACGGTCCCACGCCACCTATTCGCAGTGGGCGGATATGAATGATGTGCCCAGGCGGTGCGTCGGGGAATGGCGGAAACACCGCGTCGGGCCCCACATAGACATGCGCCAGCTGTTGCAGCAGTTCGGGTGCTCCACCTGGAGTCAGAGTTGCTTCTCCGTGCACGATCAGGGTGAAATGCATGCCGACTTCATTGCGCTCTTCGGCATCGAAACTCAGTACCACTCGAGGATCACGCTCGATGTTGCGAATCTTTGCCCCCGTTCCGAGGTGTGCCACGACGATGTCGTCTCCGTCAAGGCCGGCCCACACCACTGAAACTTGCGGACTGCCATCTGCATTCGTGGTGCTGAGGTGTGCAAGGCGCCCAGATTCGATCAGAGCGCGCGCTGAGTCAGGAAGAGTCACAACGCAAGTGTGGCAGAGCACCCGCGGCGCGTCATCGGCATGGGGCCACCAGTGGATTACCTCCCGTGAGCGCACCACAGCAGGAGATTGCCTGTCGATTCGGCCATGATTGAACGGTGCCTCGGTTCCTGCGCTTCGCTCTCGCGTGGGTGATCGTGATCGGTGCGATTCTGCTGATTCTCGACGCAGTCGTGTGGGTGATGGCAAAGTTCGTTCCTCAGGCAGTGCCACAACCGACCCCGACTGCGCTGCCGACGGCCATGCCGCCGAATCAGCCCACGCCCCCAGCAGGCGCGTTCACGGCAACAGTGATGTGGATCAGCGATGGTGACACCATCGGCGCCAAGACCGGCAACCGCACCGAAATCCAGGTGCGGCTGATTGGTATTGACACTCCCGAAACCAAGAAACCCAATACGCCGGTGCAGTGCTACGGACCGGAAGCAACTGCGAAGCTCACCACGCTGATTCCCAAGGGAACTCGCATCACGGCTGCTTACCAGAGTTTCACAATCGACAAATACAAGCGCGAACTCTGGGACATCTGGATGCCCGACGGCCGATTCGTGCAGGGTCTGATGGTGACCGGAGGCTTCGCCCGCACCCAGACATTCGGCGGAACGAACCGCGATGCCACTTACCTCAAAGCGCTCGAGGCCAAGGCACAAGCGGGCAAGGTCGGCATGTGGGGAGCCTGCCCGAACTAGCCGCTCAGGCCACCGGAATCCACACGCAGCGAAAGTCAGTCACCGTGATGTCACTCTTGGACAGAGTGATCGGTTTGGTGGTGACGTCCTTGGCCTTCTGTGCCCACTCGGCGTCAAGTGCAAGCAATTCATCGTTGAGTTGCTGTTCAATCAGAGTGACGGCATCAGTGGCAGCGCTCGTCTTCGCCACGGCAGCATCAGCCTTGGCGCGCATCGCCTTTTCGCGCTTGGCTTCGGCAGACATCTGCGCGCGAGTCTTGCGGGCACCGAGCAAACCACCCAAGACGCTGCCGACTGCGGCACCGAGTCCGTAGTTTGACGTCAACTCCTGTTGAAGTTGATTCGCCGTGATTTGCGAATCAGATGCCTTGCCACGAGCAGTGGCGAGTTTGGTTTCGTACTTCGAACGCAGCGCAGCCATGGCCTTATCGGCGCCTTGATCAGCTGCAGCGTCACACCTCACCGCAAACTCCTCCGGAGTCTCCCCCACACGCGAGTACAGCTTGAGTGTCGGGTTCACCAGAATTTCGGTCGTCTTAGTTCGGGTGAGTTCGTCAATGATGGCTCGCTGCAATGCAGTCCAGTACGTCTTGTTCTTAGCCTCGGCGGGAACAAACCCGAACGCGGCACCCACGGGAGCGCCCGAAATGAAGTCTCGGTCGTCGTAGTCGACGTTGATCAGCGATCCGCTCGTCGGAATCTCGGGTAGCGGAAGCATGACCGCTTCGTACTCCTCGTTATGCAAGGTGTTACTCGGCCGATCGTCGTAGCGCAGATTCACGCGCGCCACCGCCGCCGCACGCAGATGCGACCCGCCCGACACTGCCCCGACCTCTGCGAGCCACGGTGTCGCCGGATCAACGAAAGAGATCGGAATCCCCTGCGCGATCGAGGGCATCACCGGGGACTCGTCATCGCCCATCGTGACCGGAGCGGCAGGAGAGAGAGGAGCTGAAGGGGCGGGAGCGGAGGGAACGTCAGCGGCCGCAGTGACCGGAGCTTCAGGGGCGGGAGCGGAGGGAACGTCAGCGGCCGCAGTGACCGGAGCTTCCGCCGCTTCAACGGCGGGAGCCGCGGGAGCCGCGGGTGGCGCGGGAGCCGCGGGAGCACGCTCAATCTGTCCGATCTGCTCACGCGTGAGCGGTCCACGCAAGTAACTCATCGCCCAACGGCTCGTCATGACCTCGGGCGCATTCTTACTGGCTCGACGCATCACAAACTGGCGTTTGCCGAGGTTGCCGAGCGTCTCGCTCACGGCGCCGACATCGACTCCCCCAGTCGCACTCGACAATCCGTCGAGAAGGCGCTTCTTGTCCTGTTCGGTTTGAAGGCGACCCACTATCCAGATACCCGTATTCGACAAAGCCTTGTAGTCGAGGTCGACAGGGTTCTGCGTGCTGAGCACCACACCGAGACCGAAGGCACGCGCTTGCTTGAGCAAGAGCATGATCGGCTTCTTGGTGGGCGGGTTCGCGGTCGGCGGCAAGTAGCCAGCCACCTCGTCCATGTAGAGCAGAGCGCGCAGATCCGACGTTCCGCTCTGACGACGCATCCAGGTGACCAACTTCGAGAGCACCAGTGAGGTCACCGATTGCCGCTGCTCATCTGACAAGTGGGCTGTGGTGATGACGGCGCAACGTGGGCGACCGTCGGCGGTGAACAGCAGCGACTGGATATCGATGGGCTCACCCTGCAGCCACGTTGCGAATGACGGCGATGCAAGCAAGCCATTGATCTTCATCGCGAATTCCATGCGGTCCTTTGGCGGGAAGAACACATCGAGTTCGAGCACGCCGAGTTTGCGCATGGGCGGCTGCTGTACCTGGGCCAACAAGTCGGCGAGTTCGAGGCTTTGACCCTGCGACCAGGCATTCTGAATGATGTTTGCGAGCAGGATGTGTTCGCGCGATGACAACGGATCACCACTGATTCCGAGCATGCCGAGCATGCTGGTGACGTATCCGTCGATTTCGTCACCGACGATTTCGGGGTCGGTTCCAACAGGCGGCGCTTGGAGTGAGCCCACAATGTTCAGGGGGCGACCCGCCGTGGAACCGGGCGTGTAGATGGCGAATTCGACCGCCGCCTTCTGCGCCGCGAGTCGCTCTGGCCCAATCCCCCAGCCCTCCAGCCCTTCGCGCCACGTCGTGGCTTGCTGCGCGGCAAACTCGTCGAGTCCGAGGCTCGCGTTCTGTGCGTCACTCTCGTTGACCCACGGTCGGAATTCTTCGGACGTGAGCCCGGGGAACAGCAGCAGCAGATTGGTGAGGTCGCCCTTCGGGTCGATCAGCAGCGCGGGAACTCCGGAACTGAGGACTTCCTCAATCAGGACCACTCCCAGACCCGTCTTACCCGACCCGGTCATTCCGATGATGACACCGTGCGTGGTGAGTTCGGACGTGGGCAGAATGCTCGCCGTCTCACTCTTCTGCCCGGTAGCGAGGTCAATTTGTGCGCCAAGAGTCAGGTCAGCCATGCGCGAAAGTCTAGGCCGCTGAGATCACGGAAGCAGCAGTGAACGGTGAGTTGCCCACAATCGAAGCGATGTGCCGCTTGATCGGCACTGCCGTCAACGATGAATGAACGCGGAAACGCCACTCCAGAGTAGGTATGCCGCGAATAAGAAGCAGATTCCGGCATTGATGCGGCGAGAGTTTGCCGACACGAAGCGGTTGAGAGACGCCAGCATGCCATCGGCCTTGGATCCCATGACGGTAACCAGCAGCACCGGAAGGAGCAAGGGCAGCATCACCATGAGGTAAAGAAACCCGAAAACGAGTGCCTTCGCGGCGGTATCAGCGCTCGAACGGGTGATGTCATGCAGAGCGGGTAGGAACAAAATGAGAGAGGAGACATCGGTGAGCATGCCCACTAGGCCGACTGGCAGGTAAAACAACGGGCCTGCGCTGGCTAACTTTGTCTTCACTTTCGACTGGTGGTTCTCTCCCGCCGTGGGCTTACCCCGTAGGGCTCGAAGCCCGAGGAGTAAAAGCAAGACCCCACACACGACTCGAATAACGATGTACGTCCAACTGTGTTCGGTGTTCGACGATTCGCCGTTGCCCACGGACTTGAGCACAGTGACGCCGAGAACGGCATAGAGAATAAGTGTGAGCGCCGCACCCAGAGTCAGTGCCCACGCCTTGAGTTTGGGCTTGACGGGTGACGACAGCACCAGCACCTGCAAGGTCAGGAGCGTCGGACTCACCATGGCACCCAGCGCTAGTGGCAGCACCTGTGAGAAAAGTCCCTCCATACTCCTCACTCTAGGGCCGCTTAGTAGTGGGAGGATGCAGTCGTGACGGCGGCGAATTCACATTCGACCCAACTCACGCGCTATGCGTGGTTGTCAATTGCTGCTGCTCTAGCGACCATCTCTCTCAAGACCGGCGCCTACCTGCTCACCGGGTCAGTGGGCCTGCTTTCTGACGCGCTGGAATCCGGTGTCAATCTCGTGGCCGCCGTGATCGCGTTGGTGGCATTGCGCTTTGCCTCACGGCCGGCCGACGAAAGTCACCACTTCGGGCACGGCAAGGTCGAATACCTTTCGGCAGGCGCAGAAGGCGTCATGATCTTCATCGCGGCCGCCCTCATCATCTGGCAAGCCATCGGTCGACTCCAGCACCCGCAGGAACTGGAAAGTCTTGGCATTGGTCTGGTCATCACCCTTGTCGCCACGGGAATCAACCTCGCCGTGGGCCTGCTGCTGATTCGAGTGGGCCGTCAGCAGCGCTCGCTCATTCTTGAAGCCGATGGCCGGCACCTCATGACCGACGTGTGGACGAGCGTCGGAGTGGTCGCCGCCGTTGCGGTCGTTGGTCTCACCGGCTGGCTGCGACTCGACCCCATCATCGCCATCGTGGTTGCTATCAACATCTTGATCACCGGCGGGCGACTCATTAGTCGGGCTGGTCGTGGACTGCTCGACGCCGCACTACCGGCAGCCGAACGGGCCGCCGTGCAGACAGCGCTCGAACCATTCGTATCCGACGATGTGCATTTCCACGCCATCACAACGCGCGAATCCGGCCGCGACCAATTCGTCTCAATGCACGTGCTGGTGCCGGGCGCCTGGACGGTGCAGCAGTCACATGACCTCATGGAAGAAATCGAGGCCGCCGTTCGCGAGGCGCTGCCTCACGCAATTGTCGACACCCACGTTGAACCGGCGGAAGATCCGCGCTCGTACGACGACTACCCGGCAGGTGCCGCGCTCGGTGGCCCCGCAGGCATTGAGTCACTCGACGGCGAGATCTAAAGGTGCTTAGGGAACAAGCAGAACGGGTTCAGTACCGACACTGACGATGGTTGAAGCAACCGTGGTATTCGGTCCCGCTAGCGGCTTGCGCGTCTTGATCTTGGTCGGCATCGTGATTTTCGCAGTGCCCGACTTACTCCAAGCGATCCAACGTCGAAGCTTGCTGGCCGTCGTCAACTGACATGTCACTACGCGACTCGTCGACGTGACGCACGATTTCATCGTTACTGCACCACCGAGCCACGACTTCAATGTGTTGGCTGTGGCCGTTGCGATGGTGCGTTCGTGCAGTGTGATGGCGGCGGCAGTGTTGACCGGAGACCACATGTACCAATGCGTACGCGACATACCGGCACTCAAGCCCCAGACCACCGTCTTCGCGAACTCTGACCGCACCTGAGCATCGGTGAACGGTTGCGCCACGGTGTAGCCGGCGACGAAAGATGCCTTGAGGTTGACTTCGGTATTCCACATCGGAAGCGTGGGTGAGGCACCTCGCTCGGTGAGCATGCGCCGCATCTGTCCCGCGAGACCCACCACACCCGAGGCGTCCTGAGCCAAAGTCGGGTACACGTGAACGCTCACTGCATCAACAGGCCAGTGGTACTTCGCGAGGGCGTCGAGATACTGCCCGAACGCAGGAATCAGACAGTGCGTACAGCGCGGCGACGTCGTCGACGCAGCCAGCACGAGGGCGCGGGCCTCATGAGTGACCGCCGCTCGGGCGACGGCGGCATCGTGCACCGCTTGAGTCATGTCGGCGACCGTCTGAGCCGGCCCCTGCCAGAAGCCCGCGTAGTTCATTTCCGTCCAGGCCTCGTAGGCCTCGATCATGCCGTGACCGTGATCGGTGGTGGTTCCGTAGCGCGCCATCACCTGATCGACGAAGCGGCGGAAATCTGCAGGGTCCTTAGGCGGTTGCCCACTACCGGGCCCGTACGCGCCCGGCTTATCTTTGTCGACGGCGTAGAAGGTCGGAGTTCCGCCGAAGACATACACAACCTTCTGCCCACGATCACGGGCAGTCTCGACCTCAGCGTCAAGCACGCTCCAGTCGTAAACACCCGCTGCAGTCTCAATATTGCGCCACAGCACGCCCGCATCCCAGAGGCGCACACTGCCAAAGTCCTTGCTCGGCTTGCTCTCAGCGAAACCCTCATTGACGCCCACTGACCACGCGCCCACGGCCACCGTTCCTGCCGGAGGGGCGACGGGGGCCGGTTGAACAGTCAGTGACCGCGCAGTGCTGATGATGCCCTTTCCCGCAGTGATCAGGTTGGCGCGAACCTGCCACACACCAGACCGGCTGGGGATGAACGACATTGCCTTACTCGACACCGCCGGCACACTCGACACGGTCTTCCACAGAGACGACCCCGGAGCTTTGGCCTGCAACGCCAGCGTTGACTTCGGCGGAATCGCGCCCGAGACCGTGACCCCAAAGGAGGTACGCACATCCCACCACGTGGGCAAAGAGCTGCGAACCAACTTCACCACTGGCGCACTCGCCGCCTGGGCCGGAGCAACCGCCGCACTCGGAACGAGTACCAACAGTAAGCCCAGCATCGCCACGAACGCCGTACGTCGCAGCACGGCGGAGCGCTTCCAGTCTGAGCGAGGGTTCACTTTGCCATGGTACGTCGGGGAAGAGCCCTTACCCGACATCAGACCCGTCGATGTAGTCGCCCGGGTCGTAGGGATGACTTGCCAGAACCAGCAGTACCGCATCATGGGTGAACTGCGATTGCCGAGCAAAGACCCCAGGCGGAATGTGTACACCCTCGGCCGGATCCGATAACAGGACTGTATGAGTGCCCGCCGAATCTCGAATATCGACTCGAACTGACCCACTCACCACGACCAAGAGCTGGTGACATTCACGATGCGCATGGCCGCCTCTCACTGTTGTTACCGGAACACCGCTGACCGTGAAGAATCGAAGCACCTCGAATGGAATCGACCCGCCCACATCGCCCACAGCAACGTGGCCACGCTCATCGACAATGGAGGTCAACGACACCAACGAAAACAACGGCATCAGGTCATCACCGCGAACTTCAGAGCGCTCGCCACTCGCTCAACCTCGGCGTCGGTCAGTGACGAGTAGCACGGGACGGAGAGTAGTGACTGCGTCACACCCTCAGTAACGGGCAGGCGCGGCACAGAGAACCGCGACTGCCACAGGGGCTGGTGGTGGTCAGGAATTGGGTAGTGCACGTCAGACTCAACATCGGCGGCAGCGAGGAGCTCTCGAACCCGAACTCGGTTCTCAACTCGTGCCACTGCTAAGTGCGCCGCATGCGAGGCACTTGTCGCCTCGCCCACCATTCGTGCCGTTGATCCGCTCACGGCGTCACGATATGCCGACCAGATCTCACGGCGCCGACCGTTAGCGCGGTCAAGTAGCGGCAGGCGCTCGCGCAGAATCGCTGCCTGCATTTCATCAAGACGCGAGTTGCCCCCCTCCGCGACTACTTCAAATCTCCTGCCCCACCCGTGATGCGCCCGCTGCCGCACCGTTGCGGCCAGTCCGGCGTCGTTCGTGACTACCGCTCCACCATCACCGAGTGCGGCCAGATTTTTGGTGGGATAGAAACTCATCGCTGCAATGTCTCCCAAAGCACCTGCACGATCACCATTCACTGCGGCACCGACTGACTGCGCACAATCTTCGATCAGGGGCACTCCAGCGGCACGGCAGAGCGCAGCGACCTGCGGCCCACGACTGGCATCACCGTACAAATGCGTGAGCACGACAGCGTCTACCCCGCCGAGCACTTGCTGCAGCTGGACCACATCGATCAATGCATCAACCGGGTCAACATCAACGAGTACCGGGGTTGCGCCGACCACGCAGATGGCTGCCGTGGAGTAGTAGCAAGCGTTGGCCACCGTCACCACACGATGACCAATCCCAATCCCCAGTGCGCGCAGCGACAGTTCCAGTGCATCGCTACCCGATGCCACACCCACCACATGCTCGACGCCGAGGAAGTCCCCTAACTCCACCTCGAAGCCACTGACTTCTCCACCGCGAACAAATCGGCCACTGACAAGTACGCGCTCCATGGCTCTGCGAACGGCGCGTGCGTCATCACTGTCAACCGGCCATGGGCGATGCATCGCGATCGGCGGTTGATCTCCAGACGCGTACGCTGCCATCGGGGCCACACGTCCGTTCTCGCGAGGGGGTGCAGTGAAGTCGAAGCCGGAGCGAATCTACTGCACGTACTTCGATCACGCCTATGAAGCCCGCGGACACTTGATGGCATCATCGCTACGCGCGGCCGGCGACCACGCACCTCTTCTGGTGGTCTGCTTCGACGACGAGAGCCTCGCCCGAACCGAAACGTGGGGCATCGACGATGTCATCGCGGTTGGTGTCAGTGAAATTGAACAGCGGTTTCCCGCACTACTGAAGCGAAAAGCCGAGCGCACTCCTGCCGAGTATTTCTTTACGTGCACTCCGTGGATCACCGCTTGGGCCCTCACACTCACGGCCGAGAGTGGCTGGGCTACCTACCTTGACGCCGACCTCATGTTTGCCTCAAATCCCGAACCGGTCTTTGACGAACTCGCTCATTCGAGTGTCGGCATCATCGCGCATCGATTTAACCCGGGCCTTGAGGAACTCACTCGCTTCGGCACCTACAACGTCGGATGGGTCAGCTTTCGTGCCGACGAGCGCGGCCGTGCAGTGTTGGAATGGTGGGGCGAACGCTGTTTGGAGTGGTGTCGTGATCGAGCCATTGACGGCCGCTTCGCCGATCAGGGGTACCTCGATTCCTTCGCAGACGTTGCCGAAGGCGTGCACGTCATCGGACATCCCGGCGCCGATGTTGCTCCCTGGAATATCGGCTCGCACACCATTACACACACAGAAACAAACTCGGTACTCGTTGACGAACAGCCTCTGCTGTTCTTCCACATGCATGGAATTCGAAGAGTTGACCAACGCTACGTCTGCCGAGTGTCGATCTATCACACGACAGCAAATGACACAGTGCGCGAACTCATTCTCACGCCGTACGTCATCGATCTGGCAGCGGCAGAGGCTGCAAGGCCCGCCACGAAATCAGCGAAACGCGGAATGCGCGGGTTCCGCGGTTTTCGATCAAGGCAAAGCATTCGTCGCGCCGAGCGCCACCTCGTAGCCGGCGACCTGTCGTGGCCTGCAAACGTCAGCCGCGACGACACACCCACGTCTCCGACACCGTAGGAATTCCGATGGCAGGCTCTAGGTCGTAGGTGATTCCTGGAAGCACACAGTCAACGACGAATCCACACCCGTCAAGCACCGCCTGTAGATCCGAACGCGCGATGACTACCTCGGGGACAACGTAACCGTAGGCGCGCTTAGTCAAGAAAGCCGTTGTGGAGGCGTCAGTCACGGTCACGCTATGCAGGATGACTGCATGAGAAGCGACTCGGCATTCTTCACGAAGCGCGTCCTCCCACCTCGGGATGTGAAGCAGTGCCGCCCCATCGAGCACAACGCTCACAGTGCGATCGTTCAATGGCAATCGGAGCGCATTGGCAGCGACCAAGCGCATGGCGTCGTCGACGCGGCGAGCGTAGGTGATCGCAGCACTCGACGAGTCAAGTCCGATGTACCGCACAGACGGTTCGAACGAGGTGAGAAGTCGCGCGTTGTAGCCGCTGCCGCATCCGATTTCGAGCACGACATCGTGTGGCGACACGACGCGAAACGCTGCGACACGAAGGTTGTCGACGTCGACTCGAGGCGTGTCTCCGGCCGCCAGACTCTCAAGAAGGTGCTCCCACGCGGCGTGCTGCCTTGCGACGACGGGCACCTGCTGCCACCCGTCGCGGTTACTGATCTGCGAGCGCGCGTCATCTGAGTAACCAACAAGCCGGTACTCACGAGAGAAACCTGACAGGCGAGCACTGCGCTGCCTCACCCAACCGGGAATCAGCTTCGACCGCAGCAGGCGCCCGCGCACTCGTACCTGCAGGGGGAGCCGCACTGTCGGTTCCGAGCCGGTCACGACCTCACTGTACTGACCGCGCGAAGACTACCCATACGACAAAAGAGCCCATTGAAGTTGGCGTCTGGGCTGATTTCCGCTCACCAGCGCCTCAGAACATGAACACTGGTTGGTCGTGTCGCACACGACCAATGACGGGGGTTGACTGAGAGGATCACCACGTGAGCGACATGCCGGGGGCCTCGGCACCGCGGCTTCGCGCCTTCGCGTCGGCGCCGGGTGCGCCGCGCCACCGTCGAACCACCGATGTCCTCCTTTTCGCCATTTCATTCGCCATCGTCGTACTCGTTTTGTTCCTGAGCGAGTCCCCCACATCTGCAGATACCGCGATCAGCACGGCTCTTCAGAGTCTTGATCCGCTCATCGGTTTGGTGTGGTCGCTGTCGTACTTGAGCCTGCTGCTGTGGTCGGTGATCCTCGTCGTCACCGCACTGATTCGTCCGGGTCGACGTGGACTCGCTCTCTCCAGTGTCATCGCTGGCGTTCTCGCCGTCGTCCTCGCACTCGCCGTAGGAGCGCTCAAGGGAACCTCGCCGGCCGAATTGTGGCAGTCGATGGTGACGACCGATCCGACTCCCAGCGCCGTTGCAGCGCGAGTGGCCGTCGCGTCGGCCGTCGTACTGGCGATCGCTCCCGAACTCACCGGAGCACTTCGCAAGGTCGGTGACATCATCTTGCTGGCCGGGACACTGTCAGCGGTGGCACTGGGTTTGAGTTACCCGACGGGCGCCCTCGCCGGTCTCGCCGTGGGCGCACTCGCGGCCACTATCGTGCGACTGGTTCGAGGCTCGACCGCAGGATTGCTGACCCCCGACCAGATCGCATGGGGACTCGCGGAGTTGTCATTTCCCGTCGACGACGTCGGTCCACCACTTATCGAACTGTCGGGCGCTCAGGCTGCGTCAGCAAGAGCAGCGGACGGACGTTCGTGTCTGATCAAGGTGTACGGACGCGACTCGCAGCAAGCCGACGTGGCCGGCTCTCTCTGGACCGCGGTGCGACGACGAGGCGAGAAGGTATCGCTCAGTCGCGGTCGCGATGAGGCAGTCGAGCACGAAGCGATGGTCACTCTGCTCGCAGAACGTGCGGGAGTTTCGGTGCTCGGTGTGCTCACCGCAGGTGTTTCCGTGGGAGGCGACGGACTACTCGTATTGGAAGGGCCAGTACGCACACTCGACGGCCTTGGCGACGACGAAGTGACCGATGCGATTCTCACGCAAATCATGGAAAGCGTGAAGGCACTGCACGCCGCCGGTATTTCACATGGCGGAGTCACCGACCACTCGTTCGTTGAGCGAAGCGACGGAACCTGGGCCATCACCGATCTTGAAGAGGGCCGCGTCGGTCTCGACGAAGACGACGCTGGTGTCGACACCGCTCGGTTGCTGGTGGTCACCGCACTCGCTGCGGGCGTCGACCGTTCGTCACGCGTCGCCCTGGAAGTGCTCGGCGCAGAGAAAGTGACCACGGCACTTCCCTACCTGCAGTCGATCGTGCTCAACCGCCAGCAGCGAGGTCAACTCAAACAATCGCCCGTGAGTATCGACGAGATCTCCGCATCACTCGCGTCGGCAGCCGGAACAGAGGTTCCCAAGCGCATTGAACTGCGTCGCGTCACTCCCGCACGAATGATCTGGACCGCCATCGGAATCGTGCTGGCCGCCGCCCTGATTGGCCTGGTCGCACAGGTCGACTGGCAGGAAGTCATCTCGGCACTCGCTGATGCCAACTACGCGATACTGGCCGCGGCATTGGTGTTGTCACTGTTCATTCAGGTCTTCTTCGCCGTCGCTGAAATGGGTTCAGTCACTGTTCGACTCAAGTACTTCCCGGTGTTGATCTTTGAGTACGCCGTCGGATTCATTCAGGTAGTCATTCCGTCGACGGCCGCCAAACTGGCGTTGTGGGCGCGATTCCTGCAACAGTTCGGATTGGCTCCCGGCCGCTCGGTCGCCGCGAGTGCGATAGCGAGTTTCATCGGACTACTGGTGCAGTTCGTTCTCATCATTGCGATCCTGCTTCTGCCCGTTCCGGGGTTCACAACACAGCCCACCACCTCAACCGACAGTTCAACCACCGATACGTCGAGCACCACGAGTTCGTGGAGTCTGATGGGGCTCATCGTGCTCATCGCGGCGTTCTTCCTCGTCGGCGTTCTCATCGCACTCGCGATTCCGAAATCGCGACGCCGTGTGATTGAGCGAGTGCGACAAGGCGTCACCCTGCTGCGCGAACAAGCACATGAAATGTACTCGGCACTCGACGTGCTGCGCAGACCTTCTAACATCCTTCGAATGGTTGGTGGAAACCTAGGAGCCCAACTCGTGCAAGCGGGTGTGCTCGGTGTCTGCATGCTGGCCTTCGGCGAATCGGCAACGTGGTCGCAACTCATTCTCATCAACACCGCGGCGGCACTTCTCAACGGACTCGCACCGGTACCCGGCGGAATCGGCGTTGTTGAGGCAACGCTCACTCTCGGCCTCACTGCGATAGGGGTTCCTTCAACAACGGCCCTTTCAATCGCTCTCGCTTACCGGGCGATCACGTTCTATTTGCCGCCATTGTGGGGAGCCCCCGCGATGGGGTGGCTACGGCGCCGCCAGTACATCTAGGCATCCACCATCCACCTACCTGCGTGGTGAACGACCGATACGCTCGCTAGCGCGCAGCCACACGTGGGGAGGAGTTCATGACCGTCGAGCCAGCAGAGCCAGCATTTCGATCATCGGCCGAACTCGACGTGTGGCAGGTGTTGCGCGCGAACCTCGGCCCCGACGACGTACTCCTTGCCAACCTGCGACTCACTGACCACGCTGGTGACCATGAAGGCGACATCATCGTGGGACTTCGCGGCGCCGGAATCGCTGTCATCGAAGTCAAGGGTGGGCGAGTTACTCACAACGGCACCGACTGGGTACAACACGGATCAGTCAGCAAGCCCATCGATCCAGTGGGACAAGCTCGTCGAGGAAAGTACTCGCTTCGTTCGTACCTTGATAGCCGCGATGCGTGGGATCGGCGTCGCGTTCGCATGGCGCATCTCGTCGCGTTTCCCTATTCGACGATCCCGCGCGATCTGTCACTTCCCGAATGCCCTCGCTGGATCATTCTCGACAAGAACGACCTGTCCGCACAGCCGCTGGAAATCATTCGTTCGGCACTGGTGAACCAAGAGACTGACAATCCGCCCGCCACGGTCGATGATCTGTCGGCACTTGTTCGTTGCCTGCGTCCGGCAATCGACGTGCCCACCGGTGCCACTACCAAGGACTCGCATTCTCCTCACCGCGCGCGCCACTGGGCGTGGGTAGCGGCTGCGCTCATTGCTGCGGTTGTGATCATCGCAACGGCCGGCACCTATATGTTTCGTAGTCAGCGCGCCAGCAGCACGCCGGTGTCTGGCGATACTGACCCACGCTTTGTCACCTGCCTTCAAGCCAAGGCGGCAGGGTACGGGCACTACCACCAGGGTCAGGATCCTGAGTACGCCTGGTACCGCGATCTTGATGGCGACGGCGTCGTGTGTGAGTAGAAACTATTACTCTATGTAGTCAGAATGTCACTAAGCTCCACGTTCGTGTACGGATTGCCGCTTGCTGACGCGGTTTACCAGCAACCCGCCCCATCGCCCCACTACGTTAGGTGACAGTCAGTCACATTTCCAACTTAGGGGCCCCTTTGAAATCTCGCCGTTCACGAGCGACCGCTGCGCTCGCCGCAGTCGGAATCGCGGTCGCAATCATGGGCGCAAGTCCGGCCCATGCTGATTCGAACTCAGACGCGGGTACCCCATTCCAGGTACCGGCCAATGTCAACAACCCGTGCGCCGTCTTCAACGCGCCCACGGCCAACCCTGCAGTCACGCGCATCACATACGGCGAGCCGGTCAACCTGCTCGTTGACGGAACCGTCAAGGCGCGCATCGAAACTGAGCGGGGTGTTAGTCGGCTCAAGTTCGAGGTTGACGCACGCGGAACAGGCACCGGCGCAACGTCGGGTATCACCTACCGCCTCGACGCTCGCCTCGTCGTTCGCGCGGCGACAAACTCCACGACCTACTTCAAGGGTGACCTGTACCTCGACGCTCGCCTCAAGGGCGACCCGCGCACGGGCACCGGTCAGACTCCTTCGCAGAAGGCTCAGGACAACGTCACCCTCAAGTTCAAGGTGTCCGTCACCTACAACAACGGCGCAATCACGCCTCTCAGCCTGTCGTCGAGTTTCTCCCTGAAGTGCTCGGCCTCACCGTGGACCGACCAGATGGCCTCCAAGGTCTCGGGTACCAACACACCAGTGGGACGCGGCTTTGGCGACGTGTGGAACAAGTACGCGTGGTCGATGAAGGACTTCAACGGCGGCCTCCTCGTGGGTACCAAGAACGCCTTCTTCGACTACAACGCGCTTCAGAACCCCACACCCCTCGTCCAGGGATGTGAAGCGAACCCCGCTCTGGCACTTCCTGCCATCTACAAGGGACTTGCGTGCCTCGAGTTGTTCGATAGTGGCACCGCTGGCACACCGACCAGTGCCGCCGCTGACACTCGTTACGCTGAAATCTGGCGCTACGACTACCGGTACAAGACATGGAGCAAGAAGGTCGACAGCACCAACTCGCAGGGCTTCCGCATCATGCAGACGCACGACAGTGCGCTGTACGCAGGCTCTGACCTCGGTTCGTTCGTGATGGGCATCAATCTCGGCTCATGGAACGGTCAGCTCGCCGGTGATGCTCGTTGGGACTTCCCCGGCGTGCAGGTCATGAAGTCAACCGACGGCAAGTCGTTCGCTCCGATCGCTTCCTGCGCCGTGTCTGGCCCCTGTGCCACCACTCGCACGCAGGCAGCGAACTCGGGTAACACCAACGTGTCGATTCGCTCGATGGCCACCTTCAACGGCAAGCTCTACGTCGGCACCTTCAATGTTGCCGGTGGTGAGTTGTGGTCGTACGACTCAACGAACGACACCTGGGCACTGGTGAAGAAGTTCAGCAAGACCGGTGTCACGACGCTCGCCGTTCTCAACGGCAAGCTGATCATCGGTCTCGGCGGTAACGTCGATCAGGACTACCTCTACCAGTACCCGGGCGTCACCCCTCCGTGTGCACCCACCGCACTATGCATCGTGCCCACCGCCGACCCCACCCTGATTCCGAACCTGCCGAGTGCAGTCGGAACGCTGGGCGTGTTGGAACTGTTCACCAGCTCCAAGGGACTGTTCGTCGGTCTCGCGGACGTTGCTGCAGACGACGCCAACAGCCAGGCCGGATTCCAGTTGTTCCTCTGGAACGGAACGGGTGATGGGTCGAACTTCTCGACACTGACCACTGATGGTTTTGGCAACTCGGCCAACGCCTACCCGTGGTCGATGAACGAGTACCTCGGACGCATCTATCTCGGTACGTTCAGCGAGGACATCCTCGGGCTTCTTCCCCGCGGTTCGGCTGAGTTGTTCTACTCCGATGATGCCGTCAACTGGCAGCAGAAGGCGCTTCCGGTGAGTTTCGGTTTGTGGAACTACGGAATCCGCACTATCGAGAAGGGCACCGACGGAAATCTGTACTTCGGTACGGCGTCGGCGATCATCGCTCCCGACTTCCAACCTGCTGGGGGCGACCTACTCGCTCCTTTGACTCCAGGTGCCGAAGTGTGGAGCGTTAAGTCGAACACTCCGTAATTCATCGCACGCTCACTGCGGCTCTCATCCTTAACGGGATGGGAGCCGCAGTGCTATTTCCAGCAGTGCTCTTTCCAACAACGGTGCCCCCCTCAACTTCCCAGAAACGGCCGAAACTGGAGATTGGCTGCAGGCTCACTCGAAGTTGGCTTGCGTCTGACTTGAGGTTCACTGGAATTGGGCCGTTTGGGGGTGACGGGGCTCATGCAGTGCACTTCAATCGCCGAAGGAAGCACCACACCTACGGCCCAGAGGAGCGCGCATGACCAGCTCAGAAACCGACATCGCCCAGTCGACGGGACTGTCGCGTAGATCGCTACTTCGAGCCGGTGGCGTTGGCGCGCTCGTCGTTGGCGGAGTAGCCGCGGGCCTGGGCACCGGCATCGCTCCAGCAGCGCAGGCTGCGAGCGGCACCACGAGCCTGCCTTTCTTCGGCCCCAACCAGGCGGGAGTCACCACTCCGGCCCAGCAACACCTCACGCTGGCGGTCATTGATCTGCAGGTAGGAAACGCTTTCGAGTTGCGCACCCTCCTTAAGCAGTGGACTCTCGCCGCGAACCAGATGTCGAAGGGCCAACCGGTGGGAGCACTCTCGACACCAGATTCACAAGCACCCGCCGATTCCGGTGAGGTCGTCGACGAGAACGCAGCGAGACTGACGCTCACTTTCGGCCTCGGACCCTCGATGTTCGACTCTCGCTTTGGCTTCACATCGAAGCGGCCGTTACCTCTCTCCGACCTTCCTGTATTCAGCAAGGACCAACTCGACCCTCAGCGCACCGGCGGCGACGTTTTCATCCAAGCCTGTGCCGACAGCGCTCAAGTAGCAGACCATGCCGTGCGCAACCTCATTCGCATCGCAGGAATACGGGCGAATGTGCGCTGGATACAACGCGGGTTCCTCGATGTAGGCGGTGCACCCGGCTCGACGGGAGGCACTCCTCGAAACCTGTTGGGATTCAAAGACGGAACTTCCAACCTCAACACCAACGATTCGGCACGGATGGCGAACAACGTGTGGGCTTCGATGTCGGAATCTCCGGCCTGGATGGCCGGCGGAAGCTACGCCGTAATCCGCCGGGTGCGCACTCTCGTTGAGCCGTGGGACAACGCATCACTCAAGGAGCAGGAAGACGTGCACGGACGACGCAAGTACTCCGGCGCTCCGTTCGGCGGAACGGCCGAGCGCGATCGAGTAGAGACAGCGTTACTGCCGATTCACAGTCACGTCCGGGTAGCCAATCCGCGCAACGGCGCTGCCAGTGAGAACGAGAGAATTCTGCGCCGCGGATTCAACTACTCCGATGGGCTGGCACCCATTACCGGGCCGATTCTCAACGACGAAGGTCAACCGGTCACGGGTTTGCTCGACATGGGGTTGATGTTCATTGCATTCCAGCGCGATCCGCGCGCACAGTTCGTGCCAATTCAAACGCGACTCGATGCGAACGACGCACTCAATGAATATCTCGTGCACACCGGCAGCGGAGTATTTGCGATTCTGCCCGGCGTTCTGGATACGTCGGACTACCTCGGCAGCACGTTGCTCGATGGTCCGCGAGCAACAGTTGCTCCGACACCAACGACTACTCCTGCGGTCGCACGTAGGCCCGTGCCTAAGAAGAAGCGCGCACCGAGGCCGCGCAAGCGTCTGCCCCGACGTCGCCGAACCTCATGAGGCGGGGGCGGCGGTCAGGCCACCGCCGACTTTATGCGCCCAGAACCGTTCCACACCTTGATGCTTTGACCGGCGACGATAGCTACCTTGCCGCCTCCGCCCACACGCTTCACCACTCCGTTGACGGTGACCTTTGCGACGCCACTGGTGCTGTCAGTGACAATTGCGAAGCCCGGAGTGAAAGCGACGGCCGGACGCGGGTTACCGGTGGACGCCGAGAACCGAACCGCCGTGGTCTTGTCTGAGTTCTCCCACTCGGTACCGCCCACGACCTTTCCGTTTCCGCTGAGTGACAGTCTTTGCAGCGAGCGCGCTGTACCCTCGCGCGTGCCGAGAGCCCACGTCGAGTAGAAGGCCAACGGGAACATGAACCCGGTGTCGTCGTAGCACCACGCAACCCGCGAACCGTCCGCGCTGATAGCAGCAAAGTTAGCCTCAACACCCAGCCCGTCAACACCACCGCCGCCGTTATACGACACCAGCGCAGTGAGCGCAGACGGAAGCACCGCCACGAGGTCACGCACATACACATCACCCGAGACGTTGTTGTCGGCCGGAACAAGTTGACCGTCCGATTCGAATGCGACGTAGCGCCCGGTGCCGCTAATGGACGGACGCGTCGAGAGTGCGGCAGAGGCAGCTCCATTCGCCGCCTTGCTCACCACAGTGATTGCGTTGGAAACCAACCCGCGTCGGAAGACGTCGGCGACTCCGTTGGCGTCACCGGCCACCAAGTTGCTCGCCTCACTATCGAATGCGACCCACTTCCCGTCGGCCGAAATGTCGGCATGCTTCGAGCCACCGTTGGGGAACACTCCCCCTGGCGCGAGCGATGCATACTTCGACTTCTTGGTGACCATGTCACGCACCAGAATCTGCGGGCCATTCATCGCGCCAGCAGGCTGTGGCGCCACGAGGTTCGAAGCAAACGACTGGAAGGAAACGTATCGTCCGTCGCCCGACACCTTCGGATGCTGACTGTTGCCATTGGACGACGTCGTGGGCAAGCCCACCTTGGCCGAGACCAATTCGATCGCGCCATTCGCACGATTCCACCGGAAGACGTCGATCTTGCCGTTGGCGTCATGCGCCACAAGGTTGCTCGCCCGACTACCAAACACCACGTACTGACCATCGACCGAAATACCGATCGACGAATCGTAGGGGGCGAGTGGGTCGGATTCACCATTGGCTTGCCGCACGCCCGCGGACCCATCGGGGTCGGACACGATGCGCACGGTGCCAGCGCTGAGATCCTTGAGATACACATCGCGCCGACCATTAGTGTCTGAAGCCACGAGTTTGGCAGTCGTCGAGAACGCCATCCACCGACCGTCACCGCCGATCGCACTGCTGTTCCCATTGACCCCGAGAACAGTCGAGGGCGGGACGGCTGCGAACGCCGGCGCCGCGATCAGCGCCGACACTACAGCTGCCGAACCGATCACGGCGCTTGCCCGCGTGATGGTGCGCGTCGTACGCGCTCGGTTCTCTGATGTGGCAGCCATGGTGTCCTCCCGAGAGTTGCCACGATCGTAAGCAGGTTGGCGGCGCGAATTCCAGAGTCCTGTTACCCGCATGACACTCGGGGTATCCGATTATCGGCAAGGACTTCATGAACGTCTGCTGCAATGAAGTGCTGGTATTGCGGTTGGTGTCGCGTGCACGCGTGGAGAAACAGTAACGCTGGCCCGGGCCCGCAACGTACAAGGTCACTGCGCCCCGAACGTGAGAATGGGGTGCTAGCTATTTCTCGGGCTTGACCGCGTCCGCGAGATCCTGCGCCACGATTGCCTTGATCTGATCGAAGTCCTCGCCCTGCGGACCCAACTGCGGCCAGATGCGCTTGAACAGCAACTGCTGGGCGTGGAACGCCAGATTTGTGGTGAGGTGGAAGTTGGGATCCTCCAACTGCGGAGGCAGCGGCCATCCCTTCTCCTTGGCCGTCTTAATCAGGCCGGGGATGGCGACCTTGCCCAGATTGCTCAGGGTGCGATCGTTGGCTTCCCAGTTGATCTGCCACTCGGGCACAGGGTTCGCTCGCGGAACTCCCCAAGTGTCGGGGTCGGTCGGCGTCTCGCGGCTGAACACGTAGTCGATGGGCTTGGCGGCCCTGTCTCGTTCGGTGAACACATCGCCGATGTCCCACAGTTTGCACAAGGTCGCAAGAAGTGACGTGTGCCGGTGCTCGTCGTTGTAGACCGCTCCAGACTCAACCCACGGAGAGACGACGATCGCTGGTACGCGGTATCCCGATCGATCAAAGCGGAAGCCGTACTGACCCTCGGGCGCCTCCCTATCGGGTGCAGGAACAGGGCCGGGGGGAACGTGATCGTAGGTGCCACCTGGCTCATCCCAACCGATGAGCAGCGTCGTGTTCCAGACGTTGGCGCCATCGGGTGAGCGCATACCGCGGTAAGCGTCGAACAGTCGCTGCAGAAAAGCTTCTCCCGACAGGATCGATGAGGGAACGTCGACTTCCAATTGCATGCCCTTGACGAGCGCGGCACCTGCTGCGGGGTGGTAGTCGCCGTGTCCGACGAGCAGGTTGGGCTCGATCATCGCGAAGTCAGGGAGGTTGCCCGAGGCGGCATCTTCCTCGAATTCGCTGAACGGCACGAAGTGAGTCGCGAAGCGTTCATGCAATTGCGGCCAGTGGATAAGGCCGGTGAGCGAGGCTCCTGTGTCTCCCTCGACGTAGACCTTCCAGGTGCGACCGTGGGCCTCGAGGCGGTTGAAGATCGTCTCAGCGGTGTTGTCGTGAATCCAGTGACCGATCGGAGCGTTCGCAGTTCCACCGGTCGGTAGCGGTGTGCACGTAGCGGCCGTCCAGAACGAGCGATTCATGAACGTCTGCGACGGAACTTCACAGAACCAGTGGTCGAAGACGCCAAACTCCCGTGCCAATCCGTTGAGCACAGGAACCTGCTCGGGGGTGTAGCACTGCATGATCTGCGCGTACTCGTCGTAGGTGGGTTGGCGACCCATCTCCCAGGTGAGGAAGGAGATGTAGTCGGTGACGAATCCGTCCATCGTGGGAGTCGCGCCTTCGGGCGGAGCATTGAACGGAGGCTTGAATTCATCGCCACCCGCGAAGCGATTCTGCTCATCTAAGACGCCGAACACCTGCGTGTTCGTGTGCATGTACTCCTCGCCGGAGTCCGGGTTAGGTGCATCCATGTCGTCGCCTATGTACACCGCAACGCGGCCGCTGCCGTCGGGCGGCTGGTGCTCAGCCCATTCCGGAACGGGGTTGCTGAGTTCCTTGCCGACCACTCCCTCGAACGTCTTACCGTCCTCGGGTCCGTAGAGGTGACCCAGAAGGTTGTCGAGTGATCGGTTTTCGAAGAGCACGACGATCACGTGATCCATGGCGTGTGAGCGGTCGGGTGTGGTCACTTCGGACTCCTTGAGACTCATCGCGGAACCTTCTCGCTCAACCGTAGTGCGGACACGCCTCACGTCGCGCGAGTTCATCACCTGCGCGGCTCAAAGGAGCCAGATAACCCGCGTAACTGATGGACTCGCGGGAAGACGTGGAAGTGGGAACGTCCACTACTCAGGTGCTACGGAAACCCAATGTCAGCGTAGGTGACTCACGGCCACAGTTCCGGTCGTCGTTACGGCGAAATGTATCCAGCGGCGTACATTTCGCCCGGCGCCGATCACCCCGCCCGGTACGTTCACCACACCAGCCGTGAAAGCTGACCGAGGGACACCTGATGACCGAGACATCGTCTGACAACGACATGGGACCCGACACGCCTGCCTCCCCAGCCCGCTCGACCCGACGCACCCGTCGCCTGGCCATCATCGGCGCACTTGCGCTCGTGCTCGTCGCTGGCGCCGTGCTCGTGGGAGTGAAAACCACCGGCGCCAGGTCGGGGGCGCTGGTCAACAAGATCGTTTGCTCACCCCGAGCTACCTCGACGAATACAGTGACGCTGACGTGGACAGACGATGCTGACTTGTCCGGAGGCTATTTCGATATTCTCTGGAAACAGAGCCCCTTTGGAGGAAGTGGTCACATCCAGGTGGCCGGGCAAGAGGGGTATGTTGAGTACAGCGTGACGCTCACCAGTACTAAGACGGACACTTGGAGTGGCCAATCCCTCTTCTACTCGCCGAATGCGGGACCGCAGAACAAGACTGAGGCCTACGGATACGCCGACTGCCGCTGAGACAACGAGCACCCCACAAGCAACGAACCCCCGGAAGTGTTGGCACTCCGGGGGTTTCTTGCTCCCGCGATTGGACTCGAACCAATAACCGCCCGATTAACAGTCGGGAGCTCTGCCAATTGAGCTACGCGGGATGACCAGCCGCCCGAAGGCGACGGCCTTGAGATTACCAGCCCGACCCGAGTGACTCGGAACGGCCTCGGCCCTACTCCTCGCCGGTCGAACGCGTACGGAGGTCGCGCCGGTACGCCTCGAGGGCGAACAGGTCGCGTGTTAACCGCTCGTATTCGTCGGGCTCGGCAGCGGCATCAACTCTCTGCAGCCTCCCCTTCACTTCGGCGACTCGCCGCATGGCGTCAAGTTCGAGCAGTCGTGCCACTATTCCGATGGCATAGCGGTCTTCAATCTCATCAGTTTCGCCACGTTCAGAACGCAGCGGCTCGACCACCAACGCCGTGACCAAGCTACGCGCCACGTCGTCGTCGCTGGCAGTCAACACTGCGTCGACCCAGCCGCGCTCGCCCAATGACGCGCCCGCCACCGCGCCGCCAGCGGTGATGATTGCCGCGTGAACGCCGGCATGCGGAGGGAACGTGAAGGCCTCGGACTCAAGAGTGTCGAACCACGGCCCCACAACGCCGGGACGATGGAGCGCAGCTTTGAGCGCCTCGCGCTCGACATGGTGGTTGAGATTGTTGGGGTCGGGTCGCAACTGCACAGGAGGCGCCACAGCTGGAGCCTCGCCGGCCGGCGCTCTCGACTCAACGACGGGGGTGGGCCGCTGCGGGTTCTTCAACGCAGAAGCCACAGCAGCGCGCACCGGATCGACATCCATACCCAGCCAGCCCGCGAGCATGCGCGTGTACTCGGGTCGCAATGCGTGGTCGCGGATACGCGCCACCAGCGGCGCCGCCTCACGCAAGCCTGTGACTCTCCCCTCGGCAGTATTGAGGTCGACGTCGGCGAGCGCCGAGCGAATCGCGAACTCGAACAAGGGAATGCGTGCGGCAATCAGTTCGCGCACTGCTTCATCACCGTGTGCAATTCGCAGATCGCACGGATCAAGTCCGTTGGGTTCAACGGCCACAAATGTCTGCGAGACGAACTTCTGGTCGTCATCGAACGCCTTGAGCGCAGCGCGCCTTCCGGCCGCATCGCCATCGAAGGTGAACACCACTTCACCCTTGAATGCGTCTTGATCCATCAGCAGGCGTCGCAACACGCGAATGTGGTCGGCACCGAACGCGGTTCCGCACGTGGCAACCGCGACCTCAACACCGGCAATGTGGCACGCCATGACGTCGGTGTAGCCCTCAACGATGACCGCGCGCTGGGACGAGGCAATCGCCTTACGCGCGAGGTCGATTCCGTAGAGCACCTGCGACTTCTTATACAGAGGCGTCTCAGGAGTGTTGAGGTACTTGGGTCCTTCGTCGTCGTCGTGCAGTTTGCGCGCGCCGAAACCGACGACGTCGCCACCGAGATCGCGAATAGGCCACACCAAGCGGCCACGGAATCGGTCGTACGGCCCGCGGTTTCCTTGGCTGACCAAACCGGCGGCGAGAAGTTCGTCGTCATTGAACCCCTTGGCGCGCAGCATCGAAGTGAGTGCATCCCAGGACTTGGGGGCATAACCCACGCCGAAAGTGACGGCCGCTGCCGAGTCGAACCCGCGCTCGGTCAGGAATCGTCGACCGATCTCGGCCTCGGGCTTGGCCAACTGCTCGACGTAGAACGCAGCGGCAACCTTGTTGGCCTCAACGAGCCGAGTGCGCTGCCCCTGCTGACGCCCAGGAGCAACCGACCCTTCCTCGTATCTCAGTTGCACGTTGTACTTAGCTGCCAGTTTCTCAACAGCCTCGGCAAACGTCAGGTGCTCAATGTTCTTGACGAAAGTAATGACATCGCCGCCGGCTTGGCAGGAAAAGCAGTGATAAAAACCCTTAGACGGGGTGACGTGAAACGACGGTGACCGCTCTTCGTGGAACGGGCACAACCCCTTGAGGCTGCCCCCGCCGGCGGGCTTGAGGGCCACATGCTCGCGCACTACATCGTCAATACGTGCCCGTTCGCGCACGGTGACGACGTCTTCGTCGCGAATGCGGGCCATGGGCCGATCCTATGCGCCCACCCCGACCCCCTTGCTGGTTCGATGGGGAGCATGACCTCCGACCCACTTGCCGACCAGATTGATCGCCTCCGCGGCGACACTCCCGGCACCGCTCACGTGACTCACCTGAACAACGCGGGGGCCGGACTTGCGCCGGCAGTCGTGACCGACACGATGGTCGAGCACCTTCGACTGGAGGCCGAGATCGGTGGCTATGAAGCCCAAGCCGCAGCCGAGGCCCGCATCAGCGCCACACGCGATTCCATCGGTCGCATGCTCGGAACCAGTGGCAGTTCCATCGCCTTCGCCGAATCGGCCACTGCTGCGTGGGATCGCGCCCTGCAGGCGCTGCTGAATTCAGGCCAACTACATCACGGCAAAGAGGTACTCGTCGCCTCGTCAGAGTATGCGAGCAATGTCCTGCCATTGATACAACTGCAGCGAAGTCACGGAATCGGGTTGCGCTTCGTGCCCGACGGACCCGACGGCGCCCTCGATGTCGAGGCCCTCGCCCACATGCTGACCGAGCGCACCGCACTCGTGGCGCTCACCCACGCGCCCAGCCAGAACGGACTGATTAACGACCTGCCAGCCGTGGGCAACGCACTACGTCATGCCAACTCCCCCGCGTGGTTCTTGGTTGACGCCTGTCAGACCGCAGGTCAGATTCCCCTCGATATGAACGAACTCGGCTGCGACTTCCTGTCAGCGACCGGTCGCAAGTTCTTGCGCGGACCGCGCGGAACCGGATTCCTTGCGCTGTCGCAGCGCGCACTCACCGCTCTTGAACCATTCCCACTTGACCTCAACTCGGCGTCGTGGTCAGCAACGGGAGAGGGCGGCGAGCGTTTCACGATGGTCGACACGGCTACCCGGTTCGAGTCGTGGGAGCGGTCGTATGCGGGCTTCCTCGGCCTCGGTGCTGCCGTCGACTACGCGCTTGACCTCACGATTCCCGCCATCGAAACACGCATCACCACCGTCGCCGAATATGCCCGCGCCCAGCTCGCTGAGATTCCGGGAGTCATCGTGCGTGATCGAGGCTCACGGCGCAGTGGCATCGTCACGTTCACACGCGAGGCCCACGATCCGCTGCAGATCATTGCGGCGCTGAGGGCAGCACACATCAACGTCAGTTATTCGCCTGCGGAAGTGGCCTTGCGCGATTTCGTCACTCACGACGTGACCGGTGTTGTACGTGTGAGTCCACACGTGTTCACGACCGACGACGAAATCGAACGCCTGGTGAGCATCGTCGCTGCAAATTAAGCGTCAACTGCACAACCGTACGTGCCACACGACAGCGCTCACGTCGGTCAAACTGGCCACCTGATCGACGGTCACGCGTAACTTCTGCGCGTCAGTGATCGCGACTTCATACGTCGGCCTCAACCACGGTTCTAACGCCGTACCATGCGAACGTTGAACTGCAGAAACAAGATCAGTGAGCAATGCGCGCTGCTCGGCGTACTGAGCGCCGGCGCCGTCGCGGAACATCACGTGCCGCGCAGTGACGGCCTTGAGAATCGCCACTTCCGAGCGGGCATCGTCAGGAACGATGAGATTAGCCGCGTAACGCGTGAGGGGCGACTGTGGAAACTCGGCGAGCGTCGCCATTTCGGCAGCCGAACAGAACCGCCCGATCAAACGTGACGTGAGGTCTTTGAGCGCGACGAGGTCGGAATGCGAGCCACTGAACGATGCAGGAAGCCATGGGAGTGCGGCAATGCGCAGAGCCGCTTCACGCAAACGATCGGGGTGCAGATCGGGAGCATAAGTGGTGTGTGCGAGCACCACGAGCGACTCAACTTCCGTGGGCGCGTGAAATGACCGCAGGTCAAAGTGACCACCCACCACCGCATCTTCAAGATCGTGCACCGAATAGGCCACGTCGTCGGCCCAGTCCATCACCTGCGACTCGATGCACGTGCGCGTTCCGATCGACCCGCGCCGCAGCCACTCGAAGACGGGGAGGTCATCTTCGTAGACCCCGAACTTGCGCGTTCCGGAATGGCGCGGCCACGGGTATTTGCATGAGGCGTCGAGGGCTGCGCGGGTGAGATTAAGCCCCACACTGCGCCCCGCGGAATCAACCACCTTGGCCTCGAGCCGAGTGAGAACGCGCAACGTCTGCGCGTTGCCCTCGAATCCGCCGATGTCAGCACAGATTCCGTCGAGCGCCTCTTCTCCGTTATGACCAAACGGAGGGTGCCCGAGGTCGTGCGCGAGACCGGCGACGTCGACGAGATCGGGGTCGCAGCCCAGCGCGGTTCCGAGTTCACGCCCGATCTGGGCAACCTCGAGCGTGTGAGTGAGGCGGGTTCGCGGGAAATCCAGTTCGCCTGCCACCAGCACCTGGGTCTTGGCCGCCAGACGACGCAGGCCCGCTGAATGAAGTACCCGCGCTCGATCACGCGCAAAGGCCGTGCGCGATGCCGACTTAAGTTCCTCGGACACCCAGCGCTCTTCATCGCTCGGGGAATAGCCGTGAATCACGCTCCTGACGGTATCCGTTCCTCACCCGATCGGCGCACAGTATTCGTTCGATAGTCGGACACTTGCTGTGAATCACGAAAAGGCCACCTCAAGAGACGGTGATCAATGCTGGTGGTTTGCTGGAAACAGGGTGTATCGCCTTGATTACCTAGTGCGACGCGTCGAAACTGTGGAAGACCGAGAGCGGAACCAATCCGCGCAACACGAACCCTGGAGGGTCCGATGCGTACCACCACTCGACGCACCACCACTGTCGTCGCCACCGCGGCGCTTGCTGCCCTACTCGCCGTGCCCATGTCCGGCGTCGCATTTGCCAAGGGTCACAACGATGATCCGTTCAAGGACGTCCCCAAGACTCACGTCAACGAAGGCCCCCACGGCTGGCACGGCACCCACAACCCCGCCACCAAGGCCGCGCGCGACGCCCTCAAGGCAGCGGTTCGCACCGCTAACGAGAACTTCCGCACCGCTGTAGGCGCTGCTCGCACCGCCTTTACCAATGACGTTGACGTCGCGGCCGCACTTGTCATCCGTGACGCTGCCATCGCCTCGGCCAAGGCAACTTTCGAGGCCAGCGGCAAGACGATCCCCGACCGCGCGGTGCTTCGCGTGGCGATTCGCGAAGCCAAGGACGCCTTCGGCGCCGCAGTCACCACTCAGTTGGCTACCCGCGACGCCTCGATCGACTCGGCCCGTACCGCGTGGCTCGCGGCGATTGACGCCGCCTACACCGCATATGACACGGCGACGCTCACGCCCGCCGAAGCAGCTGCCGCCACGGCCTTCCGTCAGTCGGTGACGACCGCTCGCGCCACGTACAAGGCAGCTGTCAAGACCGCTAACACTGACTTCAAGACGGCTACCGCCGTTCCGAGGCAGACCTTCCGCGCCGCTCTCACAGCAGCCCGTACCGCGTGGCTTGGAAGTGCCAAGGATCAGGCCGCGATTGACGCATACCAGGCTTCGGTCAGCGCTGCCAAGGCCGCGTACGAGAACGACGCCACTGTGATTGCTGCCAAGACCGCTCGTAAGACGGCCAAGGACTCGGCACGCACCACCTATAAGGCAGCCGTGGAAACCGCACGGGCGGCGTTCTTCGCCGCGACCGGCCACAACCCGGCCCGCCCGCACCTGAGCGAGCCGCACGTCGGCTAAACCCCCGTTTGGAGTAATGGCCCCCCGGAGCAATCCGGGGGGCTTTTACGTGCCCGAATGCGGTCAATGGGACCAAAGTCCTTGATAACTAAGGTCTTTCGACTGTCATAACGTTCTGCGGGTATCAGCTAGCCGAAAAGTTTCTTCTCCTCCTGTGCATCGATCGGGTCGGTTTCTCAAGACCACCGTTCCGCGCCACCGATTAACAAGGCATGAGCGCAACAGTGACAGGGATCAAGGGCCTAGTGGCCGGTGTGGGCATTGCCCTCGCTGCCACAGTCCTCGCCCCCGCTGTCGCCGCCACCCCGGCCTACGCCACCACCGCAACTGCCTCCGTGAGCACCAGCAAGGTCGTTATCACCGCCGCAGAGAAGAAGGCCACCGCTTCCCTCAAGACCCTGCTCTCCAGCCGCCTCCGCACCGCGAGCGCCCACTACCGCATCGCCAAGGCCGACCTGCCCGTCCTGCCGGCAGCCATGAGCGCCAAGCTCGCCGCCGACGCCACCCGCGCCAACGCCCGCATCGCCTACCTCACCAAGAAGGTTGTCGCCGCGAAGCGCCTCTCCGAGGCCAAGGCCCTCACGACCCGGGTCAACAGCGAAGTCAAGGCTGCTGCCGCCGCTCGCACCACCACCCACAACGCCGCCAACGCCGTGCGCGCCAGCATCGTCGCCTCAGCCGCTCGCGATACCGCCAACAACGCGCTGCAGGCCGGAACGATCACCCCGGCCGAATTCGTGGCCGCCAGCAACAGCGCCTCGGTCGCCGACACCGCGGCCAACACCGCGGTTGCACAGGCTCAGGCCAAGGTCACCGGCGCCACGACCATCGCCACCACCGACGCCACGCTCGGCTACGACGGATCGACGACCCTCCCGGCCGCCTCGACCCTCGGAACGGTACGGCTGTGGGACACGCAGACCACGTGGTGCGACGTGCAGCCCACCGCCGACATCACCGGTGCCGCCCTTGACGCCCGCTTCGCCGCCGCCTACGGCCCGCTCCTCGACAACGCAGCCGCCAACGGCGCCGCCCGCGTGATCGTCGTAGTCGGCCACCCGGCACCCTGGGTCTACGGAACCCCGGCCGCGAACGCCCCCACCACGACGACCGGCATGTGGTACTGCAAGGCCCCCACCGGCGGCTTCTACACCTCAGCCAACATGCTTCCTTCGGCCGCATCCTTCGCCGACACGACATCGACTTCCCGCACTGCCTTCACGAACTACTCGAAGGCGCTCATGAGCTACATCGACGCCCACTACGCCGGTCGCTTCGAAACCGCCTTCCAGGCCTCGAACGAACTCAACGTTGCTCTCAAGCTCAACGCCACAGTCGCCGGCACCGCCACCAGCGGCACCGACGCTGGCCGGGCACTCGCCGCGCAGGACGCAGTGCTCAAGAGCCTCACCGGCGGATTCCCCACCAGCAACTTCACCGTGATGTCCTCCTCGCTCGCCTCTGGCAGCCACGCCACCGGCGGCGTCTACCGCGGCTCTGCAAGCAGCGTCAACTCCCGCTTCACCTACGCCTACCTCAACGCCCTCGACACCAGCGCCACCGCGTCGGTCGACTACCTGGCCTTCAACTCCTACTCAGAGGGCATCACGCTCACCGAGCCCGCCAGCCTGACCACCGACCAGCTCAGCACCCTCACCAGCAGCTGGTGGGACGAGGCAAGCGGCCTCATCGACGCCATCAAGGGCGACGTCGTCACCAACCGCGGAGCGACCGGATCTGCAGCAGGCTTCACGCACCGCCTGCCCTCACTGCCCATCGTGCAGACTGAAACCAACCAGAACCTCGTCAACAACAAGGCCGGCTGCGCCACCAGCACCACCGAGCCCTGCGACCTGACGAACACCTACCTCACGGACGCTGACCGGGTCTACCTCGCCCAGCGCATGGTCGCCGACGGTCACCTCATGGGATTCGCCGCTCAGGTTGTCTACCGCTGGGACGCCAGCCCGGTGCAGGTTGCGGTTCGCCTCAGCGCCGACTCGGCCGCCTTCCAGGCACTCAACACGATGGCGAACCCCAACGCCCACTAAGCCCCAGCGCCCACTAAGCCCCACGCCCCAGCGCCCACGCCACCACATCGGGGGCACCCAAGCGCCTACCTAGCGCGCTGAGGTACCCCACACTCATGTTCGGGACAGGTCGGACGCTCTTGGTTACCGACTCTCGCTGCCACCGGCACCAATCGCCGCCCGACCAGCTTCCAGCCGGGCAATCGGAACTCGGAACGGCGAGCACGACACGTAGTCAAGTCCGACCTCGTGGAAGAAGTGCACCGAGTCTGGATCTCCCCCGTGCTCGCCGCACACGCCCAGATGCAATTCGGGCCGGGTGATACGACCTTCCTCGCAGGCGGTGCGCACAAGACGCCCCACGCCATCGCGATCGAGTGATTCGAACGGGGAAACACCAAATACGCCCTTCTCTAAGTAGTTCGAGAAGAAGCCCGCTTCCACGTCATCGCGGCTGAAGCCCCACGTCATCTGGGTCAGGTCGTTGGTGCCGAATGAGAAGAACTCGGCCGACTCGGCGATCTGACCGGCGGTCAGTGCCGCTCGCGGCAATTCGATCATCGTTCCGATCGGAAACTTCAGCGTGCAGCCGTTCACCGCGGCAACCTCATCGATTACGGCGACGGCTTCATCGCGAATCAATTCGAGCTCTTGGATAGAGCCCACCAGAGGAATCATGATCTCGGCTCGTGGATTGCCGCCCAGCCGCTGTCGGAAGCACGCAGCTTCCGCAATCGCCCGAACCTGAAGAGCGAACAGACCCGGAATCACCAAACCAAGGCGAACACCGCGCAATCCCAACATCGGGTTGACTTCATGCAACCGGTTCACCGCTTGCAGCAACCGCAGGTCATTCTCGTCGGTCTCACCGCGTACTTCAGCGACCGCCACCCGCACAGACAACTCTGTGATGTCGGGTAAGAACTCATGCAATGGGGGGTCGAGCAGCCGAATCGTGACCGGCAACCCGTCCATCGCTTCAAGAATGCGAATGAAGTCCTTGCGCTGCAGTGGCAGTAAGGCATCGAGCGCTTCTTGCTTGTCTTCATAACCTTCAGCAAGAATCAGCCGCTCAACGTAGTGCTTCCGTTCGCCGAGGAACATGTGCTCGGTACGACATAGTCCGATTCCCTGAGCACCCATACGACGACCACGACTTGCGTCATCAGGAGTGTCTGCGTTCGCGCGCACTCGGAGCACTCGAACAGCATCCGCTCGCGTCATGATGCGGTCGACCGCCAACACCAATTCGCGAGTGTCGTCATCAACACCGTCGATCGCCGCCTCGAGTCCTTGCTCGAAGTAGTCGACGACCGAACTATCAACGACAGGGACTTCGCCGAGGTAGACGCTGCCGGTAGTGCCATCGATCGAGATGAGGTCGCCCTCGTTAATCACCACGCCCTTGGGCGCCGTCATGGATCGAAGGTGCGTGTCAACCACGAGATCTTCCACACCGCATACGGCGGTCTTACCCATTCCCCGCGCAACAACGGCGGCATGTGAGGTCTTACCGCCGCGTGACGTGAGAATTCCTTCAGCCGCAACCATTCCCGCCAGATCGTCGGGGTTGGTTTCACGGCGAACGAGGATGACTTTGCGCCCGGCCGCCGCCCATTGAGCTGCTGTGGCTGAGTCAAACACAGCAGCACCGACAGCGGCCCCCGGAGAAGCGTTCATCCCCTTGGCGATGAGTTTCTTGTTCGCACGCGTCGAGAAGCGAGGGAACATCAACTGCCCCAACTGCACTCCGGAAACCCGCGCGAGTGCCTCGTCGATATCGATAGCGCCCTCGTCGATCAGCGCGGATGCAATTCGGAATGCGGCGGCCGCCGTGCGTTTACCCACACGCGTCTGCAGCATCCACAGTTTGCCCCGCTCGACAGTGAACTCAATGTCGCAGAGGTCGCGGTAATGGTCTTCGAGGATGCTCATGATCGACAGCAACTGTTCATAGGCAGCCGGATCAATTTCGCCGAGAGCCTCGAGCGAGAGTGTGTTGCGAATACCCGCAACCACATCCTCGCCCTGAGCATTCTGCAGATAGTCGCCGTAGACACCGCGCGCACCCGTCGCCGGATCACGCGTGAAACAGACGCCCGTGCCGCTGGTGTCACCGAGATTTCCAAATGCCATCGCCTGCACGTTGACCGCCGTTCCGAGATCGCTCGGAATACGCTCCTGCCGCCGATAGATGCGGGCACGCTCGGTGTTCCATGAACGGAAAACAGCGAGGACCGCGAGGTCGAGTTGCTCCCGCGGAACCTGCGGGAACGGCTTACCCGTTTCGTCATGAACGATCGCTTTGTAGTCGCCCACAAGTTTCTGCAGGTCGTCAGCGTCAAGATCGAGATCGTTGACGACATCCTTGGCCTGCTTCACCGATTCCAAAGCATGCTCAAATCGCTCACCAGGAATGTCGAGCACTGTCTTACCGAACATTTGAATCAGCCGTCGATAGGAGTCCCAGGCGAACCGAGGGTTTTCGCTGATGCTGGCCAGACCTGCGACACTCTCGTCGTTCAGGCCGATATTGAGTACCGTCTCCATCATTCCGGGCATCGAGAATGCGGCTCCCGAACGCACTGACACCAACAGTGGATCGGCCGGGTCGCCGAGTCGCCGCCCCATGGCCGCTTCTAATTGGCGCAGGTGTTCGGTCACCTGCGCCGGCAATTGCGACGGTTCTTCCCCGTGGTCGAGGTAGTAGCGGCAGGCCTCAGTTGTCACGGTAAATCCAGGCGGAACGGGCAGGCCCAACCGGGTCATCTCGGCAAGGTTGGCACCCTTGCCACCTAACAGGTCACGCTGCGATCGATCACCCCGATCGAAGTCGTACACATACTCAGTGACGGGTGGCGGGAACGATGCGGCAGGTCGTGAAAGGGCCATGATGCATCGTGACACTCTGCAAGCGTGTACGGACCGGCCGATAGTCCCAATGTCCCTCTCCGCGGAACACCTTTCGCATCGGGGGCACCCAAGCGCGCACCTAGCGTGCTCAGGCGACCCGGTCTCGGCGCGCACTCACCCGCCACTCACCGCCACTTCTTCTTCAGCCACCACGCCTTCCCACGATTGCGATTCGAGCCAGCCATCGGGCAGGGCCACACGCTTCTGCGGGCTCGTTCGCCCGCGCGGCAACGTCGCCGCTTCCACCGAATACGACTGATCAAGATCAAGCCCGGCAAGCAGCGCATCGAGTTCATCAAGACTCGACACCAGACCTAGTGCGTGGCGTGTCGGCGCACCCACCACGAATCCCTTGAGGTACCAGGCCACGTGTTTGCGGAAGTCTCGAATGCCGCGCCCTGGGCCGAGAACGTCTTCTAGCAGTTGGGCGTGCCGGCTCATCGCCGCCGTGACTGCGCCAAGGTCGGGCTCGGGTGGAATCGGCACGCCGCTGAACGCTGCCGTGAGATGACCGAACAGCCACGGTCGGCCGAGGCATCCGCGACCCACCACCACCCCTGCGCACCCAGTCTCGGCGACCATCGACAGTGCATCGCGAGCCGTCCAGATGTCACCATTGCCCAGCACGGGAGTTCCTAATGGCGCCAGTTCTTCGACCAATCGCGCGATGGCGTCGCGATTGGCCTTTCCCGAATACGACTGAATCGCCGTGCGTCCGTGCAACGTCACCCATGCCGCGCCCGCTTCCGCCGCTGTTCGCCCCGCGTCGAGGTAGGTCACGTGCTCGTCGTCGATTCCCATGCGCATCTTGACGGTCACTGGAACTCGACCGTCGGCGGCTCGGATGGCCGACGTTACGATGGCGCGGAAGAGGTCGCGCTTCCACGGCAGTGCGCTTCCGCCACCCTTCTTGGTGACTTTCGGAACGGGACAGCCGAAGTTGAGATCGATGTGATCGGCTCGATCTTCCTCAACAACCATGCGCACGGCCGCGGCCACCGTGACCGGATCGGTCGTGTACAGCTGCATCGAACGCGGCGACTCGTCCGAGTCGAACGTCGTCATTGCCAGAGTCTCCGGGTGCCGCTCGATGAGAGCGCGCGAGGTGATCATTTCGGTAACGTAGATGCCACCCGTTTGCCCTGGCATCACCGCAGCCGCACTTTCGCGGGCCAAGCGACGGAAAGCCCGGTTGGTGATTCCGGCCATGGGCGCCAACACGACGGGAACGCCCGCACTCTGCAGTAACTCTTGCCCGGTGGTCACGCCCGCCATCCTCCCATTCCGCATCGGGGGCACCCAAGCGCGCACCTAGCTGTACCCGGCCATCAGGTGGGTAGCAGCGTGTCGGCTTGAAATTGTGAGAACCCCCGAGTGGGGTGTGGCTTGTCTACGGCCCACTCACTCGGAGGTTCTCATGGCTCACGGTAGTGCTCGCACCACGGTTCACGGTCGAC
>JAPLAU010000026.1 GCA_026393115.1 Actinomycetota bacterium
CTGCGGCGCCGTTGCCGGTGCTAGCGTGGGCACGCCGGTTAAGCAGTCCGGTTGGGCGCGAGTGGCGGAATAGGCAGACGCGCACGGTTCAGGTCCGTGTGCCCGAAAGGGCGTGGGGGTTCAACTCCCCCCTCGCGCACCCAGTAGTTCCCGAGAGTGCATCAGTGAGTGCGGTGATGCCTCATGCATCAGACGACAGCTGCTTCATCAGCTGATCGCGCTCTTCGCGCAGGAGGTTCACTTGCTTGACGAGCAACTCGATCTCGACCGACGGTGTGATCAGCGGCGGCGACTCGGGCAGCCGAGGGGAAGTCGGCGCGTTCCACCCCTTAAACGAGGCCAGAAGGTGGGTGATGTCGTTGCCCGCCAGCAGCCCGTCGAAGGCGGCCTCAGCGTCAGCCGCAGCCACCACCTGCATGAACGCGTAAGGGTCGTGCTCATACGCCGCCCGTGAGGCGTCACTGTCGTGGGCCACTGCAGCAGCGACGTTGCGCGTGGAACCGACGGCATCGGTTTTCACCACAACTCCGATGCCTAAGTCGACATCGAGAGTGAACCACGGCAGGTCTTGGGCCAGGCACACATCACGGAAGGCCGCGTAGGACTCGCCGCACCACGCTCCCGACTGAAACTCGGTGGCCATTAATTCGCGTGGCGGCAGACAATCGTGCACGAGCATCACTCCCCCCGGGCGCACCAGCTCAAGGCCGAGCTCGAGTCCAGCGGTGGTCGATTCGTAGGTGTGATGCGGATCGGCAATGACGAGGTTGAAGGTGCCCTCGCCATTCATGGCGTGCAGCAGATGAGCAATGTCGGCGGGAGTCTCGCCATGCTCACCGTCGTATGTCACAGCAACCACGAGGCGCGGTCGTCGAAGGTCAAGGTCGCGGAGTGCGGCATTCCCTGTCGTGCCGGAGGTGATGACGGCGACATGGGTGAGCCCACGCTCGGTGATCAGGTCGTTGGCGAGGTTGGCAAGTCCCGAGTCGGTCACACGTTGATTATTCATGGGCGGGCGATAACGAGTGGCTACGTTTCGGCATTGGGGCGTAACGAAGGGTTCGAACCCGGCAGTTCCCTGCGATTGAAGTAGAACGTCGCTGCCGCGACGCACATGATGATCCCGCCCGCGAGGCCTTGCGCGCGATACGCATCGACCATCGACTGCTTCTGCTCATCGTCAATGGTGTCAACGGTTTCCAGCGGTACTGAGTATTCCGAGGCGACTTCCTCGCTGCTCGCTCCGCTTCGTAGCGCTGACGAAATCTCGCTTACTTGAGCGGTGCTTTGGCCCGATGCCGCGAGTTGTGTGGTGAGTGATGCCTCGAATGTTCCGTAGACGATGGCTGTCATGACGACGACGCCGAGCGCCCCACCCAAGTTGTTCGAGGCGCCGCGGAAGGCCGACATGGTTCCTTCGGCTCCTGGCGGTGCGAGGTTCATCACTGAGTTAGTGAGTGCAATGGCGGCTGCCGTGAGTGCGGCTGAGTACAGGCACACAATGGTGAGCGGAATCCACACCGGCATCGTGACCGTCTGCGTCATGCACAGGAAGAGCGACACTGCGAGCGCGATGAGTGCGACGGTACCGGCGAATCGAAGCCCGCGACTCCTGATGAGTCGCGCTGCGACCGCGGCTCCAACAATTCCCGCGGCCTGCGACGGCATCATCAGCACGGCCGTTTGAAATGCCGTGTAGCCATACACGTATTGCAAACCTATGGTCAGGTAGAACCACACATTGGTGAACATCATCAGTACGACCACAAGCAGCAGCACACGCACCCCGCCGTGGCGCAGCATGCTGATGTCGAGAGTCGGTGAGTTCAGACGCCGCATCAGCACGATCAAGGCGCCCGCTGACAGGATTCCGAGCGAAATCCAGACCAACGTCTTTGCCGATGTCCAACCCGCGGAACTGCCGTTGTTGAGGGTCTCGACGAGGCTGGCAAGAACGAAGCCGGCGAGTGCGGGAGTCCAGAGTTCACCCGAAATGCGATCGTCGGCGCGATCGTCGGGTGGCAGCAGCTGGATGGAAGCGATGACGGCACCGATTCCGCTGAGAACCCACAACAACGAGACGGCACGCCAACTGACCCCCTCCACAAGAGCCCCGGCGATGGTGGGGAAGACCAGGAACACCAGAGGAGTGACCGCTGCGTAGGAAGCGAATCCAGAGGCGCGGGTTTCGTCGTTGGTGAGCTTGGCGGCGAGCAGTCCGACAACGATGACGAACAGTCCTTGTCGACCCATGCTTCCGAGCAGAAGTCCGGCCGAGGCCAAGCCCATCGTCGGCGCAATCGTGACGAGGGCGTAGCCGAGTGACATCAACGCACCGCACCCGATCAGGAAACGCCGAACGCCCACGCGCGGACCGAGTACTCCGGCGAGGAAGATCACCATCAGTGCGCCGACGCTGGGCAACTGGCGCAGTAGCGATTGCTGCGTCTCGGTGGCATCAAGGTCGGTCACCATCGGCGCGATGATGTAGTTGAACGTGGCCAGTGAGATCTGAGCCGCACCAGAAATGAGGCACACGCCGAGGATGATGCGTTGTTCAGCTGCGTTGAGGCCTGCGGTACGCAGCTTCACCAGTCATCTCCTCGGTCCTGCAAACAGTTGATTCCACGCACGCTATCGGCATGCTTGCCGCGCCTACTGTCACACTGACGGTATGAACACCACGCCAAGCGACGCCGACAAGAGTGCTGACGATCTTCAGAAGGAGAAATTCAAGGCCGCCTTGGACGCCAAGAAGGGTAAGTCGGGGCATGCCGGTGAATCGCACACGTCCACGGGCTCATCGGGTCACGCGCAGCCCAACCGTTCGGGAGGCAAGAGGGAGTTCCGTCGTAAGAGTGGCGGCTAAGCAGTGGGGCGCTCTGGGCGACGTTTGACCCGTTCACCTGAGGCACGCGCGGCCACGCGACGAGCGGCCGCAGCACGACGAAGTCGCGGTACAACAATCAGCACGTAGGCCGTGGCGACGAGGCCGAGGCAGATCACGACCAACGCGGGTGCGGCCGAAAACTGAGTCGGATCAGCGGGATCAGAGAATCCGCTCGCGAGCGCAAGTCCGGCGAACAGCACGGTGCCTCCGCCGGCTAAGACAGGCGCAGCCCTGAGCCGGAAGGAACGGGGCTTGGTGTGCGTACGCCGCAATTTCAGCAGGGCCGCAGATGCGATGGCGAACACCGAGGCTTCCAGCGCGGCGCCAACCGCTACCAGCAACAACCATTGGCCGGTCGCGAAGATCACCGCACCGACGACGGCTGACGTCACGGCGAGTACCACGACCGCGAGCCACGGCACGGCACGAATATTGAGTCGCGCGAACGGTCGCGGCAGGTTGTCCTCGCGTGCTGCTGCGTACACAAAGCGCGATGCCACCAGGAATCCGCCGTTGAAGGTGTTGATGGCGGTGAGCACAGTGACACCGAGCATCCAGATCTCACCGACTCGGCCGAGTGCGGCCGCGCCGAGCAGCAACTGCGGGTACGCACTTCCGTGAGCGACGTCTTTAGGCACGAGGTGGTCGAGGGCCAGGCTAAACACCGTCGCGGCGAACCAGATGAGCATCGGTGCGATGAACAGCCCGCGCGTGATCACCCGCGGTGTACGAGCCTCTTCGGCGGTGGTCGTGACCCATTCGAAAGCTGCGAACAAGAACAGCGCAAACGCAATCGCTTGAAATCCTGACAGCGCACCGTTTCCGAAGAGTGCGAACGGAGATTCGATCGGCATTCCGGGTTTGGCAATTGCCACGATTGACAACACCACCGTGCCTGCGAGCACCGTGTACGTCACGGCCGACTGCACTCGACCGGCCATGGTGATGCCGCGAAGATTGAGTGCGGTGGCGATGGCGAGCAGCACCAGAATCCATACGTAGGCCAGTGCTGGCGGCTCGTTCAACACATGCTGAATTGCGGCGCCGATCAGGAAGGCATCGGCGGCAATGACGAGCACGACGGTGGTCATATAGGTGAAGGTGGCGATCAGTGCGAAGCGGCCACCGAATGCGTTGGAAATGTAGAGCCGCACACCGGCCGCTGTTGGCCACATGCTGTTGAGTTCGCTGAACACACCGGCAACGACCAGTGCGATCAGCCCGCCGATGAGAATCGCAAGCCACGCACTCGAACCCAGCGCGAAAGTGCTGACCGAGACGATGCCTAGGAAGTTGATGGCGGCGAAGGCCAAGCCGGCTGACGTGGCGGTGGCGGTGAAGACACCGACTGAACGCCTCAGGTGGTGTGGGTGGTGGTCACCGATTACAGGCTGTTCGGCCTCGCTGCTCGGTGGTGCCAGCTCACTCACGCGTCGGGCCAGATGACGTAACTAATGGCATCAATTCGCATGATGTCTTCTTGCGAACCGCGTACTTGAATTTCTCCCCGCAGATACTTCGGCATGGGGTTGAGGTCACCCCAGAACATGTCACAGAAGGTCTCCGAATCGGTGGTGACTACGACGTCGGGAACACCGACATGTCCGGCACCAGTACTGATGATTTCACCGGAACGCACGTCCATGGTGAACGTCTCGGCTGTGTCCGAACACACGAAGTGCAGGATGCGGGTCCAGTCTTTCTGCATCTTGCGTAGCCGCTCGTTGGTGTTGCAGCTGACCGTGTAGTCGTCGAGCGCTTCTTGCAGTTCATCCCAGGTGGCCATGCGTTCCTCGATGCTCTCTGAAGAAAGTCGGATCAGGCTGTCGTGCGTTCGGGTCGTCGTCGTGCGCGAGTAGTGCCGGTGTCGGCAGGTCCGTCACCCGATCGCACGGCCCGCACTGATTCGTCGAGCGCCGTGAGTAGCAGATCGATCTCATCTGGACCGATCACAAGGCTTGGCATCAGACGCATCACCGACGGCTCGTTACCGCTATAGATCGCGAGCACTCCGCGCTGCGACAACTGGTAACTCATCCGAGGACCGTGCGAATCCTCGCGATACTTCAGGCCCGCCATCAGCCCGCGCCCGCGGGTTTCGGCGATCATGTCGGGATGTGCGGCCGCCAACTCGGTGAGCCCGGCGTGCAGTCGCACGCCCATTGCGGCGGCGTTCTCGACCAGCCCTTCCTGCTCGATTACCTCAAGGGTTGCCAGTGCGATGGCGCACGCAAGATCGCTGCCACCGAATGTCGATAGGTGAATGAAGGGATGCGGAATGAGGAACTCGCGCACGTCCTCGGTGTAGATCGTCGCCGAGATTGCCGCGAGCGATCCGCCGAGCGACTTGGCGACCGTCATGATGTCGGGAACAACGCCTTCGTGCTGCGACGCGAACCACTTGCCCGTGCGTCCCATGCCGGTTTGAATCTCGTCGAAGATGAGAAGTGCGCCGGCTGCATCGCACGTTTCTCGAGCCGCGGTGAGGTAGCCGTCGGGCGGTACGACGATGCCACCTTCACCTTGGATGGGTTCGAGAATCACGGCCGCAGTTGTCTCATCGACTGCTGCGCGCAGGGCGTCGGCGTCGCCGAACGGTACGAACCGGAAGTCGGGCATCAGGGGTTCGAACGGCTCGCGAAATGCATCGCGGCCACCGGCGCTGAGGGCGAATCCGGTGTGACCGTGATAGCCGTTCACAGTCGACACGATCGTCGGGCGTCCGGTTGATCCGCGCGCGAGCTTGAGAGCAAAGTCGATCGCTTCGCCGCCGCCCGTTCCGAATGTCGTACACGACAGATTGCCAGGCGTGATCTGGACCAGTCGCTCGGCCAGCCGTGCCTTCTGTGCGCTGCACAGCAGGAAGTTTCCGTGGTCGAGGTGATCGAGGGCTTCTTTGGCTGCGGCGACAACAGCCGGATGTCTGCGCCCCACGTTGAATGATCCGGCAGAGGTGAAGCAGTCGAGGAAGCGCCGGCCGTCGACGTCCCACACCCACGGGCCCGATCGCTCACCTTCGACCAGATCGAGACCGGCGGTACGCATCACGCGCACCTTCTGGGGATTGAGGTAGGTGGCGAAGTCGGCGAGTGCGGCGGCTCGTTCTTCTGGACCCTCAGGAATCGCAAGATCGGACACGGTGCCTCCGCGCGGAGATGAGTCGCTCGAGTTGCTTCTCTGTCGCGAGCCTACTCCGCTGACGCGGCCCGTTTGTGCCTTCGTTCACAGTCGCGCAGACCTTCACTTTCCATGCTGCCCGCAGACGAATGGTGTGATTTCGGACAGTCGGGTAACCCAGTCAGCCCAAAGTTCTCTTAGACGCCGGTTCAGCCGATTGGCAGTTGTAGCGTCAAAAGGAACACGGGGAAAAGGGACGATTATGACTGACTTTGATCAGCGGGATCATCGTGTACAGGTCGGTCGTCGCAACGGTGAAACCAGCGACGTTTCCATGGCCGACCTGATCAACGACCTGCGCGAGGGCGTGGTTGTTCAGGGTGCGGACGGTCGTATTTTCCTGTCGAACTCCGCTGCGGAGGAGATTCTGGGATTGACGGCTGACCAGATTGCGGGGCGCTCGTCGACTGATTCTCGGTGGCGAGCGATTCACGAAGATGGTTCGCCTTTTCCTGGTGATGAGCATCCTGCGATGGTGACTCTTGCTACTGGTGAGGCGGTGCGCGATGTGGTGATGGGGGTGCACAAACCTGACGGCACGCTCACGTGGATTCTGATTAACAGCGATCCGATCTGTGCTGAGGGCCAGAGGCAGCCCTATGCCGTCGCGAACTTCTTCACCGATATCACCGCTGTTCATGCTTTGGAGGGCGCGCTGGAGCGCACGGGGCGCAGTTTCAGACGTGTTTTGGATTCGATGCTCGACCCCGTGGTGTTTTTACATGCTGAGCGCGATGGGTCGGGGCGTGTGATCGATTTCGTTCACGAGTACGCCAACGATGCTGCGTGCAAATGGTTGGGGCGCGAGTATGAGGATCTGGCTGGTACTCGCCTGACTGTCTTGTTTCCTGCGCATATGGCGAGCGCGCTGGTCGACTCGTATCGCGAGGTTATTGAAAAGGGCGAGCCGCTCGTCCTGGACAACGTTGCGATGGCTCAGGAGCAACTCGACGGAGGTGATTCCCGATTTGATGTGCGCGCGGTCCCACTCGATGGTGGGCTGACCGTTACGTGGCGAGACGTGTCGGCGCGCAGCGAATGGGTTGAAAGTTTGGCGCGGTCGGAGGAGCGCTACCGGCTACTGATCGCTAACGCCAGCGACGTCGTGGCGCATTTGAGAGGGGGTGTCTTGGTGTGGGTGTCGCCGTCGGTTCGAAGTGTTCTTGAATGGAACGCCGACGAGATCGTGAACAGTGATTTCATGCAGATCGTGCACGCAGATGATCGGTTTCGGGCAAGAACAACTCTGGAACGGGTCGAACTGGGGCAGTCGGTGGGTGTCAGAGTGCGGGTCAGCACCCGAGACAACTCGTATCACTGGGTCGACATTCACGCTCGACCGTTCCTCAATGCGGCAGGAGAGCCCGATGGGATCTCGGCGTCTATGCGGGTCGTCGACGCAGAGGTCGCTGCCGCAGCCGACTTATGGGAGCGGGCCACCCACGATGCTCTGACGGGCCTGGCCAATCGCGGAGCAGCAATCGAACGGGTGACGTCGACACTGTCACACGAGCCCCGTACCGGAAGTCTGGCTGCCTTGCTCTTTTGCGACATTGACAACTTCAAGGCAATCAACGACACGTATGGTCACCTCGCCGGCGACGAAGTTCTGCGCGTCCTGGCCGACAGACTTGCCCGCACGGTGCGTCAAGGCGACTGGGTGGCCAGATTCGGTGGCGACGAGTTTCTTGTACTCCTCAATGGTGTTCGAGACCCTTCCGATGCCACGCGTGTGGCAAACGCGATAGCCGCGCGCGCGCGTGAGTCCATTCGCTTGGGTGATGCTGACATCCGAGTCACCGTGAGCATTGGTGTGACGACGGCCGCTGCGGGCGAAGACGTGGACGCGTTGATGGCCAGAGCAGATGAAGCGATGTACGCGGCGAAAGGAGCCGGCAAGGATCAAGTGGTGACCGTGCTGCGCTGACTCCTGCGGGTCGCCGGGTACCGAATTCGACGAGTCGGTGACAAAGTCAACGTTGGAAGTAGTGCCATGGGCTGTACGTCAGCAATGTTGAGTCTGATCGAGGAACGGTAACGCGAACCCGATACATCCCGGTGGAAACTGGTGTGCCGCTTGCGCGGAAGTTGCCATCGTCGGTCACGAATCGCGTGCTGGTCTGCCAGCGGACCCACTTCCCTGAGGCGGATCGACGGTCGAGTTGCACGATGACCCGCGGTGGATTGTGGACCTCGAGCGGCCACGGTTGCACCGTGGGAACGGAAGTGACCGTGTGCACCACTGAGGCCGGCCTCGAAGGCTGGGGCGCGACGTGGGTAGGGCACCACGGTGTGACGCTGCAGGACTGCTTCGGTTGGTAACCAGAGCAGGTCCACGAGTGGGTCGTTGAAGGCGAGCCCACCCGCAAACGAGGCTCATCCACCGCTAACCCAAGTCAGTGAAGAGCTCTCGATCGTTGTACCGATCTACGACAACCAATGGACGCGTCGGAGGAGATCGCCCGCGGTGTCGCGTGCGTCGCGGCCGTGATTGCGCAGGGCAGGTAGGTGTAATCCCACTTGCGCTTCGTCGATGGCCGGCGCCTCCGCAAGTTCAGCGGGGTTCGCCCGAGCCCGCAGTCGCTTCGTGCGCTCGTCGGCCGGAACTGACAGCCGCATCGCCACCAGTGCTCCTCCCGCCGCTCGGCGCAGCGATTCAACTTCATGGCGCGTGGTGACAGCACGACAGAGGATGAGCGACTGAATGCCAACAAGCACGTAACGCTCACGCAGTGACTCGAGATTGTCGCACATCAATGCGAGCAACTGCTCGGAACTCAACGAAGGCCCGGCCCAGCAGAGCCAATCGAGGTCGATCACCGCGTTGGGGACACGGACCTCATCGAGCAGTTCGCCCGCAGCAATCGCAACAGCGGTCTTCCCACTGCCGAGGGGCCCGGAAATCAACACGGAACGAGTGGGGGTCACACCCTGAGTCTCGCACTCTTCGCGAGCGCCGGTGTAATGGCGCATCGCCCGCAGGACGGGCCTAGCGCACCTTGGCATTCGACGCGACTACTCCGAAGGTGGTGTGCGTCTTCGTGCGTTCACCCAGTGACTGCAAACCGCGCAGCCAGGTCGACCAGTAAGTGGCGAGATCGACGCGCTCGAAGTGTTCGCGCGCGAGAGTGAGAATCGCTTCTTCGTCGACTCCATCGCGTACCACGTGATACTCGACCATGTCGGCAGCATTCGTCTCGTCGTACACACCGCGCAACCGGCGCCACCGCGTTCCGAGTCCTTGTGCGAGATTGCCTTGAGTGGTGCGCCACGCGTAGTAGCCAGCCCGATCGCTGGCCATGTTTGCTTTCGAGCGACGCGGATACCAAAGCGGGTCTTGCCACGACACAAATCCGCCACCGGGATTGGTGTGTACGAACGCAGTTCGCAGAAACTCGAGGTAGTCGGGAATGTGGTGCAGCACGGAGATGCAGGCGACGAGATCGAACGATGACGAGATGCCCTCGAGCCAGGTGCCGTCGACATCATGCACGACGTTGACGCGAGGGTTCAAGCGGTAGCGATCTGCGAGTGCGACCGCTGCGGGACCGCTCATCTCAGTGACGACAACATCTGCGCCGGCTCCGAGCAGAACATCAGTGAAGTCACCGTGGCCGGCCCCGACTTCCAAAACTCGACACTGACCGTTGCGCTCAATCGCGTCGGCAACGCTCGCCCGCAGCGACGCGGTGATCATCTCGCGCAATTGCGTGTGCTTGAGGTGAGGCGAGCCCGACTCGTAGTCGTGCCCTTCGGGATGAGCCTGTTCTTGCAGGTTGTCCATACCCCGTATCCTCCCCGAGCGATCACTGTTTCCCAAGCATGGTGGCTACGTCTTGCGGGTGAAGGACCTTGTAGGTTCTCGACCCTGTCGCTTGCCGCCAGCCGTATATCCCGCGAGTCCATCACTTGCGCGGCCTAACAGGGCCGGATAACCCGCCTAGATGATGGACTCGCGGGCAAGGCGGCTGCGATGTGGTGGTGAGAGGGAACAGTGAGGAAGGGACTCACGAGGCTTCTCCCCTCGCCTGATGTTCGCGCTCGGCCTTTACCGCAGCGAAGTGGGGATCGGTGCGCGCGTCGTAGCGCCACAGTGCGGGAAGCGCGGCTGCAGCGACGCCGACACCTGCCACACACAGGATTCCACCACTCGCGAACGCACCCGCCAAACCCAACCTGTTGGCCGCGAATCCAGCACGCGCTTGGCCCAGTGTGGGTCCGACGGCGTAACTGATCAGCTCGAGTCCGGCCATGCGGCCGCGCACCTCATCGGGAATCGTCTGGTTCCACATCAGGCCCCGAAAGTGGCCACTGAGCATGTCGAAGTATCCGGCGACAACGAGTAGCGCGAGGACGACTCCGATGGTGGGGGCCACTGCGATCAGGCCCACCGCCGCTCCCCACGTGGCGGCGGCGAACACGATGAAGCGGCCGTGATGTCGCGCGCGCGGTGTCCAGCCACTCGTCGCGGCGAACACCAAGCTTCCGACCGCGGCCGCACTGTAAAGCAGCCCGAGCGCCCACGGTGCGTTGTATTCCTTCACCACAAACGGAAAGAGGGCGTAAGGAAATGCGAAGGTCATGGCCACGAGATCGACCGCATACGTGCCGAGAATGTCGCGTCGACTTCGCGCGTAGCGCAGCCCATCGCCGATATGTGCAACGACCGATGCGCCATCGTGATCATGACTAGGTGGAATGGGCGGCAAGCGCACCAGCAATCCAATCGACAGCGCGAATGTGGCGACATCAACGGCATACACGCTTGCGGTGCCGAAGGCAGCAATGAGGAGGCCAGCGATGGCAGGCCCGACGAGTGCTGACGAATCGCGCACACCCGACTTCAGCGCGCTCGCAGCAGAGAGACGGTCGTGCGGTACAACACGAGGCAGAATCGCATCAAGCGACGGACGCTGCAGACCATCGAGTGCGGCGACGGTCATCGCGACGAGGTAGAGCACCGCGGTACTCGGGGTTGGGCTGAGCGCATTCACGAGGAGCACTACCGAGGTGAGCAGCAACGCAATCTCCGTCAGCACCACCATGCGCCGGCGATCAAGCCGATCGGAGAGTGAGCCACCGAAAAGGCCGAAGATAATGAGCGGCGCCAGTTCGGCAAGGCCAATGAAACCGACGGCGACGAACGAGTCGGTGATCTGCGCCATCTGAAACGGAATCGCAACGTACGTCATCATCGATCCGAGCCCGGTAATTCCACCGCTGACGAACAGCAGGCGAAAGTTGCGCAGGTCGCGCAGCGGACTCAGATCAATGTGCAGTGGCACTCCCGGATCATTGCACGGAGGGCGCCGAAACCGACGTTCACTGTTAACGTGCGCCTATGGCAACCATCGCGCGCTGGGTACTGGCCGCCTTCCTCTTCTTTGCGGGTGTGAGTCACTTCGCGAGCACCGATGCATTCCGAGCGCAAGTGCCACCATGGATGCCGGCACCCGTCGCTGTCGTCTACGTCTCGGGTGTCATTGAGATAGCCCTCGCGCTGGCGCTCGCCTTTCTTTCCAAGAAACGTGCGCAGGTGGGGTGGGTAGTAGCGGCTTTCTTTGTGATCGTCTTCCCCGGCAACATTTCCCAGTTCCTCACCCACACCAGCGCCTTCGGTCTTGACACCGATGCCGCTCGAGCGATTCGTCTGCTCTTTCAGCCTTTGCTGGTGGTGTGGGCCCTGTGGTGCACCGGCGCGTGGAGCACCTGGCGCAGTCGCCGAGTGGCTACCGCTTCAGAGTGACGCGTGCGGACGTACCGCTGACGCTGCCCTTGGCGAGCACGACCACCCGATACGTACCCTTCCGAAGATTGATCGCGGCGGGCTCAGCGGTATCAGCGGGCTCAGCGGTCCGCGGTGGGCTTTCGACGGGTGTGCGAAGTAAGTGAAGAAAGATTGCCTTGAGGGTTACTGGAGATTGGCTGAGGGTCGTCGATCACCTTAAGTAGGCATCCGAATACGAGGTGTCGCTGGTACTTTGGAGGCTCGGTTGTCGTGAGCGTTTCGCATTCTGAGGTGATGATGAAGTCGGCAGTGCGCCGCGGTCCAGCGGTCCACGTGGTGGCCGTGACGGCAGTCGCTGCTGCCCTCATGACCGGCTTCGAATTGCTGCCCAGCGGCGATGTCGTGCTCTGGATTGCGGTCGTCGCGATTACTTTCATTGCGGTGGCTGTTGGCTATGTGCTTGCCCGGCGCGGCAAGGTTGACTCCGCTGCGGTGCTACTCCTGAGTGCGTTCGTGCTTGCCCTCTTCATCGGACCGCTGGCTACGGGTGACCTGGGAATTGCGCCGTTCTGGCTCGGCCCGATTGCCGCGGCGGGCCTGCTGGTTTTGTCGCGACGCTATTTTCCTGCGCTCATCGTGGGGCTCGCACTTGCCCTGGTTGGGCTTCTCCTCGTAGGTCGACCATCGGGGTTCATTACTCCTGATTACCTCGCTCTTCTCGTGGGTGGAGCGTTGGTGTCGCTTGCCACGGTGGTTGTCGCTGCGTACGGGGTACATGAGCGCACCTCGTCGCTGCAGCAGGCGCGGAATCTGACGATGCAGGCCGACGACCTGCTTTCTAGCCACCAGCAGGTACGCGCCGAACTCATGGCGCGGGCAGTCGTCTGTGAAGCGTCGGTTGCCGCTGTGGTGTCCGAACGCGAGCGGCTGATCGAGAGTTTGAGTGACATGGCCGTGCGCGATCCGAGTACCGGCCTGTTCAATGCGCGGCATCACAAAGAACAGTGGGCGATGGTGATCGAGGAATCGAAAGTCACCGGCCTTCCGGTGTCGGTGATTGCCCTCGACCTCGACAATTTCGGTCGGGTGAATCGCGAGTACTCGCATGAGACTGGGGACCGAGTACTCGAGGAGTTCGCAACCCTCATCCGCCGCCATATCCGTCCGGGAGATATTCCTTACCGACTCGGTCAAGGTGAAGAGTTCATTGTTCTGCTTCCGCACACTCGATCGCATGAGGCGGTTGCCGTCGCGGAGCGCATTCGCGTGGGTACGCGTAAGCATGGATGGAACGACATGCGTCCCGAGGATCGGTTGACTCTCAGCGCGGGTGTTTCGGATCGAAGCGCACAATCAAGTGAACGCTGGTCCGATGTTCTCAATCGTGCCGACGCAGCGCTGCTCCGGTCAAAGGCGGATGGTCGCGATCGGGTAACCGAATCGAACGAGGTAGCTCTGTGAGTGTCACCCTGCCGACAGCGACAACCGCTGTAGAACGACTCGACTCTCAGCGCAGGATCGCGGTGCGCAATCGCCTCCTTGAAGTTGGCGCGATCGTTGGAGTTGCTGGAGGTGCGGTACTCGCGCTGAGCCCGACCGCGCCCACTGTCGGCGTGGTGGCGATCGCGTGCGGTGTCGGTGCTGCCGTTGTGCGGCTACTCACGCGACGGAGTCCGGGCTGGGCGTCGCTTGCAGCGATCGCGGTATTGGTGGCCGCAGTACTGCTCGTGCCAGTAGTTCATACCGGTGCACTCGGTGGGAGCGCTTTCTTCGTGGGAGTGTTCACGCTTGTCGTGATGGCGTCGGCCCCGCGGACGGTGGCCTGGATTGCGGTGGCAGGCGCGGGCGTGATGCTCATGGCACTTGCCGCCATCACTGCCTTTGGCCGGTTTCCTGAGGCCATCGATGGTGATGAGATCACGTGGTGGCGAGTCGCATTCGAGGGGGTTCTTGTCCTGGTGCTTTCGCTCGTCGGAGTGTTCGTACAACTGCGCCTTGTCGCGGCTGCTGAGGACGATTTGGTGCGAGAGCGAACGCGCGTCGAGGCATTGAGTATTCAACTGGCCGAGCAGAATGCCGCACTTGAGTTGGACGTGGAACAGCAGGAAGCGAACCTGGCGACGGCGGTGCGTGACCGTGATCAGATGGCAGCCGATTTGCGGGAAGCCAGCAATGTTGATCCCGGTTCGGGTCTACCGAACCAGCGACGTTGGGAATCGCAACTTCCCGTGATGCTGACGCACGCGCGTACGCAAGGGAGGCCCGTTTGTATTGCGGTAGTCGATCTCGACGAGTTTTCGAAGGTCAACAACGAACTGGGACACCCAACTGGAAGTGAAGTGATTCGCAGAGTTGCGCAGCGTTTAGCGCGCTCGTCGGCGCCGGGAACCTTCGTCAGCCGCATCGGTGGTGAGGAGTTTGCCCTCGCGATGCCGGCCGTTGATGAGCGAACTGCCCTTGACCAGCTCACCCTGCTTCAGGCGGCCGTTGCCTCTGAACCGTGGGCCGAGATCGATGTGCATCTCAACCCCACCTTCAGCGCGGGTGTCTGCGAAGTGTCGCCGGATGCGTTCGGCGACGTCTCGAGCGTGGCACGTGAGGCGTTGCACCGTGCCGACTTGGCGATGCAGCGAGCCAAACGAAACGGCCGCAACCGAGTGGTCGCGGCCGAATCGCTGTGAAGTAGCGGCGTAGTTACAGCAGTTCGAGGATGGTGGCGTTGGCCATGCCGCCGCCTTCACACATTGTCTGCAGGCCGTACTTAATACCGTCGCGCTTCATGCGGTGCAGCATGGTGGTCATCAGGCGGGCACCGGAGGCACCCAGCGGGTGACCAAGGGCAATGGCGCCACCGTTGGGGTTCGTCAGCGCACGGTCGGCGCCCGTCTCGGCGTACCAGGCGCCGAGCACACACGCGAAGGCCTCGTTGACTTCGAAGGTTCCGATGTCGCTGAGGCGCAGTCCGCTGCGCTCGAGGGCCTTCGCGGTTGCGGGAATCGGACCTGTCAACATGATCACCGGGTCGACGCCCGCGAGCACCGACGTATGCACGCGCGCAATCGGAGTGAGACCCAACTCAGCAGCCTTCTGTGATGTCGTGATCAGAAGTGCCGCGGAGCCGTCGGAGATCTGTGAGGCGTTGCCCGCGGTCACGACTCCATCTTCTTGGAACGGAGTCTTGAGACCGGCGAGTGACTCAAGAGTCGTACCCGCGCGAATGCCCTGATCAACGGAGACGACTCCCTCGGCCGTGGTGATCGGAATGATCTCGTCGGCGAAGAGCCCGGCGTCGGTGGCAGCGGCGGCGCGCTGCTGCGACTCAACGGCGATGGTGTCGAGGTCTTCGCGCGAGAGATTCCAACGTGCGGCGATCATTTCGGCGCTGATGCCCTGAGGCACAAGAGTGTTGTTGTAGCGGTCGATCATCATCGGGCCGAACGGGCCATCACCACCCAGTGCGTTTGAGAACATCGGCACGCGGGACATTGACTCGATACCGCCAGCGATCACCATGTCGTAGTGACCGGCGATCACTCCTGCAGCGGCGAACATGGCGGCCTGCTGACTGGATCCGCACTGTCGATCGATTGAAACGCCGGGGACGTTTTCAGGGAAGCCTGCCGCGAGCGCGGCATTGCGACCGACATTAAATGCCTGCTCGCCCACCTGTGAGACACAACCCCAAATCACGTCTTCAACGTTTACGGGGTCGACACCAGTGCGGGCCATCAAACCCTGCAGCACGTGCGCCGAAAGGTCTATCGGGTGGATTCCGCTGAGCGCGCCCTTCACCGGCTTACCAACACCCACTGGTGATCGAACAGCTCCAACGATGACAGCGTCGCGTGACATGAATCCTCCTGGCGGTGGTGTGTGTGTTTGTAAGTCTGCCGTGGGAATGGGATTCCCACGGCAGTCGGGTTAGGGCAGGTAGCGGCGCAATTCCTCACGAGCGATCGACCGCAGGTGAACCTCATCGGGGCCGTCGGCGAGGCGTAGCGTGCGCAGGCCGGCCCAGCCTTCAGCCAAGGGTGTGTCGGCCGAAACTCCGGCGGCACCAAAGGTCTGAATCGCCTTGTCGAGAACGAAGAGAGCGACGTTCGGAGCCACGACCTTGATGGCAGCAACCTCGGTGCGTGCTTCTTTGGCACCGACGGTGTCGATCAGCCAGGCGGCCTTGAGAGTGAGTAGTCGCGCCTGCTCAATCTGAATGCGGCACTGTGCGATCCATTCACGGATGACGCCTTGCTTGGCCAGCACACTTCCGAATGCCGTACGCGTCATGGCGCGTTCGCACATCAACTCCAGCGCTCGCTCAGCAAGTCCGAGGCTGCGCATGCAGTGGTGAATGCGTCCGGGGCCAAGGCGCGCCTGGGCCATCATGAATCCGCCGCCGCGCGGGCCGAGCAGGTTCGAAACCGGAACGCGTACGTTGGTGAAGCTGATCTCGCCGTGGCCGCCATGGGCGCCGTCGTCGTAGCCGAAGACGCTGGTTGAGCGCTCGATGGTGACGCCGGGGGTATCGAGCGGAACGAGCACCATCGACTGGCGCTGGTGGCGATCGGCCTCAGGGTCGGTCACGCCCATTACGATCGACACCTTGCACTCAGGACGCATGGCACCGGTCGACCACCACTTGCGACCATTGAGCACGAATTCGTCGCCGTCGGTCTCGATGGACATCGAAATGTTGGTGGCATCCGATGATGCGATGCCGGGTTCGGTCATCGAAAAGCATGAGCGCATTTCGCCTGCGAGTAGCGGAACGAGCCACTGCGCGCGCTGCTCGGGCGTGGCGAACATGTCGAGGAGTTCCATGTTGCCGGTATCGGGAGCGCTGCAGTTCATCGCTTCAGGCGCGAGTGCCATCGATCGACCCGACAGCTCAGCAAGCGGTGCGTACTCGAGCACGCTGAGGCCCGCGCCGTTCTCTGAGTGCGGCAGGAACAAGTTCCACAGCCCGCGGCTTTGCCCGGCTACCTTGAGATCGGCCATGAGCGCCGGCGTGCGGAACGGTGTGCCGGCAGCGTTGTTAGCCTTCACCTGCTCTTCGAAGGTGTGCTCGGCGGGGTAGATCACCTCATCGAGAAAGGCTTGCACCTTCGATTGCAGTTCACGCGATCGGTCGCTGTGGGTGAAGTCCATTGCTACTCCTCGTTGTCGATGGTGCTGCCTGCTGATGTTCAGGGATGGTCGGGGATGTTCAGGGATCGTCAGGGATGGTCGAGTGCTTCGAGGGCTGAATTGAGTAGCAGCGGTACCCACGTTCCGAACGTGTCGAAGCCGGTACCGACGGTGTGGCCCTGCAGGAATCGGTAGTGAATGCCCTGGGCAATGACGGCGAGCTTGAAGTAGCCGAAGCCGATGTACCAGTCGAGGTGGCTCAGATCGCGGGTGCTGCCGGCCGCGTAGCGCTGCACCATCTGGTCGGGCGTCAGGAATCCTTCGGCCGCGTCGGCGTGCGGCATCGTGAAGCCACCGCTGTTGGTCAGCGATTGGTACACAACGAGCAGGCCGACGTCAGCGAGCGGATCTCCGATGGTGGCCATCTCCCAATCGACGACCGCAGCGATGCGGCTGACATCGGGCGTGTACATCACGTTGGTAAGGCGGTAATCGCCGTGCACGATGCCGGGGGGAGTCTGCTCGGGAAGCGTGTCGGTGAGGCGTGAGATGAGTTCAGGCAGTACCGGCTGCGTCTCGGTTTCCGACGATTCCCACTGGGTGCGCCACCGCTTGAGTTGGCGGGCAAGGAAACCTTCGGGTCGGCCGAATTCGGCGAGTCCGATTGAGGCAGGCTCGAGAGCGTGAAGTGCGAGCAGCGTGTCGACGAGTTGCTCGCACGAACGACGGGCCGTTGCGTGGTCGAGTGTGGCCAGGGTTTCCGGCTGATCGAGTACCACGCCGTCGATGAATGACATCAAGTAGAAGGGCGCGCCAAGGACCTCGGGATCTTGGCACAGCACGATCGGAGTAGCAACGGGAACATCGGTGTCGCACAGTGCACTGATCACGGTGAACTCACGCGTCATATCGTGCGCGGTCGGAAGTGCGTGACCGAGAGGCGGGCGACGTAACGCCCAGGTGGTGGTTCCGTCACTGACGCGGTAGGTCAGGTTCGACTTTCCGCCTGCGATCACAGTCGCTGTGAGAGCGCCGGTGCGTAGACCCGGGTGCGTGCTGTCGAGCCAGCCGCGCAGTTCGCCGAGATCGAGCCCGGGGGTTTCACTCACAGTGCGAGCCTATCCCCGTGAAGCGTGAGGTGCGTGGGCGTACCTACCCGCTAGCGACTGGTCCACGTTCGGGTCCAGATCGCGGACGCCCGCCATCCCTTTACTCCTGACTTGGGCACTGCTTGCAAGGTCACCACGATGCGGATTGGCCGGTAAAAGCGCGGTGTCACTGTGACCGAACCGCCACTTGCGATTGCGTACGTGCAGTAGGTCAGATCGCCGGTGGTAGCGACGTTTGCCGGTGTACAACGCACACTGCGCACGACGGTTCCGTACGAACTAGTCGATGACGATTTCACCAGCGTGGAGGCATGACCGCGCTTCGGGTGGGCTCCCGTTGACAGGGCTGACACGGTCAACGGCAATGTTCCGACCGGCGTTGCCACGGTCATTCCCAATCGGCTCACCGTGCCGTCGGGCCAGGTGGCGAACACCCCAAGTTGGTACGTGGTCCCGTTCGTCAGGCCCGGAATGACCGTGGTGCGACCGATGATTCCACTTGGTCCGGGAATCCAGGTGGTCGTTCCGCGTGGTCGGTACAGCACCGTGTACGTCGGACTTCCGGAGTGGCCCGCCGCGCTGGACGCGGTCCACGAGAGACTGACCTGCAATGACCCGGGCTTTGCTGTGGGGATCGGTTTGCCCACGCTGCCGAGCGGTGTTGCGGTCACGGTGTTGGACGTGGGTCCGGTGCCATCGGTGCTGGTGGCGGCGACAGTGCAGTCGTAGGTGACGCCGTTAGTGACACCGGTGATTCGTCCAGAGAGCGTGGTGGCTCCGGCAAACGCAACGGTGATCGGTGTGCCAGAGGGTTGCGGTGTGCACACCACCGAGTACCCCGTCACGGCAACGATGTTCGAGGGGTCAGATGGCCGACTCCAGGAGAGGTCGAGGTAGCCGCTGCCAACGCCCACGAATGTGAGGTGGGGGGCCAAGGTCAATTGAACGGCACCAATGTTGCGGCGGTTGTTGCCTGTGTCCCACCTGGAATTACCCAATGCGTCCATAGTGATGCAACTGGAGTCGATCGGATTGATCAACTTGTTGGCATCAGTGCCCAAAGTGCACGTCGAGTTGTCGATGATGTCCAGTAGTGCGCCGGGGCTGCCGATCATCGGAGTGACGGTCGCCGGGTAGTCGAAGAAGCCGGGGTCGGCAACGGTGGGCAATCCGGGCGGCGTGGTGAGAAGGGATGGCTGACCGAAAATCGACTGAAGCGCTGCGGCGTTTTGCTGAGCGACCGGGAGTACCCACGTTTGGGTATCAGCCGTGAGCGTTCCGCCATCGGTTCCTGCGACGACGTCGCCTGCAGCAGTGTCGTCAATGATTCCGACTCCGACTGCGCTCTGCACAAGGTTCAGTGCAGCGCCATCCGTGGCCACAATGAAACCGTTCGGAGTCACCGAGCAGCCGCCGAGAATGGGATCGGTGTTGCACTTGGGGCCTGACGCTTTGATGGTGCTGGCTTTCACGTTCAATACCGCGCCCGTGTCGGCAACGACGCGATCGACGACGGTGCGACTTCCGAGCACTCCCATGTTGACGATCGAGTTGACCAGATTGGCGGTTCCTGCACCAACCATGTAAACACCGCCCGACTCACTCAATTGACTTGAGACGATGTTGGCGGTCTTGCCACCAGAGACGGTCCACGTGATAGCGCCGGGGTAGTTGTTGGTGGTGAAGGTTGTTGACGCAACAGTGAGGTTGCCAGGTCCGCCGAGAATCAGTGAGGCACCGATTCCGTTGATTGCGGAATCCCAGTTGATGCCACGGTCAAACGACGAGTTGGTGATCGTCAGGTTCGCGCCAGTTTGCGATTCGATTGCAGAGCGTACGCAGAACGGGTCTGTGAGGCCCTGCGCGTGAACGTTGTCGAGAGTGACCGAGGCGTTGTCATTGATCAGCAGAAGGGAGTTGGCGCCGGCAACTGTCAGATCGGAGATCGTCACATCAATTGCCGAGTTGTCTGCATTGGCCACGCCCACCGCAAACGCTGCGGCCGTGGTGTCCAGCAGGATGTTGCCGGTCACCCTTGTCGGGCAAGAGCCATTGGGATTGAGGGTGCCGTCACTGGCCACCCAGGTGGGGATACCCGACAACGTGTGGCCGTTACCGATGATGGTGACCGATTCGGTAATCTGCATCGCCCAGATGTTGCCAGGCACGCTCGTGCCGCTGCAGTTGCCGACATAGAGATCATTGATGTCGACCTGAATATCGATGGAGTCCGCGCCCGAATGCGCGTTTGCGGCGGCGATGGCAGCCTGCAGACTTCCCGTTCCGCTGCATGACGCGCTGGTAACGGTGTAGGTCGGAAATGCCTGGACTGCCGGTGCCGTGAGCATGGCCGCGACAAGCAGTGCCCCGGTGACAGCAGGGATGAAACGCAGGGAGTGAGTATTCATGGGGCTCCTCAACTCAAACGCCACGCATGCGGCGATTGCGACGATACGGGAATCGCTGTAACGGAAGTAGTCGCGTCACCCGACTGACGCGAACTTAGAGGCCTAACTCGCGCGCAATAAGCATGCGCTGCACTTCATTGGTTCCTTCACCGATTTCGAGCACCTTGCAGTCGCGCCAGAATCTCGCGACCGCGTACTCGTTCATGTAGCCGTTACCGCCGAACACCTGAGTGGCGTCGCGTGCGTTGTCGACAGCGATCCCTGATGAGTAGAGCTTGGCAATGGCCGCTTCGTGCTTGAACGGCTCGCCGGCGAGCATGCGCGCACCCGCGTCGTGATAGGCAGTGCGCGCCACGTGCGTGCGCATTTCCATGTCGGCGATCATGAATGCGATCGACTGATACGAACCGATCGGGCGACCGAACGACTGGCGCTCACCGGCATAACGCACGCACTCATCAACGCAACCCTGAGCGAGCCCGACTGCGAGAGCAGAAATAGCAATGCGGCCCTCGTCGAGAATGCGCAGGAATTGCGCGTACCCGCGCCCGCGCTCGCCGACGAGGTTGGCGGCCGGAACACGGCAGTCGACAAAGCCGAGTTCGTGGGTGTCGGAGGCATTCCAGCCGACCTTCGAATACTTCGGGGCGACCGTGAATCCGGGCGTTCCCGAGGGCACCAGAATCGTTGAAATCTCTTTGCGACCGTCGGGTCGTGTCCCAGTAACAGCCGTGACAGTCACGAAGCCAGTGATGTCGGTGCCTGAGTTTGTGATGAACGACTTGCTGCCGTTGATCACCCACTGGCCGCCCTCGAGAATGGCTGTCGTTCGCGTACCTCCAGCGTCACTACCGGCCTCAGGCTCGGTGAGTCCGAAGCCGCCGAGCATGCGACCGCTGGTGAGTTCAGGAAGCCACTGACGCTTCTGCTCCTCGCTACCGAATCGGTAGAGGGGCATCGCGCCAAGGGAAACTCCTGCCTCAAGCGTGATGGCCACCGAAGAGTCGACGCGCGCCAGTTCCTCGATAGCCAGGCACAGGGCGAAGTAGTCGCCGCCCTGGCCGCCGTACTCCTCGGGGAAGGGCAAACCGAACAAGCCAAGTTCACCCATGCCCGCGATGACTTCATACGGAAAGGTCTGCGCTTCGTAGTGGCCGGCGATCACCGGGGCGACCACATCATGAGCGAACTGCTCCACGGTGCTGCGCAACAGTTCGTAGTCTTCGGAAAGTCGGGCGCGGGACATGGTCACCTCACGGATATAGACAGCCGCTGTTAACGATCGTTAATGTACCGCTTAGGAGTTGAAAAAGCATCGGGAGGCGCAGTGCCAGATCTGTCGCAGACGGCGGGTGAGGTCGACGCCACGCTCCTCGACCAGACGGTAGGCGACAATCTTGCCGAGACGGCCTCGCGCTTTCCGGAGCGCCCGGCGTTGAGTGATCTGACCGCGGGCGTCCGATTGTCGTACGCGGCTTTTGACGCCGAAGTCACTCGAATCGCCCGCGCACTGGTGGCGCGGGGGTTGGCCGTCGGCGACCGAGTGGGCGTGTGGTCGCCGAACTGTGCTGAGTGGACGTTGGTGCAGTACGCGACCGCGCGCGCCGGCATCATCTTGGTGACGATCAATCCGGCCTACCGATCACATGAGTTGGTGTACGCCCTTAACCAGTCGGGCTGCCGCTGGGTGTTCGCACCGGAGCAGTACCGCACGAGCGCGTATCGCGAGATGCTTGAGGAGTCGCAATCCGAATTGCCGACCGTCGAGCAGGTCGTGTATTTCGGTACGGATGACTGGAGTGCCCTGATCGCCGACGGCGATCGCGCAGACGATGATGCTCTGGAAGTCCGCATGGTGGGGCTCAGCCCCGATGACCCGATCAACATTCAGTACACATCGGGAACCACAGGGTTTCCGAAGGGTGCCACCTTGACGCATCGCAATATCCTCAACAACGGCTACTTCGTCGGTGAGTTGTGCGGGTACACCGAGCATGATGTGGTCTGCATTCCAGTGCCGCTGTACCACTGCTTTGGCATGGTGATGGGCAACCTCGGTAGCACCACGCACGGCTCGGCGATGGTGATCCCCGCGCCCACCTTTGATGCCGAGGCGACGCTGCGGGCCGTTGAATCCGAGCGCTGCACCTCGCTCTACGGTGTTCCGACGATGTTCATCGCCGAACTGTCGCACGCTGATTTCGATTCCTACGACCTGTCGACCCTGCGTACCGGAATCATGGCGGGCGCCCCCTGCCCGGTCGAGGTAATGAAGCAGGTGGTCGCGCGGATGAACATGCGCGAAGTCACCATTTGCTACGGCATGACCGAGACCTCACCGGTGTCGACACAGACCCGTGCTGACGATTCTCTTGAGCGCCGGGTCTCGACAGTCGGTCGCGTGCATCCGCACGTGGAGGTGCGGGTGATCACCCCCGGTACCGACACCGTCGTCGAGCGGGGCGAGCCGGGCGAACTGTGCACCCGTGGCTATTCAGTGATGCAGGGTTACTGGGCGCAGGAGGAGCGCACCCGTGAAGTGATCGATGCCGAAGGGTGGATGCACACCGGTGATCTCGCCGTGATGGATGCGGACGGCTACCTCAACATTGTGGGACGGATCAAGGATCTGGTGATTCGTGGTGGTGAAAACATTTACCCTCGCGAAATCGAAGAATTTCTTCTTACTCATCCCGATGTTCTAGACGCGCACGTGGTGGGTGTTCCGGATGAGCGCTATGGCGAAGAACTGTGCGCGTGGGTTCGCCGTCAGCCTGGCTCGACCCTTTCGGAAGATGAGGTGCGTTCCTTCTGTCGGGAGAGACTGGCCCGCTTTAAAGTTCCGCGCTATGTGCACTTCACCGATGAGTTTCCGATGACGGTCACCGGCAAGGTGCAGAAGTACCTCATGCGCGAGCAGTCGATTGCCGAACTCGGCTTACAAGTGGCCGCTTCGATTGAAAATGCTTGATGACAGCACGACGTGACCGGCGCAGCGAAATTCTCGCCACCGCGGCCCGAATGTTCGCGGTGTCGGGATTTCATGGCGTGTCGATTGACGATTTGGGCGCTGAACTCGGAATCTCGGGGCCAGCCATCTACCGTTACTTCCCCGGCAAGGAAGCGATTCTCTCGGACCTTTTGATCGACATCAGCCGGCGCTTGCTCGACGGGGCTCGTGAACGCGTGTCGGCATCGGATGATGCGGATACACAGCTGGCTGCGCTCATCGACTTCCACATCGCCTTTGCATTCGGTGAGCCCGACCTGATCGCCGTGCAGTTCCGCGATCTGGGCAGTGTGCCCGAATCTGAGCGCCGCACGGTGCGCTCGTTGCAGCGGCAGTACGTCGGAATCTGGGTCGACGTCTTGATGCAGGTGTATCCCACGGTGGACCGGCCGCGTGCACAGTCGGCGGCTCAGGCGGTGTTCGGTCTCCTCAACTCCACTCCGCACAGTGTTCGCGCGGGTGAACCGCATTTGCCGGAGGTTTTGCAGGCGATGGCGGCCGCTGCTCTTGCCGCGGGCTGCGCATCAGAGTAACGTGAACGATCGTTAACTAAGGTAGGAGTTTTGCGTGGCTGTCATCCACTCCGCGGTCGACTCGAATTCCGAGTCGTTCGGCACGAACGCGTCGCGTATGGCGGGTTTGGTCGACGAATTGCGCGACCGCCTTGCCCTGACGAGTGTGGGAGGTTCGCAGGCCACTCGAGAGCGCCACGTTGAGCGCGGCAAGATGCTCACGCGCGACCGCGTTGATGCGCTACTCGATCCCGGAACCGCCTTCCTTGAACTCTCTCCGCTGGCCGCATTCGGTCTCTACAACGACGAGGCACCTGCCGCGGGCATTGTCACGGGTGTGGGGGTGGTCAACGGTCGCGAGGTAGTCGTTGTCGCCAACGATCCGACGGTCAAGGGCGGTACGTACTACCCGCTCACCGTGAAGAAGCATCTGCGCGCGCAGGAAGTCGCGCTGCACAACAACCTTCCGTGTCTGTACTTGGTTGATTCCGGTGGTGCGTTCCTTCCGATGCAGGACGACGTGTTTCCTGATCGCGATCACTTCGGTCGGATCTTCTTCAACCAGGCGACGATGTCGGCGCGCGGAATTCCGCAGATCGCTGCCGTACTCGGATCGTGTACCGCGGGCGGTGCCTACGTTCCGGCGATGAGCGATGAGGCGATCATCGTGCGCAATCAAGGCACGATCTTCCTGGGTGGACCGCCGCTGGTGAAGGCAGCCACCGGCGAGACGGTGAGCGCTGAAGATCTCGGCGGCGGCGATTTGCACTCACGCGTATCCGGTGTCACCGATCACCTTGCGCACGACGATGCGCATGCATTGCAGATGATGCGCGACATCGTGGCGACGTTTGGGCCGACCAACACGGCGCCGTGGCAGATGCGTGAGTCACGTGAACCGCTGCGTTCGCCGAGCGAGCTTGGTGGCGTCATTCCCGCCGATGCCCGCACGTCGTACGACGTACGCGAAGTGATCGCACGCATTGTCGACGGCAGTGAGTTTCACGAGTTCAAGACTGAATTCGGAACGACGGTGGTCACCGGGTTCGCGCACATTCACGGGCACCCAGTGGGCATCATCGCGAACAACGGTGTGCTGTTCTCGGAGTCCGCGCAGAAGGCCGCGCACTTCATCGAATTGTGTGATCGGCGAAGCACTCCCTTGGTCTTCCTGCAGAACATCTCCGGCTTCATGGTGGGTCGTGAGTACGAGGCGGGTGGAATTGCCAAGCACGGCGCCAAGATGGTGACCGCTGTGGCGTGTGCGCGTGTTCCGAAGTTCACCGTCGTCATCGGCGGGTCGTACGGGGCGGGTAACTACTCGATGTGTGGCCGCGCGTATTCGCCGCGATTCCTGTGGATGTGGCCCAATGCACGCATCTCGGTGATGGGTGGCGAGCAGGCGGCCACGGTGCTGGCAACCGTGCGGCGCGACCAAGCGGAGGCTCGCGGTGTCGACTGGCCCGCCGATGAAGAAGAGTCGTTCCGTTCGACTATTCGCGATCAATACGAACAGGCAGGTAGTCCTTACTACGCGACGGCGCGGTTGTGGGACGACGGCATCATTGATCCCGCCGATACACGCACGGTGCTGGGGCTCGGTCTTGAGGCCGCGTCGCGGGCACCGCTGGAGCCAATCTCCTACGGCGTCTTCCGGATGTGATGACGATGTTTGAGACTGTGCTGGTTGCTAATCGTGGCGAGATCGCCGTGCGCGTCGTGCGCACATTGCGAGCGATGGGAATTCGTTCGGTGGCCGTGTTCAGCGAGGTCGATGCGAACGCACCGCATGTGGTGGCTGCTGATGAGGCGGTGCTGCTCGGACCGGCCGATGCGGCGAGCAGCTACCTATCGATAGAACGGGTGCTCGCGGCGGCGGCAGCCACAGGCGCTCAGGCGATTCACCCGGGGTATGGGTTTCTTGCTGAGAACGCCTACTTCGCGGCGGCGTGTGAAGCCGCTGGGCTGGTGTTCATTGGCCCGACGAGCGACACGATCGCTGCCATGGGTGACAAGCGTGCGGCGAAGGAGTTGGCGCACTCTTTGGGTATTGCAGTTGTGCCAGGCTTCCATGGCGCCGACGCCAGTGACTCCGAACTCGTTGCCGCAGCAGGGGATGTGGGATTTCCGTTGCTCGTCAAGCCGGCGGCCGGTGGTGGCGGTAAGGGTATGAAGGTCGTGTGCGCGCTCTCCGAATTGCCTGATGCCTTGGCGTCGGCGAGGCGCGAAGCAACCGCCGCATTCGGTGACGATTCACTTCTGCTCGAGCGTTACATTCGGGCCGCGCGCCACATTGAGGTGCAGGTGCTCGGTGATGGCAGCGGGAAGGTGCTGCACCTTGGCGATCGCGAATGTAGCCTGCAGCGCAGACACCAGAAGGTGATTGAAGAGGCCCCCGCTCCGGCACTTGACGATGACGTGCGCGCTGCGATGGCGTCGGCCGCGGTCACTCTTGCGTGCGCGGTGAACTATCGCGGGGTCGGAACGGTTGAATTCATCCTCGATGCGACAGACGGCCGCACCTGGTTTTTCCTTGAGATGAATACGCGACTGCAGGTTGAGCACCCAGTGACCGAGTTGGTGACCGGACTTGATCTCGTGGAGTTGCAACTGCGCGTTGCAGCAGGCGAAGGAATTGCGTTCGCTCAAGACGATGTGCGCGTGAGCGGGCATGCTGTCGAGGCGCGAGTATGTGCCGAAGACGGACACCACGGCTTCCTTCCGTCGTCGGGATGGTTGGTGGCCTATCGCGAACCGTCGGGTGTGCGCATTGACTCAGGGGTGCGCGAAGGTTCTGTCGTCGCCACGCACTACGACCCTTTGCTGCTCAAGGTGATTGCGCATGCGCCGTCACGCGACGGTGCGCTCGATGCCGTTTCGGCAGGACTCAGTGAACTCGTTGCCTTGGGTGTGGCGCATAACGTCGGTGCGCTGCGGACACTGTTGGCGGATCCTCGTGTGCGTGCGGCCGCGATGACTACATCGTTGATTGATGAGCTGCAGTGGACAAGCACAGGTAGTTCGATGCGCGCTGTTGCGGCGGCTCTTCTTGTCGGAACTCGACGCGAAGAGCTGGCTGAGTCGTCACTATGGGGTCGCGCAACGGGCTGGCGAATTGGCGCTCAAGCACCCGCCCTGACGCGCCTTGTTGACGATGACGGCGACGCCACCGTGGTTGCGGTGTACGGCCGAGTTGCCGACTGTCGGGTGTCGATCGATGGCGGTGAACGAGTGTCGGCGGCGCTTGCGCGCGTCGGTGGTGGGCCCTTTCTCACTGTGAATGTCGGCGGCGATGTTCATCGCTACTCGGCGGTATTCGATGAGGCTGATCGCGACCCGTGCGTCTGGGTGGGTGAAGCGGGTGATTCCTGGCAGTACCGCGTTGTCGCAGCGCGGGCGAATGCGGGCTCGGCCGCTTTCGATGCCGACGGTGAAATTCGTTCGCCGATGCCAGGATCCATTGTCGTGCTCGATCGTGCGGTAGGCGATGCCGTGAGTGAAGGCGATGTGGTGGCGGTCGTTGAGGCGATGAAGATGGAATACCCGGTGCGGGCACCGTTTGATGGAGTGGTGACGCAACTGCTCGCGTCCAAGGGCGGTCAGGTCACTCGCAATCAGGTACTGGCTGTGGTGGAGGCTCGGTGAATTCCTTTGGACCCAAGGTTGCGGTGAGTCGCAGCGATCTCCCTGCCCGCGTCACCGTGTGGGAAGTCGGTGCGCGTGACGGATTGCAGAATGAGTCGACTGTGATCGACACTTCAAGCAAAGTCGAGTTCATCGATCGACTCACCGATGCCGGACTACCTGTTGTTGAAGCCACCAGTTTCGTGCGAGCTGACCGCATTCCACAGCTGGCCGATGCCGCCGACGTGATGGCGGCTATTGATCGGAAACCGGGTGTACGTTACCCCGCGCTCGTTCCAAATCTGCGCGGACTTGAGTCAGCGATTGCCAGCGGCGTAACCGATATCGCGGTGTTCGCCAGCGCGACCGACACCTTCGCGCAGCGCAACCTAGGCAGACCGATAGCCGAGCAGATGGCGATGTTTACGCCGGTGATTGAGGCGGCTCGGGCACAGGGTCTTGTCGTGCGCGGCTACGTGTCGATGTGTTTTGGCGATCCGTGGGAAGGCGCGGTCGACGCCGGGCAGGTCGTGGGAGTGTGCAACGAGTTGGTCGCGGCTGGCTGCACCGAGTTGAGTTTGGGAGACACCATCGGCGTCGCGACTGCGGGTCAGGTGCGGGAGGTGTTGGGGCGGCTCGACGCAAGTGGCGTGAGCACTGACACGGTGGGCGTGCACTTCCACGACACCTACGGGCAGGCGTTGGCCAACACACTCGCCGCTCTGGAATGCGGAATCAGCACAGTCGATTCGTCAGCGGGTGGCTTGGGCGGGTGTCCCTACGCCGAGTCGGCGACGGGCAATCTCGCGACGGAGGACCTCGTGTGGATGCTCGATGGACTCGGCATTGAAACTGGTGTCGACCTCGAGAAATTAGTCGCAACATCGGTTTGGATGGCGCAAAAGTTGGGGCGTCCGCCAGCCTCACGAGTCGTCCGTGCGCTGTCGCGCTGACCTCACATCGGGACTGGGTCAGCTTCTTCCGGCATACCCTTGCGCGTCGCCATCCACGAGCCGATAAGTACCAGCGGAAAGCCCACGATCATTCCGGTCGTGATCGCTTCACCGAGCAGTAGCACTCCAAGGAACAGCGCTACTACCGGATTGAGGTAGGTGATCACCGTCATGCGGGCCGGCCCTACTTCGTTAACGAGTTGGAAGAAGAAAATGAACGCGACCGCGGTGCACACGACGCCGAGCAGTACCACGCACCACCACGCCTGCGCAGGTACCGGCTCGGTGGGGCGCGTGGCGATGGCGAAGGGCGCGAAGACGACCGTGTTGATCAGCAGTGACACTGCGATGACACCCATGCTCGGAACGCCAACGAGCCGCTGCGAGATCACCACGGGACCGAACGCGTAGCCAACGACGGTGATCATCAGTAGGACCACCGACGGAAGATAGATCTCGCCGAAGTCCAAGCCCACCAGCGCTGCGACACCGGCGATGCCGATGAACAGTCCGAGTAGTCGTGTTCCTGTGAAGCGGTCGAGACCCAGTCGAACAGCAATGAGGGCCGCGACCAGCGGCACGGCGGAGATCATCAGCGCGGTGAACGAACTGGTGAGGTGCTGCTCGGCGAAGGTAACAGCCGGCCACGTGATCATGATTTCGACAACGGCGAAGACCGCGATCCAGCCGAGGTAGCCGCGAAGTTGTTTGAGTTCGCCGCGGGCGGCTGCGATAGGAAGCAGGATGGCCGCGCCAATGGCGACTCGCGCGAACACGACGAACCACGGCGACATCGATTCCACGGCGACGCGGATCATCAGGTACGGGATTCCCCAGATGATCGACAGGCTGATGAACAGCACCCAGCCGCGGCGAGACATAGCGCCATTGTGTCGGGCCGGTGGCTACCGCGACCTCCCGGTACCGGACACTACGAACGAATCCGCTCGCTCGTGGGGTCATACCAAGGCCTGAGTGACGCAGATGCTGCGATGCGCTCGCAGGCGACCTCTATTTGGTACGTTCCCTCGATCACCCACTCGTTCGAGATCGGTGCATCTTCAGATCGCACGTAGCCCATCCCAAGAGACGCGCCAACGGTGTGCCCGTGCATGCCGGAGGTAATACGTCCAACGATCGTTCCATCACGCCAGATCGGTTCGTTGTGGTACATCAGAGCATCGGAATCGGTGAGTTGGAATTGAACAAGTCGTTGGAGCATTCCTTCATCGCGACGTCGAAGTAGCGCCTCGCGACCGATGAATCCTCCTGGCTTATCCCAGGCGACTGCAAACCCGAGCCCGGCTTCAAGGGGAGTTTCATCGGTGGAAATATCGTGACCCCAGTGTCGGTAGCCCTTCTCCATGCGCAGTGAATTCAGTGCGTGGTAGCCAGCGGGTCTCAATCCGTGGTCGGCGCCGACTGCCCAGATCGCGTCGAAGACTCCGGCGGCGAATTCAGTGGGCACATACAGTTCCCAACCGAGCTCGCCGACGTAGGTGATTCGGCTTGCACGAACCCGCGCGTACCCAAGGTCGATCTGGCGAGAGTGGCTGAAAGGAAACGCCTCATTGGAAAGGTCCTCAGACGTCAGTTGCGAAAGTAGGGCGCGAGAGTTCGGACCCATAATGCCCAGCACTGCCTGCGCACTTGTCACATCGACGGCGGCGCATCTCGCGTCGTTGGGGATATGGCGACGTAACCACGTGAGGTCACGTATCTGCGTCGCGGCCGCCGTCACCACCAGGAATCGGTCGTCGGCTTCGCGCGTGATCGTGAGGTCGGCCTCGATCGTGCCGCGCTCATTGAGCCATTGCGTGTACACGACCCGTCCGGGCTCGACGGCAATATTGTTCGCGCACACCTGATTCAACACAGCTTCGGCGTCGGGCCCCTGCACCACATATTTCCCGAACGAAGATTGGTCGAAAATGCCGACCGCCTCGCGTACCGCCGCGTGCTCTGCCGCTGAGTACCCGAACCAGTTCTGCCGACCGTAGGAATACTCGTACGTCGGTTCTACATCGGGTGGCGCGAACCAGTTCGCGCGCTCCCAACCTGCTGTCTCGCCAAAGCAAGCACCGAGTGCTGTCAGCCGGTCATGCAGGGTTGAGCGCCGCACTCCGCGGGCGGTCGCTGGCTGACGGAACGGCCAGTGCATGTCGTAGAGCAAGCCGAGCGTTTCCACTGTTCGGTCGTGAAGGTAAGAGGCATTGTGCTGAAAGGGCATCATTCGACGGACGTCGACATCCCACAGATCCATGGGGGGATGCCCGTCGATGATCCAGTCTGCCAGCACCGTGCCGGCTCCTCCGGACGACTGAATACCAATCGAGTTGAATCCGCACGCCATGAATAGACCCGGTACGTCAGGTGACTCCCCCAACAGATATCGGTCATCAGGGGTGAACGATTCAGGGCCATTGAAAAACAAACGGATGCCTGTGTCGGCTAGAACCGGCATGCGATGGATTGCGGACTCTAATTGCGGAGTGATGTGATCGATGTCCGGTGGCAGTGTTCCGAAGCTGAAGTCAGCGGGAATTCCGCTCGACTGGCCCTTCGCCGCCATTCCCCATGGCTTGGCAACTGGTTCGAACCAGCCGACGAGTAGTTTCCCGGCCTCTTCCTTGAAGTAGGCGAATCCATCTGGATCGCGCAACACGGGCATGCTCGGAGAGATTTCGGCGAGCTCCTCGGTAACGATGTAGAAATGCTCGGCGGCATGCAGTGGCACTGTGGCGCCGGCCGGACCACCAAGTTCGCGGGCCCACATACCCGCCGCGTTCACTACTACGTCAGCGCGCAATTCCCCGCGCTCGCCGTCGAGTGTGTATTCGACCCCCACCGCTCGTCCGCCCTCGACCACGATGCGCTCGACGCGGATATGTTCACGAATGATGACCCCGCGATCACGCGCGCCCTTGGCAAGTGAGCGGGTGGTGTCGACAGGGTTCGTGACTCCGTCACCAGGTAGATGTACTGCACCGACTAGGTCATTGATGTTGGCGAGAGGCACGAGTTCCTTCGCCTCACCTGGTGTCAAGACATTCACCTCGAGGCCGAAGACACGCGCCATGCTTGCGCCCCGCTTGAGTTCCTCGAACCGTGCAGGGGTGGTGGCCACGGAAACCGAACCCCGCTGCTGGAAGCCGGTGGCCTGCCCGGTGTCGGCCTCGAGATTTGCGAACAGTTGAGTGGTGTACTGCGCAAGGCGGGTCAGATTATGTGTGGCGCGCAGTTGACCGACGAGACCTGCTGCGTGCCACGTTGTTCCGCTGGTGAGCTCGGATCGCTCCAGCAGCACAACGTCGGTTACTCCCCGCTTGGCGAGGTGATAGGCCACGCTGCACCCGATGATGCCGCCGCCAATGATGACAACGCGCGCGTGGTCCGGCAAATCGTTCATGACGTCACCGTACGTGCTGCGAGTTGTGGTAGCACGACTGCGCGTCCGCTGATGGTTCCCGAGCGCAGATCGTCGATCGCGTGATTGATGTCCTCGAGTGAGTAGGTGGTCAATGGCATCGTGAGTCGGTGAGTCTGGGCAAGCCGAACTACCTCGTGCAGGTCGCTGAGAGTGCCGGCGACCACCGTGGTGAGGGTCACTTCGGGAGCGAGCGATTCGAAGCCGTACGACAGATGACCACCGGAAAGGCCCAGCAGTGCAATCACGCCGCGGGTGCCGGTGATCTGCGCCGCTAGCGCGAGAGTCTGGTCGCTCCCCACGAAATCGATCACCGCCCGGCAGCCTTCCCCCGCCGTGTAGTCGAGAATCTCAGCGGCTACTTGTTCGTGCGAGAGAACGCAATGATGAGCGCCGGCTTCGGCTGCGCGCGTCAGCGCTGATGGTCGTTGATCGACAGCAATGACGATGGCATCGCTCAGGCTGCGCAGATAGTGCAGGGCGTATTGGCCGAGTCCGCCGGCTCCCACTACGGTCACCGCGCTGCCAGCCGTCAGCCAAGGAAGTACCCGTTGCACAGCCGCATAGGCGCACAGCGCAGCGCATCCGAAGGGTGTTCCTTCCACAGCAGAGATGTTTCCGAGCGGGACAACATGCCGTGCGTGTGGAACCAAGACATATTCGGCGAAACCGCCATCCGCGGTCGATCCCGCCTCCAGCCCCTGAGGACATAGTTGCTCGTATCCGGTCAGACACCACTGGCATCGCCCGCAGCCCCAGCCCACCATCACCGCCACCGGTGTTCCGATATCGAGACCCTGTACGTCCGGGCCCACCGCGTCGACAACGCCAGCAATCTCATGCCCTGGGGTCACGGGACGGCGAACGAGGTGTTCGAACTGCCCGTCGAGCACGTGAAGATCGGAATGGCAGATCCCCGCGCCCATCACTGCCACCCGCACCGAGTCGTTCGTGGGAACAGGTGTGGTCAGGTCAATCACTTCAAGCGTGGTGGCGTTCGGGAATAGCCGGGCGGCTCTCATTAGCTGCCCTGCCAGACACGAGCTCCACCGACATACGTGGCCAGTACTTCTATCTCACCCGCCGGCGGTGCGTTCGGCGCCAGTGGATCATCTGTCAGTAGCGCGAAGTCAGCGAATGAACCTGGGGCGATGCAGCCGGCCACCCCTTCGGAGAATCCGCCGAAGGCAGAGCCGGATGTAAACAGCGCCAGAGCGTCGCGGACGTCGAGAGCCTCTTGCGGGTGGAAGGTGCTTCCATCGCGGCGCTGACGGGCCACGGCGGTGTCGACGTTTCCCAGTATTGACACACTTGAAGGGACGGTTCCGGTGCTGTCGGTTCCACCCACGAGTCGAATTCCGGCGGCAAGCAAAGTGCGTAGCGGTGCTCGCGGCCCGGAGGGATCGGCGGTCATACTGTGCAGAAATTGCGGAGTGGTGACAAGCAGCGCACCTGAATCCCGAACGGCTGGGAGATCGTCGAGGTCAATGAAGTCTCCGCCGTGTTCGATGCGGTGGCGTCGCGGGTTACTGCCATCGGGAGTCGACAGGTAGATCGCTTCGGCGGCCATTCGAACGCCTCGCGAATTGAGCGAGTGCAACCAGACCTGGAAACCCCTCGAGTCGGCATCACGCACGAACGAGTTCAGTGACTCTTGAGTCCACTTGGGGTCGTCAAGCGGAACACCGAGTCCGTCATGAGCGCATCCGTTCACGAAGACTTTGATGCCACCGAAACGGAATGAGTCGCTCGTGGCGTCGATGCGTGCGAGTTCATCGGCCTCGTCGAGTGTCGCGACGCCAGGTGAGATCAGGTAGTAACGCTGTCGCAGTGACATCGCGTTTGCTTGGTGCAACGTTCGTAGTTGCTCGACCTGATGAAGGTTCTCCGGCATGGTGTGCACCGTCGTCGTGCCGGCTGCGTTGAACATGTCTCGGCCGTGGGTGATCACTGCGTGGTCAAAGCCCTCGGGCGTCACCGGTGGAGGCACCATCATGAAGATTTCGGTCACGACGCCGGTAGGAACTCCGGCAGAATCTCGATGCACTACGCCGTGGAAGGGATGAATCGAATCGGGCTCCCATAAACCCAGACGATGGAAGCCTGCGGTGTTGAGGGAAGCAACGTGCAGACTTGCGAACACGGCGAGCGGTCGGTCGGAGCAAATGGCGTCGAGTTCTTCGCGTGAGAACAGTCGCTGCTCCTCGACCTTTTCGTTCATAGCAAACGACGACCGACAGAGCAGCCAATCCCAGTCGCCGCGGGGTCGGTCAAGTGAGGCGCGGATCTGTTCGGCCACTTCCGACAGTGAACGGTACGGAGGTGTATGGACAGGAACCCAGCCATCGGTGGTGACGCAGGTGATTTCAAAGTGGCAGTGACCGTCAACGAAGCCCGGAACCACCGCGGCTCCGGCGCAATCGATCACATCGGCGTCACCCGCGCGAGCCAGTACTTCCGTCAGCGAACCGACCGCAGTGATGACACCGTTCTCCGCGAGGAAGGCAGTGCTTCGGGGGACTGACTCGGGTTGAGCCACGAGTCGAGCGTTGACCACCGCTACGCGCCTAGCGGTCAACATGAGGCGAGGAACCTGTCTAGTACGCGAACTCCGAATTCCAGCGACTCCACTGGTACTCGCTCGTCAATTCCGTGGAAGAGGGCACTGAAGTCAAGGTCAGGAGGAAGTTGGAGAGGGACAAAGCCGAAGCAGCGAATGCCGAGCTCAGAAAAGACTTTGGCGTCGGTGCCACCGGTGAGTAGGTACGGGACTGGAATAGCCGAGGCGTCCTCGGCTCGGAGCGCGGCACACATCGCGTCGACCAGCGCCCCTTCGAATTCGGTTTGCACGGATATCCCGTGAGTCATGACTTCGACCTGCACTGAATCACCGGCAAGTCGCACCACGTCATCCATCAAGTCTTGCTCGTATCCGGGCAAGAAGCGCGCATCGATAATTGCGGTGGCCTCCGAAGGCACCACGTTGCTTTGGTATCCGGCGTCGAGCCGAGTGGGGTTGGCCGTGTTACGCAGGCATGCTCCAACCATCCGAGCGAGGCCCCCTAGTTCGGGTAGCCATTCCTCCGCCTGTGCTGGGTCGAGTTCATGCCCGACGATCGGCTCCAGTTCCCGTAGCAGGACAGCGACTTCTGGGATGACATGAATGGGGAAGTCGTGGGATCCGATGCGCGAGACCGCACCGGCCAATCGTGTGACTGCGTTATCTGGGTGAATCATTGACCCGTGGCCGGGTCGACCGGTCGCGCGTAGCTTGAGCCACGCGATTCCTTTCTCGGCCGTCTGCAGCAAATACAGTCGGGCGGTATCGCCGAGCGAGACGCTAAACCCACCGACTTCCCCAATCGCCTCAGTACAGTCCGCGAAGAGGTCGGCATGATTGGCCGCGAGCCAGCGCGACCCGGCAGGGCTTCCCATCTCTTCATCGGCCAGGAACGCAACAACAAGGTCGCGCGGTGGTCGGATACCCTCGCGGGCCCATCGACGTAGCACGGTGATCACCATGGCGTCCATATCTTTCATATCAACAGCACCGCGACCCCAGACGTATCCATCGCGCACTTCACCACTGAATGGATGAACCGACCACTCCCCGGCCTGAGCGGGAACGACATCGAGGTGGCCCTGAATGAGCAGCGGCGGCCTACGTGGGTCGGTACCCTCAATCCGCGCGATCACATTGGATCGCCCGGGTTCCCCCTCGAGAATTGTCGATTCGATCCCCACTTCGTCGAACAGGGCGGCGATGTACTCGGCTGCCGGCCTCTCCGGCATTCCGGGATTGCTGGTGTCAAAGCGAATGAGGTCGCTAAGAATGGTGACCACTTCAGACGTCGTCACGCGTCCTCCTGGTGTGCGGATCTCTCGCTGCGGCGGCTATCGCCCGTCATTCGCAGGTCGCCGTAGAGGGGGTACAACGTGCGTGGTGAGAGTCCGAAGTTGGTGGCAGCGCGATCGACTGCGAGCGTTTCGGTGGGGGAGCACAGGGGTAGGTACGGCAGGTTCTCCATGAAGAGCCGCTGGGCGTTCTCAGCGGCTCCGCGCAGTTCGCCTTCGCGCGCGCGCAGGAAACTGTCGAAAGCGTCGTCAACGGCAGGAATCATCGAGCGCTGCCAGTTACCTCCTGCGGGCTCGATGCAATCTGAACTCGAGAAGCCCATCGCTGCTTCCATTCCGTCTTGCCACAGCCACTTGCTCAGGAAGGAATCCGGACCGTCGGCTACGGAACGATAGAAGTCTTCAAAGGGTTGGTGGTAATTGAAACGCAACCGAATTCCGAACGGCGCTAGTTGCTGTGTCAATTCGTTCGCCAGCCGTCTGAAAACGGCAGTGTCTTGAGTGGCGCACTCGAGATCGAGTACGAAGCCGTCGCGCTCAAGAATCCCGTCGGCGCCGGGCCGGAAACCCATCGTCGCCAACTCCTGCGTGGCCTGCGCGCGCGCCAAGGACTGATCGACAGTGGGGGTGTAATCCCCGGCGAATTCGTCGATGACAGGAAGCGGTGAAGTCGCGGGATGGCCGGCGCCATTCAGCGCTGAGGCGACAAGGGCATCACGATCGATGAGCCCGTAAACGGCACGGCGCAATGGGAGATGGTCGAAGCCGGCGGGAAAACTCAGGGCTAGATAGAACTGCGAGGCTTGCGGCTGCGAGTCAATTCTCCACCGTGCATCGTCGGAGGAAACGAAAGTCGCCGGCACCTCTCGTACCGCGTCAAACTGCCGTGAACTCAGACAGTGCGCTCGTTCTTCGTCGTCGACCACCGAGCTCCACCGAAGTGTGTGAGGCTGGCCGATTTGTCGCGTGCCGACAAGTTCGGCCGTCACCGCCGTGGGCGAGAAACTCACTAGCCGGTAGAGACCCGTTCCGTCGGCAGCGGTGACGCCGAAGTCGTCGCCCCATTCACGCCAGGTTCGGGGGTTCGCGATCGCGGTGTGTGTTCCCCAAAGCAACACTGGAAGGCGAGCGCAAGGAAAGAGGAGCCGTACTTCAACGGTGAGGTCATCGAGCGACCGCACCGAATCGACCGGATCCCAATACCAGACCTGGCGGGGTAGGCCTTCTCCCCACCGACAGAGTTCGAGAGCCTCGACGACTGCGCGTGAATCACACGGATCTCCCGAGTGGAAGCGCGCTCCTTCACGCAATCGCAGTCGCCACGACATTCCGTCGGCGCTGATCTGCCAGTTCTGTGCCAGTCCCGGTGCGGGAAGTCCATCGGGCCCCTTGGTCAAGAGCGTTTCGTAGATTGCGACGCTGGGGGGATCAATGTGGTCACCTCGTACCGGATCGAGTCGGGTAAACCCGTACTCGAAGACTTCCTCGAAGTCGGCGCGAGGGCCGGTCATCAGATCACGTTCTTCGGAACGCCGAGTCGACTAAAAACCTGAGCAGCGTCGTCGACGTGTCGCTTGCCATTCGTCATCGAGAGCATCAGATGTCCGGGTAGGAGAGCGTCGAATTCGAGTTCGGCAAGGCGTGACATTGACTGCGCGCATGCCTGCAGGTCGCAGTCAGGGATGTTCTGCAACAGAATCTGACCGCCGACGAACACTTGGTCGCCACTGAAAAGCAGTCCGCCCGCGCCATCAGTGACATGGAAGCAGAGATGGCCATGGCAGTGCCCCGGCGTCTCAATAGCGGTGATGGTGGTCTCTCCAGCAGTGACCTGCCATCCGTCGCGCACCCTGTCGTCGACTACGCATGGTTCCAGCGAGAAGTCAGCGGGGTAATAGCCCAACTCACGTGCACGGGCCAGTGAGTTGGCTGTCTCATCTCCGCGACCAATCTCATCTGCCACGTCATGTGCCACTGCAATCAAGACATGAGGGAGTGCGCGACGCAGTTGCGCGAGGGCGCCGGCATGGTCGGCGTGGGAGTGGGTGATGAACACGCGTGTGATGTCTGCTGGTTCAAGTCCGTCGGCGCGGGCGTTCGACAGGATCATGTCGAACGAGTTGAGCCCCACATCGATGAGCCAAATTCCTTCGGAAGTCGACAGCGCGTAGACGTTTGAGTCGATCGAGCCAGAGAGTCCGAATCCGGCATCTCCACCCCCGATAACAAAGAGTGTGTCCGAAAGGCGCATGGCTACAAGGTCCCAACGGGATTGACGAAGACGGTCGCATGATTGCCACCGTCGATGACGAGGTTTTGTCCGGTGGTGTATCCCGCGTCATCGCTCGCGAGATAGGCGTACGCAGCGGCGATCTCCTCGGGCAGCCCCAGTCGCCCCATCGGAACGAGAGGGTAGTGAGCGCGCGCGGCCTCCATCGCTTCGTCACTGCCGAGTAGTGCGCGAGAGAGCGGGGTGTCGAGCGGTCCAGGACTCACGCAGTTCACTCGGATGCGGTGCTGCACCAGTTCGATGGCCATGGTCTGAACCAAGTTGATGATGCCCGCCTTCGAGACTCCGTAGTGCGCGTCACCGTCGGAAGCACCCATGCCTGAAATGGAGGCCGTGAAGAGAATGGACCCGCCCTTTCCGTCGGCCACCATGGCGCGAGCGGCGATCTGGCCGAGAACGAATGACGCGGTGAGATTTACGTTGATCACGCGATGCCATTCGTCGTCACTCATTTCAAGGAAGGGTGCGTCGCCATCGGCACCAGCGTTACTCACGAGTACGTCGAGGCGCCCGTGACTGGCAATGACCGCGTCGGCAGCCGCCTGACACAGTGAGCGTGAAGTCACGTCTCCTGGCAGAGCAAGGGCGGAGGTTCCGAACGTTTCGAGCTCAGCAACTACTGCAGCGAGAGCGCTCTCGTCGCGGTCGAAGAGTCCGATTGTGGATGCGCCCTCCTGTGCAAATCGGAGTGCGGTCGCGCGGCCAACGCCGCTGCCTCCACCGGTGATGAGAGCCGACTTTCCCTTCAGGCGGTCACACGCCATCGATTCAACCTCCGTTTGAGCGAGTCAAGGAGGCATAGGCGGCGGTAAGCCGTGTGACCCCCTCGACGATGACGTCATCAGATGCGGCCAGCGTGAGGCGAAGGAATCCCTCTCCGCCTGCTCCAAATGCCAGACCTGGAACCGTGCCCACGGAGGCCTCTCGGAGCATGTGGTGGGCGAGCGACCAGGAGTCCATTTGCGTTGCGCGACCGTCGACCATGAGGAAGAAAGCGCCGTGTGGCATCACGAATGGAACGTCCCCGGACTCAAGGATTTCGACCGCGATTCCTCGCCTTCGCCGGTAGGCGGCGACCATGTCATCGACGCAGTCTTGGGGTCCTTTCAGTGCGGCCAGCGCGGCATGCTGCGACACGGTCGACGCACAGGAAACCACTGGCTCCTGATGAAGAGAGAGTTGCCGAATGAAGTCGGAAGGTCCGGTGGTGTAACCGACTCTCCAGCCAGTCATGGCGTAGGTCTTAGAAAATGTAAAGATGCTGATGACTCGGTCGCTGCCCCCCAAACTTGCTGTCGACACTGCGGGAGCATCAAACACGAGTTGGTCGTATGCCTCGTCCGAGATGATCCACAGATCATGTCGCTCTGCGATGTCGAGTACTTGGCGAAGAGACTCAGCCGACTCCACACAGCCAGTTGGATTGCTCGGCGTATTCACCAAGATTGCTCGGGTTCGCGGCGTAATGGAGGCCTCTAACGCCTCTATGTCGATACTCCAACCCTCATCGGGTTGCAATGGGTACGCGACGGGAACAGCGTTGAGCACGTGAACCATGGCGGCGTAGTTAGACCAACCCGGATCGGGAATGAGTAGCTCATCGCCTGGATCGAGCAGCACCATCAGGGTGGTGTAGAGCCCACCGCAGGCGCCGGTAGTGATGCAGACCTGATCGGCCGCCACGTGGATGTTGTTGATACGGCCCAGTTTTTCGGCACTCGCCTCTCGCAAGGTCATGAGCCCATCACCTGGCGAATACCCGGTTCCCCCAGCACGTGCCGCCGCCGCTGCGCCGTCGATGATGTGTTCAGGTGTGGTGAAATTCGGGTCGCCGTTGATCAGCATCACCGGATTGTCGACGTCGCGCGCGTACTCAAGCATCCGTCGAATGCCGGAGTGGGGCGTGTCGAGAACCCATGGGCGCACCTGAGGCATCTGCTAGACCTCGAGGATTCCGGGGCCAGTCACGGGAGGTTCGATGATTACGGACTCGGTCATCAACCAGAACGCGGTGCCGGTTGTCATCGCGTAGTTGCCGACGTCCTTCCAAGCCGCCTGAGCCGGCTCGGTTGATTGGGCATCGTTGAAAGCCTGTTCATCGACGTACCACTGTGCGATCAGCGCATCCGCTGATTCTTCGCCAAGTTGGCCCTCGTGGGCTCGCGATACGACATAGCCACCAACGCCAGGCACGCTCCCGCCGATCGGCGCATGCACGTTGGTCCAGTAGTCGAAGAAGGCGTCGGGCTCAAAGTCCTCTCGCCGAAAGGCGGTTCCGGCGAGCTTGATCGACCACGGTGAACCGTCGCGGGCGAAGTCGCGAACCTCCTTGAACACGATCTCCGAGCACGTGGCAGCGGTGACGTTGAGATTCTCGGTGTCACGCAGGCCGAGAGTGATTGTTTGGCCAGTGAGTTCAGCGCCGACACCGTCACCCCAGACCTCAATCAGTGCCATGAGCGGGTCGTTGTCGGCGAATGGTTTGACCACACGCGACACCACGAGTCCGGTCACAGCAGGCTCGACCGTGGTGAGGGCCTGAGCGGCTGCCTCGACATGCGGCCAGACCGCATCGCGCCACTCCTGCGTTGCCGAACCCGTGGAGGACCGAACCAGTGCGACAACTTTGTTCATCATCACTCCCCTCCCACGCCTTCACGGGCGTACATGCTGGGAATCTAGCCGAGGAACGCCGCGACTGTCAACGAAATCTCGAGATATGGCGTCAATCTCGGGAAGACGTACGCGTACTGAGTTCGGTGCGATGGTCCTTCAGAATGAGCATTGTCGTGAGTTCAATGTGCTGCCGAAGTGCCTCGACCGCTGCGTCAGCATCGCGGCCGATCGATAACTCGCACAGCCTGCGGTGATTGACCACGTGATCCTCGGGAGTGATTTCGCCGGGTCGGTCGGCCCACTGGCGGTACACCTCGCCCGCGTCGCGCAGCGACGACGCGACTCCTTTGAGCCGCTCGTTACTGCAACCGTCGAGGAGGGCGAGATGGAAGCGAGTGTGGGCAACCGACCAGTCTTCGTTGATCTCCCCATCCTCGCTGCGCAGATCGAGCCTGCTGAGGTGATGGTGGGTGGCCAATACGCTGGCTTCCCAGGCGAGGGATCCGTCGGCGATGGACTTGCGCAGGACTAGCGTTTCCACCTCGATCTCGGCTTCGGTGAGCTGCTCGAGATCGGCGGGGTCAACCGACACGACTCGGACTCCTCGCTGCGGGGTCGCAACAGCCAATCCTTGGCCGACCAGACGCGGTAAAGCCTCGCGAATCACGCCGCTACTTAAACCGTAGGTATCGGCAAGGGCCTCCACCCGCAGCCGTGCTCCGGGCGCGATGCGCCCGTGGAGGATGTCGGCACGCAACAGCTCGTATGCCTGATCGGCGCGCGTCGGGCTATTCGCAGAAGTCACGCTTTCATTACACCGAGGTCGCCAGTCCGCGTCAATTCTACTGAATTCCAGACAATGCGCCGATTTGAATCGAAGACTGTCGAACAGACAGGCACCTATCAATTAATTGCGAGAATCTGTTGACATTGCGAGACAACCCGCCTTCAATAGCGCTACGGCATCGCGTGCGTCAACAGGTCAGCGCGACCGGGTTACTGAAGTCGGGAAAGTGCTGAGCCTAGGTGCTTGACTAGAACAAGCGCTTGTCTATAGTTTCGACCCGAGCCGCTACTGGGTAGTCGTCGCTGAGAAATGGAGTTGGACATGAGCGAAGACCAGCAGGATCTCCGAAAGAATCTCAAGGCCTACACCGAAGGGACGCTCACTCGACGCAGTTTCCTTACCAAGATGGCTGCGATGGGAGTAGGCGCGGCCGCTGCGGGTAGCCTTCTGGCCGCTTGCTCGAGTAACAGCGGCGGCACGAGTTCATCCTCGGCGCCGGCGTCAGACTCCGCGAGCGCCTCGGCCTCAGCTTCGGCGAGTGCTTCGGCGAGTGCCGCGCCCGTCAGTGGTGGCATCTTCAAAGAGGGCTACGACCGCGCGCCAACTCCGCCGGACCCGGTTCGTAACGCCTGGGCCGACCCCGACTTCAATGCGTTCTATGAGGCATTGGTCGTGCGTGATCCGCAGGCGGCCATCGTTCCTGCTCTTGCCAGTGCCTTTGCTAACAACGGCACAAACTGGACCTTTGAGTTGCGTGATGGTCTGAGTTTCCACTCGGGTGCCAAGTGCACGCCCGAGATTGTCGTGAAGGACATGAACCTTTTCCGTGATCCCAACGTGGGACAGAACGGAATCTTCTGGACCCCAGTCACTTCCATTACGAATAAGGGTCAGCAGATTATCGTCGCGACGGCGCATCCGTTCGCGGCCTTCCAAGAAACCATTACCACTGAGTATTCGTACATTCTCAACCCTGCGGCGCGCGAAAAGGCCGGTGATAAGTACGGCGCAGAAGTGATCGACGGAACCGGCCCGTTTGAGTTGGATTCCTTCAGCACCAACGAAGTTAAGGCCAAGCGCTGGGAAAGCTACCCCGGATCGGTTACGCCCTTCTTCTCCAACAAGGGTAAGGCGTATCTCGACGGAATCACGTGGGTGTCGATCACCGAGGCGTCGCAGCGAGCGAACGAAATTGAAACCAGCAACGTCGACGCCATCAAGAATCCGCCGCCGCAAGACGTCGATCGACTCAAGGGTAACGCCGACCTTGTCGTGCAGGAGTTTCAGGAGCTCTCGAACTTCTTCTTGTCGGTTAACATCGGCAACAAGGAACTCGGCTTCGATGACCTCAGGGTTCGTCAGGCGATCTCGCAGGCAATCGACCGCGAAGGAATCGTGCAGTCGATCTTCTTGGGTCACGCCGCAGCCACGTATGGTCCGGTGATGCCGGGATACGTCTGGTACAACCCGGCCGTCGAGCAGTACAACCAGTACAACCCGGATTCGGCCGCGAAGTTACTTGACGACGCAGGTTGGAAACTAGGTACTGACGGAGTTCGTGAGAAGGGTGGCAAGAAACTCTCCTTCACGACGATTCAACATCCGGACACTGTTGAGCAGCAGGTGATGCAGGCCGTGGTCGAGATGCTCAAGGCCGTCGGTATCGACATGAAGGCCCAAGTACTTGACGACGCAGCTTTCTATCCCAAGTTGACTCCTGACTTGACTTCATATGCGTTCAAGTGGCTGTGGTCCAGTCCGATCGACGTCGTGGCGTTGTTCATCGACTTCTACCAGCCCAAGAGTCCTCAGCTCGATGAAGTGAATGCCGCCTTTGCTGAATGGCAAAATGCAGCGGACACTGACGGTCTGAAGGCCGCGGCATTCAAGGTGCAGGAGTTGGTCGCCAAGCAGCTCCAAATCATCCCGCTCTATACACCCAACACCATTTGGGTGAACCGCAATAACGTCATGGGTTGGGCGCCAAACCAAGCCAATCTGTACCCGTTCTACAACGACGTGTGGCTTGCCAAATAGTCCATCGCCCAAGGCACTGACAGACGCGACCGTCCGTAGGAGACTGACGTTCGTGACGAGTGACCGAGAAGCCGAGCCAAGACGGGCGGGATGACGATGTCATACGTCATCAAAAGAATCGGCTATGCGATTCTCATTATGTTTTTGGCGTCATTGGTAACCTTCGCGGCGCTGCGGGTGGCGCCTGGCAGCGCCGTCACGTCGATTCTCGATCCTGCTCGTACCCCACCCGAGGTCATTGAGCGGTACAAGGAAGAACTCGGCCTTAATCTGCCCATCTGGCAGCAGTACGTGAACTACATGGCCAATGTTCTTCGTGGGAATTTCGGTACCTCGTTGTTCGATCGGCGCCCAGTGTTTGACCTCATTGCCGACGCCGCCCTGTACACGGTGGTGCTTGCGTTTGCTGCCTTCGTTCTTGCCTTCGGGCTGGGGGTGCCGGCAGGCGTCATCGCCGCGCTGAACCGCGGAGGTTGGTTTGACCGAGTGATTCGGTGGGTCACGAGTGCCTTCATGTCGATCCCGAACTTCGTGCTTGCGCTCTTGCTGGTGGCCATCTTGGGCGTAAAACTGAGATTCCTTCCAGTCTCAGGAGCTTCGGGACCGGCCAATCTCATTCTCCCGGCACTTGTTCTGGCAGCCGACCCATGGTCGCTGACCACTCGCGTCACTCGCACCGCTGTCGTTGAGCAACTAGGTGCCGACTACACGCGAACTCTTCGTGCGCGAGGGGTGTCGCGCACGCGCATCAACTGGCGCCACGTGCTTCGCAATGCACTCACTCCGGTGGTGTCGTTGGGTTCGGTGCAGATTCGAACATTGCTGGGTTACACCCTCATTGTTGAGGTGATCTTCCGTTGGCCGGGCATGGGTTCTCAACTCGTGCAGGCCATCCTCAAGCGCGACTACCCCGTCGCATCGGCGCTCGCACTGCTTCTTGCTCTGGTGGTGGTGATCGCGAGCACCGTTGGTGACCTGCTACTTCGAGCGGTTGACCCGCGCATTCGAAGTAATCAGGCGGTGATCTCCTGATGGTGACCTCACTGGTCATCGCGCCCGTCGATGTTCCTGAATCCCGCCGTCACAAGAAACGTATCGGTGGTATCACGATCCCCACGTGGATTGGGGTGGGTCTACTCGCGTTATGCGCCCTGCTCGGCCTTGTGGTGTTGCTCGCGCCTGCTTTCCGGAATCTCTGGACCGCACAAGATCTGCGCGCAACATTCCTGCCACCGTTGAGTTCGGGTCACCCGTTTGGAACCGACAATCTGGGGCGCGACCTGATGTGGCGCACTCTTGCCGGACTGGGTGTATCGGTTGCGGTGGGTCTCGGAGTTGCCTTTCTGGCGGTAACGCTCGGCCTCATGGTGGGAATCGTTGGCGGCTACTTCGGGCGTGCGGCCGATGTCACCTCAAACATCGTCATTGACGTCACATGGGCCTTCCCTGCGATTTTGCTGGCGGTTGTTTTTGCCGGTTGGCTCGGCCCTGGATTGCTCACGGTGGTTTTGGCACTGGCACTCACCGAGTGGGCCGGCTTTTCCCGAATCATCAGGGGTGAAGTGCTGTCTCTGAGAGAGCGCGACTACGTCTCTGCCGCGCGAGTTCTGGGGCGCAACAAAGTGGCAATCAGCCTGCGTCACTTTGTGCCGAACCTGCTGCCGGTGACCCTGGTTCTGGCGGTCTATTTTGTCGCAGGCGCCATCGTGGCGGAAGCGGGCTTGTCTTTCCTTGGAATCGGAGCGCAGCCTCCCACTCCGAGTCTTGGCTCAACGCTGGCGCAGGGGCGTGACTATCTCACGCGTACGTGGTGGCCCGTGATTCTCGCCGGTGGTGTCTTGACCCTGACAGTGCTTCTTCTGAACAGCGTGAGTGACCAGTTGCGCGAGCACTTCGACCCAAGAATCGGCAGACGTCGATGAGCGCGCCCGTCATCGAGTTCAAGAATTTCTCCTTGGGCCGTGACATCGGAACATCATGGGAGCCGCTCGTCACAGATATGACGCTGCAGTTGCAGCCGGGGGAGATACTCGGGCTCGTCGGTGAGAGCGGCTCTGGCAAAAGTCTTTCGGCGTTGTCGTGTTTAGGATTGCTACCTGCCAAGGTGCGTCCGCTCGGTGGGCAATTGAACATCCTTGGGCGCGATTCCTCGACTTTCGGCGACGAAGAGTGGCGCGAGGTACGAGGCGCACAGGTGTCGATGATTTTCCAAGATCCCATGACCAGTCTTGACCCCTGCTTCACCGTAGGCAGCCAAATTGTCGAGGCCATCAGGGCGCATGAAGATACGTCAGCGAAAGAAGCACAAGGTCGAGCCCTTGAGATGCTCAGACTGGTCGGTATCACTGATCCAGAGCAACGATTCGGAGCCTTCCCGCATGAATTGTCGGGAGGTTTGCGGCAGCGGGCGATGATTGCGGCAGCGCTGGTGATGAAGCCGACCGTGCTCGTCGCAGATGAGCCGACAACCGCACTTGATGTCACGACCCAGGCCGCGATCATCGAGCAAGTCGTGCAGCTCCAACAGCAACTCGGCATGACCGTGCTGTGGATCTCCCATGACCTAGGAGTGGTGGCGAACTTGGCCGACCGGGTCGCTGTCATGTACGCCGGTGAGCTTGTTGAGGTAGCTGACACCAAGCGGCTCTTCGCAGATCCTCAGCATCCGTACACGATGGGCCTGATCAACAGCGCGCGAGTACGAAGTGCCGGTGAACCCTTTGATTTCATCAGTGGCTCAGTACCCGAGCCCAGCACGTGGCCCGAGGGCTGCCGATTTGCGCCGCGGTGCTCGCGGCCCACGTCCGTCTGCCAAGAGCATCCTGCGATGACGCAGCCAGATTCTGGCGGCAGTCTTCGGTGCTTCCATCCGGGAATGGCGGTGGTGTCGTGAGCCCTATCGTGGTCGTCGAGAATCTCACCAAGGATTACGCCGGGCCTTCGAAGTCAGTCAGGCGCGCTGTAGACGACGTGTCTTTTCACGTGAACGAGCAAGAGATTTTCGGGATCGTCGGTGAAAGTGGCAGCGGCAAAACTACGGTGGCCCGCGTGCTCCTGCGACTCACCCGCCCGACTGGGGGGCACGTCAGTGTGGCCGGTATTGACCCGTGGAGTGCAAGTCGCGAAGACAGAAGGCGCTACCACGAAGTAATCCAAGTGGTATTCCAAGATCCCTACTCGTCAATGGATCCTCGAATGAGAATCGGTGCTGTCGTCACTGAAGGATTACGTTCTCGTCGCACCCACGATCGGCCGGTACCCACCGTTGCAGAACTTCTCGATCTAGTTGGCCTGCCTGCTTCCTATGAACGTATGTATCCCCATGAACTGTCAGGGGGTCAGCGCCAGCGGGCCGCGATCGCTCGCGCTTTGGCGATGGGACCGCAGGTACTGGTGGCCGATGAGCCCGTGAGTGCTCTCGACGTCTCGATGCGGGGACAAGTACTCAACCTGCTCACGTCTCTTCAGGTTGAGTTGGGACTGACGGTGTTGTTTATCAGCCACGACTTAGGCATCGTCCAGCAGATGTGCAATCGCGTGGCCGTCATGCACAACGGACGGATAGTCGAGACCGGCGATCCAGTGGAAACCTTCGAGAACCCTTCTGATCCGTACACTCAGCGACTCGTTGCTTCGGTACCAAGAATCCCCGTGTCATGAGTACCGCATCGAACGGCCCAGGCGCGGTGGAACTGCTATTGGACAACGGCACTAGGTGTATGGGTGAGCAGATCTCAGTCGAAGGCGCCCTTGCGGTCTGCCTACTGCTGCATGATCGGCATGGTGACATTGATCAAATGCGAGGTTTAGCTGACGCGGTTCGTCGCTATTCAATGTCGGTGCTTTTGATCGACCTTCCCGGTCATGGACTCAGTGATGGTGATGTCGATGTCGATGCAATGGCGGCTCTCGCGATGGCGATGTCGTACAGCGCAGAGTTGGCTACGCCGCTGTGCGTGATCGCCGAGGGATCCAGTGCCGATCTACTACTCCGGTCACGACCTACTGTGTCGGTAGCCGGCTATGCACTTCTGTCGCCGCGGTCGGACTTCAGCGAGGCGGACTTTGACGCAAGCCCCTGGAGTCGCACTGCGTCGATATCGATTCTGGATCCCCATGATCAGCGAGCGGATGCGGTGGCGTCGCTGATTGCGCGTCGAACCCACGCTGTCGCCGGACGTGTGTATGCGCATAAGTCGGCAACATTGGGCACTGGACGCGCATCGTGGCCAATGCAGGCAGCCCAATCGTCTGCACAGTTTCTAGCTGAGCGTGCGGCATTTGCCGGCGCCGCTGCCGCGCGCGATGAGAAGGAAGGAACGCGATGATGGCTGCCGAGGTCGATGACTACCGCGACATGCTTCGCATCCGGTTGATCGAAGAAGAGTTGCTCAAGTGTGTGCAGGATGGCCGCGTTATTGGCTCTGCCCACCTATGTATTGGCCAAGAAGCGATTCCTGTGGGTGCCTGCCGTGCGCTGAAGTCCGATGACCCAGTTGTGGCGACGTACCGCGGTCACGGTTGGGCACTTGCCAAGGGTGTACCTCCGGTGCAATTCATCGGCGAAGTTATGGGGCGTGATTCGACGCTCAATGGTGGGCGAGGCGGATCGGCGTATCTGTCGTCTCCCGATCATGCATTTATGGGCGAAAACTCAATCGTTGGCGGGGGGCTTCCCATGACTCTGGGACTTGCGATGGCGCACCAGCGTCGTGCAACCGGACTTATCCCCGCGGTGTCCATCGGCGACGGCGCCATGAATCAGGGCAACGTTCACGAGTCACTCAATATGGGTTCGGTCCTAGGCATTCCCTTCATCGTCATTGTCGAGAACAACGGCTACGCCGAAATGACCCCGTCGACCGATTTGACGGCAACGCCTGCAGCAGTGCGAGCGGCTGCATATGCCATCGAGGCGATCGAAGTGGACGGAAACAGCGCCTCAGCAGTTGCTGAGGCAACGCGCCGTGCCCGTGAGCTGGCTATCTCGACTCAGCGGCCAGTCATGGTTGAAGCCCACACCAGACGCCTCGGCGGACACTATTCAGGTGATGCGCAGGCGTATCGACCGAAGGGCGAGTTGGAAGAGTGGGGACGATTGGACCCACTCACACGCGCCCGATCGTTACTCGACCCCACTGTGGCGGAAGCGACCTATCAGCAGGTTGTCGCTGAGGTGGCGGATGCGTTTGCGCGAGCGGCGCAGTTGCCTGCACCGTTAGAGGAGGAGGCGATGAAGCATGTCTACGCCAACTGACGCTGAGGCGATCACCTACATTCGCGCCATCAATCTTGCGCTCGACGATGCACTAGCGGCTGATGACTCTGTGATTGTCTTTGGCGAGGACGTGGGAATTCCCAATGGACCCTTTGGAGCGTCGAAGGGGCTCAGAGCGGCTTACGGTGACCGAGTTTTCGATACCCCGATCTCCGAATCGGCCATGATTGGCGCGGCATTGGGGTCGTCCATGGCGGGACTTCGTCCCGTGGTTGAGGTGATGTACGCCGACTTCCTTCTTGTTGCCATGGATCAAATCGTTAATCAGGTGGCCAATACCCGCTACGTCTCACGCGGGCGACTCACAGCGCCGATGGTGATTCGCACCCAGCAGGGCAGCACTCCGGGATCGTGCGCCCAGCACAGTCAAAGCCTTGAGGCCCTGTTTGCACATATTCCAGGACTTCGTGTCGCAGTGCCTTCGACGCCTCAGGATGCCTACTCGGTCCTTCGGGGCGCCATTTCCAGTGATGATCCGGTCATGGTCTTTGAGTCGCGGCGACTGTATCCCAGCAAGGGCCACGTGCGACGTGATGCTGATGCACGAATCGGTGTCGCCGATGTGGTGCGGCAGGGCTCCGCGGTCACGGTGGTCACGTGGGGCACATCTCGACCGTTGTGCGAAGAGGCGGTCGATTCTCTGGCCTTGCAAGGTTACGAATGTGAACTCATTGATCTGCGGTGGATCTCGCCGTGGGATACCGAAACCGTCCTTGCTTCTGCGGCCCGCACCGGTCGACTGGTGGTGGTGCACGAAGCCGTTCGCAACGCCGGCTTCGGCGCCGAAGTGGTAAGTACCGTGGCCGAGTCGCTCGGGGGTCAATTGCAAGCGTGTCGTCGCGTTGGCACGTTGGCGTCACCCATTCCCTCATCGCCGGTTCTCTCGGCTCAGTTGCTGCCTTCTGTTGACACCATCACACGCGCAATTCTCGACACGATTGGAGAGAAGTAACCATGAGTTGCACAAGACTTGTCGGTAAGACAGCCCTCATCACCGGAGGCGCAAGTGGAGTCGGCCGCGCTACGGCGCACCGGTTCGGCCAGGAGGGGGTGGCCAACCTCCTCCTTGCTGACAAGAACGAGAAGTTGCTGCCCGTTGTTGTCGAAGAAGTGAGAAAGGCGACCGGCGCCAATGTCGTCGGATTACTAGGGGACGTATCTGTCGATGCTGACTGCGAGCGCTTTGTCAGCACCGCCGTCAACGACTTCGGCGCGATTGACATTCTCGTCAGTAACGCACCGGCTCACTCGTCAGCACCGTTTCTGGAAATGGAGCGAGACGATTGGGACCGCGTCATGAGTGTGATGCTGAGGGCGAGTTTCGTCCTAGGGCAAGAGACCGCACGAGCGATGGTGGCGAAGGGAACGCGAGGGTCCATCCTCTACACCGCATCCGTGTCATCATTGGGCGCCTCTATCACCTACGCCCACTACGGCGCAGCCAAGGCTGGCATCGTCAACCTTGTGCAGACCATGGCGATCGAACTCGTCGATTACGGAATCAGAGTGAACGCTGTAAGCCCGGGACCGCTCGATACTCCCCAGTCACGTGATGTGTTGGGCAGCGATGAGGCGATGGAGGCTGCACGCAAACATTGGCCACTCGTACCAATGAAGCGCTTGGGAAAGCCCGAAGAGATAGCCGCTACCTATGCATTCTTGGCTTCGGAAGACGCGGGCTACATCACGGGGCAGAACATCATCGTGGATGGAGGGCTGAGAGCCCACTCCTACTCGATTCCTGAGGAGCTGATCGCGAAGTGAAGATCAACGAGCACTTGTACATAGTGGGTGGTGGCGACTATGGCTACAACTTGTCGAATCGACTCGACAGCAACAGTTACGTCATCGACACCGGTGATGAACTGTGGATGGTTGATGCCGGATTCGACGGAGGTCACCGAGTCATCGACAACATGAAGGCCGATGGCCTTGACCCGGGACGAGTTACCCGGCTCTTCGTCACGCATTATCACGCTGATCACGCTGGCGCCCTCGCCTACATGCGTACGACCATCGGTGATCACTTGCAGATAGCGATATCGGAGTTGGAAGCGCCCGCGATTCGCGAGGCTGACGAAGACATCATCGGCCTGACGTGGGCGAAGTCGTTCGGCTTCTACCCTGATGACTTTGTCTGGGAACCGTGCGAAATCGATGTTGAATTGACGCACAACCAGATAGTCAAGCAAGGGGATTTCGAGTTAACCGCTGTGCTGACCAATGGCCACTGCAATGGCCATATGAACTTCCTCGTTTCCGGCGAAGGAAAGAGCTATTTGTTCAGTGGCGATCACGTTTTCTGGGGCGGAAAGATCATTCTGCAAAACGTGGCTGACTCGAGCGTTCAGGACTACGCGGCATCGATGAACAAACTGCTCGAGTACGAATTCCAAGCACTCATGCCCGGCCACCTCAATTTCTCACTAGAAAACGGGCGGCGGCACGTTCAGTCTGCCGCGGATCAGTTCAATCGAATCGGACTTCCACCCAGTCTCCTGTGAATCCGCATCTTGTAGATGTCAGTCACTGACTGAGTAAGGGGGTAGCTGTGAGCGCTGGCAGTGTCGTTGGTCGCGGCGGTCGGGCAGTCTCAACGAGTACGGCGACGCGATGATCCGCTACGTCGTGGTTCTTCGTCGCCGTGAGGATTTCACCAGAGAACAGTTTCTTGACGTGTGGCTTTCGGAGCATCTACCGATGGCTCAGTCGCTCCCTGGAGTCCGGGCTGTGGCGTTTCATCCTGCTGCTCGGTCTGATGGTGAGTTTGATGGAATGGGAACGCTCGACTTCGACGATCTCGAGTCGCTTGAAGCGTGCTTGGCCAGTCAAGCGGCCATGGAGTTGCGGGCACACACCTCCACCTTCGCTGACTCGGACGGTTCGGTTCGCGTGGTGGTAGACACGAACGCAACGTCGACGGTTAAACGCCGAGACTAGAGTCGTTGGAATGGTAGCCAAGCGTGCGCGAGGCGGTGGGCGCGTCAGCGTGACCCTCGCCGATGTGGCGCGTGAGGCTGGAGTCGACCAGTCGACGGTGTCGCGGGTGTTACGAGACGACCATCGAACGAAGGCGACTGAAGAGACTCGAGCGCGAATTCGCGACGCGGCCGTACGACTGGGATACGTCCCGAATGCCACTGCGCGCAGTCTCGCGATGAGACGAACCTCGACCATCGCGCTGCTTATTCCGCAGATGGGGTTCATCTACACGGACATCATCAAGGGAGCTGGTGATGCAGCCCGACAGTTGGGTTACGTGCTCGTGGTCGCTGATGGCTCGGAGTTGGGTCGAGCCAAGGATGCGATTCGCACTCTGGTGCTGGAGGGGCGGGTTGATGGGTTGCTTCTGGCGAGTGGAACTCTCACGGACGAAGTTGCGGACGATCTCGTGGGTACCTTTGGAAACATCGTGGTGCTCAATCGCCAGATTGCGAGCAGGATCCCTCGAATCATTGAGGACGACGAGCACGGAATGTATCTCGGTACACGCGAGCTCATCGACGCAGGACATCGACGTATTGCCTTTCTTGCCGGGCCCAAGGACGTCGACACCTCACGACGGCGCATCGTTGGCTATCGCAAAGCGCTCAAGGAGGCGGGGATACCGGTTTCACGAAGTCTGTTGGTTCACGACGAGTTCGATGAGGCAGGGGGGCGAGCGGGAATGCTCCGTCTCCTCGCACTGGCGACACCTCCAACGGCGGTAGCCGCCGCGAGTCTGGCAGGGGCCGTGGGAGCCATGGCGGCAGCTCGGGACAAGGGACTAACAATCCCTGACGACCTGTCCATCGTCGCCTTCCACGACTCACCGCTCGCTGACTATTTGGCGCCGGCCCTCACCACAATTGCCATGCCCTTGCGTGAGCTCGGCAAGCAGGCCGTCGAGATGCTGCACCGACAAATAGTGGGCGAAGCAGGGCCGCAGGCTGTGACGGTTCATGATCCTGAGCCGCGGATTATTCGTCGCGCTTCCGTTGGACCGCCTCGGTCGCTCTAATCATTTCGAACAAGCGCATGTTCCGGGGCCTTTGGCTCGGTAGCCTCAGACTGTGATCAATGCCTATCTTGACTCGCTGAGCGTTCACCCCGGCGACTGCATCCGTGTGCATGCGAGTGAACTGACAGCTCGTCTGTCCGTTCGCCAATGGTTTCACTCAGACCCTCATGCGCTGGGGCCCGGCGTGAGGGTGAATGAGTGTGAGTGGGGTAGCGGCGAAGTGGCGGGTGACTGGGCGCCGACGTCCGTCGGCTCCTGGATTCACGCGCCCGACGTGCTCACGGGTGATGCCGACTTCACTGTGTCGGCCTGGATATTGCCGACGGATCTTTCCCTGGACTCGGTTGCCATTTCCTGGCACACGCTGTGGGGCACTCTGACCCTCGAGGTCGCTGCACGCGAACTCGTGGTGCGTCTGAGCCGCGGTGATGAAGTGCAGACAGTGCGGAGTGCACAACGCGTGACCGAGCGTCAGTGGAGTTTCGTCGGCCTGGTCGTGAATGCTCGCGAAGGTCGCATCACCATGTTCTCGGCCCCCTGGGGCCGCACAGGGGGGACCTTCGTTTCGGATTCGGACGTTGATGGTGCGCGGATGGTGCCCGATCGAGGCGAACTCTTCGTGGGGAGAGATGCGGGTGCAAGTCAAGGGTCCTTCGATGGGCACATCGCAGGTCTGAGAGTGCACGCGCGGGCCTTGGACATCGTTGAGTTGATGGATGTGATGAACGGGCTGGGTTTCCCTGCGGATCATGAATGGCAGTTTGACGACCGTTCAGATCCGGACACGGTGCCTTCTGTCTCGAGAGGCACTTCCTCAATGGCATTGATTAATGCGCCGGCGTGGAGTGCGCTGGCGCCTCCACCGGTTGATTCCAAGGGGCGACCGTTGACGCTGCCTGGCTCGATGCATCTGCATCGCGATGACGTCGAGGACTGCGACTGGCCCGTCGTGGCCGACGTGGTGGTTCCTCTCGGTGCGCCCACTGGCGTCTACACACTGTGCGTCACGACAGCTGAGGAGCAGCGCGAGCTTCCATTCGTCGTGATGGGGACCTCACGTGTGGTTCTTCAGGTACCAACCTTGACGTGGCAGGCGTATGGAAACTTGGGGAGAGACCCCGAACACTGGCCGGGACGTTCGCACTATTCGCTCCATTCCGATGGATCTGCGGTGATTGTCACGACGAGTCGACGGCCGTGTGACACGTTCTCACCACATGCGCGCCTCGAGGTAGATGGGCACGATGGTTTTGCGGGTGCAGATGTGGTGACACACCTGTTGATGGCCGATCTCTACGCGTGGCAGTGGCTCGTCGCCGAGGGAGTTGGACCGGCTCTGATCGACGATCGGGAACTCCATCTGGCGGGAATCGAGGCGTTGGAAGGTGTTGATGTGCTGGTGCTTTCGGCGCACCCTGAGTATTGGACTACTCAGATGCTCGACGCACTGCAGACGTATCTTGATCGAGGTGGCAGCGTCATCTATCTCGGTGGCAACGGCCTCTACTGGGTCACATCGCTGCACCCGACGAAGCCGCATCTGATGGAAGTACGACGATGGGGCGGATCGCAAACGTGTTCGGTTGCCGAGAATGACCGCATCCACCAATTCGAGTCTGTTCAAGGAGGGTTGTGGGCGGAGGCGGGCAGGCCCCCGAATGCCATGGTGGGAGTGGGATTCACGGGATTCGGCGCGGGGCCCTCACTTGAGTTTGAAAGAACAGACGCGAGCTACTCACCGGAATGGGCGTGGGCGTTCGACGGAGTGGAGACCTCACGATTCGGTGCGGAGGGAATCAACGCCGGTGCGGGCAATGAATACGACCGCGTTGATCTGACGCTGCCGAGTCCGGGCCCGCTCACGGTATTGGCCAGTGCCGTTCCCCAAACTCCCGATCATTTCGGGGCATTTGAGTACGGTCTCGCTCGAGCACCCCACCCCTCGGTTCGTGCGGACATGATCGCAACTGCGACCGAATCGGGAGGAATGGTCTTTTCGACCAGTGCGGTATCTGTGAGCGGATGTCTGATCGTCGAGCATGCGGACGCGCCCATGAAGCGTGTTGTGTCCAATGTCCTGCGCCGGATGCTCGACAATCAATCGCATGATGGGTGATCCGGGGCCCTGCCCTTCGTGCGAATCTGCTGACCTCCAACGCCGTGGCGGCAAGGACATGTGCCCCCACTGCTACTACATCCAGCCGTGCTGCGACGGCGGAGAATGCTCGATCGGCTAGGCCCTGGGGTAGAAAAACTGCGTCTATGCGTGCTGAATGTCCCCCCATGCGGAAAAACAAGGGGGTGCGGGGGGTGCAGGGGGTGCGGGGGTGTGGGGGTGCGGCGGGTGCGGGGGCGGGTTGGTTGGTGGGTGTCTGGAATCGGAATGACGGGGGCATCGGCGCCGGCCTAGGGTTCTGGAATGACCCCATCAGCAGCAGACATCGCGCGTGAGCGCGTCCTGACCTGTGTGCGAGCGATGGATGAGGCGGGCGGACCCGTCGCCGCTGCCACCCTCGCGGCCACCGCAGCATGCAGCGAACGCCAGTTGACCCGCTCGTTTCGCGATGTCCTCGGCATCACTCCACGCGAGTACGGCGAGGCAGTGCGCACGGGCAACGCGCGCCAACTCTTACGCGAACACGATTCGGTGCTCGATGCCGCCTATGAAGCCGGGTACGGCTCAAGCCGCGCCTTCTACGAGGAAACCGGCCAGCGCCTGGGGATGCCACCGGCCGCGTATGCGCGGGGCGCGCAAGGCCGCGTGCTCGTGTGGTCGAGCGTTCCGGTGACCATCGGTGAAAACGATCGCTGGCTGGTGGCCGTGGCCTCCCCCGAGGGTCTGTGCGCCGTGCGCATCGGAAGCGACCTGGCGGTGCTCGAAGCCGAACTCAGTGCCGAATTCCCGGCAGCCTCACTCGCGCGTGACGATGAGGCATTGGCCGATGTGATGCGGGCACTCGCGCTGCTGGCGCGCGGCGAACCGGCGCAGTCACATATTCCACTCGACGTGCAAGGCACCGCGTTCCAAGCGCGCGTCTGGGACGCGCTGGTTCGCATTCCCCGGGGCGAAACTCGCTCGTACTCGGAGGTGGCCGGTGAAATCGGACGCCCCACTGCCGTCCGTGCCGTCGCGCGCGCCTGCGCGACCAACCCCGTGGCACTCGTGGTTCCGTGTCATCGCGTGGTGCGCAGTGACGGATCGCTCAGCGGATACCGCTGGGGACTGGAAATCAAGAGCAGCCTGCTTGAGGCCGAAGGGCGCGATTTCGCGGTACCCGCGACAATGGTCTAGTGACTGCCGAACTTGAGACCGACGTCCTCGTGGTTGGCGCCGGTCCGGCGGGTTCGTCCGCTGCGACGTGGGCGGCCCGCGGGGGTCGCGAGGTGTTGCTCGTCGATGCTGAAACCTTCCCGCGCGATAAGCCGTGCGGTGACGGACTCACACCGCGGGCGATCGCTGAACTCGATTCGCTCGGCCTCTCCCCCTGGCTTACCGGTCGTGCGGTGAACCAAGGACTGCGCGCACACGGATTTGGCCAGACACTCGAACTTCCGTGGCCCGGTGGCTCGCTGCCCAGTCGTGGCGGCGCCGCTCCGCGTCTTGAACTCGATGCGGCCATTCGTCAGGTGGCACTCGATTCAGGCGTGTCGGCGATGGAAGGTGCACGCGCTGTCGACGCGGTGCGTGACAGCGGTCGAGTAAGTGCGGTGCGTTTCCGAACTGCCGAAGGCGACACCGAAGTGCGCTGCCGCCAACTCGTGGTGGCCGATGGAGTGCGCTCGCAACTTGGCCGAGTGCTCGGTCGAACGTGGCATCGCGATACCGCCTACGGCATTGCGGCGCGCGGCTACATCGCCTCCAACCGTTCCGACGATCCGTGGATCACCTCGCACCTTGAACTTCGTGACGAATCCAACGAAATCCTTTCGGGGTACGGCTGGATCTTCCCCTTGGGCGATGGCGAAGTGAACGTCGGTGTCGGAACACTCGCGACGGCCAAACACCCAGCCGATGTGAACCTGCGCCGACTGATTGATGTGTACGCCGATCAGCAGCGCAGCAGTTGGGGTTTCGAAGGCGCTATTCGTGCCCCATGGTCGGCGATGTTGCCGATGGGTGGCGCGGTGTCGGGTGTTGCCGGTTCTAACTGGGTACTCGTGGGCGACGCGGCCGGATGCGTGAATCCGCTCAACGGTGAGGGTATTGACTACGGACTTGAAACCGGACGCCTCGCTGCCGAGCTGATGGGCGATGGGACACCTGATCTGAGTGCGGCATGGCCCGCATTGCTCATCGAGCATTACGGTCTGGCGTTCTCGATCGCGCGTCGGTTGGCGGGCATCCTCACCATTCCCGGATTCCTTGCCAAAGCGGGTCCGATCGGAATGCGCAGTGAGCGCCTGATGACTGTGGCACTGCGGGTGATGGGCAACCTGATCACCCCTGAAGATTGCGATACTGTGGCGCGCTTGTGGCGCGCGTCGGGGCGGCTGTCGGTTCGCCTTGATGGACGACCCCCATTTAGCTAGGTGCTGAGTGGTCCGTTGTTCGACGTAGGCTGACCTCATGGGTCAGGGGGATTCCCACGATGAGGTGCCGCGCTCACCAACGGGACGTGTGCCGAAGTGGGTGATGGACGAAGCCGCTGGAAACTCGCCCACGGAAGCGGTTCCCTTCCGCGCCGCGCCGAGCACGAGCACTCCACTTCTTGCCTCCCCTCGACCACGACGTCGGTTTCTCGGCGTCGTGGCTTTGGTCGTCGCCATTGCGCTCGTACTCGGCGTCGCTTGGTCGATGAAGGGGATAGTGACTCAGTCGCGCGACACGGCCGCGGCACTACCGGCACCAGCTCAGCGATCCGCCCCACCGCCGGGGGTGGAAGAGTCGCCGACCCGACTGGCACCGGTACCTGTTGTGGCGAAGCCGGCGAGTAAGTCCTTCCGTTTCCTGGTGAATCAGCCCGAAAGCACGACACCGGCCACGTGGTCGCCGTGCCGACCGATTCACTACACGGTTCGTCCCCTCCATGCGCCGAAAGGCGGTGACACCCTCATCACCGACTCGATCGCTGAACTTTCGGCGGCCACCGGACTCACCTTCATTCGCGACTCGCCGACATCAGAGGCTCCCAGTAATGATCGGTCGGCGTATCAACCGAAAACCTACGGAGACCGTTGGGCACCGGTGCTCATCACGTGGGCCACCGCTGACGAGGTACCTGATTTCGGCATTGATGTGGCCGGAGAAGCCGGACCCATCGCTGTTGTGAGCCCGAACGGAAGTCGCACTTTCGTTTCAGGAACAGTCGCGCTTGATCCGGTGAAGTTTGCCCAAGCCAAGCAGGTCGGTGGCACTGCATCCGAGCAAGCGATTCTTCTGCACGAACTGGGCCACCTAGTGGGCCTAGCTCATGTGAATGACAAGAAGCAGCTGATGTTTCCGAGTGCGGGCAAGGTGACCACCTACCAAGCAGGTGACCTCGCTGGCCTGGCGAAATTGGGTTCTGGTCCGTGTGCACCTAGCGTCTAGGTCAGTAGTCGCGTACGAGTCCCATCTCGCCTGCTGCTTCCCACAACTCGGCGCGCGCGTCAGGGTGCGCCGCCTTTTCGATCAACTGGTACGCCTGTTCGCGCTGCGTGTTTCCAAACACGCGCGCAAGACCCTGCTCAGTCACAACAGCACTGTGTTGGAAACTTGTGACAGGTCCGGTGATCAGAGGCACGATCGTCGAAACCGCTGCGCGCGGATGCCACGAAGGTAGCGCCATGTAGGCCCGACCTCCGCGTGAGTGCAGTGCGCCGACAATGAAGTCGGTTGAGCCGCCGAATCCGCTGTAGATGCGGCCTTTGATGCGACTGGCATTCGCTTGGCCGTAGAGGTCGACCTGCAGTGCTGCGTTGACGCTGGTCATCTTCGGCTGGCGGGCGATCTGCGCCGGGTCGTTGGTGCGCTCAGTGCGCAGCATGTGCACGCGTTTGTTGAGGTTCACGAAGTCGTAGAGGTCGCGGCTTCCGAACAAGAAACTCGACGTCAGCGGAATCTCCGGGTCGAAGCATCCTTCTTGGTCGAGCGTGAGAATGCCGTCGCTGAACATCTCAGTCCAGACGCGCATTCCGCGTCGTTCGCGTAGGGCGACTAACACGGCATCAGGCACCGAGCCGATTCCGAGTTGCAGCGTGGAGCCGTCTTCGATGTGCTCGGCGATGCGTGCGCCGATCTGCTGGGAGATCGCGTCGGGCGTGGTGGCCGTGACTGTCGACAGCGGCTCGTCAATGTCGATGATGTAGTCGATCTCGTGCTCGTAGATCTGCGCATCGCCGTAGGTGTAGGGCATCTGCGGATTGCTGGCCACGATGACTAGTCCGCCGCGTTCGCGCACCGCCTCAATGGCAGCAGGAAGAACGTTGACCTCAATACCCAGTGACACGGTGTCGTGGCGCGGCGCGGACGCGTGAAGCAACACCACGTCAGGCGGGGTCGCTGATCGGTACAGAACAGGAAGCAGGCTTAGCCGGGAGGGAACGTACGAGAGGCGTTCGGCACCGCGCATTCCGGGGCCCACGAAGGCCGTCTCGTAGATGACGCCTTCGCGGTCGGGGAGTCCGGGCTGAGCGTTGAGCGTGTGCAGGATGTACTCAGGAACGGCGGCGTCGAACGCGGCGAGCAGGGTGCGCGGAGTGGCGAAGTTACCACTCACCACCACACGCGGGCGGGCGGGAAGAGACGAAACGATCGACGGCAATTGTTCCAAGGTGACGCGTTTCATACCCCCATTGTCCCTGATTGCCGTACTGGCACCGCACACCCCCGATCCACCGTGAGTCGGGCATGCAGAATGGGCACGTGCCGGAACTTCCTGAGGTTGAGGCGATTGCGCTCTTCCTTGGCGAGCGCATTGTCGGAACTCGCGTGGCCAAGGTCGATCTCGCGTCTATCGCCGCCCTCAAGACCTTTGACCCGCCACTTGCCGATCTCGAAGGGCGCCTCGTCACGAGCGTGCACCGACGGGGGAAGTTCCTACTCGTCGAGTCCGGCGATTCACAGCAGCCGTTGATACTGGCAACCCACCTCGCTCGCGCCGGCTGGCTGCAATGGCGCGACCAACCACCCGCAACCCCCCCGCGGCCCGGAAAAGGACCGCTCGCGCTGCGCGTGTCGTTTGTGACCACCGATGGTGAACCGTGTGGTGGCTTTGACATCACCGAAGCGGGAACGCGTAAGTCGCTGGCGATCTGGCTCGTGCGCGATGAATCAACAATCCCTCGCCTAGCCACTCTCGGGCCCGAACCCTTGGCACCTGAGTTCACGCCGGGAGCTCTCGCGGAGATTCTGCATTCGGCCGGCGGTGCTCAGATCAAGGGAGTGCTGCGCGATCAAAGTCGCATTGCCGGAATCGGTAATGCGTACAGCGACGAGATCCTTCACGTCGCGCGGCTCAGTCCATTCACTCCATGCAAGTCGCTGACCGATGACTCCATCACTGCTCTGCATGCGGCCATCGATGCGACACTGCGTGATGCGATTTCACGCAGTGCTGGTCAGAAGCCAGCCTTGCTCAAATCAGAGAAGCGAGCGGGAATGCGCGTGCACGGAAGAGCCGGTCAACCATGTCCGGTGTGCAACGACACCGTGCGCGAAGTGAGTTTCGCCGACTCGGCACTGCAGTACTGCCCCACCTGTCAGACGGGTGGCAAGTTGCTTGCCGACCGACGACTGTCGAAGTTCGTCAAGTGAGCCTTCCGTGATGCCAGTGCACTCGGTTCTCGTGGTCTGCGCGGCCAATATTTGCCGTTCCCCTTCTGCAGCCGAACTCCTCGCCACACTTCTGCGTGAGCGGGGTTCGCGCATCGTCGTTGTGAGTGCGGGAGTCACGGCGGTTGGTGATCGTCCTGCGTGCGATCTCGCACTGTCACTCGTTGGGCACGCGACCACGAGGCGGTATGCCTTTGAGGGAATCGAAGATGTGAGCTCGCACGCGGGTTCGCACCGATCAAGACGCATCACGTCGACCGACATCGAAACCGCGGACGTCATCGTGGTGATGGAACAGTGGCACGCAGATGAAGTGCTGGCGCTCGCTCCCGATGCTGACGTGCGGCTACTCGATCCCAGCGGCGACATTCCCGATCCACACGCGATCGGGTACGAGTCGCACGCGGCGGTTTTTGGAAGACTGCGGGCCGCCGTAGCGGTTGTCGCCGACGAATTGGCCGGCGCGAACAGCTATTAGAGCGCGCGCAATTCGGCGTAACGACGTTGACAGTCGTCGTAGTTCGGAAGAAGCCCAGCGACTCTCGCCTCGTCGAGCGTTGGAGCCGCCGCGTCCTTTTCCGACAACACGGGTTCGACATCGGCCGGCCACGTGATGCCGAGCGCTGGGTCGAGTGGGTGAATGCCGTGCTCGGCGGTCGGGTTGTAGCCAGTGCTGCACAGGTACATCACCGTGGAATGGTCATCGAGTGCGATAAACGCGTGTCCAAGACCTTCCGGAATATAGAGGGCGCGACGGTCGACAGTGTCGAGTAGCACCGAGTCACTCACGCCGAAGGTCGGCGAGCCGACGCGCAGATCGACCACCACGTCGAGAACCGCACCGGTAACGCACGTGACGTACTTGGCCTGACCTGGCGGAACCGAGGCGAAGTGCACTCCGCGCAGCACTCCGCGCGAGGACACTGAACAATTCGCCTGGGCCAGTTCAAGTGCATGACCGGTGGCCGCGCGCAGTGAGGTCTCGGTGAACCATTCGAGGAATAGGCCGCGTGGGTCGTTGAACTGCCGAGGGGTAAGGACGACGGCATCAAGAACGGCCATCGATTCGGTCTGCACGCCTCCACCCTAGCCACGAATGCGCGCCACCGCCGGTGCCATACTGTGCCCATGTTTGGGCCTAGCATTCCGGAAGTCTCCCCAGCCAACGTGCCTGACGGCGCCTATCTCGTTGACGTTCGCGAGGTGAACGAGTGGGAACAGGGTCATGCGCCGTCGGCGGTGCTCGTTCCCATGTCGCAAATCACCGGCCGCCTCGACGAGATTCCGAGCGATGGCACTGTCTACGTCATCTGCGCTGGCGGCGTGCGATCAGCGGAAGTGGCTGCCTGGCTCATTCGACAAGGCCGTGACGCCGTGAATGTCGCCGGTGGCATGAATGACTGGATGACGCTCGGTTTGCCGGTAGTCAGGTGAACGACTCGGCTGTCGATCCGCTGGTCGATGTGCTCGCGAGGATCGTTGGTATCGACCACGTGGTAACTGATCCGGATGTGATGGCCGACTACGTCATCGACTGGTCGCGACGATTCACCGGCAGCGCGCGCATGGTGGTGCGACCGGCATCGACCGACGAAGTGGCGGCCGTCGTTCGTGCCTGTGTGCAGGCGGGTGCACCACTTCACCCCCAAGGTGGAAACACGGGGCTGGTAGGCGGCTCAGTGCCGTCGATGCAGCACGGAGTGGCCGGCGCCCCGGTCGTTCTGAGTACGCGTCGACTCCAGCGCTGTGATGCCGTAGATCAAACGGCGGGGCAAGTCACGGTGGGCGCAGGCGTCACTCTGGCGAATCTGCGTCGCCATGCCAGCGACGCTGGCTGGGAGTACGGCGTTGATCTCGCCGGCCGCGACTCGGCCACGATCGGCGGCAACCTCGCCACGAACGCGGGCGGCATCCGGGTGTGTTGTTACGGAATGACGCGGGCACAGGTCACCGGAGTCGAAGCGGTCATGCCGGACGGTTCGGTGATCTCGCATCTTGCCGGTCTAGATAAAGACAACACCGGTTACGACCTCGCGTCACTGCTGGTTGGAAGTGAAGGGACGCTCGGTGTCATCACCGCGGCTCGCCTTCGCTTGCACCGACCTCCCGGTGAGTCGACCCTGGTGATGATTGGTGTCACCAGCTTCGATCAGGCACTGGCTCTCGTGCGCGATGCGATCGTGCCCGGTGTGCGCATGCTCGCTGCCGAGATGATCGATGATGTCGGGATGCACGCGATCATGGCGCTTGACTCGTTGCCGTGGCCGCTCGAACAACCGTGGCCCTATGTCCTGCTGTTGGAAGTAGAAGACGGCGGATCAGGTGAGGGGTTGATTCTCGACGACGCACTCGATGTGGTTGCCGCTGTTGATCCCGCCGACGTGCGTCGCATGTGGCGTTACCGCGAAGGTCAGGGTGAGGCCTTCGGTTCGCTAGGAGTTACGCATCGCCTCGATGTGTCCATCCCCTTCGAGCACCTGGCGCGCGTCGCCGACGCGGTGCGCGTTGCCTTCGACGATCGTGTTGACGTGACACATGTCGGAGTGTTCGGGCATCTGGCCGACGGCAATCTTCATATCGAAGTAATCGGCCCGGCCGAGGATGACAGTTCTGCAGATGAACGGGTGCTGCGCCTCGTGACAGAGGTCGGTGGATCGATCTCCGCCGAACATGGTGTGGGTCGCCAGAAGGCGCCGTACTTGGGTTGGTGCCGCTCCCCTGCTGAATTGGCGGCCATGCGCGCGATCAAGAACGCCCTCGATCCCCAAGGACTATTCGCACCGGGAGTGATCTGGGAATGACGCCACTGGTTGTTGCACATCGTGGTGCTAGTGCTGACTTTGCTGAACACACCGTGGCCGCCTACGAGAATGCGATTGCTGTGGGCGCTGATGCACTGGAATGCGATGTGCGGCTGACTGCTGACGGCGAGTTGGTGTGCGTACATGATGCGCGTATCGATCGCGTGTCGAACGGAACAGTGGCTGTCGACAGCAGCACTCTCGCCGAACTGCGGCAGTGGGATTTCACCTCGTGGAAGTCGGGCGCCGAACCGGTACCACGTGGTGAGGTCGAGGCGCGGGACTCGGTACTCACTCTTGACACTCTGCTCGAACTCGCAACCTCAGCCGGGCGACCGGTCGGGTTATCGATTGAAACGAAGCACCCCACGCGGCAGTCACTTCGAGTTGAAGCCGTGCTCACGGTGGCGTTGAAGCGATTCGGGCTCATTCCTGCGGGAAGAGTGCCTGCCGATCCTCACGCGCCTGGTGCAGTGCGCATGATGTCGTTCTCCATGGCGGCGCTGCAACGCATGCGTGCACTGGTACCCAGCCTGCCCACTGTCTTCTTGACTTCAGCCGTTCCTGATCGTTACAGCAACGGCACACTTCCTTACGGCGCGGTAGTGGCAGGTCCCTGGCTAGAACTCGTGCGACGCGATTGGCAGTACGTGGAACGAGTACATGAGCGTGGGCATCGCGCGCACGTGTGGACGGTCGATGAGCTCGACGATGTGAGGTGGTGTCGCGACAGTGGCGTCGATGCCATCATCACTAACCGTCCGGCCGCGGTGCTCAAGGAATTGGGCCGCGTCTAGCGCGATAGCCTGCGGGGATGGCTTCCAAATCTCGACGCACTGTTCCCACGCCCGAACCTTCGACGCAGGACGTCCCTGTTGTCGGACTGCGCGAACCTTGCCCCTGCGGTAGCGGTCGTCGGTACAAGGCGTGTCACGGTCGCGCGGCAGCGCATCGTGGCGAAACTGTGGTGGCGCGCCCCTTCGAGGGCCTTCCTGGTGAGGCCGATTGGGTTGCCATGCGCGAACTCGTACCTTCGGCCACAGTGCCGCTCACGCTGGGCAAGGGTGCCGGCGAACACGCGGGTCGTGAGGTGTTGCTCGCCACGGTGCTGCCGCTGGCATGGCCGGCTTTGCATCGAGCCGATGGGTCGATTCTGATGGGCTTGCAGGGACAAACTGGCTCAGGTGACCTGAGCCGTGACTTGGGCGATGCGTTGCTACGCGCGCTCGACGCCGAACCCGGAACTCCGATCCCGCCCTCGGGCCTTCCGGACGAGGGGCCACGGCTGCAAGACCTGCTCGATCTGTCGGCGCCGTTCGAGGTCAGTGTTCACCGCGATTTCAACTTCTGGATTGCGGGAGTCACCGATCCGGCGGATGTCGCTGACTCGTTGCGCGAAGCGAGCGAGGGCATCATTCCCACCGAGCGACTGACCAGCGTTGACGCGGCCTACTGGTGCAGTGTCGGAACGAAGGAGCATCTTCGGTGGGTTCTCGACCGTGATGAGACGAAGGCGCTCGATGCCTTGGCACGGCTGCACGCCAGCGGCGAAATTGCAGTGGGAGAGGGTAGCCGTTTCGTTGGATCCTTCCGCGCACTCGGTTTGATCATTCCTGTGTGGGATGTGCCGGTGGGTTCTGGCCGCCAGCCGTTGGAGTCTGAAGTGGGTCCGTGGCTGTTGCGATTTGAGGCGGCCTTCGCCAGTACCGATCCCCTGTCCCAAGCCGAACGAGGTGCACGGGCAGGTCTGCTGAATCGCCAACTGACTCTCAATTGACCGGCCAATTGGCGGATCGTGGGTGTGCGGTCGTTGGCTTCAACGGATTCAGTCACTGAACCGTCATTCCAGTAAAGGAATCCGTCAAGCATCCCTGCAATTGAGGGACCCCCCCGATTCTCTATTGCATACAAATCTGTTAAGTTGGAAGCCGTTCGGGCGCCGCTGCATCCCCCGTCGGCGGCGTCCGAACCCTTTTTTGTGTACGCCCTGAAATTAAGCGCAAATTTAGAATTCTTTGGCTTCCCGGCAACCGGATCTTCCGCGCATGCGTGTGTGGGTGGGGGGAATCGCGCCTCGCGAACTCTCGCAATCCACCGGGAACGGGCACAGGTGCTCATTGCACGCACGTGGCCGGATAGCCTGAACCGGTGTCTGGCGATCTGAACTCTTCTGTGGTGCCTCTCCTCGCGCTCATCGTCGCGGTGGTGGCCCTAGGAATTGCGATCGCGCTGACCTTCCGACTTGCGAAGTTGAACCGCGGGTACTCGCTGCTCACCAGCCACGACGACACGGCGACCTTCGTGGAAGTGGTGGCAGGCAATGTTCAGGCGATGGATGAACTCCGCGATGACGTCGGCGCCATGCGTTCGGAGATCAAACGACTGCGGTATGAACTCGGCGACGCGGTTCGTCACGTCTCGGTGGTCAGATACGACGCCTTCAATGACCTTGCTGGCCGCCTTTCGTTCTCCGCGGCGCTTCTCGATGACGGTGCCAACGGTCTGGTGATGACCTCGATTCACGCTCGCACCGAAACGCGCTTGTACATCAAGGGAGTTCGGGCCGGTGAGAGTGACCACCAGCTGTCACCGGAGGAGCGTCAAGCGGTTGATGTGGCGATGGGCCAGGGTCGATGACACAGCGCATTGGCTTCCTCGGCCCGCGCGGCACCTTCTCGGAAGCCGCATTGCGTGCAATGTCGGTCAGCGAAGGGGCTGAGCTGATTCCGGTCGGCTCTGTCACAGAGGCCCTCGCCGCGGTGCGCTCAGGTGAGCTACCGATGGCATTAGTGCCCATCGAGAATTCCTCCGAAGGCCAGGTGTCAACGACCCTGGATGAACTCGCGATGGGCGAACCGCTGTGCATCGTGGATGAGTACGCGCACCCGGTGCAGTTCGCACTGTTGGCACGGCCCGGAACCTCGCTGGCCGATGTACGCCGAGTGGCAACGCACCCTGCAGCTGAAGCGCAATGCCGATTGTGGATGCACGCCAATCTCGTCGGCCACACGGTGATTCCGGCAACGTCGACGGCTGGCGCGGCGGCCGCGCTCTCTGACGACGCTGCATTTGACGCTGCGATCGCGCCGGCGATTGCCGCTGAGTACTACGGACTTGAGGTGCTCGCCGACGATATCGGTGACAGTTCGCGCGGCACCACTCGCTTTGTGTTGGTGACACAACCGGGTCCACCGCCCGCACCGTCAGGTTCTGACAAGACCTCACTCGTGTTGTTCATGCGCGAAAACCATTCAGGTGCTTTGCTGGAAATCCTCACCGAACTCGCAGTCCGCGGCGTCAACCTCACCCGCATTGAGTCGCGTCCGACCAAGCGTGCCCTCGGTGACTACTTCTTCGTCGTCGACGCTGAGGGCCATGTGCTCGATGCACGACTCGGTGAGGCGATGACCGGCCTGCATCGGGTGTGTTCGGCCATTCGCTACCTCGGCTCGTACCCGCGTCACGATGGTGCGGCGCCGCAAACGAAGGCGTGGACTGAGAACACCGAGTTTCTGGCCGCGAACGAGTGGCTTGAGCGCGTGCGCGCAACAGGTGTCGCTGAATAGCAACGTGCAGGTCAGCGAAACGTTCGTAGCCGCAGTGAATTGCTCACCACGAACACACTCGACAGCGCCATGGCAGCGCCGGCCAGTAGCGGCGTGAGCAGCCCAGCCATAGCGAGCGGGATCATCGCGACGTTGTAGCCGAATGCCCACCAGAGGTTTCCGCGAATGGTGCGCAGGGTGCGACGCGACAAGCGGATAGCCGTTGCTGCCGAACGTAAATCGCCGCTGACCAACGTGAGGTCTGATGCTTCGATGGCGGCGTCGGTTCCGGTACCCATCGCCAATCCCAGATCGGCGATGGCGAGCGCGGCAGCGTCGTTGACCCCATCGCCCACCATGGCAACTACGGCACCCTCGCGCTGAAGGCGCTGCACCTCGTCGACTTTGCCTTCGGGTAGCACTCCGGCGATGACGTCGCTGGCCGCGATTCCGACGCGTGCGGCCACCGATTCAGCGGCGGCACGGTTGTCACCGGTGATGAGCACAGGACGCAGTCCGAGTGCGCGCAGATCAGCGATAGCTTCGGCTGACGTGGGTTTGATGGTGTCGGAGACGGTGACGACGGCAGCGGCGATTCCATCGATCGACACAGCGACGATGGTTGCTCCTTGATTCGCTGCTTCTGCAGTGGCCGCCGCCAAGGCCGACACGTCAGAGACGTTCACGCCCCATTCGTCGGCCAACCATTCGGGACGACCAGCTGCAACGGCGTGCCCTTCGACCACGCCGGTAACGCCGAGTCCGGCAGTTGACGCAAAGCTCTCGACGGCGGCGAGTTCAGCACTGCTCGTGAGGTGCAGACGCGCCATGGCGCCTTCCACGATTGCCCGGGCAACGGGGTGTTCGGAGGCGTGCTCGAGCGCGGCCACCAGCGACAGCACCGTTACCTCGTCGCCGACAGCCGTGACGCCAACGAGTTGCATCCGACCGCTTGTGATTGTGCCGGTCTTGTCGAGCGCGATGGTGTTGACACGTCGTGTGTCTTCGAGAACCTCGGGACCTCGAATCACGATGCCCAGTTGTGCACCTCGACCCGTTCCGACGAGGAGCGCTGTAGGTGTGGCCAGACCCAAGGCGCACGGACACGCGATGATCAGCACTGCCACAGCGGCGGTGAATGCCGACTGGACGTCACCCGTGACGATCCACCAACCGGCCAGCGTCAGCAGCGAAAGGCCAATGACAATCGGAACGAAGACAGCCGAGATACGGTCGGCCAACCGCTGCACAGGAGCCTTGCCATTCTGGGCAGCGGTGATCAGTCGGCCCATCTGGGCCAGACGAGTATCAGCGCCAACTCGAGTGGCACGTACGACCAGGCGACCGCTGACGTTGACGGTGGCTCCGGTGACGGCTGAACCTGGCACTACCTCGATCGGAACGGACTCACCGGTGAGCATCGATTCGTCGACCGCACCCGAGCCGAAGAGTATGACGCCGTCGGTGGCGATGGTTTCGCCAGGGCGCACCACGAAGACGTCGTCGACTCGCAGTGCCGACGCTGTGACTGCCACTTCGCGCCCGCCTTCGCCGGTGACGGGATCGGCGCCGTCGAGCAGCATGGCGTCCTTGGCACCCATGGCAAGCAACGCACGCAGCGCCGCACTTCCATTGCGCTTGGCGCGCAGTTCGAACCAGCGGCCGGCAAGAATGAACACTGGAACTGTGGCGGCGACCTCGAGGTAGAGGTGTGGCATAGCGGCGCTGTCGTCCATCGTGCCGCGCGGGACAAACCATTCCATCGACATCGTGTAGTCGATGCCACCCGCGCCACCAAGAAGCAATGCCCACGTACTCCACAGCCACGCGGCGAGCACGCCCAGGCTGATGAGGGTGTCCATGGTGGCCGCGCGGTGTCGTGCGTTGAGCCAGGCAGCGCGATGAAACGGCCACGCCCCCCACCACACCACCGGCGTGGCGAGAGCGAAGGCAACCCACTGCCAGTAAGGGAACTGCAGCGGCGGCACCATCGAGAGCAGCAGCACGGGAAGGGCGAGTGCGGCCGACACGAACAGTCGTAGGCGGATGGAGCGCTCTTCAGCGCGCTCGATCTCGTCGACAACCTCACCATGTGTCTCGGTTGGAGCGATTGCTCGGTAACCGGTGGCCTCGATTGTCGTGACGAGTTCGTCGATCGACACCGATGGGTTGTGCTCAACATGCGCGGTGGCTGTCGCGTAGTTCACGGTGGCCTGTACGCCGGGCATCTTGTTGAGTCGGCGTTCGATGCGAGCTGAGCACGAGGTGCACGTCATCCCGGTGACTGTCAGATCGATCGACAGGTCGGTGGCGGTGTCCATGCGTCCTCGATTCGTGTGCAGTGCAGTGTGATGCGTGCCGGGGCCTACGCCACTGAGTAGCCAGCCTCGGCGATCGCGGCTTCAACCTCGTCGAGATCGAGCGATGTGTCACTGGTGATCGTGACCTGGCCGCTTTCGAGATCGACGTTCACCGAATCGACTCCGGCGACGGCCGAAACCTCTTCGGTGACGGCGTTCACGCAGTGACCGCAGGTCATTCCGACAACTTTCACTTCAACGGTGATGCTCATGGCTCTCCTTCGTCTCCTGAGGTAGGTGTTATCGCTTCACGAGGCGACCGACTGCGGTGATGGCCTCGCGCATTTTCTCGTCAGCTTCGGGTCCCCCACGGCGCGCGGCATCGGCGACGCAGTGCGAGAGATGGTCTTCGAGCAACAGCAGCGCGACACCTTCGAGCGCGCGCGTTGCGGCCGACACTTGAGTGAGCACATCGATGCAATAGGTGTCGGACTCAACCATGCGTTGAAGTCCGCGCACCTGGCCTTCGACTCGACGCAAGCGGCTGAGTACGGCATCTTTGTCGGCGCTGTACCCGGGGTGCTCGTGGGTCATGGAGCCTCCTTTCCACTGTCCTAACCATATACCCCCCCGGGGTATTCCTCAGAGTCGAAAGTCCCTCCCGCTCACGGGGCATGGTGCTGGAATTCGGAATTCAGCGGTAGTGTCCGGTGACACTTTCAAAGCAAAGGTTGGCAATGTGACCGTTCCGAACACCCAGGCCGAGCCCGACGGCACTGTTGTCACCGACGTGCGCTCGATGCGCCACGGATTCTCCATGGGGGGAGCATCCGCGCTGGCGTTCTCGGTGATACGGCCTTTGGGTTCGTTCACTAACGTGCCGTTGATGATCGCGGCCGCCGGACTCGCGGGTTGGCTTGCTGCCCTGTTGATCCTCGTGGTCATGCTCGTCGTGACCGCGGTGTTCGGGTCCTTGCCTCGCGTTGGCCGCTTGAAGGTTCAGTAGCCGCCTGGTCAAGGCAGTTGCTCGGTGCCCGCGTAGGTCTCATGACCGGCTGGCTCTATCTCTGCACCTACGTGTTCTACATGGGCCTGCTGGCCTACTTCGACGCCCAGCGGTTGCTCTTCCTGGTGGGCGCCTCCGCTCCCACCTGGCTCCAAGGTGCAGGTGCGGCGCTCGTGGTCATCGCGGTGTCCACAATGGTCAACGGTCTGGGCCGCCGAGTTCTGAGCGTGCTGTTGATTGTGTGTGTCGCGATCTCTGTGATCGCCTGCGCCGTGTACTCGACCCTGTTGCTGGGCCACGCGCAGCGCGGGTTCTTCGATCTCTTCCAGACCCCCCTCGGCGGGAGTCTGGACTGGAATTGGCTGGTCGGTCCCTTCCTGATCGCACTGGCGTGGGCCACCGCCAACACCATGCGTGGATTCGAACTTCCAGCTGACGTCGCTGAGGAGATCCGCGAACCCCGCGTCAACGTGAGGCGGGCGATGGTGTGGGCGCTCATTGTGGGCGGTGCACTGGTGCTGTACTCGATGATTGCGCTGGCGCTAGCCGTTCCCGCCGCGTCGTCGGTGTCGACATCGATGACCCAGAACCCCTATGCCGCCGCGATTGGCACCGTCATGCAGTCGGCGCTCGGCGAGGGCTCAGCGCGACCATTTGCCGCCTTGCAGATCATCGCTACCTTCGTGGCCATCGCCGTGTGCCAGCTCGCAGCATCACGCACGCTGTGGACCATGGCTCGCGATCGCGAGGTACCGTGCCACCACTGGCTCGGGGGTCTCACCAGCCGCAATCGGATGCCGATGCGCGCCCTCACCCTGATTGGCATCGCCACCTTCGTGCTGATTCTGATCGCTCCAGACTTCACGGCTTTCGTGCTCGGTGGGGCATCAGGGCTGGCATTCCTGCTCGCATTTATTGTGACTTTGGTGGGACTTCTCGTTGCCCTTCGACGGGGCACCTGGCAAACCGGCTCGTGGTCGACGGGGCGCTGGCTCGGACCAGTGACGGTCGTCGGCGTGGTCGTGCTGGCGGCACTGGCCATCAACCTCGCGTGGCCGCGCCAGCAACTGTTCGGAGCAGGGTTACAGGCTTGGCGACCACTGATCATCCTCGCTGCCATTATCGTCGTGGGCTTGATCCTGATGGTGTGGGCGTTCCGCGATGACGGCGTGCACGTGCGCAATCACGGTCACGTCGATCGTGATCTGCACGAGCGCATCCTGCTCGCCCACACCGGTACCTGCAGTGTGTGCCATCGCGCGCTCGCTGAGGGCGAGGAAGTGTTCTGGAATCCCGAAGCGCACGTCACTATCTGTGTGGCGTGCGACGTCGACGTCGTTGTCTAGGACCGCTTCGTTCCAATGACACAACCGGCCGGCCCCATGAGGGACCGACCGGTTGTTGGTATGGGTGTTGGTACGTGTGTTGGTGTGGGTTCTGGTAACTGTTGGTAACTGTATTAAACGACTGAGCGGAATCCTGAGATGCGCTCGCCGTACCAAGGGTCGTCGACGCTGGAGATGATGACGCCCGAACCGTAGTTGGCCGCGTGAATCATCTTGCCGTGACCGAGGTAGAAGGCCGCGTGGTGTGCTCCGTTGCCGAAGAAGAACACCAGGTCACCGGGCTTGGCCTTAGCGCGCGACACCGGCTTGAGAGTCGCGAACTGATCCCATGACGTGCGCTCGATGGTCTTACCGGCAGTACGCCACACGTAACTGGTGAAACCCGAGCAGTCGAATCGAGTGGGTCCAGAAGATCCGGCCGAATACGACATGCCCTTGCGGCTCAGCGCGATGGAGACCGCCTTGGTGCGCATTGCCGCGGTGCGGACAACGAGCGCCTTGCGTGCCTGCGCTGCCTTTGCCTTGACGGTGGCCGCGGCGACCTGAGTCTGTGCGACCGCTGCTTCACGGTGGATTTCTGCGACGGCGATGCGGTCGGCAGTGAAACTGGCAGCACTGTCGACGGCAACGATTGCTGCCGGGTTGGCGGGGGGAAGATTCGCGGAATGGGCAGCCGGAACGCCGATGATGCCGGCGACCAGAGCCGTTCCGATAATCGTGGTAGCAAGCGTGCGCTTGCTGCGGGTGGACAGCACAGGTTCCTCCTGGAACCGCCTACCGGGTTAGCTGACGGGCTCGGGCTCAGAAGGTGCTGCCCTACTGAGGGTCACTCGCATCTCTGCGAGCCCTCCCTCGGATTCGCCCCGGGACCTTTCGTACTGTGGGTCCCCGGTCCTGCATGAGGTTCGGCGGTGCGCTCGCACACGTGAGGATCACGTGTAGGTAACGGGCACGATTCTGAGGTTAGGACGAATGGGTGACATTGGCCCAACACCGTCTAGGCGTGATGTGACGTGGATCACGAGCGTTACGAGGGGACTTACGTCCTGAACAGGGGTCTCATTCCCGAATTACGGAAATCTGTTGCAAAAACGAACGGCCGAGGCGGTGTGCCTCGGCCGTTCGCTGTGGACTACCTGTGGATAACCAATTGCCTCTGTCTACGGCGGGCGCCTGATCCCCTTCCCTCTCCCTTCCCTTCCCTTTCCCGGCTCTTGGTCACCTATTGACCAAAGAAACCCGGGACGGTCTTCGATTGACCAAAAATGCCCAGGGCGGGGGCAGGGCGGGGGCAGGGCGGGGGCGGGGGACGAGCGGGGGTAGGGGACGGGGGATCGGAAGGACGGGAGCTCACTCGTCGAGCTGGTGGCCACCGAAGTACATGAGTGGGTCGCTGAGTAACTCGATGCCGATTCCGTCGGGGTCGCGCAGGTACATCGACTCAGGGATTCCAACGTCGGGGCCGACGTACGCGACGCCTGCTTCATCAAGCCGGGCCTGCAGCCTCTCCCAGGTCGAGCGCTCGACGGAGATTGCGATGTGCTGCACTCCACCGATGGCCTCGATGCCGGGTTCGAGGCCGAGGCCCGGAAAGTCGAAGAAGCCGAGCAGGGTGCGGTTACCCACGTCGAAGAACAGGTGCGATGAACCGGCGTAGTCGCGATTCTCAACCAGTTCGACGAGTGGAAATCCGAGCAGGCCTTGGTAGAAGGCGATCGTTTGTTCCACGTCAGAACAAATCAAGGCGGCGTGGTGAATTCCGCGGCCGTTGCTGGCGGGGCGATCGGCAGTGGGCGTTAGGTACTGCTCGCGCAATTGCTCGCGGCGCGCTTCGAGTTCAACGAGTTCGGAATCAGAGGGCATGAAATCGACCCTAGAGCACAGCCGAAGTAACGAGCCTTATGTGTTGAGGATTGCCTGCATCACGTCGGCCACTGCTTCGTGGGCATTGGAACCGATGCTGGCCTTGGCTGCCTCACGCGCAGTGGGGTGAGCCCCGTCAACGGCGAATGAGGAGCCTGCCCACGCGAGCATTGACGCGTCGTTGGGCATGTCACCTGCCGCCACTACCTCGTGTGCTTCGATTCCGAGTTCGGCGGCGACTTCGCGCAAGGTTGAACCCTTGGTAACACCGAGGGCGCTCATTTCGAGCAGCACGTCATCGGAATTGGAATGCGTGACTTCAACGAGGTCGGCAACCGCGCGATCGGCGGCGTCGAGCAAGGTGTCGGCATCGTGGCCGTGGTTTCCGTGCGGGCGGGCCAGCAGTTTGGTGATGCCAGGGCGCGCGAAGAGCACGTCGGGTTCGAGAATCTCGGTGCCTCGCGGTATTTCCCAGCGTGCAACGTAGCCCGTGCTCAATGCGAACGATGAACCTTCGAGACCGAGGCCTTCTTGCGCGTATTCAACGGCAAAGGTGATGTCGGGTGTTACTGCGCGCAGGCGGTCGGCCGTTGCGCGCGCACTAGCCGGGCCGATGGAGTGCACGCGCCGAATGATTTCGGCTTCCATGTCAATGACGAGCGCACCATTGGCTCCGATAGCAGTGCCGTGGTGGCCCGTCATCTCGGCGATGGGTCGAATCCAACGCGGCGGACGTCCAGTGACGAAGACGACCACGATGCCACGCTCGATCAGGGCGTCGATGGCCTCGCGCGTGCGCTGGCCGATCGAGCCGTCGGGTAGCAGCAGGGTTCCGTCGAGATCGGTGGCAAATAGTCGAATGCCGCTGGGAACCTCGATGGTCGTCACTCCTCCACGCTAGCGAGGAGGAGTGACGTGCCGCGAGTCAGGCTGTTGTGGCCTTGCGTGCCTTGCCCCGTCGGTTGAGCGCTCCCGACACCACCGCACCACCGACGATGAGGATGACTCCCACGGTGGTACCGATGCTGTCGGTGATGAGCCCGGCTGCTCCGCAAACCAGGGCGAACGGTGCGATCCATTCGAAGAAGCCGACGGCCGACGGGTTTTCGCCGCGTGCCTTCCCGCGCGCGTAGTCGGGGTACACCTCGGTGAACACGATGGCGGCAATCATTGGTGCAAAGGGAAGTGCCCAGCCCCACCAGAATTCGTTGCTATCGCCCAGAATCGCGCCGGCGTAGTAGCCCATGGCCGTTTGGATCGCGAATGAGATGAACCAAGCCCACGAAATCACGTAGTTGATGTGACGGAATCCCGGCGTGTCCCAGTACTGAGGATCGGTCGACTCTTTGGCGTACGGCATGGTGAACGGCTGCTTCACCAGAATCGTGATCAACACGAACAGCATCAGAACGACGTTGCTGATTTCGCCGCCCCAGCTCTCAAGCCAGGTGCGACCGCTGTGCCCGACGAAGTACCCGAGGACGAAGAACAGCGCGAAGAAAATGAGGTCGAACACTTCCATTGGCTTGAGATGACTACTGTGCCGGTGCGAGATCAGCAGGAAGCCAAGAGAGAGTGCAAAGGCGATTGCGACTGACAATTCGAACCGGCCCGGTCCGGAGAAGAGCGACATCACGATCCACGGGAGGATGCCGGCAAATGGTGACCCGACGACGGTGTCGACGAGCTTGCCCAAGCCGCGGTGAGCGCCGCCATTCTCCGGGGTGGTGTCGGTCATGTCCTCGCCCTTTCGCTCGGTGTGAGCCTTCGGGAAGCAACAGGTTTCCGAACAGGTCGGTGGCGAACAGTCGAATACCGCGGGGAACCTCGTCTACCGTTACCCCCACGCTAGCGAGGAGAAGCGACTTGGTGCGAGTTAATCATTCAAGTGGCCTATGCGACGGAGAACGAATGGCAGCCTCGTAGCCCTCACTTTCCGAACCACTCGCGTCAGGCCGTGTAGGGGAGTAGTTTGCACCTACCCCAACCGGAGGATTCCCTGCCGGTTTCCGTCCCAGCACCGCGAGGAGATCACCGATGGCCGTTGACGAGACTGTGCGTCAGCACAAGTACCTGCTGGACGAGAGCCAGATGCCCACAGCGTGGTACAACATCATTCCCGACCTACCCGAGCCCCCGCCGCCGCCCCTTCACCCCGGTACCCACGAGCCGGTGGGTCCTGAAGACTTGATGCCGCTGTTCCCGATGGCGCTGATCATGCAGGAGGTTTCGCAGGATCGCTACATCGAAATTCCTGGCGCGGTGCAAGATATCTACCGCCAGTGGAGGCCGTCACCGTTGTTCCGTGCGCACCGATTGGAGAAGTTGCTCGACACCCCCGCGCGCATCTACTACAAGTACGAGGGTGTCTCACCGGCCGGTTCGCACAAGCCCAACACCTCTGTTCCGCAGGCGTACTACAACGCCGTCGAAGGAATCCGCAAGCTCACCACTGAGACCGGTGCGGGTCAGTGGGGAACGGCGCTCGCTTTCGCGTGCGCGCTGTTTGGGCTTGAGTGCGAGGTGTGGCAGGTGGGTGCGTCGTACGACGCCAAGCCCTACCGCCGCCTCATGATCGAAGCCTTCGGTGGTGAAGTGCACCGCTCGCCTTCTGACCTCACCAACGCCGGTCGCATGCTCGGTGCGAACCCCGCGAACCAGAGTGGATCGCTGGGCATCGCGATTTCCGAAGCAGTCGAGGCCGCCGTTGCCGACCCGACCGTGCGTTACGCGCTTGGTTCGGTGCTCAACCACGTGCTGCTGCACCAGACGATCATTGGCGAAGAGGCGCTCAAGCAAATGGCGATGGCGGGTGACACTCCGTCGTTGATCGTGGGCTGCACCGGTGGCGGTTCGAACTTCGCGGGTCTGTCGTTCCCGTTCTTGCGTGAGAAGTTGGCCGGCAACATCAACCCGCGCATTCTCGCGGCCGAGCCGGCGTCATGCCCGTCGCTGACTCGCGGCGTGTACGCGTACGACTTCGGTGACACTGCCGGAATGACCCCGCTCATGAAGATGCACACCCTGGGCCACGACTTCGTGCCCGATCCCATTCACGCGGGTGGTCTGCGTTACCACGGCATGGCGCCGCTGATTTCGCACATCTACGAACTCGGACTCATGGATGCAGAGGCTGTTCCGCAGACCGAGTGCTTCTCGGCTGCCGTGAAGTTCGCCCGTACCGAGGGAATCGTTCCGGCACCCGAGCCCACCCACGCGATCGCCCTGGCGGTGCGTGAAGCGCTCAAGGCCAAGGAGACCGGCGAGGAGACCGTCATCCTCACCGCGCTGTGCGGCCACGGTCACTTCGACCTTCCCGCGTACGACGCGTACCTCAACGGACGCATGGAAGACGAGGCCGTGAGCGACGAGCGATTTGCCTCAGCGCTGTCGACCATTCCTGTGATGTAGCGGTTCATACGCATCGAGACCCCACTCCGGCGTCACTTCAGTGCACCTGAAGTAGCGCTGGGGTGGGGTCTCGGCGTGTGTGGCGCGGGTCGGGTCGTGGCGCCGGTTGCGAGTGGCGCGGGTCGGGTCGTGGCGCCGGTTGCGAGGAGCTGCGGGTCGGGTCGTGGCGCCGGTTGCGAGGAGCTGAGCGACTTCATCCATACGTTTGCGTCATAAATCAGGCGTTGATTGACGCAAACGTATGGATGAACGTGAGGGTGGCTCGTGAACGGGTCAGGCCTTCCCGGTGTGCTCGCCTGGGCTCAACCGCAAGTGTCATGAACGTGACACTTTGTGTGGGTTTGCTGAGTCCGCCGACGTATGCTCGGGAAAACGACGGACAAAGGAGTCACCATGCGGTTTGGACGAGTGCAGCGGAATCTGGTCGCGGCGTGCGCTGGCGCAGTGTTGCTCGCGGTGGGGCTGGCGGGACCTGCGAGTGCCTCGCCGACGTACCTCGACAACGCCAACTTCCAGGAACTGTCGGTTGCCATTGCGAACAGTCAGACCGTGTACATCCCGGGTGCGTGCATCGACGCCTCACAGGAGTTCTTCACCCTGGTGTCTATCCCGGTGCGTGCCGACACCAGTTCTCTGTGCTTCGACTCCGGTCATACCTACCTCACCTTCGAACGGCAGGTGTGGTCTTCGGGGTCACCGGTCACCACGGAGTCAACACTCGACGGCTTCGACGGAACCGTGGGGTACTCACGGCTCGTGACGGGCGCAGGCGGTGTGCGCTTCCAAACCGCGGCGCTTGCGCGACTCGGCAAGCCCACCGCGACATTCCAGACGTCTGTCAACACTGAGGGTGCGTGGCTCGCAGACCTTCTGCCGAACGGCATCGGGCAGCGCGTGGTCGCCTACGGATTTCCTGGCGCCTTTTTGAGCGCGTTCGTGCTTTCGGTGGGAGCTGGTGAATCAGTCGACAGCACGGTCACTCGCCTTCCCGGTACTGATCTCGGAACCTACGACTACTTCATCGGGATCGTGCCCGGGGCCAGCAGCAGCTTCACGAATAGGCAGATCGTGTTCACGGTCGACTCCGCGGCGCATCTCGTTCGCAAGGTGGTCGAAACCACGGCCAACGGTGGCGACATCGAGACTCGCCAATTTGTGTACAGCCTCGACCAGGCGTCGCCCGGCTTCTGGGACAGTCGTACCTTGCCGTCGGGTGCGGTCACGGTTGATCACGACGCGCTCATTCGAATGAGTCGACGCATCTCCGCCGAAGCTGTGGCGGCTCCGAAGGCGCGCAGCATCGTCTCGAAAGCGACGACTCTCTCATCGCCGAACGGGGTGACGGCCGCGCGCATTCGGCAGGCGACTGCGGCGGTAGGCCCGCGAGGAGTGAGGATCTCTTATGTGACAGGCGGCGTGAAACTCACCGCCACTTACCAAGGAGTGACGGGCTCCCAGTGCGTGCGTGCGGTGCGCGGACGAGCGGTGCGTAGCTCCTGCTGATCGGCCGCGCTACTTGGGCGGAATGACGTCCATGCCGAGGTAGGGGCGCAGCGCGGCGGGAACCTTGACCGAACCGTCTGCTTGCTGGTGATTCTCGAGAATCGCGACGATGATGCGCGGAATCGCCACGAGAGTTCCGTTGAGTGTGGCAACGGGCGTGGGATTTCCGTCGGCACCGCGCATGCGAATGCGCAGGCGGCGTGACTGGAACTCGGTGCAGTTCGACGTGGAGGTCACTTCGCGGTAGCGGTCCTGCGTCGGAATCCACGCCTCGCAGTCGAACTTGCGCGCAGCACTCGAACCGAGGTCGCCGGTTGCCACGTCGATGATGCGATACGGAACTTCGATGGCGTCGAGGAACTCACGCTCCCAACCCAGGAGCCGCTTGTGCTCATCGTATGAATCGGCTGGGTCGCAGTAACTGAACATCTCGACCTTGTCGAACCAGTGCACACGCACGATGCCGCGGGTGTCCTTGCCGTGCGATCCGGCCTCACGACGGAAGCACGGTGAGAAGCCCGCGTAGCGCAGGGGAAGTGATGACTGATCGAGAATCTCGTCCATGTGAAATGCGGCGAGTGGAACTTCGGCAGTTCCGACCAGATACATATCGTCTGCCTCAAGCCGGTACACGTTCTCAGCAGCTTGACCGAGGAAGCCGGTACCTTCCATCGCGGCGGGCTTCACGAGCGCCGGCGGGATGATGGGCGTGAACCCGTTGCCCACGGCCTGCGCCATCGCGAGGTTCACCAGCGCGAACTCGAGCAATGCCCCTGGTCCGGTGAGGTAGTAGAAGCGTGAGCCGCTGACCTTCGCGCCGCGCTCGACGTCAATCGCACCCAACAGTTCGCCCAGTTCAAGGTGATCGCGCGGGCTGAAACCTTCGGCCGCGAAGTCGCGCGGAGTTCCGATGTGCTCAAGCACGGTGTAGTCGTCTTCACCGCCGATGGGTGCGGCGGGATCAACAACATTCGATAGTCCGAGTAGCGCAGTGTTGAAGCGCTCGTCGGCATCGCGCACGGTCGCTTCGGCTTCTTTCACAGAAACCGACAGTTCCTTGGTGTGCGTGAGCAACTCGGCCTTCGCGTCTCCTGTTGCCGACGCCACCTGCTTACCGAGTGTCTTCTGCTCGGCGCGTTGTGTTTCGAATGACAAGAGGGCTTGACGTCGCGCGGTATCGGCGGCCAGTACCTCGTCGACCAGTGCGGGGTCTTCGCCACGCGCCGTCGCTGAGGCGCGGACGATGTCGGGTGTATCGCGCAGGACGTTGACGTCGATCACAGGTACTGCCCTCCGCCTATGTGGGGTGGTTCGCCGGTGATTTCGGGACCAGGGCCGGGCCCGATCGCTCCGCGGCGCATTTCTTCGAGTTGTGCACGAGCTGCCATTTGCTGAGCGAAGAGGGCGGTTTGAATTCCGTGGAACAAACCCTCAAGCCACCCAACGAGTTGGGCCTGAGCGATACGCAGTTCGGCATCGCTGGGCGTTGAATCGTCGGTGAACGGAAGGGAGAGGCGCCGCAACTCGTCGACGAGCTCGGGCGCGAGGCCGGCTTCGAGTTCGGCGACCGACCGCGCATGGATTTCCTTCAACCGCACGCGTGCTCTTTCATCAAGCGGCGCCGACTTCACTTCCTCGAGCAACTGCTTGATCATGCTGCCAATGCGCATCACCTTGGCGGGTTGTTCGACCAGATCGGTGAGCACGCGGGGAGCGTCGCCTTCGACCGTTTCGTGCGGCTCGAGTGCTCCGATGGGCTGTCCGTCAGGTCCGAGCACAAGAACGCGCGAGGCGTCGATCGGTGTCTGTTCCTCCTCGTTCATAGGCCCATCCTGTCATCGACCGCCAGGCGTTCGCAGTGACCACTCAGTGCGCGTGGTGCGAGGCCACGGGCGAGGGCAAATATTGAACGCCGATTCAACTGCAGCCCAACTGTTTGCAACGAAAGAACGCGATTTGTACGGCACCGAAGTATGTGGGAATCTGTTGGACCTGTGCCCGAGGCGGTACCCATTATCATCGTGCAGTGAATGGAGTGGATGTGGACTACAACTGGCTGACACCGAAGGCCGTCGCCACTCCCGCTGGTGGCAAGGGCTGGGGATCATTCGCCCTTGAACCCATTCGTGCAGGCGAGTCAGTTGCTGCTTTCGGCGGGCACATCGTGACGCTCGCTGAGTTGCACACCTTCGACCACGATCGTCAATCGCGGTCGATTCAGATCGATGAAGACCTCTACCTCATTTCCGGTGAAACGCCTGAGCCCGGCGACATGCTGAACCACTCGTGCGAACCGTCGTGCGGCTTGGTGGGCGCACAATTGCTCGTGGCAATGCGCGACATCGAAATCGGCGAAGAGCTCACCTTCGACTACGCGACGTGCGATTGCTCGGACTACGACGAGTTCGAGTGTCTCTGCGCCGAGCTGACCTGTCGCGGTGTGGTGACGGGGTCTGATTGGCGTCGAGCCGATCTGCATGAGAAGTACGCAGGCTGGTTCTCGCCGTACATCACCCGCAAGATTGCCGCGCTGCCTGCGATCTGACAGCGCACTCACACAGAGTGAGTGAGTTGTCGCTCTTCGTGGTGCTATGCCCTCTTTCGGGACGTTGGTCCTTGTTGAGCGGGATCTTGTGCTCATAGTGCCTGCACCAGTGTGAATCACGTTCCTTCCGACGCGGAGTGAACGCGCTGTCTCGCTGTGCCGGCGGGTCCCGAGTGCTCGCCGGCGCCTAACCCCCTGCGGGGGTGTGAGCGAGGAGTAGGCCCGTGAGTCGGTTCAGTGGTGTGCGTCGGTTCGTGGCGGGTGCGGCAGCAGTAACATTGCTGGCTGCGGGCGTGGTGGCGGCGGGAGTTACGCCAGTATCGGCGGCTGCCGTCAGTTCCCAGACGTTCTCTACACCTGGTGACTTCACCTTTACTGTCCCCGACGGAGTGACAGCTGTGCGAATCAGTGCGGTAGGGGCTGGGGGAGCGACGCACGTGGAGCGTCTGAATTGCGTCGACTACGGCTTTTTCGGCGGCGTTATCTGCTCCAGTACTCAGTACTACTACGGCGGTCGGGGTCGTTCGATCACGACGTACCAGCAAGTGCAGGGTCAGGACCAATTGAGCGTGCATGTCGCGGCTGTTTCTGAATCTGCCACAACCGTTGCCGGTGGTCGCATCAGTGTGAGTGCCCCGAATGGTGGTAACGTCCATGATCAGCAGATTTGCACCTACTTCGGCTGCACTTCTTTTGGATGGGTGGGGGGCTCCGACGCGGGTGGGGCAACGGTCTCGACCTCGGCGCCCGGGTATCCCGCGGATGTGTCCGCGTTGGTTAGCAATAGGGACTCTTCTGGCTCGCTCGTGATTGAGTGGGCAAAGTCAATGATTGTGACCTCAGCCTCCGATTCCGGGGCTGGATCGCTGCGGGAGGCGATCACAGCCGCCAACGACACGGGAAATGTCGACGCTACCCTCCCGGACGTGATCACCTTCGACCCGTCGGTGACTGACCCGATCGTGCTGGCCAGCGACTTGCCGGCGATTACGGGTGCGGTGAATATTGTGGGGCCGGGGGCACGAGTGCTGACGGTCAGCGGCGACGACAAGTTTCGACCGTTCTCGTTCGCGGCGGGGTCGACAGTGCGGCTGAGCGGACTGGGGATCGCGCATGGCCATGGGGGCGAGCAATTCGCCCCTTCTGGTGGCAACGTTCAGGTGGCGCAGGGGGCGACTGCGTTCATTGACGGTGTGTCGCTAACGGGTGGGTCTGCTCATGACGGGGGCGGTGTCACGACGAGTGGAGACCTGACGCTGACGAACTCGGTGGTGTCCGGCAACAGCGCTAGTCAGTGGGGCGGTGGCGTGATGGTGGTGAAGTACCCGTCAGCCCCGGCGCCGGCCGTGACAATCGTGAACTCAACGATTACTGGTAATTCCGGCCGGTACAGCGGGGGCGGTGTGATGACCCAAGGCGGCGGTGTGGTCACGGTGACAGCGTCAACAATTGCGGGCAACTCTGGGAACGACGGTTATGGCGGCGGAGTATTGACGTACAACGGAGGCAGTCTGTCGCTGCGCTCGACTGTGCTGTCGGCCAATTATGCGGCGACTGGCGGTACGTGTGGCACGGTGTATGGCGGATCGGTGACCGACTCCGGCTACAACGTGTCGTCGGACTCAGCGAACAGCGGGGTTTACAACTCGTGCGGCCTGTCGACGGATAACCATTCGGTGTTCGACGCTGATGGTTCGCCGGTGGATGTCAATCTCGGGCCGTTGCAAAACAATGGTGGGCCGACTGACACGTTGATGCCGTTGGGTGATTCGCCGGTATTGGACGTGATCCCGCCGGAATTCTGTACCGATCTGGGCGGGTCTCCTGCGGCGATCACGACCGATCAGCGGGGACAGTCGCGTCCGCAGGGCGCGGGTTGTGAGATTGGCGCGGTGGAGGTGCCGGCGATCACGGTGACCCCCGACGCCAAGTCCGTGGCCTACAACGACTCGGCGCCTGAGTACACGTTCACGCTGTCGCCGCTGACCCCGTCGACGAACTACACCGCGCCCACGTGCACGAGTGGCTACAACGTGGGTGCGGCGAAGGGCTCGACGTTCACGATCTCCTGCGCGGGCGGGAAGGCCGACGGGTACTCATTCGTGCAGACCGCAACTGCGGACCTTGACGTGACGAAGGCGACCCCAACGGTAGCGATCAACAACATACCCACATCCCCCGTAGTGGGTGACTCGTTCACGCCGACGTTGACGACGAGTAGTGATGGTGTCACGTCGGTAACGAGTTCGGACACGAACGTGTGCACGGTGGACGCGGCCACCGGACTGGTGTCGTTCATTGGTGCTGGCACGTGCCCGCTGAAAGCACATGTGGCGGTATCGGCGAACTGGCTGAAGGGGGATGGGCAGGTGCAGCAGGTGAGTGTTGCGAAGGCCAGCACGTCGGTTTCGATTTCGAATATGCCGGGTTCGGCAGTGGTGGGCGACTCGTTCACGCCGACGTTGACGACGACCAGTGATGGTACGAAGTCGGTGACGAGTTCGGACACGAACGTGTGCACGGTGAACGTTGGCACGGGCGCGGTGTCGTTCATTGCTGCTGGCTCGTGCACGCTGGTGGCGCACGTGGCGTCGTCGGCGAACTGGTTGGCCGCTGATGGTTCGGCGCAACAGGTGAGCGTCGCGAAGGCCAGCACCTCGGTTTCGATTTCGAACCTGCCAGCTTCGGCAGTGGTGAATGCGTCGTTCACGCCGACGTTCACGACGAGTAGTGATGGTACGAAGTCGGTGACGAGTTCGACCACGAGCGTGTGCACGGTGAACGCAGGCACGGGCGCGGTGTCGTTCATTGCTGCTGGCACGTGCACGCTGGTGGCGCACGTGGCGTCGTCGACGATCTGGGCGGCCGCCGTTGGGCAGGCGTAGCAGGTGAGCGTTTCTGCGGCGCCGGTGGTGGTGACAGCTCCCTCGGTGGCGCGGTCGGTGGCTGGTTCGCCGCGTAATAAGTCGGTGGTGGTGTCGTGGCTGGCTCCGTCTTCGACTGGTGGTGCCGCGATCAAGGAGTACAAGGTGACGGCGTCGCCGAAGGTGGGTTCGGTGTTCAAGTCGTGTTCGTGGATTCTGACGACGCCGGCGAAACCACTTACCTGTGAGGTCAAGAACTTGACCAATGGAGTGTCGTACACGTTCACGGTGAGGGCGACGAACCGAGGTAGCAAGTCGAGCACGACGGCGAAGTCGGTTGCGGTGATTGCGGGTGCACCGACGGCTCCTCGTTCGTTGGTGGTTTCGACCTCGGTCGCTCACAAAGCGACGGTGTGGTGGACTGCTCCGCAGTACACCAATTCGGGTGCCGTGACCGGTTACCAAGTGCGCTGGTGCACGGTGGGTGGCTCGTGTTCGGTGTGGTCGACGCTGCCGGCCAGTCCGCGGTCGGCGTCGGTGACCGGCCGAGTCACGGGTACGAAGTATCGGGTGGAGATCCAGGCCAAGAACGGATCGGGTTACGGTCCGGTGGCCGCTAAGACGTTCACGCAGGCAAAGTAGGGTCCGCTATACGCCCGGCTAGGCCTCCCGTCGGTTAGTTTGGCCTGAGTGCCGGTAAGCGCTGTGCCGAGTTCCCTCAGTGATCCTCGGAGTTTGACCTCGTGAGGGCTTCGAGTAAGGGCGGGGTTGTGGGTCGGTTCAGTGGAGTGAAGCGGATGGCGGCAAGTGCCGCGACGCTCGCTTTGCTGATTGGCGGAATCGCAGTCACAGGTGCCACGCCGGTCTCGGCAGCTGTTCCCAGCGAGGTCGCGATCTCAGTCGTTTCGGATTCGCCCTCGATCACGTACGGCGACGCCGGTCCGGCGACAATCGGCTATACGACTGTCCCCGTCACGACTGCCGATGACTGGACGACTGAACCGACATGTGCGGTGTACGCATTGGTTGATACGGGCTTCACCGCCGCGCTGAGTGCCCCTTACGCGATCGGCTTGTATGTCACGCACTGTTCTGGCGGTGTCGCGAGTGCCGTCAACTTGCTTTCGTATGTTGAGGGCACGCTGACCGTCAACAAAGAGACGCTGTACGTCGTGCCCGACGGCAAGTCGGTGACCTACGGAGACGCGGCACCGACTTACACATTCACTTTCCATTCGACGTCCGTCGACGGCGGTGTCGTGACGCCGACGGTCGACAGTTCTCCCTCGTGTGGCAGCGTCTACACCTCGTCGGCTTCGGCGTCTCTGTCTCCGGTCACCATCGAGTGCTCGGGCGGCTCTGACTCGATCTACTCGCTTGATACAAGTGCCACCGGCCAACTGACGATCGCTAAGGCTGCGTCGTCAACGGTGGTCACGTGCACTGCGGGGCCGTTTACCTACACCGGCTTGTCGCAGAGGCCCTGTTCTGCGGGTGTGACCGGGGCGGGCGGGTTGTCGCAGTCGAAGACTCCTACGTACGCGAACAACACCAATGCGGGTAGCTCGGCGTCGGCGTCGTACAACTACGTCGGCGATGCGAATCACAACTCATCCTCGGACAGCACGACCTTCACTATCGGTAAGGCGACGTCGTCAACGGTGGTGTCGTGCACACCTTCGGTGACCTATACCGGTATAGCGCAGACGCCGTGTTCGGTGAGTGTGTGGGGAGTCGGAGGTTTGTCGTCGACGCCCTCACCGACCTACGCGAACAACACCAATGCCGGTGATCCGGCGTCGGCGTCGTATAGCTACGTCGGCGATGCGAATCACAACTCATCGTCGGACAGTGCGAACTTCACTATCGGTAAGGCGTCGTCGTCAACAGTGGTGTCGTGTAGCGCTGGGCCCTTTACCTATACGGGCTCAGCGCAGACGCCGTGTTCGGTGGATGTGTCGGGAGTGGGAGGTTTATCGTCAACGCCCTCACCGACATATCTGAGCAACACCAATGCCGGTAGCTCGGCGTCGGCGTCGTACAGCTTCGGTGGCGATGCGAATCACAACTCATCGTCGGATAGTGCGACCTTCACTATCTTGAAGGCTGCGTCGTCGACGGTGGTGACGTGCACACCTTCGGTGACCTATACGGGTATAGCGCAGGAACCGTGCTCGGTGGGTGTGGAGGGGGCAGCTCTGTCGCGGTCCGACCTGCCTGCCGACTATGTGAACAACACCAATGCCGGCGATCCGGCGTCGGCAACGAATAACTTCGGTGGCGATGCGAATCACAACTCATCGTCGGACAGTGCGACCTTCACAATCCGTAAGGCGACGTCGTCGACAGTGGTGTCGTGTCTGCCTGTGACGTACACGAGTTTTGCGGTGGCTCCGTGTTCGGCGAGTGTGACGGGAGCGGGCATTCTTCCGGCGCTTACTTTCTCGCCGACGTCGTATTCCAACAACATCAATGCGGGTAGCTCGGCGTCAGTGTCGTACAATTTCGTTGGCGATTCGAATCACGACTCATCGTCGGACAGCACGACCTTCACCATCGCAAAGGCAACGTCGCAGACGGTGGTTTCGTGCGGCCGACTCGAGTTCACGTACACGAGTTTTGCGGTGACGCCGTGCATCGCAACTGTCGGTGGTGCCGGTTGGCCCCTACCCGTCTATGTCACCCCGACCTACGCGGACAATACGTATGTTGGCACCAACGTTGCGTCGGCCACATACGAGTACGTCGGGGATGGCAACCACACGCCGTCGTCGTACATCAAGCACTTCAGCATTCTCAAGGCGCCGTCGACGACGGTAGTCACCTGCCCCGCGTCGGTGCCATACACGAGTTACGCGGTGACGCCGTGTTCGGTGAGTGTGACGGGAGTTGGCGGCCTCGCGCTGACCCCAACCCTGAACCCGACGGAGAACTACGCGCACAATATTGCGGTAGGCCTGAACACTGCGTCGGCGAGGTACACGTTCGACGGCGATGAAAACCACAGCGGCTCAACGACAAGTAAGTTGTTCTCGATCACGTCGGCGCCATCGGTAGCGCGATCAGTCACTGGGTCGCCGCGTATTCGGGCTGTTCTGGTCTCGTGGGCGGCACCATCGAGTCCAGGCGGTGCGACCATCACTGGTTATGTCGCAACCGTCGTGGGTTCGACTAAGAAATGCACCGCGACTGGATCACAGCGATCGTGCACGGTGTCGGGATTGACCAGTGGCACGTCGTACAAGTTCACTGTGAAGGCGACCAACTCGGTGGTCAAGTCGAGCACCTCGCCTGCTTCCGGTGCGGTGATTGCTGGCGCGCCGACCGACCCGCGTTCGTTGGTAGCTTCATTCCCAGCGAAGAAGTGGGCAAAGGTGACGTGGGTGAAACCCTCGTACAGCAACGCGGGCGCAGTCACCGGGTATCGCGTGCGTTGGTGCAAGGTCGGTAGCACCTGCACTGCGTGGTCGAGGCAGCCATCGTCGCCGTTGGTGTCGGCGATCGGCGGCCGCCAGAAGAACGCGCAGTACCGCGTGGAACTGCAGGCGAAGAACTCATCGGGCTACGGTCCGACTGCGAGCAAGACCTTCGCACAGACGCTCTAGCCATTCTGTGGGCAAAACGGTGCGCTTTACGTATCGATTTGCCCAGAGAATGCGTTCAGACAGTCAGCAAGATCTTGCCGACGTGCGTGCTGGCTTCCATCAATACGTGTGCTTGCGTGGCATCGGCCATCGCAAACGTCGAGTCGACAATGGGCTGCACGCGACCAGCCTCAACCAACGGCCACACCACTTCACGGGTGCGGCGAACGATCTCGGCCTTCTCGGCGAGCGGTCGCGCCCGCAGCGTGGTGGCATGTACCGCGCCGCGCTTTCCGAGTAACGCGCCGAGATTGATCTCGGCGGTCGCCCCACCCATGAGCCCGATGATGACGATGCGGCCGTTGATAGCGAGCGCCGAAATGTTGCGAGCCAAGTACGACGCCCCCATGACATCGAGAATGACGTCGGCACCGTGTCCGTCAGTGGCAGCCATGATGCGCTCAACGAAGTCGTCGCTGCGGTAGTTGATCAGGATCGTTGCACCGAGTTCGGCACAACGCTCGAGCTTGTAATCACTTCCGGCAGTCACGGCAACGCGCGCACCGAGTGCGGTGGCAATCTGTATCGCCATCGTGCCGATTCCACTACTTCCACCATGAACTAGCAGCGTTTCACCAGCCTGCAAACCGGCAGTCATGAAGACGTTCGACCACACCGTGCACGCAACTTCCGGAAGCGCGGCTGCGGTGATGAGGTCTACGCCCGCAGGAACCGGAAAGACCTGACCTGCAGGCACCGCGACTTTCTCGGCGTACCCACCACCGGACAACAGAGCGCATACTTCATCGCCTACCGACCAGCCAAGAACATCGGGCCCGACGGACTCGATCACGCCACTGCACTCAAGGCCGGGCCACGTCGGCGAACCAGGAGGAGGGTTGTAATTACCCATACGCTGCAACACATCGGCGCGGTTGACGCCGGCGGCCGCAACGCGAATCACGACCTCTCCGGAGGCAGCGATGGGGTCGTCGACCTCTGTCCAGGTGAGAACGTCGGGTCCGCCCGGGGCAGAGACAGTGACGGCGCGCATATCAGGCCTTCGGGGTGTTGTCGCGATTGCGAATCAGAACAACTCGATCGCCAGTCTGCAGCACCTTGATGTCTGTTTCGTCGAACCGGTGTGTCACTCCATCGCGAATGATGGCGAGCACGAGTGACCCTTGTTCGGTGAGCTTGGTAGGAGCCATACCGAGCTCACCGGGTGAGATTGCGCGTTCGACTACTTCGAGGCCATCCAGCGGATCGATGAGATCGGCAATCACCGCACCAGCGGTGGGAGACAACTGACTGATGGCGAGAAGCTGTCCGGCTGACTCGGCGGTCATGATCACCGACGTAGCGCCCGACTGACGCATCAACTGGGCATTGGAACTCTCGCGCGCTGCGACTGTGATGGAGAGATTCGGGTTGAGTTGCTTCGCGGTGAGCGTGATGAGCACCGTGACGTCGTCGCTACTTGCCGCCACGATCAGTGTCGTGGCTGTAGCGATCAAGGCCTCTCGCAGCACATCCTCGCGGCGAGCGTCGCCGCGTACCGTTACGAGGCCGAGGGTGTTCGCTTCTTGACATGAATGAGTGTCTTCAGCAATGACGACAATCTCGGCCGGATTGATTCCGCTGTCGAGCAGCGTGGCAATCGCGGCGCGGCCCTTCACTCCGTAACCGACGACGATGGTGTGATCGTGCACTCGGTTCCTCCAGTGCTTGCGGCGGTACTCATCACGGCCCCGGCTAGTGAGCACCTCGACGGTGGTTCCAACCAGGGTGATGAGGAAGATAAAACGTAGGGGCGTGACGATAACGACATTCATCATGCGCGCAAAAGGCGTGACCGGAGTGATGTCGCCGTAGCCGGTTGTCGAGAGCGAGACGGTCGCGTAGTAAATGCACGACAGGAAGTCGTTGAGCTTGCCGTCAAGGTCGCGATAGCCGGCCCGACCCCACCACACCACGAGTGTGGTGATGACCAGACAGGCGCAGGCGATGGCAACTCGCGACCACAGCGAAGCCCACGGACCTCGGTTGCGAGATGGCAAGCTGAGGAAGCCGCCCCTGCTCTCGGGAGTCTTGGTCGACGAAGCCACAGACGAACCGTAGCAATGTGCGCTACTTGACGTGAGCGTCAACTTGACACTAGCGTCAAGTCATGGCTGCGACGAGGGTTGACCCACGCAGTGAGCAGTACCTTGCCAATCGTGAGGCGATGCTCGCTGCGCTCTCTGAGATCGATCAATTACAGCGCCAGGTGGTAGTGGGAGGTGGCTCCACCGACCCGGAAAAAACGGCCCGCACGCTGGCGCGTCACCGTTCGCGCGGCAAGTTGCTCCCGCGCGAACGTATCGCCCTGCTGCTCGACCGCGATGCCCCCTTCCTCGAACTCAGCCCCCTGGCCGGATACGACACCGATGACTCGCTGGGTGGCGGCAGCGTCACCGGAATCGGCACGGTCAGCGGAGTTGAGTGCATGATCGCTGCGAACGATCCGACAGTGAAGGGCGGTGCACAGTCACCGACGAGTGTCACCAAGGGCCTGCGCGCCATGGAGATCGCGCGCGTGAATCGTCTGCCGTTGCTGAGCCTGACTGAGTCGGCGGGGGCTGACCTCGCCAAGCAGAGTGAAATCTTCGTTCACGGCGGCGCGAGTTTCAAGCAGCTCACGCAGTTGTCGAAGGCGGGCATTCCGACCGTGACGATGGTGTTCGGAAGTAGTACTGCCGGTGGTGCGTACATGCCGGGTATGAGCGACTACGTGGTGATGCAGCAGGGCGCGGCGCAGGTGTTTCTGGGTGGCCCGCCACTAGTGAAAATGGCCATCGACGAAGATGCTGATGAGGAAACACTGGGCGGTGCTGAAATGCATGCGCGTACCAGCGGATTGGCCGACTACCTCGCGCGTGATGAAGCAGACGCGGTGCGCATCGGTCGTCGCATCGTGTCGCACCTCAACTGGCGCAAGCTCGGTGCTGCGCCGGCGCGGGCAGCGGTTGATCCGCTGTTTGATCCCGACGAGTTGATCGGAATCGCGAGTTCGGATGTGCGCATTCCGTTTGATGTGCGCGAAGTCATCGCGCGCATTGTTGATGCCAGCGAGTTCGAAGAGTTCAAGCCGCTCTACGGTTCGACGCTCGTCACCGGGTTCGCGCACCTCGCGGGATACCCCGTGGGCATCCTCGGCAACAACGGCATCTTGTTCAGTGAGGAAAGCGAGAAGGGTGCGCAGTTCATTCAATTGTGCAATCGGCTCGACATTCCGTTGATCTTTATGCAGAACATCACCGGCTTCATGGTCGGAACGCGCTACGAACAAGGCGGCATCATCAAGGACGGCGCGAAGCTGATCAACGCGGTGTCGAACTCAACGGTGCCTCACCTGACGTTGATGATCGGTGCCTCGTATGGCGCTGGTAACTACGGAATGAGCGGCCGCGCGTACGATCCGCGGTTCGTGTTCTCGTGGCCCAACCACCGCATTGCGGTGATGGGGCCCAAGCAACTCGCAGGTGTGCTCACTATCGTCGCGAGGCGCAAGACCGAAGCCGCCGGTCAGGTATTCGACGAAACCGCGTTTGCACCAATGCGCGATGCATTTGAAGCGCAGGTTGAGAAGGAATCAACAGCACTCCATGCCACCGGACGATTGTGGGATGACGGCATCATCGATCCGCGCGACTCGCGCACAGTGTTAGGGCTTGCACTCTCAGCCTGCCACTCGGCTCCGGTGCGCGGCACCGGCGAGTTCGGCGTCTTCCGGATGTGATGGCGATGACTTCTCCAGTGACCGAGCGACCAATTCGCACGCTGCTCATCGCCAATCGCGGCGAAATTGCAGTGCGTATCGCCGAGGTGTGTCGTGAGCTCGGCATTCGAAGTGTGGCCATCTACTCCGAGCCCGATCGCGAGATGCCGCACGTGCGCGCTGCCGATGTGGCGATTCCGATTGGTGGGCGAACACCCACTGAGTCGTACCTCGATGCAGCGAAAGTGCTGGCGGCCGCGGTGCGTTCGGGTGCAGACGCGGTGCACCCTGGCTACGGCTTCTTGTCGGAAAACCCTGACTTCGCGCAGGCTGTGAGCGAGGCGGGTTTGGTGTGGGTCGGACCTACTCCTGAGTCGATGCGCGCGATGGCACTGAAAGTGCAGGCACGTCGAATCGCTGAGTCGGCGGGTGTTCCCATCGTTCCGGGCGCTGAACTCGACGGTCACGTGAGCGATAGCGCGCTGTTGGCGGCGGGTGAGAGCGTCGGATTCCCGTTGCTGGTGAAGGCATCCGCTGGTGGTGGAGGCCGCGGAATGCGCATCGTGTCGACCGCAGGCGAACTCGTTGAGGCAGTTGAATCGGCTCAACGCGAGGCGGGGTCTGCGTTCGGTGATTCCACGGTGTTCCTCGAGCGCTATCTCACCGGTGCGCGTCACATTGAGGTGCAGGTATTCGGCGACCAACAGGGCAACGTGCTGCACGTCGGCGAGCGCGAGTGTTCGGTGCAGCGACGTCACCAGAAAGTGATCGAAGAGTCTCCCTCGCCGGGTGTCACCGAAGCGGTGCGCGAACACATGCTTGAGGCAGCAGTCTCGTTGGCGAAGTCGATTGGGTATGTCGGCGCTGGCACGGTCGAGTTCGTGGTGATTGGCGAGGGTGGAAGCCAGGACTTCTACTTCCTTGAAATGAACACGCGACTTCAGGTCGAGCACCCCGTTACTGAACTCACCTATGACGTGCCGTTGATTGAGTGGCAGTTGCGAGTAGCGGCGGGCGAAGCGTTGCTGGTTGAGCAGGCCGAACTGCAGCCCGACGGGTATTCGCTCGAAGCGCGGCTCTATGCCGAAGACCCGTCACAGGGGCACGCACCAGGGTCAGGTCGCGTCACGCGCATGGAGATTCCGGAAGTACGCGTCGACGCGGGTGTTGAGTCGGGCAGTGAGATCAGTACCTACTACGACCCGATGATTGCGAAGGTCATTTGGTCGGCACCCACGCGCGATGCGGCGGCGTTGGGGTTGGCGCGCGCATTGCGGGCGGCGGTGCTGCACGGTCCGGTGACCAACCGCGACATGGTGGTGGCAGTGCTCGAAAGCGACGACTTCCTCGCCGGTCACACGACGACCGCGTTCCTTGACGAACACCCCGAGTTGCTCGATCCGCAGGTTCCTGCAGCGCGTCGTGCATTGCACCTCTGCGCAGTAGTGATTGCCGCTGCGCACGAAGCACGTGAGTTAGTGGCTGACGAACCCGCTGCATCGACAGCGTTTGCGCCGTCGGGGTGGCGCAACGTGCGCGCAGTACCGGAGGCGCGAACCTTCGCAGGGGGCGACGAGCAGGTGACCGTGGCCTACGAGCGCCTGCGCGATGGGGTTTGGCGCGTGGGGACGACGTCGTCACCAGTGGAGTTGATTGGTGCGGCCGAGATCGAGTGGCTCGAGGTTCCGGTACGCGCGTCAGCCGCGCGTGATGCTCAAGGTGATGTGGTGGTTGATCTCGAATCGGGTGAGCGCATCTTCGCTCGCGTCATCCGTTCTGATGACGGTCTGATCACCGTGCACGACGGGTTATGGAATAGCCGCTTGCATGATGTGTCGCGCTTTGCAGGCGAGGCGGCTGATGACGTCGCTGATGGGTCGGCGACTCCGGTGCCCGGCACGATCACCGTGGTGGCCGTGGCCGTGGGCGATCACGTGACTGCAGGGCAGACGCTCGTCGTGCTTGAGGCGATGAAGATGGAGCACCGCATTGTCGCGGCCATCGACGGTGTCGTCACGGCAGTGCGAGTCGAGGTCGGCCAGGCCGTTGATGCGCATGAAGTCGTCGTGACGGTTGAGGGGGAGACATGACCGAAGGTGTGCGCGTTCAGCGTGCCGTGCGCATTGCCAACTGCTCGGGATTCTTTGGCGATCGCCTTGCTGCGGCACGCGAGATGATCGATGGCGGACCGATCGATGTACTCACTGGCGACTGGCTCGCTGAACTGACCATGCTCATTCTTGCGCGTCAACGTATGAAGCACGGCGAAGGTTCGGGCTACGCGCGCACCTTCCTGACCCAGATGGCCGACGTGCTTGGCGATTGCCTCGAACGCGGAATTCGCGTGGTGTCGAACGCGGGCGGGCTTGATCCGGCGGGGTGTGCGGCGGCGCTGCGCGTGCAGGCCGATGAGGCGGGATTCGGTCACGTGCGCATCGCGTACGTCGACGGCGATGACCTGATGCCGCGCATGGCGGAGCTCAGCGATGCGGGCGAAACGTGGGTCAACCTTGACACTGGAGTCGCGCTGGCCGACGCTGGTATTCATCCGCTCACCGCGAATGCGTACATCGGTGGACGCGCTATTGCTCTGGCACTCGCCGAGGGTGCAGATGTCGTGATCACCGGACGCTGCACTGATGCCGCGCTCGTTGTCGGGCCGGCGGCCTGGTGGCATGGCTGGTCGTTCGATTGCGACGACCAGGCCGATCTCGATCGACTCGCAGGTGCCGTGGTGGCGGGGCACATCATCGAATGTGGTGCTCAGGCCACCGGTGGCAACTACTCGTTCTTCTCCGAGGTTCCGGGCATTGAGCACGTGGGCTTTCCCATTGCCGAGGTGGAGGCCGACGGTTCCAGTGTGATCACCAAGCACGACGGCACGGGCGGCCTGGTGTCGGTCGGAACGGTGACTGCGCAGTTGTTGTACGAGATCGGTGGACCGCAGTACGCGAACCCCGATGTCGTTGCCAGGTTCGACTCGATCGCATTGGAAGAGGTCGGCCCCGATCGCGTGCGAGTGAGTGGGGTTGTGGGTGAGCCGGCGCCAACGCGACTCAAGGTGGCACTCAACTACCTCGGTGGTTTCCGCAATTCCATGACGCTTGTGCTCACCGGTCTCGACGTCGACGCCAAGGCCGATGTGGCGTTGCGTCAGGTGACGGGGCTCGGACTAGAGCAGTGCCTCGCGGCAACGTCGCCGCGTGAGTTGGCCGCGCAGAGTTCACTCGGTGTGCAAGAACTGCTGGTGCGCTTCAACAAAGTGGGGTCACCCGATCCGACCTCGGTGCGCGACGCGCAGTCGCTGCTGCAGATATCGGTCAAGGACCTCGACCCCACGCGCGCAGGCCGGGTGTTCACCAGCGGGGTGGTTGAGGCGGCACTGGGGTCGTACCCCGGTATGTTCCCGACGACACCGCCGGGGCAGGCCACGCCGTTCGGAATCTATTGGCCCACCACCGTCGATGCTGCGGCCGTCACTCCGCGCATCACCCACGACCCCGTCCCCACCCCCACCGCCACCCCCACCCCCACCCCCTCTCCCCATCGGGGGCACCCAAGCGCGCACCTAGCGCGCTCAGACGCCCCAACGTCGACCGGAAATCGGACGCCTGCCACCGCGCCCGCGACCTCACCCACGGTTGATGTTGCACTCGGTGCGCTCGTCGGTGCTCGCTCGGGTGACAAGGGCGGCAATGCCAACATCGGAGTGTGGGTTCCGCTGAACCGCCCCAATGACGCCGTCGACTGGCTCGCGTCATGGCTCACACCCGACCGTGTTCGTGAACTGCTACCCGAGACGGCTGAGTGTGAGATCGAATGCCACCCACTTGCGAATCTGCGCGCAGTCAACGTCGTCATTCACGCAATTCTCGGCCGAGGGGTTGCCGATTCCGATTCACTCGATCCGCAAGCCAAAGGGCTCGGTGAGCAGTTGCGTGCGCGCATCGTTTCGATACCGAGTGCACTGCTCGTGACGCCTTCATGACGGCCGAGCCGCTCACTGACCGAGGTCGCCGAACACGCGACACCTTGCTCGTCGCTGCGCGCAGCACCTTCGAGGAACGCGGCTTCACCGGTACTCGCATGGGAGACGTCGCGGCTGCCGCGGGTGTCAGCCATGGAACGGTCTACACCTGGTTCGATTCCAAGGAAGCGATGCTGCGCGCCCTCGTCGACGACCTGGTCGACGAACTGCGGCACCTGCTGCGTTCCAACCACGACTCGCCAACTGTCTCGCGCATCGAAATCGCGAACCGCGCGTACGTTGAGGCGTACCAGGCAAACGCGCGCCTGCTCGAAGTCGCTGAAGAAGTCGCAACCACCGACCCCCACTTCCGCGAACAGCTTGCGGAGATTAGAACCTTTCACGTCGAACGCGTTGCGCGCGACATTGCGCGACTTCAGGCCGAAGGACGAGCGAACACCGATCTCGACCCGCACGCTGCAGCGGCGGCGCTGTGCGGAATGGTGGAATCGTTCGCCCGTCAATGGTTCGGCCGCGACGATGCATTCAACGCTGACGCTGCTGTCACCACTCTCACCATCCTCTGGACTCGATCATTGGGACTGACCGACAACACCGCACGCGATTCAAAGGAGTTAACGCCATGAAGTTCACCGCCGAACACGATCAATTCCGCAGAGTCGTGCGCGACGTCGTCGAGAACGAGATCAATCCCTACGTCGATGAATGGGAAGACGCGGGCATCTTCCCAGCTCACGAACTCTTCCCGAAGTTGGCGGCCGTGGGCGCACTTGGCCTTGAGTACTCCGAGGAAATGGGTGGTCAGGGTGCTGATCACTCCTTCACTGTCGTACTCGGTGAGGAACTCGGCCGGGCCGACTGTGCCGGTATTCCGATGGCAATCGCCGTGCAGACCTCGATGGCGACCCCCGCAATCGCGGAGTTTGGCAGCACCGACCTTCAGCAGCGTTACCTCGCCCCTGCGCTACGTGGCGAGATGGTCTCGGCGATTGCGGTGAGCGAGCCCGATGCCGGTAGCGACGTTGCGGGTATTCGCACCAAGGCTGTTCGCGACGGTGACTCGTGGGTCATCACCGGCCGAAAGATGTGGATTACCAACGGAACTCAGGCTGATTGGCTGTGCCTGCTGGCCCGCACCGTGGAGCCAGGGCAAGAGCCCGAGGGCGGCTACGCAGGTATGTCGCTCATCGTCGTTCCCACGAACACGCCCGGATTCAGTGTGGGGCGCAAGATCGAGAAAATGGGAAATCGCTCGAGCGATACCGCTGAGCTCGTATTTGACGAAGTGCGAGTTCCGGTGGGAAATGTCATCGGCGAAGCAGGTCGTGGTTTCCAACAGCAGATGGCGCAATTCCAAATCGAACGCCTGATGGGCGCGTACATGGCGGTGTCGGGTGCCCGGCGCGCAATCGATCGCACCATCGACTACCTGCGGGTGCGCGAGGCTTTCGGTAAGCCGCTACTCGCAAACCAGGTGATTCAGTACCGACTCGCCGAACTCATCGCTGACGTCGACGTCGTGCGCGAGTTCTGCTACGCCGCGGCCGACAAGGTGGTAGCCGGAGAAGACGCCACTCGCATGGCAACCGTCGCGAAGTTAAAGGCTGGCCGTCTCGTACGCGAGGTCGCCGACGCTGCCGTTCAGTATCACGGCGGAATGGGCTATGCCGAGGACTTGTGGGTCGCGCGCTACTACCGTGACGCGCGTTTGGTGTCCGTGGGCGGCGGCGCCGATGAAGTGATGCTGCGCATCATCACCGTGATGGAAGGAATGGGGAAGCGATGAGTGACGAGACTGTTCTCTACGAGGTTTCCGATGGAGTGGCAACGCTCACTCTCAATCGCCCGGATGCGCGCAATGCACTTGACGTGCCCATGATGCAGCTAGCCACCGCGCTGGTCGAACAAGCGGGAGCCGACCCCGCCGTACGCGTCATCGTGCTGACAGGCGAGGGGACAGTCTTCTGTGCGGGCGCCGATCTACGCGGCGCAACTAGCGGCGGCGACACCACGTTCCAAGGAAATGCCACGGAAGTGTTGGCGCACCTGCTCACTGCACTTCAAGACAGCCCCAAGCCGACCATCGCACGCGTTCAAGGCCACGTGGCAGGCGGCGGAAACGGACTCGTCGCCGCATGTGATCTTGCGGTCGCTGTCGACACCGCACGCTTCGCGTTCTCGGAAGTACGCGTCGGCGTTGCGCCTGCTGTGATTTCGGTGGTGTGTCTGCCTCGCATGCGTCCGCGCGATGCTGCTGAGTTGCTACTAACCGGTGAGCGTGTGAGCGCCGCGCGCGTGCGCGAAGCGGGACTCATCAACGCAGTCATTCCTGCGGATGGCCTTGATGGCTACGTGCACGGCTGGGTTCAGCAGTTGACTGCTGGCGGCCCGAACGCTGTGGCGGCGACCAAGCGGCTGCTGCGCGAGGTGCCCACACAGACCCGCGACGATGCATTCGCCTCAACGGCAGTGTTGTCGGCAGCGCTCTTTGCCTCGGATGAGGCACGCGAAGGAATGACCGCCTTTCTCGAACGCCGACCTGCCGTATGGCCAGAGAGCACGACGTCATGACGCTCAACGAACAGAGCGCCACTGCGATCACCGCGGCGGTGACCGCTGACATGCCCACGGTGCTGCGCGAACTCGAGACTCTTGTACGCATTCCTGGTATCGCGTTTCCGGGATTCCCCGAAAATGACGTCGATCGCGCGCGGGAAGAGACTGTGCGCGTTTTGCGCGACGCGGGATTTCCGGAGGTACGGGTTCTTCCTATCGACGGCGGATCTGATGCGGTGCTTGCGGAGATCGCGGGTCCGGTCGGTTCACCCACGGTGTTGCTCTACGCGCACTTCGACGTTCAACCCGCAGGTGATGAGCAGGCGTGGCAGTCGCCGCCGTTCGAGCCGACTGTGCGCAACGGACGCCTCTACGGTCGTGGTGCCGCTGACGACAAGAGCGGTGTGGTGATTCACGCAGGTGTGCTGCGCGCGCTGCTAACTGCGGGTGACGGCATACCACCGTGCACGATCCGTGTCATCGTCGAAGGTGATGAGGAATCTGGTGGATCGCTGGAAACCATTGTGGCTGCGCATCGTGACGAACTCGCGGCCGATGCGATTGTTGTCGCCGATGTTGGCAACCTGCGCATCGGAGAGCCGACGTTCACGACGGCTCTCCGTGGGCTGGCAGAAGTATTCGTCGAGATACGCACGCTCGAGCAGCAAGTGCATTCCGGATTGTTCGGCGGACCTGCACCCGATGCATTGATGGCTCTCATCACGACGTTGGCATCACTGCGCGATGCGAACGGTGACACGGTCGTCGACGGACTTTCCGGGTTTGATTGGGACGGCCCCGAGTACCCGGCAGATCTCTACCGCGACTTGGCGGGAGTCGTCGACGAGCAACCGCTCATCGGAACCGGCGCCGTGTCGAGTCGCCTGTTCTCGCGTCCCGTTGCGAATGTCATTGGAATCGATGCACCACGCGTTGAGGGCGCGATCAACGCCGTCATTCCGTTCGCGCGGGCGAAGGTGTCACTGCGCGTACCTCCGGGCGTTGACCCGACTCAGGCGCAGGTGGTGCTGATCGCGCACCTTGAGCGAGCGGTGCCGTGGGGTGTTCACGCCGAGATCACGGGTGGTGCAGTCGGACGCGGTGTGCGTGTTTCCACCGACGGCCCTGCCTACGAGGCCGCGAGGCGCGCCATGAAGCGGGCCTACGAGCGCGATGCCCAGGAGATCGGCTCGGGCGGATCGATTCCACTCATCGATGAACTGCGCTCGCAACTTCCCGACGCCGAGATTCTGCTCTTCGGAGCCCAAGATCCGGCGGCCCGTATTCACGCCCCCAACGAGTCGGTCGACCTCGCCGAACTCCAGCGCGCGGTGCTCGCCGAGGCGCTGTTCATTGCCGAGTTCGCCTCTGACAGCTAATTCCGGGCATCTTTTGTCAGGAAGTGACCGTCCGGGTCTTCTCTGGTCAAGAGATGCCTTGGTGCGGCTGGGCGAGAGCCGGACGCTAGCCGGGCTCGCGCCTCGCTGAGTTCGGCCGATAGGTTCTGATCACCATCGAGGAGGACCCATGAGCAGCACGGTCAGTGTGAGATCAGCAGTCGGACGGCTCGATCGAGTAGCCGTGCGGCCGCCGAGCCAGGTGGGCGACTACGCGGGCGCCCACTGGATTGCCCCCGACCTCGACCTTGATCTGCTCGAAACCCAACACCGTGACTTCGTTGCGCTGCTGCGCTCACTCGGCGCCGGCGTTGAGGAACTCCCCGCTGTCGATGACATGCCCGATGGCATCTTCGTGTACGACCCCGTCTTTATCGCGGGCGATGGCGCGATCGTGCTGCGCGGCGCGAAAGCCGCGCGCGTGTTGGAAAACGACCGTCTCGCTGCCGACCTCGAAGCGATCGGTGTTCCGATCATCGGGCGGTTGACCGAGCCTGCTTACGCAGATGGCGGCGACATGCTCTTCCTCGACAGCGACACATTGGCGATCGGCTACACCTACCGCACCAACGAGGCCGCGGCCGAACAAATTCGTGCGATTGTCGAACCGCAAGGAATCAACGTCGTCACGTTCGACATGCCGCACGACCTCGGTCCCGAATACTGCCTGCACCTGATGAGCGTCATCTCGCCGGTAAGCGAGAAGCTCGTCGTGCTGTACCCCAAACTCGCTCCCACGCGACTAGTGCAGGCGCTCGAATCACGTGGAATTGGCTGGGTTGAGGTTCCCGACGACGAATACCTCACCCTCGGGTGCAACGTGCTGGCCGTTGCTCCGGGAGTTGCTGTGCTACCCGCCGGCAATGTTGTGACCGGTGCGCGACTTCGCAATGCCGGCGTCGACGTGCATTTCTACAACGCCAGTGAAACCAATAAGGGTGAGGGTGGCCCGACCTGCCTTACCCGGCCGATTCTTCGGGGGTAAGCGATGACCGAGTACGCCGATGTGGTCGATCTCGATCGCTACCCGATTCACGACCTCGATAGTGAAGCGGGCCGCGCGCTCGTCGCGCAGTCGCGCGCGGCGCTGCTCGACACGGGTATCTGCCAGTTGCCGGGGTTTGTGCGTGCCGCCGCCGTAGAGCTCACGCTGACCCAAGCCGCCGCGCACGCGGAGCAGGAATGGTCGTCGGAGAGTACGCACACCGTGTACTTCATCAAGCCTGATGAGTCACTTGACGCTGATCATCCGCTGCGACGTCAGGTGCGTTCGGCCAAGAAGGCCTTGGCCTACGACCTCATCCCCGACGGCGCTCCGCTCAAGCGGTTGTATGAGAGCGATGACATGACCCGCTTCATCGGCGCAGTGCTAGAAATCGACCCCCTGTACCGCAGCGACGATCCACTTGATTGTCTCGAGATTGCGTCGTTCCACCCCGGTGATGAACTCGGTTGGCATTTCGACAACAGCGAATTCTCAGTGACCCTGATGTTGCAAGAACCCGCGAGCGGCGGCGAGTTCGACTACTACCCCGCCCTGCGTACCGTTGACGATGAAAACTTCGATGGCGTTGCTCATGCGATTGAGAGCGATGGTGAAGGAAGTATCCGCATCACGACGGCACCTGGCACTCTCGCGGTGTTCCACGGACATCGCGCATTGCACCGCGTGACTCTCGTCGAAGGTAACCTCACCCGCATCAACGCGGTTCTCACCTTCGGCGATCGACCAGGAATGCGATTGTCCGAACTCACGCAGAAGTTGTTCTACGGGCGGAATGTCCAGTCGGCCGACGCTGGCTGAAGGAGCCCAAACATCGCCCCCTCGGAGTCGGTGAGGTACGCAATGCGCCCGGTGTGCATCGTTTCCGGTCCCATCAACACCGACGCGCCGGCTGCTGTGGCGGCCGCAATCGCAGCATCGGTGTCGTCGACGTTGAAGTAGACACTCCACGCTGAGGGCACGCCCTCGGGTGCTCCGGCAAACACCGGCATCGTTCCGGCCAAGTCGCCGTCTGCTGTGCGCAGAGTCGCGTAGTCCATCGGAGCAACTTCCGGTACGGGGTGCACGGTGGCGCCGAGCAGCTCGGCGTAGAACGTGCGCGCAGCGGCTACATCATGTGATGCCAGCTCGAACCACGCTGCCGAACCGTGACCACGGTGTGTCATTCCGGGATTCGCAGCCTGCTGGGCGAGACCGAACGCGGCACCCGTGGGGTCGAGCACAATCGCGATCGTGGTCATCAACACGCCATCGATAACTATGGGAATCGGCGGCATCATGGTGGTGGCGCCGAGTTCGACAGCGCGTGCGATGGCCGCCTCGATGTCGTCGGTGGCGAAGAAGACCGTCCAGAACGACATTGGCATTTGCTCTGGCCGTGGCGACATGCCACCCGCCATAGCGTCGCCTACGATCGCTGGGCGCCAACCGCCCGCGTCGGGATGCTGTTCGGGGTAGTTCCAGCCGAAGACGCCCGAGTAAAAGGCCTGCTCGGCCGCCGTGTCACCGGCGTTGAGGTCGATCCAGCAGGGGACAGTCACAAGTGCAGTCATGCGCCGAAGGTACACAACACGTGGGGCGTTCGCCAGACCCGCTCACCTGACTGAGCGAATGGGAATGATGGCGGCGGCGCCGAGAAGGGTGATGATCGCCGTGGCGACGTAGAGCGCCGGGTAGCCGCCAAAGGAGGTGACGAGAGGGGCAGCGATCACCGGACCCAATACTTGCGGTGCCGAGTTGGCAATGTTGATCACCCCGAGATCGCGGGCGCGATCTTCTGCGCGAGGAAGCACCTGAGTGATCAGCGCCTGATCGACGGCGAGGTACGCCCCGTATCCGAGACCGAGAATGAGTGCGGCGATCATGGCCATTTGCATGGTGGTGGTGCCAACGAGAATGAATGCGGCGATTGCCATCACCACACTCGCCCCGATGACGTACACCTTGCGGCGACCACTACGGTCGCTGAGAATTCCCCCGATGACGGCGGTCACCATCGTTCCGACGGCGTACAACGCAATCAGGATGGTCTGCGATTGCGAGGCTTCAGCTTGCGGCAACCCGACTCGGTCTTGCAGAAAGAACAGTAGGTACAGCGTTGCCATGGCCGACCCGAGCGATACCAGGAATCGCGCGGCCCACGCCCACGCAAAGTCGGGGTGCTTGCGCGGTGATACCCAAAAGTCACGCAGAAACTGGCCGAGGTGAAACGGCGGGCGATCGGCTTTGGCAAGCCGAGAGTCCTTGATGACCAACAGCAACGGAATGACGAGCACGACGAGAAGTAGTGCAGTGACGTACGTTCCGCCCGTGAGCCCGGTGATGACGAACGACACCAGCGCGACCCCGAGCACGATGCCCAGTGTCTGACTCATTCCGACCCAACCCGAAGCGACTCCACGTTGAGCAATGGGTACTTGATCGGGAATGGTGGCCGTCATTGCGCTGTACGCGCCGTTCACCGCCGCTTGTCCGAGGCCCCACAGCACCGCGAGTCCGACCACCGTGGTTTGTGTCGACAGCAATGCGATCAGCACAGCGCCGAAGAGGGCGCCGAGCAGAATCCACGGTCGGCGACGGCCGAATCGCGAGGTGGTGCGATCTGACATCGCGCCGGCGAGTGGGTTGGCGATGATGGCGACGAACGCACCAACTCCGGTCACCCACGCAAGGGCTGCTTCCTTACCATCGGCCCCGGCAATTTGTTCCGACAGTCGCGGCAGCAGGTTTTGAATCGGCGTGTAGAACGCCAGCATGATGCCGAGGTTGGCCAGTGAGAGTGTGAGTAGAAACGGTACGCGTACCCGAATCGTCGGCTCTGTGAGTGCTGTTGCCGTCGTGGGCGACGTCATGTCTGAACTCCTGGCACAATTCCTGCAGCGTTGCCCGTGACTACTTGCTGGTACCAGCGGAACGAATCCTTGGGAATGCGTTGCTGCGTTTCAAAGTCGACGTACACCAGACCAAATCGCTGGTCGTACCCTTCGCCCCATTCAAAGTTGTCCATGAAACTCCAGCAGAAATACCCGCGCACATCGACACCCGCTGCCATGGCATCGGCGATCGCGCGTAAGTGTCGGTCGAGATACGCGCATCGGAAGGGGTCGCGCACTCGCCCGTCGCTGTCGACGTGATCGGCAACCGACGTTCCGTTTTCGGTGATGTACATGGGCGGAAGTCGGTCGCCGTAGCGCTCGCGCAGGCCGACGAGTAGGTCGGTGAGTGCGCTCGGAACGACGGGCCAGTTGAAGCCGGTACGTGGAACTCCGGTGATGTCGACGAGTTCGAATCCCATCGGGTTGCCCTCGCCTGGCGCCTTCACCTGCTGGGGGTTGTAGAAGTTGACGCCGAGGAAGTCGATGGGAGTGGCGATGATCTCAGCATCACCGGGTTGCACACACGAGGTGTCGGATCCGGGGTAGGCCACGGCAGGATCAATCGGTTGTGTGCCAAGGAGAATCGGCTCAAGCCACTGCCGGTTGTAGAGCGTGTCGAGTCGCTCGGCGGCGGCGCGGTCGGCGTCGCTATCAGTCAACGCCCATACCGGCGTGAGGTTGTTGGTGATGCCGATGGGTGCCGTCACGCCCGCGGCGCGTAATGCCTGCACTGCCAGGCCATGACCGAGTAGGAGGTGGTGCACGACGGGGTACACCGACAGAAACAGAGTGCGCCCCGGCGCGTGCGTTCCGAATGAATAGCCGAACGTGGCTAACACGAACGGTTCGTTCAAGGTGATCCACGAACTCACTCGATCGCCGAGTCGCTCGCCCATCAGTGCGGCATAGTCAGCGAAACGCTCGGCGGTCTCGCGCGTTTGCCAGCCGCCCTTATCTTCCAGCGCTTGGGGCAGATCCCAGTGGTGCAACGTGACGTAGGGGTCGATTCCGCGTGCGAGCATTCCGTCGATGAGTCGGTCGTAGAAGGCGAGCCCGGCGTCATTGTGTGGCGCTGTTCCCGTGGGTAGTACTCGCGACCAGGCGATTGAGAATCGGTACGCATTCACGCCGAGGTCGGCCATCAGGTCGAGGTCGGATTCCCAGCGGTGGTAGTGGTCACACGCGATATCGCCAGTCTGGCCGCCAGCGACCTTCCCTGGTTGCCGAACGAAGGTGTCCCACGTCGAGGGGCCTTTGCCATCGTCATTCCACGCACCTTCGATCTGGTACGCGGCGGTCGCTGTTCCCCACCTGAAATCTGGAGGGAACGCGGGGAAGGGTTCGCTGGAAGGTGTGAGCGTCGGGGTCGCAAAGTCGTCCATGACGCGACGCTACCCTCAGCGGGGCAGTACCACCACGAAATCCTTCTTGTTGGGTGTCTTGCCCGAGTAACGCGATGGCTCATCGCGCACCAACGGATCGATGCGCTTTCCGGTTCCGTCGCTGTAGGTGTACGCGCTGGGCCACCAATTGTTGATGTCGAGTTCCATGGCTCGCACCGCGCCCGCGTGCTTCAACGCCGTGGCGAGGTCACCCGCTTTCGACTCGTAACTGAACGCGTAGATGACGGTGCCATCTTTGGTGACTCCGAGTGCACTGCGTTCGCCCGGGCACCGTCGATGAGCTTCGGGGTTGGTACCCAACAGCCCCCAGTCGTCGCATCCGTTGTGACCGTCGGTGCGGTCGTTGCCGTTGTCGATCAGCAAGGTGAGGTTTTGTCGGATGACGCGGTATTGCGAAGGATCCTGGCCGTTCCACTTGATGACATCGAGTTGCCCATCGGGTGTGATCACCATCGTGGCTGCGCCATCGACGAGGTCGGCGTACGTTTTGTCGCGGAAGGTGTAGCCGCCCTCGGCGTGCTGCAGCATGAAGGCGCCGTTGAACGCCGCCAGCATCTTCTTGCGGTACGTGTCCGGAGCGTCTTTGGATGCGACGTAACCCCCGGGACTTTCGGTACCCGGTACGTAGCGGAACGACACCTTGCTGGGGTTCATCGTCAGCAAACTCACGTCGCGCCCGTTTGCGGTGACGTGGGTGACCTTGACGGCCGGGCCGCTGCTTTCAGCGGGTTTCGTCGGCGTGCTGTGGGGTGTGGCGCTTGCGGATTCGCTCGCGGTGACTGGTTTGGCGCCGTCGTCGGTGGCAGTGGCTTTGGGCTTCGCTGTGGTCGAGGCAGCGGGAGCGGAATCGCTGCTGCACGCTGCGAGGAAGAAAGCGGGCGCAGCAATCAGGGCGATTGCCGCAATCTTCCGCATGAGTCAAGAGTACGTTGCCGGGTACGGGCCTTGAGCCAGCGGCCTAGGCGGATCCGGTGGTGTTGGTCGACGGAAGGTTCAGCGAGGCGAGGTTGGGCTCGGCGGGGTGCTGCTCGCCCATCGGCCCCTTCGCCATTTCGGTGAGCACATTGTTGGTGACAGTACCCACGAATTTCGCGCTACTGGTGGGGACATTGAGTGACATGCCCTTCAAGATCCAGCCCATGCTCCCGGTGGTGAAAACTCCGGCGCCGGAAGGCACGGTGTAGTACGACGACGTCGACCACGTGCTTTCCTTACCGCACTTCGTGGCCGATTTCGCGACTACCTGAAGGGTGGCAGGAGTGCCTTTGACGGGGTAAGCGCGATCGACCTCGACGGCTACGATTCCGTCGTAGGTGGAACCCTTCTTGGCCCCAGTGTTGGCGAAGAGAAAGAACGATGGATCAAGCACGGTGTAGGTGCCCTTGGCGGGGTAGCACTCGTACATTTGCCCGGTCATCAGCCGCTCGGGCCGACCGATGTCGCGGAAGTGCACGGTGGCTTCCTTACCCTTGACTGGATCCTTGGCCTGCGACTTGTAGATGTCGATGAGGCGGTTAGGCCCGGTCGGTGATTCGCGAAGACGCACCTGCCAGTAACTGATGTTGGCGCCCAGGAACGCGAGGTTGGTGCCGGCGTCGCGTGCGGTCTCGACAGCATCGCGTTCGGATGCGGTCCAGTATTCGTCGTGGCCGAGTGACACGTAGCCCAGTGCTCCGTCGAGCAGGCCGGGGCGCGTGGCAACGTCGAGTGTGGTGACATACGAAAGTGGAATGCCGAGGCGCTCGGCACGCAGTACCACCGGGTTCTCGTAACTCAGATACTTCCCGGTGCCTTTACCCATCACGTAGGGACGGTCAAAACTCACGGCGTATTCGCGATTCTTGAGGCCGCCTTGCTCATCGTCGGTGTAGGCCGACTTTCCACCCCAGGTGTTGTACGCCTGCCACGTGAGGTTCGACATTGCGAGTACGACCGTGCCCTTGGTCGACTCCGACCGCACGATGAGTGGAATGTACGAGGCGCTTCCGTCAGTTGCCGCGAGTTTGAACAGGTAGACGCCCGGCGTCCATCCATCGGTGGATACTTTCGTGCTCGGCTTCCACGTGGCCGACGTGCTGCGCGTCTTGGAATCAGTGGTGGTGGCCTGTTGACGCGTGCCGGTGAGCGTGCCCGACTTCCAGACGCGTAGTGCGCCTGACTTTGCCTTGCCGCTCATGCGGTAGGCCTTCACGGTGTAGGTCTTCGTGGGGCTGCTGACATAGAGGGTTACGGGTTCGCCGGGCAGCACGCTGTCGGTGTTGGCGAATCCTTCGATGCCTTTGCGACCTCGGTACTGGACCTTCGACACTTTCCACGTGGCGTCGTCGACGGCCTTCACCGGGCTGCCGGTGGGGCCGACTGTCGTCACGCTTTCGGACGTTACTGGCGTTGGACTCGACCCTGAGCACGCGGCGAGACTCACGGCGAGCAGCATGCTCGCGGTGAGGGCAGGGAGAGATCGCACGCGCATGAGTCCACGGTACGGTGCGCACTGTTGCGCCGATGGAAGTGCCCGCCGCGACGGCGATTCGCCTAGGGTGACGGCATGACCTCGCAGAAGCCGATTCGTACTGTCCTGTTTGGCTATGGGTTGGGCGGCCGACTGTTTCATGCACCGTTCTTGAGTGCCTTGCCTGAGTTCAGCCTCGATGCTGTGGTGACGGCTAACGCTGAGCGTGCTGCTGCGGCGGTTGACGACCACGGAGCACGTGTGCTCGGGTCGGCCGACGACGTGCGGTCGCGAGCCGGTGAGTTTGACCTGGCAGTCATCAGTACCGGAAACGCGGCGCACGTCGAGTTGGCGACGGCCGCGCTTGAGCAGGGCCTTGACGTGGTGGTCGACAAGCCGCTCTGCGGTGATGCCGCAACCGGCCGAGTTCTCGCTGAATTGGCGCGTGAGCGCGGACGGTTGTTGGTGACTTTCCAAAACCGCCGGTGGGATGGCGACTTCCTGACGTTGCAGCAACTCATCGCCGAGGGTGATTTGGGAGACGTACATCGTTTCGAATCACGTTTCGAACGCTTTCGACCAGTGCCGAAGGCCGGATTCCGAGAGTCGGCAGACCCGGCAGATCTTGGCGGTTTGTTGTACGACCTTGGCAGTCACCTGCTCGATCAGGCCTTGGTGCTGTTGGGTCCTGCGACCCATGTGTACACCGAACTTGCTGCACGTCGGCCTGGTGTCGTGGTTGACGATGATGTGTTCGTGGCAGTCACACACACAAACGGTGCGGTGAGTCATCACTGGATGTCAGTGATGGCCGCGGCGTTGGGCCCGCGCCTGCGGGCGCTGGGTTCGCGGGGAGCCTACGTCATCAACAGCCTCGACCCGCAGGAAGAGGCGCTGCGCATGAATCCGCGCGGTGTGCCTGCGCCCGGCAACGGGCTTCCGTGGGGAGTTCGTGAAGACGAAGAGAACGGTTGGCTCTATACGCACCATGCCGGTCGCATCATCGAAACTCTTCCGGGCGACTACCGAAAGTTCTGGACCGGCCTTGCGGCGGCTCTCACCGAGGGAGCACCATCGCCAGTTCCGATCGAGCAGACGATCTCATTGCTCGAACTCATTGATGCCGTGCGCGAATCAGCGCGGCTCGGTGAGGTAGTTGCGCTGGGTTGATGTCGCTCAGGCGAAGGTCGCGGCGTCGATCACGAAGCGGTAGCGCACGTCGCCCCGCACGACTCGGTTCCACGCGTCGTCGATCTGGTCGGAACCGATGAGTTCAATGTCGGCCCCGAGCGAGCGTGATGCTGCGAAGTCGAGCATCTCCTGAGTTTGCGCAATTCCGCCGATGTTCGAACCAGCAAGTGATCGGCGAGCCGTCGCCAGCATGCCGAGGTTCAAACTCACCTCTCCTTCGGGCAAGCCGACATTCACCATGGTGCCATCGACATCGAGCAGACCAAGGTAGGCGTTGAGGTCGCTGACCTCAGACATGGTGTTGAGGATGAGGTCAAAGCTTCCGCGCAACTTCTTGAACGCGGTGCCATCGGCCATGGCTGATGACTGATCGGCGCCGAGCCGGAGGGCGTCTTCGGCCTTGGCGTCAGTGCGGGTGAGGGCCGTGACTTCGCAGCCCATGGCGTGGGCGAGCTTGAGTGCCATGTGACCGAGTCCGCCGATTCCTGCGACAGCGACGCGTGTGCCCGGGCCGGCGTTCCAGTGCTTCAACGGCGAGTACATCGTGATTCCGGCGCAGAGCAGAGGTGCGGCGACATCGAGAGCGAGGGCATCAGGGATGCGGAGCACGAAGCCCTCGGTGACGACGATGTGGGTGCTGTATCCGCCCTGGGTGATGATGCCGTCTTTGCCACGCGAGTTGTACGTGAACACACCCTTGCGGCAGTACTGCTGCTTGTCGGCGAGGCAGTGGCGGCACTCACCGCACGAATCGACCATGCATCCGACTCCGACGCGATCGCCTACCGCGAACTTGGTGACCTCGGCTCCGACTGCTTCCACCACTCCGGCGATTTCATGGCCGGGAACGAAGGGGTATTCGATCGTGCCCCACTCCTCGCGCGCGGTGTGAATGTCGGAGTGGCAGATTCCGGTGTACGCGATAGCGATGCGCACATCGAGGGGACCCACGTCGCGACGTTCGATCGTGGTGGGTGCGAAGGGATCGCGAGGGCCAGCGGTGGCGTACGCAGAGACGGTAGGCATGCCTCTTACTGTAGGGGGGCCTTAGTGTGGAGCGCATGACGACCTTGGCTCGCACCGAACGCATCGCATTGGCCGATCTCATGTTGGAGGTGGGCCCAGATGCTCCGACCTTGAGCGGTGACTGGACCACGCGCGATTTGGCGGCTCACTTGATCCTTCGCGAGGGCCGCCCCGATGCCGCGGTGGGCATCGTGGCCGGTCCTTTCGCTTCGTATACCGCGAAGGTGCAGACGCAGATTGCAGCGAAGCCGTGGGGCGACATGGTGGAGACGTTGCGCAACGGTCCGCCTCGATGGTCGCCGCAATCAATTGGGCGACTCGACGCTGAAAGCAACACCGTCGAGTACTTCGTGCATCACGAGGATGTGCGTCGTTGCATTGACGGGTGGCAGGTGCGCGAGTTGACGAGTGACGAGATTGTGCAGTTGTGGCCGCGGATGAAGCGCATGGCCAAGCTGGTGGTGCGCAAGTCACCGGTTGGCATCGTGGTGGTTCCGAGCGATGGACCCGATGCGGGCGCCAACATTCGGCTCAAGGACGGTGACCGCGACGTGGTGGTTTCGGGGCCATCGAGTGAGTTGTCTCTCGCCATTTTCGGGCGGGTGACGCAGGGGCTGACCTTCGAGGGATCAGTGGCCGATATCGAGGCGTTTGGGTCCTTCCCGCGGTAACTTCCCGGCTGTTTTCGCGGCCGGCAGGCGAGGATGGGATAGTAAGTGTCGGCAGCGGTGAGGAGTATCGATCCGCGGCCGAGTACCACCAGGAGGGCTCGCATAGTGGCCTAGTGCGGCGGTCTTGAAAACCGCTGTTGGGTGATCCCCAACCGAGAGTTCGAATCTCTCGCCCTCCGCCCCGCGCACCCCCCTTTCCCGCCTTCCTTTCCCGCCTCCCTTTCCCGCCTCCCTTTCCCGCCTCCCTTTCCCGCCTCCCTTTCCCCAACCCCCCATTCGCATCGGGGGCACCCAAGCGCGCACCTAGCGCGTTTACGCGCCCCACCCCCTTCCGCATCGGGGGCACCCAAGCGCGCACCTAGCGCGTTTACGCGCCCCACAGTTGGCGTGGTGGGCCAGTCGAATCTGAGAAACAAGTGGACACGGTGGTTTCCTAGCCTCAAAGAGCAGCAAACAGCGAAGATCGCAGAACCTGAGGTGCTGCACCGGCGCGCGGCGCACTGCGCGTTGGGGCGTCTGGGCGCGCTAGGTGCGCGCTTGGGTGCCCCCGATGGCAAAAGGAGTCGGGCGTCGAGGGAGGGGGGTAGAGGAGGGGTTCGAGGAGGAGGGGTTAGAGGAGGCGGGCGTCCAGAGCGAGGGCTCCGACAGGCCTCACCAGCAGAGGGTTCACTTCGACGTCGGTCAATTCCGGATGCGCCGCTGCCACTTCGGTAATGGTCGAGATCACGGCCGCGGCAGCCGCCACATCAACCGGGGGTCGCCCACGAGCACCGGCCAGCAGTGCCGCGCCGCGCAGTGAACGCAGCAGGCGCTCGGCGTGCGTGGCCGATACGGGAGCCAGCGCGGTAGCCACGTCGTGAATGACCTCGGTGTACACGCCGCCGAGCCCGACCATCGCCACCGGACCAAATCGCAGATCACGCCGTACCCCAACAATGATCTCAACTCCATCGGTGAGGTCGGCCATCTCGTCAATCGAACATGCGGGCGGCGCAAGTCGCGCCATGACGTCGTCGTAGGCGGCAAGAAGTTCGTCAGCGTTCGCAATTGCAAGAATCACGCCACCGGAGTCTGACTTGTGCAGCAATCCGAGGGATTTCAACACAAGTGGAAAGGACAGTTCGCGTGCGGCGACAAGTACCTCGTCACGCGACCGCACAGTTCGTGCTGTCGGAAATGGCACGCCAGCGGCGGCGAGTAGTACGCGCGCACTCGCGTAATCGGTGTCGGTGACGGGAGGTGCTGGCGCCGGAATCACGGGAAGTGGGTCGAGAGCGCGTGGGGGGAGTGAGGCAGCGAGAGAACGTACTGCTCCCTCGATCGTGCGGTAGACGGCAATTCCGCCACGTCGCAGTTCGGTTGCCACTGCCGATTGCGGAAACATCGAGTGCACGGTCACTGCGCGGTCGAGACGACGCGCGATCTCGCCGAGCCGACGTGCGGTTGCGAGTTCCCGTTCATCAATTGCCTCGCTGTAGGCACCGTACCCACCGAAGTAGCCCGTCACCACCAGCGCATCGACTTCACCTGACGCCAACACTGCTTCGGCCACACTCGCGAAACAGGTGATGTCTTGCTCGCCGCCACCTGCAACGTCGATGGGATTCACCGTCGACGCCGAAGTTGGAAGGAAGGCCGCGGCGGCCGCGGCCACCTGCGCTGAAAGGTGCGGCACGGTGAGCCCCGCATGCTCAGCAACGTCGGCGGCAATTGATGCGTGGCCGCCACCGTCGGTGAGCACTGCCAGTCGTGGTCCTTGGGGGCGAGCCACTGCGCACAGTTGTGCCAGCACGTCGGCCATCTCAGTAGGAGTATGCACTCGTACGATGCCGGCTTCATGACACGCGGCGTCCACAACGTCAGACGACGAGACCATCGATCCGGTGTGCGACTGGGCCTGCCGTGCCGACGCTTCGCCAGCACCCACGGTCAGCAACACGACGGGCTTCCCTGCGTCGGTTGCCTGACGCGCCGCGTTGACAAATCGACGCCCATCGCGGAAGTCCTCGGCGTACACAGCGATGACGTCGGTGCCATCGTGACCGATACAGCCCAGTACTAAGTCAGCAGCCTCGAGATGTGCTTGATTACCCAGGGATGCAAAACGCGAGAACCCCATGCCGTGCTCGACCAGATGAGCGGCTAGTTCCAACGACAAGTTGCCGCTCTGCGAAACGAACGCAACACGTCCGCTAGGAAGTGGGTTCGACGAAAGTTCGAGAACTGACCCCGCGTCGAAGACGCCGAGGCAGTTGGGTCCGAGAAGTACTGCGCCGGCATCGCGTACCCGTCGCGCCAGCGCTTCTTCGCGGCGTCGTCCGTCTGGACCGGATTCACCCAGACCAGTACTAATTCCGACGATAGCTGTGGCACCCATCGCGAGCGCATCGTCGACGGCCTGATCGATGGCGTCGGCCGGCACGGCGATGGCGGCCAAACCGACGGGTCCGGGAACATCGCGCACCGATCGGTAGGCAGGCTGGCCCAGGACCGTGTCAGCGCGTGCATTCACGAGGTAGACCGGCCGCGATCCCTTCAGTGCACCGACGGACAGCCAGTTGCCCCACTTCGCCGGATTGTCGCTGGCCCCGACGACGACGACCGACACTGGGTCGAAGAGAACGGTGAGATCGTGGTCGCTCACTCGACCAACTCCACGGCGTTGATGGTGCGTGGGTAACGCAAATCCAACTCGGCTCGCTTGGAAAGCGACAAACGCGTTGCCGCTTCGCGTGGGGAAATTCCATCGCGGTCGGCACTGGCCAGAATGGTGCGCACTGTCGGACGCATTCGCGACGAGAGCATCGTGAAGGCGGACTGCGCAGTGGGCTCAATATCGCCGAAGCACACCCACCACCACCACTGATTCGTTCCGGTGTTCGCAACGAAATCGGGAACGACGGTGATGCCGCGGGCACGAAGGGCCTCTTCGGCATCGAGTGACGTCGACACATTCGCGGCTTCAACGATGATCGTCGCGTTGATATTCGCCACGTCGTCGACATCGATGACGTACGACATCGCTGCAGGCACGAGAATCTCCGCATCACAACTTAGCCACTGCGCACTGGGAAGTTGCAGGTCGTCGGCGTGCAACTGGGCGCGATCGACCACTCCGTGCGAATCGCGCGTCAGCAGCAGCGTCTCGACTTCAAGGCCGTTCGGGTTGTAGATGACGCCCTCGCGATCAGCAATTCCGACAATGCGTACTCCGGCGAGAGCGAGATAGCGCGCAGTTGCTCCGCCCATTGAACCGAATCCCTGCACCACGGCGCGTGATTCTGACGGCTTCATTCCACGGTGATCGAGTGCGGCAAGAGCAGCCTCGGCTACACCGAAGCCACCGACGAGTTCGCCAAGGCCCACGCCGTCGACGCGCACTGCAAAGGCCGCATCCTGACGCGCCAACGCTGCCTCAACGCCGCCAGGAGCGAGGCGGTACCCCGCTTCAGCAGAAGAACGGATTCCTTCTTCAGCAAAGACTTCGTCGATCAGATCCTGACGGACTCCGAAATCCTCGCCGGTTGCGAAACACAGGTCGATCACGGGCTTCATCGCGCGAGCCCAACGGCGCAACACGTCTCGAGCACGCGGATCGTATGGATCGCAGTCGATTCCACCCTTGCCGCCGCCGAAGGGGACGTAGAGGTCACCCTCTTGCCACAGCACGGGATCCTTCAACGTCATGCCACGCGCAAGATCACGCACTTCCTCGATCGTCACGCCTTGGCGCATGCGTAGACCGCCGCCGGCAACGCCACGACTCAACCGATCAACCACGATGTACCCGTTGATGCCGGTTTCATCGTCGGTCCAGGTGACTTCTAGATAGCTCACTACTTCTCCTCGCGGGGTGGTTCTGGAACAACCACAACGGTTGGTCCGGAACGGGTGCGGGCTGCCGTGAGCTCGGTCGGCAGTTGATCGGGTGTGCTGATGCGCACGGCGTACGCACCGAGTGACTGGGCAAGCGCAACGAGGTCGCGCGGTGGTGCGTCGACGGCAATCGGTTGCTCGCCGCGATCGAGCATTTCATTGCGTATCTCGCCGTATCCACTGTTGTCGAACACCACGAATGCGATGGGAAGTTGCTCGGCAGCTGCTGTCGCAAGTTCAGTAACGGTGAACAGCAAACCGCCATCGCCGCTGATTCCGACGACCTGTCGATCAGGTGCGGCAAGTGCCGAGCCAATCGCCACCGGCACGGTGAAACCTAGAGTGCCGAATCCCGTGGGGAAGTGCAGTGAGGCGGGGTGCCGAACAACAAGTTGGGGAATGACTCCGTAGTACACACACATGGCATTGTCAGTCGCCAGAATCGCGTCGGTATCGAGTGCACTCGCCAGTGCTTCAACCCACGGAGCCCAGATCGCTCCCGCACCCGCAACCTCAACGCGAATCTGGGTGAGCAAGTCGTCGACCCACTGTGGGCTGCCTGATCGATCGTCAGTGACGAGAGGAACAAGCGCGTCGTGTAGACCACGCAGCGAACGCTCGGAATCTCCGGAGATGAAAACGTCTGAGTTCACGTTGACTCCAGCCATCCGCTCATCGATGTCGATGCGGATGACCGTGCCTGTGGGTGACAGTGCACCAAGGTAGAGGTCGGACTGGCCGAGCTCGGAGCCAACGATGAGCAGCACGTCGGCCGCTTCCACTGCATTCACGACCGCTCGCGTGCCCAAACGTGAGCCCAGCGAGAGTTCGTGATCGCCGGATAGAGCGCCGGTACCGTTGATAGTGGTGGCAACGGGTGCGGCGAGGAGTTCGGCAAGCTCGCGCAACGAATGGGTGGCACCCACTGCCCCGCCTCCGGCAACAATCATCACGCGCTCGGCGTTGGCGAGTATGCCCGCTGCGTGATCGATCGCTGTCGCGTCGAGTGGGGGCAGTACTGGTTCGGGCGCAACAGTGATCGCCGCATCGCCGCGCTCTTCGAGCAGGTCGAGCGGAATCTCGATATGCACTGGCCGTGGCCGACCGTGGGTCATCACGGTGAAGGCTTCGGCGACGGCGTCAGCGATCTGTTGATGTGTTGCGGGGCGCAGGCTGCACTCAACGATGAGTGCCATCGCCCCACCCTGATCCTTCGCTTCGTGCAGGTACCCGGAACCGGTGGCGGTGGGCGCCAGATGACGAGGCATTGCGGGCGATATCAGCAGTACCGGTGATGAATCGGAATACGCCTGTGCCAGTGCCGTGGCAGCGTTGTAGACAGCCGGACCTCCCGTCACGACGGCAACGCCCGGACGTCGGCTCGTACGCGCGTACCCGTCCGCGGCGTAGCCTGCACCCTGCTCGTGTGTGGTGGCGACAACATGCACGTGATAGCGCCGCATCGCATCAAAGATGCTCAGGTTATGGGTGCCGGGGATCCCGAACACGACATCGACCCCGTGTGCGCGAAGCGATGCCACGACAACCTCGCCACCGGTGACACCCACAAGGTGGCGAGACGTAGCGTCGGAAACTTCAGGAGTGCTCACGGTCGGGCAAGCACTCGCGAGATCACCAGACGCTGAATATCAGATGTCCCTTCCTCGATCTCCTCGAGTTTGGCATCGCGCATCCACTTCTCGGCAAGGAACTCGCGTGAGTACCCCCACCCGCCAAGTGTTTGCACTGCCCCCCAGGTGCAGAACATCGCATTTTCCGAAGCGACCAACTTCGCTTGGGCACACGCCATCGGTGCCTTGGGGCTTCCCGCGTCGAGCAACTTCGCCGCGCGCCAGGTGAGGAGTCGTGACTCTTCAACGCGCGTCACCATGTCAGCGAGTCGGAAACCGACAGCCTGATGGTCGATGATGCGCTTGCCAAACTGCTGGCGCTCGCGCGCGTAGTCGAGGGCGAGTTCGGTAGCCGCCCGTGCGGTTCCCGTTGCGGCGGCCCCGAGGATCGCGCGCGATGAATCAAACGTGTGCATGAGTCCGTAAAAGCCCTGGCCTTCATCGCCGAGACGGTCTTCGTCGGGAACAAAGACGCCATCCATGAACACCTCGCAGTTGACCATCGCACGCTGGCCCATCTTCTTCATGGGTGCACCGAAACTCAAACCTTCAGCTTCCTTGTGCACCAAGAACGCGGTGACGCCGCGGGCGCGCTGCGTCGGATCGGTCTTGGCAAAGATTCCGTAGAACTCGGCAGCGCCGCCGTTACTGATCCACGTCTTCTGTCCGTAGAGGCGATACCCACCGGGTACTTTCTCGGCGCGCGTGGTCATTGCGGCGGCATCAGAACCGACACCGGGTTCAGTGATGCACAACGCCGAAAGGGGTGGCGTGGAACCAGACAATGGTCGCAGCCAACGCTCTTTCTGGTCATCGGTGCCAAGTTCCATCAGTGGGTGTGCGAAGAAGCCACTTGCCCCGATGAAGTTGCCCAATCCTGAGTCGCCGGCGCACAGTTCTTCCTGAACGAGGCACTGACTGAAGGCATCGATGAAGCCGCCGCCGCCGTATTCCTCGGGCAGCATGAACGACGTGATGCCCACTTCCGAGGCGCGGTTCCAGATTTCCCACGGAACCTCAATGTCGGCCTCATCGACCGCGCGTGCGATGGGTCGAATCTCGCGGTCTGCGAATGATCGCACCATGTCAACGACGGCGATCTGCTCGTCGGTGAGTGGGACAAGTTCGGTCGGTAGGTCGCGCAGCACGGAGTTCTCCTTGTCAACGACCGCCTTGCGCGATCTGAATTTCAGGTTAGCGCTCCACATCGGTCGTGAAACGGGCCGAAAGTCGCATCAGGTGCGTGCGGCCAGCGCGCTTGCGAGGCCCGGTGCCAGCGGAAGCCGAGGAATGAGGGTGGTTTGAACAATGTGGTACAGATCGGGCTTACCGGGCCATACCGTGTCGATCGGAAGGTTATGGCGATCGAGTTGGTGGTGCCACGATCCGAGTTCGTGATCGATGAGGTACCCGTTGATGTACACCCACCACTGGTGCGCGAGCTCGGCGAAACGGGCCTCACCAGTGCGCGCGTGCAGCGCGGCCGCCGAGTTGGCACCTTCAGCCGCAACCCAATGCATGCGGTCATGCACGACTGCCTGGCCGTTCCAGTCGGTGGTGTAAACGAAGCCTTCGGCGCCGTCGACGTTCCAACCATCGGCGGCGGCTCGGTCGAACAGCGCAATGGCAGCGGGCAGCATCCAGTCGGGTGCGTCGCTTCCCAGAGACGCCTCGACGTGAAGGAGCAGGCGCGCCCATTCAAGACCGTGTCCGACGGTCGCGCCGTAGGGCTTGAACGGATCGGCGGGTTGGTCGCGATTGAGTTCGAGTTGAGGATTCCACTGTGGATCAAAATGCTCAGGGATGCGCCAGCCATGCGGTTCGGCAAAATCAAGGGCAACGCGTTCGCAGATTCCGAGGGCTCGCTCGAGCCACAGACGATTGCCCGTGGCGTCGAACGCGGCTAGCAGCGCTTCGACTGAGTGCATGTTGCCGTTCACGCCGCGGTACGAATCGCACTGGGTGAAGTCGCGGTTCCAGAGATCGACGAACATACGTTGTTCGGCGTCAAAGAATCGGTCGTTCCATTCGGCGAGTGCCTGGTCAAGCAACTCGCGTGCACCGGCTCGCCCCGCAAACGACCCCGACGCGGCAGCGAGCACGACAAACGCCTGCGCGTAACACGCCTTCTCATCTGGTGTGGTGCCGTTGTCGTTGATCGACGAGTACCACCCGCCATTGATGGTGTCGCGAAGTCGACCCCTCAGCGCGTCGAGCATGGCGTCGGCGATCGGTGCCGATTCGCAGTCGCCGAGCAGGTGACCGAGCGCATAGACGTGAGCCATGCGTCCGGTGATCCAGGTATGCACTGGGTGGGTGAGGTCGGGAAGCCCAGCGTCGTCGAGCCACGCTGCTCCACCGAGCGGGTGCTCAACACGTCGACCGAAGTCGAGCAGCGACTGACAGTGGTGAGTGAGCCACGCGTCGCTTCCGATGTCAGTCATCGCTCGACCTCTCGCTATCGCGCCTCGTAGGAAACGCTGATCAGGAATCCGTGCCTTGAGTGAGCCAGCCGAGATCGACGCGGGCTAAGGTGAGCGACTCGCGCAGGTCGTAACGCCCGGTTTCAAAGAGCACGAGAATCGTATGGTCTGACAGCACTCCGATTTGCGAATACCCGGCAGCTCCTTGGTACATCAACCGTGACACCGGCCAATTCACTCCATCGTCGTAACTCAGACGCAGGGTCATCTCACCGCGATACGGAGCCCCCGGGTTGGCAAAGAGCACGCGGTTCCGTTGCTGATCGCCAGCTCCGCTGTAGCGCATGATCGATCCCTGCGTTCCGGCATCAGGAAGTTGCTCGTCGAGGTGCCACGGATCCCAGGTGAGCGCCCCGTCGTGGCTACACGTGACGATGCGCTGGGCGCCGAGAGCGTTGCGTAGATTGGCACACACGCGATCGTCGAGAGTGGCGAACACCTGCGGCTCCTCGCCTGCGCCCATGGAACTTCCGAGCCGCCACGTTGCTCCGTGGTCGTCACTCACCAGCGCGCGCGGATCATCCTGCATCGTTGGAATGACAAGGCGTCCCGAGGTGAGTTGGATTCCGTTACCAGGACCGTTGTGACACCACGTTCCCGCAGGAATCGCGAGCTCGGCTGAGAGGTTCCGCGGCTCACTCCACGTCGCCCCGTGGTCGCGACTGCTCGCGATGTACAACGTTTGGTAATTGACGCAGAACGGCAGCCACACGGTGTCGGTGGACGTGTCGTAGACCGGTGCGGGGCTGTGCACGGTGTCAGTGCCGCGGTCTTCGACGACTTGAATCGGCGTAAACGTGCGACCGCCGTCGGTACTGCGTCGAAGCACGACGTCAATGTCGAGTAGGTCGGCCATCGCCTCCTGACGTGACTCGGCGAATGCGAGCACGGTGTCGTCGGGAAGAACGAGCATCGCCGGGATGCGGTAGGCGCGGCCGGGTTGATCATTGGGTGCGTACACAACCGTGTGCTCGACTCCGTCGGTCCACTGCGGATTCCAGTTGGCAGCAATGGCGGCGAATGAGGCAAACAACAGGAAGAACGGCATTCCGACCAACACCGAACCACGCAGCATGCGAGTGGGTCGTCGACGCGCGAGACCCAGCAGCGTTGTGATTCCGTTGGCGAGGAAGAAGGCTGCGTAACCGACATACGGAAGAGCCGCGAGCACGAGCACCGGAGCCGGAATGGCGCCCAAGGCTCCGAGGCCTAACGTGCGGCCCATGCTTAGAATCGGAAGTGCCATCGCGATGGTGATCAACGACCACACGATCAGCCAGGCGATATGAAGGCCGCGCGGAAGTCGTGAGGACACGTTTGCGAGAAAGACGCCGCGTCGACGACTTCGCAATGCGAGAACGAATGCGGTGATCGTCGTGAGGACCACCGCAGCGACGAAGACTGGCAGCAGCGTCATTCCCTTGACGACGATGAGGAATTCCCCAGCGAATGAGGTAGTGAACACCGCGAAGATCGCGAGCAGAAGCACTGCCAGCACGATGAGGCCCACAGCAAGCCAGACATCGCGACGCAGCCCTCGCTCTGGCGCCGGGCTCGCGTGGATATCTGTGGCCATGTGCTCACGATAGGTCTCGTGCCATCGAAAGGCCGACTGTTGTCGTAGAGGCACGCTAGGTTCGAGGTGACAGGCAAGGTCGCAGTTAACGGGGGATTTCATGAGCGAGCAGCCGTACCAGATCGGTCAGATCGTCAACGGACACCGCTGGACCGGAGTGGTGTGGGAGCCAGTGACTCTGCCACCGCCTACGGGGTCACCTTTCACCGCACCGCCGCCTCCTCCATCGGGTCAACCCTTCTGGAAGAAGTGGTGGGTGTGGGTCATCGTCGCGGTGGTACTTCTTGCACTCATCGGCGCCATCGGTGCCGGTGGAGGAAGTAAGACCAACTCGACGTCTTCAAGTAGCGCGGCGGCGGTCGTTCCTTCTACGGAACCCTCGTCGCTGGTGCCCACCGAGCAGCCCACCATTGAGCCGACATCGCAGGCTCCCACCCCAGAGCCGACGACTGAAGCCCCGACGCCCACACCAACCGAGAAGGCGGCCTCCGACTGGACACCGATTGTGGTGAAGGGTTCGGGGTCGAAGGTCGTGAAGATTGACAAGCCCACTGATCGCGCGGCCATCGTCACGCTCACGCACGACGGTGAGAGCAACTTCGTAGTGTGGGCTCTTGACTCCGATCTCAAGGAAAGCCAGCTGTTGGTCAACACCATTGGCACCTACAAAGGAACAACCTTGCTCGACCCCAACACCGAGGATGTCACGGCCCGATTGAAGATTGAGGCTGACGGCAACTGGACGCTGAAGGTGCAAGATGTCACCAAGGCGCGCGACGTCAACGAGAGAATTGTCGGAACGGGCGACGATGTGGTGATTTACAGCGGACCAGCGGGGGTTATCGCAGCCGAGGCTCCTTCAGAGGATAACTTCGTGGTCTGGTCGTATAGCGACGGCAGTGATCTGTTGTTCAACGAGATTGGTCCGTACAAGGGCGAGAACACGATTTCGGGTGGCCCACTCGTGTTATCAATTCAAGCCGTGGGTCCGTGGTCGATGAAAGTGGCGCCATAACCCACGGGGACCTACGACAGTGGCGTTGCGCGCCCGTTAGGGGCACGATAGGCGCGTGGCCACTTCACCGATGAGTGCACAGGACTCCTTGTGGCTGACCATGGATCGGCCGAACAACCTCATGGTGATCGACGGGGCGATGGTGCTGTCCGAACAGGTCAGTCTTGCCAGTGTCAAAGGGGTGCTGGGTGACGCCGGCGATCGGTTCCCCGTGTTCGGTCGACGAGCGATTCACACGGGTCAGTCATGGCTGTGGGAAGACGATCCGCACTTCGACATTGACCAGCACGTGCACGACATCCTGCTCGGCGGCACGGCCGATATGAAGGCGTTGCAGGAGTTTGTTGCCGAGCAACGCAGTAAGCCACTTGATCGCGAGCGGCCGCTGTGGCATGTCTATCTGGTCAATGGGGTGATATTTGATGACGGTTCGGTGGGCTGCGCGATTGTGTCGCGGTTCCACCACGCCATTGCCGACGGAGTGCGGATTACTCAGGTAATGCTCGGAATGTGCGAGGTGGCCGACGGAGCGACAGTTCCGACCGTGGGTCGTCGCCAGGGCGACGGGGGTGGTGGGTTCAATCCAGTGTCAGCCGCAACCGATGCTGCCGCAGAGGCCGCCCGCGTTTCGCTGACGGTGGCCGGCACGGCAACGGGTGTCGCAGTTAACGCGGCGGGCGCAGCGGTTGATGCCGCTAAGTCACCTTCTCGTTTGCTGGGCGCGATGGCCGGCTTGGTGCGCAGCGGAGTGGGCGGCGTCGAAGATGGCGTCGAGATGATCCGTCATCCCGATCGTCTCCTTGATGCATTGGAACTACTAGGGGCGGCTGAGCACCGCAGTGTGAATGACCTCGCCTCCGTGACCAAGTTACTTCTCACCGACAGCGGCAGCACGGTGTGGACAGGAATTCCCGGCACCCGAAAGGCCGTAGCGTGGTCGGCGCCGATTTCTCTCGCGCAGATCAAGTCCATCGGCCGCGCCCACAATGCGACGGTGAACGACGTGCTACTCACCGCCGTTGCAGGTGGGCTGCGTCGCTATCTCGCGAACTACGGCGAATCACTCGACGAGGTCGTGTGGATGGTGCCGGTGAATCTCAAACCATTCGAGGACAACCTGCCCGAAGACTTGGGAAACTACTTCGCACTCGTCATGCTTCCCATGCCCCTGCATCACGAATCCCATGACGAGGCTCTGGCCGACATGCACCACCGCATGTCGCGTATTAAGAACTCCGACGAGGCAGCGTTGACGTTTGGGGTGCAGCAGGCGGTGTCAATGTCACCGGGGTCGCTCGCGTCGTTCCTCACCAACTTCTTCGCCAACAAAGCGGTCGGTGTCCTCACCAACGTGCCTGGCCCCAGCGGTCCGATGACATTCGCAGGTGCGCCGGTGGTGCAGATTGTGGGATTCGCCCCATGTTCGGGTGAACAGCCGATGACGGCGACGATCTTCAGCTACGACGGTGCAGTCACCGTGGGATTCGCGACCGATGCCGGATTGGTGCCCAATCCTGACGTGCTGGCTGAACTTGTTGTCGATGTGATCGAGCAGATGGCTCAACCGGACTCCTAAACAGGCGTGAGTCGCCGTTATCGGGCACCATGGGGGGGTGCGGAAATGTGGCGGGAACCACCGGTGAATCCTCGTGACTATTGGCAGATGTTTTGCGCACGGGGGTGGCGGCTGCCGTACACGCACTTTCGTGAGGCGCACGCATTCGACCTTCGCCGGGGCACAGACACCGCAACTCGATTGGCGCGCGAGCAGTACGACGCCGAAGGCGACACCTTCGAACACTCCACGTTTTACGGAGCTGCGTGGACGTCGGTGATTGAACAATGGTTCGACTGGGTCGCTGAGCGGGTCGGTCCTGAGCTGAGCAGTCGCACATTCGTCGACATTGGGTGCGGCAAGGGGAAGGTGCTCATCGTGTGGGCAGAGAAGGCAGCCCGCTCGGGCGCCTCAATGCCCATCTGCGGCATTGAGTATTACGCGCCGCTTGCCGATATTGCTCGCTCGAACATCGAACACGTCGGTTTGGCTGAGCGAATCGAGGTGATCACCGCCGATGCGCTCAACGTCGATCCGGAGGTCTACGGCCGGCGCCCCGTGGTGTTTCTCTTCAATCCCTTCGATGCCGACGTGATGCGACCGTTCATCGAGCGCGTGGCTGCACTCGATCCGCTCGTCATCTATGCGAACCCGGTTCATGGCGATGTGTTCGAGCAACGTGGATTCAACTGCCTGCACGAAACCTCGGGCTGGCACAACGGACTGTTGGTGCGCGCCTATGAACGCACCGCAACTTCCGACTAGCGCGCACCAAACTCGGTCGTGAGCTTTGCCAGCGTCTGTTCCATCGTGGCGCGATTGCGTTCGGCGGCATCGACGCCGCGTCCCACGAAGAGCCCAGAGGGTTTGACCAGCGCGCCCTGCACACCGTCGCGAAGATCGGTCCAGGTCTCAGTGACGCGCGTGCCACCGTCGGGCAGCGCTTCAACCGAGTAGGCCCATCGGCTCAGGGTCACCGGCCCAAGTTTCACTTCGAACGCGAACTCGCGCTCAGGGTCGGCAGTGACCACCCGACATGAGGTCGACCACGGAATCCACAGTCGGTTGCGGCCGGTGAAACGATCACCCACTTGCCACGCACCGGTGCCACTGCGACGCACAGCGCCTGCTGCCTCGGGACTCCAACGCGCGTACGCGGTGGGGTCGCTGACCGCGGCCCACACGTCAGCGACCGACGCCGCTACGGTCGTGCTGACCACCACCGTGGCTGAACTGGTCATGCCTTAGACGACCGGAGTCACGGTGCGCGTTTCAAGCTGCGGGCGAAGCGGCATTCCGCTGTCACCCTCGTTGTCGGTACGCGTGGCGAGAACCTGGTGCAACTGAATGACGTTCCTGTCGAAGCCCACGCGACTCGCGGCCATGTAGAGACGCCACACGCGCGCCTTACCCGGGCCAACTTCGGCGACCGCTTCGTCCCAGTGGTCTTCAAGGTTCTGACACCAGTCGCGCAACGTCATTGCGTAGTGCTCACGCAGGTTCTCTGTGTGCTGAAGCTCGAGTTGTTCCTGCTCGATTGCCTCGGTGATTTGACTCACAGGAACCAACTCGCCGTCTGGGAACACGTAGCGGTTGATGAATCCGTTGATGTTCTGCGTGCGCTGCTTCGTGTCGGAGCGCGTGATGCAGTGATTGAGTAGCCGGCCCCCTGGCTTCAACCGTGTACGAATGAAGGAGAAGTACGACGGGTAATTCTTGGAACCAATGTGCTCGGTGAGACCGATCGACGCGACGGCATCGAAGCCGCTTTCTTGCACGGCGCGGTAGTCGGAGAAACGAATTTGCGCGCGGTCGCTCAGGCCGAGGGCTTCAATGCGGCGCTGACCGTATTCGGCCTGCTGCGCAGAGAGTGTGGCACCGATGGTGGTGACGCCGTAGTACTGCGCGGCGTGAAGACTGAAGCCACCCCAGCCACACCCGATATCGAGAACGCGCATGCCCGGCTCGAGTCCGAGCTTGCGGCACACGAGATCGAACTTCTCTTCCTGTGCCTGTTCCAAGGTCGAGTCGAGGGTGGGGTAGACGGCGCATGTGTACGCCATTGACGGGCCGAGTACCCACTCGTAGAACGTGTTCGACACGTCGTAGTGGTGGCTGATGACCTCGGCATCACGCTTGCGCGAGTGTTGGCGCCGGGTGACTCGGGCTTCCTCCTGCGGAGGCTCAGGACGTTTCAAGGCGAAGGGGGCGAGTTCGCGCACGATCTTGGCTTTGTCGGCCACACTCACTTGAGGCTTACGTACATCCCACAGGCGGCTGAGGGCCGTGTAGGCATCACCGACAATCTCAACGTCGCCCGCGACGTAGGCACGGGCAAGACCTAACTGCCCTGGTGACGAGGCGAAGTACGACACCGCGCGTGGATTGCGCAACTCAATACGCACATCGGCACCCGGCTGACCAGCGCGGCTTCCGTCATAGGCAATGAACTCGACGTCGGAGTCGTTGCCCGCGACAAGTGCAAAAATATCTGCCAACTTCATTCGAGAACTCCCTGCTGCTCGATGCCTGATTCCGAGTGGTCAGGCCCGTCTGACGCACTTTTCGTACATTCCTGCAAACCGTCCGGATGGATCGTACTTCTCCTTGAGCATGTCGTACGTCGGACCACCGTATAACTGCGCGAACGTGTCGCGGTCGTAGTACGACGTGGAATAGAGCGACTTGCGGCCACCCAGTTCGGTAACGACTTCTTCGATGCGGCGATTGATCAGGCCATCGGCCGGGTCACCGCCGTCGGGACGCGGCACCGTCGACCAAAAACCGACGTTGATGTAGGTCGTGGCGGGGTTCAATTCGTACAAGGGCCACACCACATTGGGGTTGCGCTGCTTGAGGGGGCAGAGCCACACCGGCTCGATGCCGACCTCGCGGTGGAAGAACTCGAGGAACGCAGGCAGTACCTCGACCGGAACTTCAATGTCTTGCACTACGGGCTCGCGTTGAGGTTGACGCTTGAGCGTGGCCATCTTTCCAGAGACGTTTGTTTTGCGGTCGAAGGCCACTAACTTCCAGTACACGTCGCTGCGCAATTTCTCTTTCGGCCAGAACCTGCGGATGCGGGGGTTCTGCGCACCGAAGGCGCGCGAGCACCAGAACCAGTCGGTGTCCCAGCGCCAGAGGTAATCGTGAGTGGTGAGCAGGTCAGTCTTGCGCTGCTGAATCGAGCGGTAGTAGATCTGCATGCCGGTGTAGTCACTCGGAATCTGTCCGATCGGGGGTGCGTCGTCATAACGACCGAGGGTCAGGTAGTGCTCGGTGTCAGAGAACACGGTGCCGTCGACGTAATCGACGTGCTCACCTTCCCACTGGTGACTGGCAACGACCTGAGCGAGTGCGTCGGCGATTGCTTGCGCCGATTCGAATCGAATGTGGCGCAGCGCGACGAAAGGTGCTGCCTGTTCGAGTTCAATGCGCAGGCGGGTGGCGTAGCCGAGTGAGCCGTACGAATTGGGAAAGCCATAGAACAGGTCTCGGTGCTCGTTGTCGGGTCGAGCGGTGACGATCTCGCCGTTGCCGGTGAGGATGTCCATCTCGACGACTGACTCGTGCGGGCAGCCGTTGCGGAAGGAAGCCGACTCAATTCCCATGCCAGTAACGGCGCCGCCGAGGGTGATGGTGCGTAGTTGCGGCACGCACAAGGGTGCGAGACCGAAGGGCAGGGTGGCTGCCGTGAGGTGTTCGTAGGTGGTCATGCCCAGTACGTCGGCGGTGCGGGCCTCGCGGTCGATGCTCAGAACACCGTCGAGAGCCGCGACATCAAGTCCGGCGACAGGTGATTCATCGCGAGCGCGAAAGAGATTGGACGTGCGTTTCGCCAGGCGAACCCGCTCGTGTGCGGGGATCGCACGGAACTGACTCTGCAGACTCTCGACGATGGCGTCGTAGTCGGAGAATGAGGTGGTCGCGGGCACCTGCTTAGGTTAGTGGTGGCGATGCGTCCGCGTGCCAGTACCCGCACACTGAGCGGCCACTGACTGATGCGTCGGCCGTTATCGCTCGTCGACCGCGTGGCCACCGTGTAGTTGCCATGCGCGCACACCGCCCACAATTCCTGCGGTATTCGGAACGATGACGACGTCGTCACCGAGTCGGGTGAGTTGGCTCGCCACGATCTTGCGACCGTTTCCGCCACCGATGTAGAGGCGATCCCACAGGAACATGGGACGTAGTGCTTCGACCATCGTGCGTACGCGACGTGACCAGAATGCGTCACCGAGTCGACGACGTTCGTGTTCGCCGATGTAGGTGTCGTACGACAGTCCCCAGCGCACCGGCGCTTGCGACATCTCAATGTGCGGTGCGAGCCGACCGCCGTCGAAGATGGCGCAGCCCAGACCAGTTCCGAGAGTGAGCATCAGTTCGTAGCCTGCACCCGACACAGCACCTGCGCCGTGCACCTCAGCGTCGTTGAGCACGATCGTGGGCATATCGAAAGCCTGAATGAGAGCGCGTCGCGCATCGAATCCGTGCCACTGCTCGACGAGCGAGGGATCGACACGACTGCGTGGTCCGCGCACCGTGACGTAGTGCGGTGTCGACACGACCACGCCGTGACGCACCATTCCGGGAAGCCCAACGGTGGCGCGCTGCGCTTGCGGAAGTTGGCTTGCCAGGTCGGCCAAGGTGGCGATGAAGCGGTCAGTTGTGAGCGGGTAGGGCGTTGGAACTCGGATCGGGTGTGCGCGCATGGTGCCGGCCTCGTCGAGCACCGAACCTTTGATACCGCCTCCGCCGCAATCGATGGCGAGGGTTGACGTGGTGTCGCTACCGGAATGGCCCGTGGTGTGACGTGCTGAGTTCATCTGTCAGACCTTCTCGTCTGCCGGCGCGCGCAACGCAAGAGAGGCAGCGTCGGCGGCGGCGCGCACGGCAGCAATAGCGCCCCAACGCGCGGGTTCGTCGAAGCGGTAGACAGGCCCGGCAGTTCCAATAGCAGCGACGACGCCATTGTCATCGCTGATGGCAGCGGCACAGCCCCACACGCCTTCGTCGAACTCGTCGAATGACTCGGTCCAGCCGTTTTCGGAGACGCGTGCGAGTGCTTCGTCGGACAGTGCCTCGATCATGCGTTCGTCGGTGAGGGTGGGAAGTACGTCAGCGAGGTAGCTGGCGCGTCGATCGTCGGGAAGGGCGGCGAGAAGCACGCGACCAGCAGAGCCAACGTGCATCGGCATGGTCTGACCGAGTTCGACTTGCAGGCGAACGGGGTGTCGACTCTCGGCCCGATCAATGCACACGGTCGCGGCATCGCCGGCGCGGCGCATCAGGATGGCTGACTCATCGGAGGTGTCGCGCAGTGCTTGCAAGTGCGGGCGAGCAGCGTTGACGAGTGACGTGTCGGTGTCGACGGCAGCGCGTCCGACCGCGTTGGCGCGAGGGCCGAGTCGATAGAGGTGGTCGCCGCCGGGTGCAGGTTCGACGAGTCCTTCCTCGCGCAACAGAGTGATGTAGCGGTAGGCGCTCGAGAGTGGAATGCCGACGTGGGCGCTGAGTTCGGAAACGGTCCAGGTAGGTCGACCCGTGTCGAAGGCGAGCAGAACGCGCAGCAGTTTCCTACCGCTGCTTCCATCGGTTCGGCGGGCGCTCACGGCGGTCAGCCTACCGGCGGAGGGTGTCGTGGGGGTCGTTCCTGGTCATCCAGCCTTCAGCAGCGAATTCACGGGAAGAGGGGCCGAAGGTCCTGCGCGACTGAGGTGCGAGTGGTTGACCATGAAATCAACGGTCCATTCACGAACTGAGGATCCTGATGACCCCACGCGTTCGTACGGCCGCTGCGGCCGCCATTACCGTCATTTCTCTGATCGGCTCGGCGGTGGTTCTTCCTGCTTCTGCCGTGGCACCGGGGGCTCTGGGTGCTAAACGAGCCGTGAGCAATGGGTCGTCGGCTCCTGACGGAGGCGTAGCGCCTGCAGTTGCGACACTGCCCAGTGGTGCGACGGTGATCGCGTGGTCGGGCGCCTCTGGTGCGGCACTGTACCTGCGGGTGCGCGCGCCCGGCAGTACGACATGGGGGGCCCTGAAGCATTACGTGCCAAGTGGTGGCTACCAGATCTCTGGAGACGTTTACCAAACCGTGGTGAACCTTTTCCCGCTCGGGTCGAGCACGTTCTTGCTCGTGTGGACTGAGAAGAATGGAAGTAACTACCGAGTGCAGGCAGCTCGAGTCGCCGCCGCCGCCGCGACGATTTCACCAGCAGTGATCTCCGGAAGCGAAACCGATAGTGAAGCTGTGTGGGTGTCAGTGAATGCTGCCGGACGGGCAGTCGTGGTGTGGCGGAAGAGTGCAACCCAAGCGGCTCGCATTGCGGTACTGGCAAACCCCACGTCTGCGTGGAGTGCGGCGGCGACTCTGGCGACTTCCAACGTCAACTTCCCGCAGGTGGCAGTGGCATCTAATGGAACGTTCTGCGTGCAGTGGACCGCCCCCGTGAGTGGTGCGACCATCAAACTCACCGCACGGTGCCGCACGTCAGCGACACCGCCGACGAGTCCTGCAACGTGGGTCACGGGACTGCCCCCGGCGAAAGTGATTGCGACTGCGGACATTGTTGTGGGCATCGCCACCTGGTCGAGTATCGCGGCGTCGGGCAACTCCTTCACCTCGGCACTGAGTAGGAGAGTGTCAGGCACTGCACCCGTGGCGGGAGCTCCCTTTGCGAGCAGGATCGCCTTGTTCAGTCTGCCTTCCGCCGCCGGGACCTGGTCGAGTGCGCATCTAGTCGGTCCGGATGCGCAGATGCTGCTGCAGCCGGTGCTCGGCGGTTCCGCTGATGGTCGAGCGGTACTGACGTACAAACGGCTCGAGGGTTCGGTCGGATCGACAAGCAGTTCTAATGCGGCGTCGTTCGAAACGTATGTGGTCGATCGAGGTACTACTGGTTCGTGGTCGCAGCCGGTGCTGGTGGCAGCAGCAGCCATCGCTGTGTCATCCGCGACTGAACTCTTTATCACTGCGGCTGTCGCCTTTGGCCCCAACGGAAGTCTGGTGGTGGGCGGTATTCAGTCGAGTGCTGGCCTAGCGCCCATGGGAATCACTTTCGCTTCGACCGTGCGCCCGGGCTGGGGGCTACCTGTTTCACAATCGGTGTCGTGGGTGCTGCCGGGTGCCTACAGTGCCGCGGCCATTGCCCCCTCGGGTCGCACGACGATTGCAGTGGTCGACATAAGTCCCGCCGGCGGGATCGTCGAACGCACGACGGCGATGCCCAAACCATTCCTGCTCAGTAGAGCGAAGCTGTCGAAAGCGCCAAAGAAGGGCGTTTCAGTTGCGTGCAGTTCGGCCTGGACCGACGCAGCATCGCGTTCGTTCACGTGGCTTCGCAATGGATCGGTGATCGGCGGCGCCACGTCGTCAACGTACAAGCCCACAGGCGCTGATCAGGGCAAGGGATTGTCGTGCCGAGTGAAGGCGGTTAATCCCACCGGAAGTTCCATCTCCGGTTCACTCGAGCGGACGGTGGCCTGACCATGAAGCGACTTCTTGTGTCGGGGCTTGCCGCAGGCGCGCTGCTTGTCGGACTCGCCGTTCCTCCCGCGCAGGCGGCACCTGCGCCGGGTGTGTTCGCGCCCGCGCTGGAGTTGGCAGCGAGTGTGATTCAGTTCGGTCCGGCTGCTGCGGCGTTGCCAGATGGCACGGTCGCCGTGGTGTGGCAGCCATCAGGCGGCTCGTTCGGTGTGCGCATTCGTCGCGCCGGCGCCACCTCATTCGGGGCCGCGATGATCAAGACTCTGGCCGCAGGTCACTCATTAGGAATCTCTGGGTCACCGACGAATACACCGATTGTCAAACTCCTGGCCCTGACGTCAACCTCGTTCCTTCTTGGTTGGGCTGACTGCGTGGGCGCCGCATGTTCGGTTCAGGTGAGCACGCTCGGTGCATCCGCGACGAGTATTCCGGCATCGGTCAAGGTGTCGGGTTCAGATGTCGCTACGACCTTTGAACCCACATTCGCGGTGTTGCCCGATGGCAGTGCCGCTGTTGGATGGTTGGTTACATCGGGGGGCGGCTACAGCCTGCGTGTGTCACAGCGAACCGGAGTGGCTGGCGCGTGGTCGGCTGCGAGTACAGCGGGAATAACGTCACTGCCCTTCGATTATCAGGTGGCTCTGGATAGCACCCGTTCACTCTCAGCCATCTGGATGTCGATCTGTGGAGCCTTGTACGAATTCCGAGTGAGGTCGCGCATTGGGTCGAACTGGGGTCTTCCGGTGGTCGCGAGTTCATTCAATTCGTCAGCCTTCACCAGTCTGACCGGGCTTGCGTCGCTGACTGCTGGTGGATCGTCGACCGTTCTGGCTGTGATCGAGAGCATGTCAGGAACGTCGAACTACGCCGATACGAATCCGTTTGCGGTGCGTGTGTTGCAACGCACGTCATCCTCAACCAACTGGACACTGACATCGCAGGTGTTGACCGGACCCGGTCGCTACGCAACAACGCCGACCGTGTCGATGACCGCCGACGGAAGTGCGGTCGTGCGTTTCGTGGACTTTGAAACGGGAGTCGTCGGCACCCCCACCACCTACCAGATCAGCACGTTCGTCGTGCAGAGGCGCGGGGTTGCTGGAAGTTGGTCGGCGTCGACAATGATCGATGCTGTGTCGGGCCTCGACCCACTGTCGGTGTACTCGCTGTTCAGGTTCCGACCCATGTTGCTTGACGACGGTACGTATGTCACACCCTCGCTTCGGCCGGTGCTTGACTCAGGCCCTCCGGAAACGGCTGTCGTCGGTGTCGGAATTCAGACCCGCCGTTCATGGACCGGGCTCATGAGCGATGGGCCAGTCATGGGCCAGACGATGTCGATGGGTGTCGCGGCGGCCGTTACCAATGCGTCGGGACGCACCACAGTGGTCTACGTCGGCCCGACGGCGAACCTGAAGGTGCGCACCTCAACATTGCCCAAGCCGTTTGTGCGGTCGAAGGCGACGCTGTCGAAGTCGGCTCCGCGTAAGGGCCAGGCAGTGGCGTGCACGTCGGCCTGGTCGGAAGCTGCGAGCCTGGCCTACAAGTGGTTGCGCAATGGATCGATCATCAGCGGGGCCACTTCGAAGACGTATACGCCGAAGGCGGCGGATGTCGGTCGTGCGTTGTCGTGCCGGGTGACAGGAACGAACTCTAAGGGTTCGACGATCTCGACGTCAGTTGCTCGGAGCGTGGGGTCGTAACGGAGCGCCCTCGCGGGGCGGCGCTTCTGCAGGGTTCGGTACCCTGTGGTGGCTGCTCAGTTCGCTGGGAAGCGTGGAGGCGTCGCCTAGTCCGGTCTATGGCGCCCGCCTGCTAAGCGGGTTTGGGGTTTATAGCCCCATCGAGGGTTCAAATCCCTCCGCCTCCGCACATGAGTATGGGTGTCCCTTCGGGGGCACCTTTACTCATTTCTAAACGCGGAATCTCCACAGGCGTACTCACGTGTTGACGCCCACAGCCGTCACAAGTTAACTTGTTAGATGTCGAAACATCGCGCACGATCGCCTGTGTGGATGACGAACCGCGAATGGCAGAGAGTGCGTTTCGTCATGGCATTTCCGTTGACGATATTCGTCACGCGGTGAGGCATCCGGTGCTAGTTATTCGACAAGAGGAGGGCTTCGTGATGGTGATTGGTGCGGCTCGCTCGGGATTGCTCCTTGAGGTCGGATTCGTTGAGTTTCGTGGCGGGCAGATGATCGTGCACGCAAATGCGTGCGCGTCGGAAGTTCATGAGGTGAACTGATGCCCAGGTCACTCGAGTACGTACTAGCTCATGCGGATGAACTTGCTGATCGCTTCGAGGCCTTCGACCCTCGACCAGATGACGCACTCGATCCACAGCACATCGTGCGTCTCCGCTCGGCGGTGCAGTTGCGTGCTGAAGGCGAGCGCGCACTCTTGGAATCTGTGGGCGAGGCGAGAAGTGCGGGCTATTCGTGGGCGGCGATCGGAGTCATCGTTGGAACGACCGGCGAAGCAGCACGACAGCGGTACGGACCTCGCCTATCGGCTTGACGCCTCGGACACGATCTTCATGCCGCTAGACGTGCCCAGTCGGTCGGCGCCGGCTTCCAGCATTGCTTCGGCGGTGGCCAGCGATCGGATGCCACCGCTGGCCTTGACGCCCAGCTCGTCGCCGACCGTGTCGCGCATGAGTCGCACGTCCTCGACGGTGGCGCCACCGGTGCTAAATCCGGTTGACGTCTTCACATAGGCGGCGCCGGCGCGCATGGCCAGGCGGCATGCGGTGACCTTCTGCTCGTCGGTGAGCAGGCACGTCTCGATGATTACTTTCACCGGCATGGGTTCCGAGGCGATCACGACTCCGGCAATGTCTGCGTAGACGGCGTCGTTCTCGCCAGCGATGAGGGAGCCGATGTCGATGACCATGTCGATCTCCTGCGCGCCTTGTGCCACTGCGATTGCGGCTTCCGAGGCTTTGGCTTGTGGTGACATTGCTCCGAGCGGAAAGCCGACGACGGTGCAGACCAGAACGTCGCTCTCGGCGAGCAGGTCGGTGACGAGCAGAACCCAGCGTGAGTTCACGCAGACTGCGGCAAAGTTGTATTGCAGCGCTTCGGCGCAGAGTTGCTCGACGCGCGCCTGCGTTGCGGTGGGATCGAGCAGCGTGTGGTCGATGCGGCCAGCGAGTGTGGTGGCGTGACGACGTGCGGCTGGTGACATGCCTTAAGCATGCCGCAGTTCGCGGACTCCGTCATTAGTGCGAGATGACGTAGGCGGCGACGAGTCCGATGGCGCCGATGAACCAGCCGTAGCGAACGCTCGCGGCAACAATCGGATCGGAGTAGCCGTAGACCAGTGACATCTGCGACGGTCCGAAGGCGGGAATCGACAGTCCGGCGAGCACGGCAACGAGTGCGACTGCCGGTGTGGGTGCGAAGAAGACGATCGGTGCGAAAAGCGCGATGCGCATGAATGTGAAGGCGGCCCACGCAGGGATTCCAGGGCGCGGTGAAATGCGCTGCGATGAATGCAGCACCGATCCGACGAAAAGTGCGGCGCCCGTGGCGGCCATGAAGGGCGCGGCGATGAGTGAGAGTCCGGAAGTCCATTCGGGCGCGGTTGTCACTGCGCGCAGTAGTAGTCCGACACCAAGCGCTATCAGGGGCGCTTGGTCGATCCAACTCGTGGCGAGGCGCTGGGGTCGGGGAGAGTCGCGGCGCAGTAGGGCGATGTAGATAGCCCACAGTGGTGCGCCGAAACGGTCGATGAGAACGGCGATGAGAACGGCGGCCGATCCACCGAATGCGGCAGCGAACGGAATGACGAAGAAGCCGGTGTTGGTCGTCGTGGCCCAGGTGCGCATGGCCGCACGGCCGGCGCGCCCCTCACCTTTGGTGGTGGCCAGCGAGACTAACAGCATCACTGCGAAGACGCCCACCATGAGGATCGGCCACAACACATCGTCGAGTCCGGCAAGGCGCCATGCGGCCACGGTCGCGAGGACGACGGAGGCGATCAGGATCTGTGCGCGCACGAGTTTGGGCCAGATTCGGGCCAGTTTGTTGCTGCGAGTGGCAGCTAATCCAAGTGAGCCGCCGATGAGGTAGCCAATGAGGATTGCTATCGTCATCGGACCGTCACGGGTCGACCCTACCGAGGGTTGGAAGGCGCTCGAAGGGCGCTGCGGGGGTGGTTTCCTCAGCGGGCGGGTCCATTGGCCGTGCCCCCGGCCAATCCGGTCGGGCGCGCACCAGCGCCTGGAATCAAACGCGCGGGCTTTTTGCAAAGTTAGTACAGTTTAGGAAATGTAGAAAAAGTTGACTAACTTGGATAAAGTTCAAGAGTGGACCCGCTGAGAAACCCGTACACACCCAACGCCGGCGCGCAGCCCCCCGTGATCCTTGGTCGGGATGCGCAGCTTCAGACGTTCGCTCTCATGTTGGCGCGCATGGCAGCCGGTCGAACCGAGCAGTCAATGATCATTACCGGACTGCGTGGAGTTGGTAAAACGGTCCTGCTCGGAGGTTTTCGCAAGGAAGCGCTGTCGCAGAATTGGATCGTCATTGAGAACGAGGTAAGCAAACACAGTAATGAGGCATTTCGCCGTGAGGTCGTCGCCGACTTCCGCTCGGCCTTGTTTGAGTTGTCTCCCAAGGCACGTTGGAGCGAACGATTGAAGCGCGCCGCGTCGGTGCTGAAGTCATTCTCAATTCAAGTCGATCCGTCAGGATCACTGACCGCCGGCGTAGATGTAGAGGCAGTTGAGGGCCAGGCAGACAGCGGTAATCTCAACCGCGACCTGAGTGACCTATTCGTCGCGGTCGGTGAAGCGGCCAAGGACGAAGGGCGTGGCGTAGTACTCCTGTACGACGAGATCCAATTCCTGAATCAGGATCAACTGGAAGCCGTGATCTCAGCCCTCCACAAGACGGTCCAGCGCAGCCTTCCTGTAACGATGGTGGGTGCCGGACTCCCCCAGATTGCCGAGTTGGCGGGTGATGCGAAGTCTTACGCGGAACGACTTTTCAAGTTCCCTAGGATTGGCGTCTTAGACCCGGATGACGCTCGTCGTGCATTGGCGGGCCCGGCGGAGAGTGAAGACGCCTCTTTCACTTCCGAGGCCTTGGACCGTGCTGTCGAGCTCACTGAGGGATACCCCTATTTCGTTCAGGAGCTTGGCTACGCGATATGGGGAGTCGCCGTCGGTCCTGCCGTGACGGCTGAGGATGTGGAGACTGCAATTCCGCTCTATGAGTCGAAATTGGATTCCTCGTTCTTTCGGGTGCGCCTAGACCGCGCGACAGAATTGCAGCGTGCCTACCTACGAGCCATGGCAGAGCTGGGGCCGCTACCGCAGAAGGCAGCCGATGTGGCCGCTCTCTTGCAACGGACATCGCCTCAAGTCGCACCGACTCGCGCGGAGCTAATTGCAATGGGGTTGCTCTACACTCCGGAACACGGATACGCAGCGTTCACGGTCCCTCACTTCGACAAGTTCATGAAGCGTGCTGTTCCGATATTGGAGATTCCGGCCGTCCGTCGCAGGTGAGCAGTCATTAGTGTTCGTTGCCGCAGCCAACACTCAGCGTTGGCGTGGGCGCCTTGCTGCTTCCAGTCACGGTCGACGGGACGGGTGGCTCGCGACGCGACTAAGCGTTGAGTTGCTTGGGGCCGTGGTGAGCCGGACCATAGGTAAGCGGGACTACCGGGGCGGACCAAATGTGAACGGTGGGGTAACCTGTGGAGGCTGTTAGCAGCGGGCGCCCGTAGCTCAACGGATAGAGCATCTGACTACGGATCAGAAGGTTGGGAGTTCGAATCTCTCCGGGCGCACTTTCGAAAAACGTTGGTAAGTAACAGTTATCGCGCTTCTGAGAGATCCCACTCAGGCCCTAATTTGGCTCAGGGTCACATTCGGTTCTTCTCGGTGTCAAGCCACGAGTGTGTGCGAGTTCAGCGACCAACCGCTCCCCAAACCTCCGATCATCTGCAGGCGCGTCAGCAAATTCGGCAGAAACCCCGGAACCTCCAGTATTTCCGGCAACTCGCGCACGCACGAAACAGTCGAGCCATCAGTTCATCCCGTCTCACGTACAGGGCGTAGTGTGTGCGCCGAGCAAGCCACCCCGGAGGTGATGATGTCCCCGCGAGGGCGAACGCCCCAGCGCCGAGTGCTGCGCAATGATGAGCGCATTCTCGACGCGGCGCTTGAGTTGCTGGCCGACAGCGGGTGGGGTGCGTTCACTCTGGTGGCAGTGGGGGCCCGGGCCGGACTCTCCAAACGACCCGTGCTCGACCGCTTTGCATCACGTGAGGTTCTGGCGGCCACGCTTTGGCGTCAGCGACTCGCGAGTCCGTTGACCGATGCCCTCTTACCCCTGCTTTCAGGCGACGTCGAATCCCTCGATACTTTCCTGCGCCCGAACCCGGCACTCAACGCTGCGGCCGAACTCCTGGTCGTGCGGCAGTACGAGCCTCGCGTGCTCACGGCGGTGAACCGCACACTGTCTCCGCTGCTAGTCGATGCTCTCGACCCACCACGTCCGCGAGCCGACGCCGCACGCACCGGCTATCTGCTCATGCTGGCTCTGGGGCTGCTCCTTGTGTGGCCGGGATCCAACTCGGTGATTCCTGACATTGTCCCGCTCGTGACCCCTATTCGAGATGCGCTGGCCCAGCGCCGCAAGCCCGTTCGACAGCCAGCCCGCAAGGCAACCCACATCGACGGCGCCTACCCATTCGACACAGACGACCCTGTGCTGGCGGGCCTGCTTCAGGCCACGCTCGAGCAAGTGGGAACCCGCGGTTTCGATGCTGCGACCACCCGCGCCATTTCCCGGGCAGGCGGCCTGACCGAGGGTTACCTGTTCAACCGGTACGCCACCAAGCTGGAGTTGGTGTTTGACGCCAGTCGCAGCAGCATCGCCGGAGGTGCAGGGCTCAATGAGCGCTTCATGGCGGGTATCGAGCGCGAGTACTCGGCGGGCATGGCCGAGGCGGTGATGCTTCGCGAGTTGATGCGGCCCGGGCGCGAGGTGCAGCGCTCGATCAACCTTGAACAGCAGCGGCTGATGCGCCACCACCCGGCCCTGCGTGCTTCCTCTTCTGAGCAGTATCGCTCCATCGTCGAGCAGGTGCAGGGCACGTCGGCGCGTTGGCGCGAAAGCTCTCTTGACGCCGATTCATATGTGGGTCTCTCGGTGGGTTTCGGCGCCGTGCTGCTAGCTCAACTTCATCCGACAGCCTGGAATCTGCCGTACGACGTGGTGACCTGCGCCGCCGTCTAAGGCCATTCTCAAATCCGGCGAAAATCCAGTGCCGCAATAAAAAGTCCCGGGTGCTATTGTCCGGATTGGACACAGCCACCGGTAGGAGAGTCATGACGATCCGACGCGCGACTTCAGCATTGCTCAGTGCCGCCCTTGCGGCCTCCGCTCTCGCGACGGTGGGGTTTGTGACCTCTCCGGCGACGGCGACTACTGCCTGCCGGGCGGGCGCAACCGCTATTACGTCCGGCTCGACGCTGGTCTGCCAAGAGCGGATCGACGCATCGGGCACGTGGACGCCACCCGCGGGCGTGAGCCTGGTGGACGTGGCAGTCGTCGGCGCGGGTGGTGGTGGTGGCGGCGGTGCCTACCGTTACTCGCCCTTCCAGTCCGCGGGCGGCAGTGGAGGCGGTGCCGGCTCAGTCACAGTCAAGCGGAACATCTCCGTGAGCAGTAGTGTGCCCATCACCATCGGTGCCGGAGGCACGGCTGGTCTTCGCGGCTTCCCAGCGGCCGGCTCTGGCGGCGCTGGTGAGTCCTCGCACTTCGGCACTGTGACGGCCCTCGGTGGCGTGGGGGGCCAAGGCGCGATCGGAGACGGCACGGTAACCCGGGGCGGGGGCTCGGGTCGCACACTCAACGGCACCACAGTCACCTCCACCGGCGGCACGAGTCTGAGCCGGAGCAACGAGACGGTGGGCGGCGGTGGCGCCGGTGCCGGCTCCCCGCAGGCCGGCCCCTCCACGAACGCGGCGCTGTACTTGAGCGAGCTGCGAAACGGAGACGGGGGTAATGGCGTCAATTTGGTCAGCACCGGCGGGCTCTTTGCGATTGGCCCGGACCAGTGGTTCGCGGGTGGTGGCGCCGGAGGATTGTCGGCAGTGGGTCAGTACTCCGCCAACCCCGGCTACTACGGCGGCGGACCCGGTGTGTGGGCGGGCATGAACCCCACGGGCATCGCCAACACCGGTGGTGGTGGCGGCGGTGGTGGCTACCGCTACAGCTTGGGCAATGCCGACGCGGGCGGCGCAGGTGGGTCGGGTGTCGTGGTGGTGCGCTGGACACCCCCGCCGGTAGTGGAGGCCCCCGATGGTGCGGGCCTCATTAACGGCCGCTTCGACCAGACGCTGCGGGTTGCGCAGCAGACCGGGGCAGCCCCTTTCACCTGGTCACTCGAGTCAGGTTCGCTGCCCGCCGGCCTGGCGCTGAGCGCGGGCGGGGTCATCTCGGGTGTTCCCACCGGCCCAGTCGGTACGTCTTACTACAGCGTGAAGGTGGTCGACTCTCGTGGAGCGGAGGCTATTGGTAGTGCGTCGATCATCGTGTCGGCACCTCTGGTCATCACAACCACGAGCGTGGCCAACGCCTTCCGAACCGTGCCATACACGGCCACGATTGTGGCCTCGGGGGGAGCCACCCCGTACCTGTCCTTCTACGTGTCGAGCGGCAGGTTGGCGCCTGGCCTGACTATCAACGATGCCGGCGTGATCAGTGGGACTCCCACGAGCACCGGCACGTTCACCTTCAGCATCGGCGTAAGCGACTCGAAGTACGACTACGCTGCGGCTCCATTTACCATCGTGGTGACCACTCCGCCCGCATTGTCGATCACCACCGCCGCTCTGACCGCAGGTGCATCTGGCGTGGCCTACAGCTTCGCGTTGCAGGCCACCGGAGGTGTTGGGACGCACGCATGGTCACTGGCATCGGGCACGCTACCGCCCGGTCTGACGCTCAATAGTGAGGGTCTCATCAGCGGTACGCCCACAACCTCGGGCACCTACACGTTCACGCCTCGAGTCACCGCGGGAACGACCGTCACTCGCAGTTTGACGTTGACGGTGCAGCCGCAGTTGATCATCACCACCGACACTCTGCCCACGGGTGCGACGTCCACCGCCTACTCCACCACGCTGGCTGCAACCGGCGGCACGTCGTATAGCTGGGCCGTGACTTCCGGCTCGCTTCCAGCGGGACTCACTGTGACCACCGGCGGCGTGCTTTCGGGCACTCCCACAGTGGCTGGAACCTCCACGTTCACCCTGAGCGTCACGGACAACTTCGGGCGCACCGAGAGCAAGCCGATGCAGTTGTTGGTCACGGCAAGTCCGCCCCTGGCCATCGTGACCACCACGCTGTCGGACGGCACTATCGGGCTCGGCTATGCGCAACTGCTGGAAGCCACCGGCGGAGTTGGAGCGCGCACCTGGTCGGTGAGTAGCGGACCGCTCCCCGCCGGGCTCATCCTCGATTCCGATGGCACCCTGCACGGGACGCCGACATCGGCTGGCAGCACTGACTTCACCGTGCGCGTGGACACCGCCACCGAATCGGCAACGCAATCGCTCACCCTGGTGGTGAACCCGCAACTGGTAATCACGACCGACTCTCTTCCCGACGGTGCCACGTTGGCCGCCTACTCGACGACCCTGACAGCCACGGGCGGCTCGCCGTACACGTGGGTTCTCACCGCAGGGTTGCTGCCTGCGGGGTTGAACCTCGCTACCGACGGCACCATCTCCGGTACGCCCGGCGGTGCGGGCGTCGCCTCGTTCACGGTGACTGTCACCGACAACCTTGGGCGCACCGAGAGTAAGCGCTTCGCTCTCGGCATCTCTCAGACACCGGCGCTGACGATCACCACGAGCGCACTCGACGAGGGCGAAGTAGACGCGGCATACACAGAGATGGTCCAGGCCACCGGTGGAGTAGGCGCTCGCACATGGAGCTTGCTGAGCGGCTCGCTGCCCGCGGGCCTGAGCTTGCATTCGGACGGAACGCTGACGGGAGTTCCTACGACAGCGGGTACGAGCACCTTCACCGTCAAGGTAGTTGCGGGTGTGTCGAACACGACGAAGTCGCTCACTCTCACGGTGAGACCCCAACTGGCGATTACCACCGTGACCGTGCCTTCCGGCGCCACCCTGGTGGCGTATTCGACGACGTTGGCGGCCACCGGTGGTACGTCGTACACGTGGGCTGTGACTGCCGGCTCCTTGCCGGTGGGACTCTCGCTGTCGAGTGCCGGAGTTCTCTCCGGCACGCCTTCGGCTGCGGGGGCGTCGACGTTCACGGCGACTGTCACCGACAACCTCGGCCGCACTCAGGCGCGGCCCTTCGCCCTCGACATTGCGCAGAGTCCGGCGCTGGCTGTCGTGACCACCACCCTTGACGATGGAGAGGTGGGCTTGGCCTACACCGTGGAATTGCTTGCCACAGGTGGAGTCGGCACTCACACGTGGAGTCAGGCGAGCGCGCTGCCGCCCGGTATGGCAGTGCACTCTGACGGCACTCTCACCGGAATCCCAACTGCGGCCGGATCGTATGACTTCACCGTTCAGGTGACCACCGGCACAGAGACCGTGACGCAGCCGCTCACGCTGGTCGTGCGTGCGCAACTGGCAATTACCACCGACACTCTGCCCGCAGGGGACACACTCGTTCCCTACTCACAGTCGCTCGCCGCCTCGGGCGGATCGCCGTATTCCTGGGCGATGACGAGCGGTGCGTTGCCGGCCGGGCTCACGCTCGACTCCGATGGCACGCTGCACGGCACGCCGACGACGGCAGGTACTGCGAACTTCACCCTCACGGTGACTGACACATTCGATCGCACCGAGTCAAAGGCCTTCACCATGGTGGTGGCGCAGACACCGCCCCTCACAGTGATCACCACCTCGCTTCCCAGCGGCACGATTGCGCAGGGATATGCCGGCACTCTGGAGGCCACCGGAGGAATCGGCGCACGCACGTGGAGCATCGTGTCGGGCTCGTTGCCGGCAGGGCTCAGCCTCGACGCGAGTGGGGCCATCACCGGCATTCCGACGGCGCTGGGTACCAGCACCTTCACAGTGCGCGTTGAGACGAGCACGGAGACCGCCGACGCGGTGGTGAGTCTCACCATCGATCAACCCGTGGCGATCACCACCAGCTCGCTCCCCGGCGTGAAGGCCGGTGGTTCGTACTCGCAACAACTGGCCGCCTCGGGAGGCGATGGCAGTTACACGTGGTCGCTCGCTGGTGGGCAGTTGCCGGCTGGCCTCACGTTGAGCACAGCAGGCGCCATTTCCGGAACGGTCGCTACCTCCACTTTGGCCGGCACTTACCAGCTCACCATCGACGCGGTGGATGGGCGCGGTGGCTTCGACACGCGCACCTTCACGCTGGTGGTAAGCACTCCGGTGCGCGTGGTCACCACGGCAATGCCGCCGGCTGGGTCGGTCGGCCTGTACTCGGTGACTCTGGCGGCAGCGGGGGGTACGGGTCCTTACACCTGGAGCCAGGTCGGCCCGGTGCTGCCGTCCGGCCTCACGTTGAAGACGACGGGAACGATCTCCGGTCAGCTATTCGCCACCGGAACCTTCGCGTTCCGCGTCCGCGCCACTGACTCCCATGGCAACAGCGCGACAACGTTGCTGAGCCTCACTGTGTCAGCCACGGCAGCACAAACGCAGTCGTGCGCGACTTTCCCGTCCTCACTTCCGGTGAAGGGGACACGCGTGGTGGCCCAGGCCGGCTGCCGCACCTCGGCGAAGCAGGTGGTGCGGGTCAGCGCCCGCTGTGTGTGGGGGATCGCTCGCGCCGGCGATCTGCGGATATGCGCGGTTCAGCGAGATGCGAACGGACGCCTGGTGGTGCGCACCTTCGGCCGGCATCCGGTGACTGTCAACGTGGTGATCTGGGCACCGGCCGCCACCGGCTTCGGCGCCTACCGGGTTACGCACCGGTACGTGATTCGGTAGGCGAATCTGAGCAGCCTCTAGCTTCCTGCAGGCGGGTTCAGCGGAAAGACGTCGATGTCCCACCACTTCGCCATGGGCAGTGTCTTCACCACGGCCACCACGTCATCAATGTCGTCACCGAACGACTCCATGAACACGGTCTGTCGTGCCGCGGTTGCGAGGTAGAGACCGTTGATCCGTCCTTTCGCCTAGAGTTCGGCCATGCGGGTCTGCTCCTCGGGCACCACCGCCATGACGTCGGGCAAGTTCGTTCCGGGCTTGAAGGTGGCGACGACCATGAACGGCTTCAGCTTCCGGTCAGTCGAATCTGGTCGGAAGAAACGCTAAGACTCAGAACGGCGAGAAGGGGTCAGTCCAAACCCACGAATTGGTACTACGGGGAGGCCGGAAGACCAGATTTCCCCTGAGACCGGGGGTTCAGGCGGTTGGGACTATCGACGGCTTCTCCAAGCTCGTCGCTGCAGAAAACTAGTTGGACCGTCCTCGGCGGACGATTTCTCGCATCGGGTGGGATCTCCAGCTCATGGGTTTCGTATCAGCGATGACGGCATTATGGATTGAGGCAGTGTCAACTGAGCGAACGTGGTCGCTGGCGGTCGACAGGCCGCTCGACCATCCGCAGAAGACAGTTAACTGAGCCCAGTGGGAGTGGCCAAAATCGCTGCACGTCAAGAAATATTGGGAAAGTGCTTGCTTCCTATTGCTGACCTTCATATGGTATGGACAATCGGTTGCGCGATCATCTAAAGGTTGAACCTTTTTGGTGGGTCTTGTTTGTGTCGGTGACACCTAACTGCTCGTTCTAATTATTTGGAGAGGCAGGAGTCGGGGAATGTCATCACTAGACGAGCTTGGCGAAATTGTGGGACCTGAGGGTGGACTCAAGCGAGCATTGTCAGCGCTTGGAAATGGCACCCTCACCTTTGCCGGTGTGGGGGTATTTGGCGGCCTGTTTGCGCTCTACGGTTTTTCGCTCGGAGCTGTGGGTGGCTCGGAGTTCTGGGGATGGATAGTGGTCGGAGTCAGTGTTGGCGCGATGGTTCTGGTGTTTGCAGAGTTAGCCAGCAAGTACCCGTTCGCTGGAAGTATGTACCAGTGGCCCACGGTCATTGCAGGCAAGAAGATTGGTTGGTGGGTTGGCTGGATCTATGCGTGCGCACTGTTCCCATTGATGACGGCCTACTACGTCAGTCTCCCTCCTTTGATTTATCCATTGTTTGATATCGAACCTGAGTTTGCGACTACCGCCACGATCATGACGATTGCGGCAGTGATTTCAGTTATTTGGAACTTGATCCGCATCGGTTTCCTCGGTCGAGTAGCCCAGTGGGTAATGGTACTTGAGGTGTCGGTCGTCTTTATTGTCTGCCTGGCGACTTTGATTCTTGGCGCTAAGCACTTCGGCAATTTGACTCAGACTGCGACGGTAACGGCGGACGCTGCCGGAAGCATGATTGTTGTGCCCCTGAATTCCTTTGGTGAGTGGTGGCCACTCTTCATTGGCGCCGGCATATTCAACGCACTGTGGGTTCAGTACACCTTCGAAAACGGAGGAACTCTCGGCGAGGAGACTCTGGACGCCGAGCGAAATGCTCCCAAGGGAGTCATCGGAGCTTACCTCTTCGTAATCCTTTGCGGTTTCGTCTTCTACCTGTGTTTGACTCCCTCAATCCCAGATATGAATGCTGCGATGCTGGGAGGAGCGCCTGCGGGTGATGCGATCTTGTCGGTACTGCCGCTCGGCGTTTACAAGCTCTTTCTGCTGGCAGTCTCACTTGGCTTGATAGTCGCAACTGCAACGATGTTCACCGGAGCTGTACGCCACATCTACGGTATGGCGCGCGATGGCCAGATCCCTTTCCCCAAGACGATGTCCCGGACACTCAAGGATGGCTCGCCGTGGGCGGCAACACTGCTTGTTGGCGCGCTCTCCCTCGTCCCGCTGTTCATATTCCGCGCCTCTACAGCGGCGATTGTCGGGGGTGCCACAGCGGCGATGTATCTCGCCTACTTCTTGGTTTTGCTGCTAGTACTCGTCTACCGATTCCGCGGCTGGCCGCGGGTTAAGCCGGTGTTTGCGCTGGGACGATGGGGGCGGCTCGTGAACATCGTGGCGGTCATTGGAACTGGTCTGACCTTCCTAAATCTCATGTGGCCACGCCCAGCAACCAATCCAACGTACGCGCAGGCAACTGGCTCCGAAGGTTCAATGCTCTATGACATTCCGCTAGCTTGGCTGCTCATCGGAGTGCCGTTGCTGTGCGGAGCGATCTTCTACGCTTTCTGGAACAAGCGAATCCTCAATCACCCGATGGCCATCGATGCGTTTGACCCCCAGCAATAGGTAGAGAGATTAATCAGGTGGCCGACATTGAGGATGAGCGACTCACGCAGAAGATGACCCTGCTGAATGAGGCGATTCCGTTCTTCAAGGGAAAAGAACTCGCTTGGAGCCAACTTTTCGGCGGCCTCGCTCACGTCACCTTTCTTGTTACCACTGCCGATGGTGATCGATACGTGGTCAAGTTCTTGACTCAGGAGATGGACGACTTCGGGTTGATGATTCCGATCGTCGATCTCATCAGAAACACGATTGCGGCCGGCCACTCCGGCATTGGGGCTCGTGTCCTTCACTCCATGGTTGACATTCCGGCGATTGTCCTCGAGTACATCGATGGCGTCACATTGACTCCGGCCGAACTTTCATTACCGCATAACATTCCTCGACTGGGATCTGCTGTTCGTGAACTCCATCAGGGTGCATCTCGAATGAACAATGAGATTGATATTTTCAAATTTCTTGGTGACTATTTGCAGCTTGTGAAGAAGTTCAAATTGACCACGCCGGACGGGTTACTCGATAGTTTGCCGTTGATTCGAAATATTGAGCAAGCACTCGCTCATAATCTTATGACCCCGGTGCCAAGCAATAACGACTTACTGGCCCGCAATGTCATGGATGATGGCCGGATTCGACTCATCGATTACGACTTTAGTGGCATGAATGATCCGATGTTCGACGTGGGCGACCTCGCGATGGAAGGCGACTACAACGCTGACCAGACCGCACGCCTTTGCGAGGCCTACTTCGGTCATACCGATCACGTGCAGTACGCGCGAGCACGTCTGTATGGCATCTGCGCTCAATACACGTGGGCTCTGCTATTTCTGGGTATGGGTGCGTTACTTAGTGATATGCCGGATCAAACCTTCGACTACTACGCCGAGGCGGAGTCTCGTTGGAAGTGGACTGGGAACAAGTTGGACGCCGATGATCTAGTTGGGATTATTGCGGCCGCGAGCAGCTAGGAAGGAGCACGAATGCCAAACGTTGCGTTGATTACCGGGGGTTCAAAGGGCATTGGGCTCGCGTGTGTTGAACGTTTTCTTCGGGATGGGTATCAGGTTGCCTTCTGCTCTCGAACCCAGGTCGAGATCGATGAAGTGGTGGCCAGGATCGGTGCGGATCGAGTGTTCGGTCTCAGGGCCGATTTGGGTGTCAGCGAGGATTGCGCGGCTTTGGTACCAGCCACCCTTGATCGCTTTGGCCGAATCGATGTGCTGGTCAATAATGCGGCGGTGTATGCCCCAATACCGTTCGTCGACTTCACCGCGGAATCCTGGGACACCTTGTTTGACATCAACGTCAGAGGCCCAGTCCTGCTAGGAGGTGCCGCCGCCCGAGCGATGATTGCTCAAGGCGAAGGGGGCCGAATCGTCAACATCGCGTCAACTAACGGACAGATGTCCGAGGCGGAGTTCGCCCACTACAACGCATCGAAAGCCGCAATCATTTCACTGACGAAATCGATGGCGGTTGAATTGGCCGCATTCGGGATTCGGGTCAATGCTGCGGCACCGGGTTGGGTTCTCACTCCGTTAAGTGAGCCGTTCGTGACCACTTTGACCAGCGCAGAGTTGGGACGGATTAGCGTCTTCAAGCGCGTGGGCTCCGCTGACGAGGTGGCTGGCGTCGTCGCATTTCTTTGTGGACCTGACTCAAGCTACGTTACTGGTGTCACGGTGAATGTTGATGGTGGCCTCGCTGCCATGCACCCTGCAATTTGACTGGCTTACGCCCTAATCCTCGACCCAGTCGGATCGTATAAGGGTTGCTCAACAATGGTTGCCCTGTGCTCGGTTCCTTCAATGCGTACCTCGAGCGAGTCTCCAGGCTTGAAACTACGAGAGAGAAATGCGAAACCGACAGCCTTGCCGATGGTGAAGCCAAGTCCGCCCGAAGTAATTGTTCCAGCAAGGGCCCCGTTGCTGGAAACTTCCTCTCCACCCTGCAACTGGTACCAGAATTCATCAAGCGTCAGGGCTGCGAGTCGCTCTGGCGCATCGGCAGATGCCTCGACGGCTGAGCGGCCGATGAAGTTGGCACTGTTCTTTACAAACTTGCCAACACCACTTTCGGCAGGCGTGCGGTCGGGCCCTAACTCCGCGCCCAAGTACAGGTATCCCTTTTCGCAGCGGAGCGAGTCAATCGCCCGGTAGCCACATTGCAATCCGCCTGAGTGAAGTACGGCGGTGGAGAGCACCTCCCAAACAGCTCGTCCGTATTCCGATGGAATGTACAATTCCCAACCCAATTCGCCGACAAAAGTTACTCTGCTCATTCGGATTGGTACGTTGCCCAAGAATGTTTCGCGATATGTCATATACGGAAACGACTCCGAATCCAACTGCGTGGCTACCAGAGGTGCCAGTACCTCGCGGGCGCTTGGACCCCACACGCCGAAACACGCCCATGAACTCGTTTCATCGGAGATGAAGACGTCCAAGTTGGGAGAATTCTGGGAATCTAGCCAGGCAAGATCTCGCTCGAGTGCAGACGTACCAGTTATGACGAGGAAGCTCTCCTCATTGGTTTGAGCAACCGTCACATCGCTGATGACCCCACCGGATTCGTTGAGCATCTGGGTGTAAGTCAGGCACCCAGGGCCTCGAGAGACGCGATTGGAGCAGAGGCCCTCCAGAAAAGTAGTCGCATCCCCGCCGGTCACTCGAATCTTGCCGAATGAGGTGAGGTCGAAAAGCCCTGCCCGCTCGCGTACGGAACGATGCTCCGCCTCGATTGCAGCCGACCAGATCGCTTCGGTCGGGCCAAGGGGCTCGCGCTGACGATCGCCCAGCAAGGTATTGGTCTTGAAATAGTCGACGCGAAGCCAGCCGCTCTTAGAGCCGAATTCAGCGTCATTGTTCACGTGTGAGCCGTAGGCGGGCGAAGTGCGACTCAGCTTCACAGCGCAACCTTGCTGGCCGATTGCCGCTGATTTGCCGTGACTATTTGGAAGTCGGGCAGAGCCGAGGAGAGAATTTCTTCCAATTTGCCTCGCATTTCGTTTGCGTTGTTGGCCTCCCCAAATCCGAGCCCAAGGGTGAGGGGCGTAATCGAAATATGGCCCGCTTGAATTGCGATGATGTCCGTCTCGTTGACCGTGGAGAGTTCTGGGATTACCTCATTGGCCTGCCCGTACAGATACATATTCTGTGCCTCACCTTCATCGGTCCACGGTTTGGCAGGAATGTTCGGGTAGGCCCGCCTGCCTGGTTGAGTGATACGGATGACATTTTCGCTAACGACATTTGGAAAATTCAAACTGAGAATTGTCTGGGCGTCGAGCGTGGAGTGGGTGAGCGATGCGGCTACCGTGGCACTCTGACGTGCAGCGAACTCGAAATCACGACTTTGCATATTGCGTTCTCCATGACTATTAACGGCCATACTGCCGGATGGAATCTGCTGTGAAACGCATAGCGAACTCACTCCGAGGATGCTCGCCTCAAGGCCGGCACCAATCGTGCCTGAATTGGTCACGTCATCAGCTAGATTTGCTCCATGATTAATGCCGCTCACCACCAATTGCGCATCCGCGGCTAGTCCGCCGATTAGCCCTGCCCGAACGCAATCCGTGGGTGTACCGTCACAGGAATACATTGCGTGTTCACCCTGGACTGTTCGTTCAATGCGGACTTGAGTGTGGTAAGTACATTTCCGAGCGAAACCACTGCAGTTAGCTATCGGAGCCACCGTTATTACGGAATCAAAATGCCTAATCAGGTGAGCTCGAAGCGTTAGCAACCCTGCGGCATCTATTCCGTCGTCATTGGTGAGAAGAACCTGCATTGTCTCTCTTTCTAGGTGCTAACTCAGGATTAGCTGGTGTTCACTGAGGTAGACTTGGCATCGGGTAGTAATTCTCACAAATGGCTTGGGCCTGATTTCGAGCGCTTGACCATTGCCAGGTTCTGGGAATGAATCGATTGGGACTGAGACTTTCGACGTACGGGGACACCTGAGCTGAGAGACTCTCCACCAGGTGCTTAGCAAGACCCGCTGATCCTGAAACGCCGTGAGCATTGCACCCCGCAGCCATCACATAGCCCTTAATCCCGGCAACGGGCCCGACGATGAACCGGCCATCTGGGGTGAAGCCAGGCCATCCATGAAATGCAGTGAGAATCCCTGCGTCGACGACTGACGGAACGAACCGTTTGAACTGCTCAGCAAACTGCCCTAGAACCTCCCAGTTCGGCGTGTCCGGGAGCGCCGTACCGACATCCACTTCGGTTGGGTCGATGCTCGTGCCGTTTCGCTCAAATCCGCCGCACAGAATGCCCCGTCCTTCACCTCGGGCGTATATCGCAATCTCTGGGATACGCAGGTTAGGTAGGCCGGAGTGCCAACCGGCTTGAGGCTCAGTAACAAAATATTCATGTAGCACCGGGACTATCGGCAACTCGATTCCGGATTTCCGGGCTAGGGCGCCAGCCCATGGGCCCGCAGCATTGATGAGTAACTTGGTGGAAATTCGCCCACGATTGGTCACAACTCCCGACACGGCGCCATCAGTAATCTCAACATCCAATACCGAGGTGTGTGTGCAGACATTCACACCGAGGTCTTTGGCTGCGGCGATGTAGGCGTTGACCAGGCTGTTGGGTTGGACGTATCCATCGGACGGAACCCATAGAGCGAGGCTGATCGATGAAACGTCCTCGAGGGTGGGGCAGAGCTCCTGAACCTGGGCCGCCTCAATGAGATGAACGTCAAGGCCAGCAGCACTTGCGATCGCCGCGATACTCCTCAACTCTGCTATCGCCGGAGCCGACATGGCGATGCGCAGACTCCCGGTCTCCCGCCAGTCCGCCGTGTGCCCGAGGTCGACTTCGAAGTTTCGGAAGAACTTAGCCGAGGCCATGGCAAGTTTCGTCCGTTCCAATGTGGTTCGAGATTGCCCCAAGAGTCCAGCGGCTTGTCCTGTCGTTGCAGAACCCAAGGCACCGGATTCGAGTAGTTGGACTTCTCGGTATCCAGCGTTCGCGAGGAAATAGGCAGCTGCCGCCCCGACTGCGCCGCCGCCGATCACCGTTACTTGACAATCTGACGGATGCACTCGGCTCCCAACTATATGGATGGACCGAAAGACTCTATGGTCCGGCCTCAATAGTATGGCTACAGTTTGAGTGGCGCAAGAAAGTGCTGGGGATCGGGACCGTATACTTTTCTTTCTCGCGAAACTAGCGCGGCACACGATTTTCGAGAGGTTCAATTGATCCGGCAATCGGAGGGCACCGGCTCGTCTGCCGTTGAGATGGCTAGGGACGCCGTTATGGACCTAGTGGCGGCAGGTCATCTGGCTGCTGGCCAGCGACTTCCACCTGAGCGAGAACTCGCCGCTTCCCTAGGAGTAAGTCGAACGACACTTCGCGAAGCACTCGGCCAGTTGGCCAGAGCGGGGTATGTGTCCCGGAAGCCTGGTCGCGGCGGCGGCACCTTCGTCTGTCAGCCAAAGATAGATAGGGATCTCTCCGTGTTAAGAGGTCTCCCAGACCACCTGCGCCGTCAGGGTCACGTGTCCTCGAACAAGGTATTGGCGACCCGTTTGATGACAGCTGATCGAAAGACGGCGGTCGAACTTGAACTGACAGAAGGGATGATGGTCTTCGAGTTGGTCCGTCTGCGTTTGTCCGATGGCGAGCCGATTTCAATGGAGCGTTCGAGGTTTCCTGCCGATCGTTTTCCTGGTTTGCTTGAGCAGCCGCTGGGAGGATCTGTATACGCGCTCCTTCGCGACCAGTACTCGGTGCTCCCGCACAGGGCGCGCGAGCGGATTGAGCCGGTGTCAGCTGGACTGCACGAAGCCGAATCCCTCTGTATTGACGTTGGCCAGCCGCTGCTTGCTGTCGAGCGCGTTACGTACGACGAAGCGGGTGTGCCGGTTGAATTTGGTCGGGATCTCTTCCGGGGCGATCGAACTCGTGTCGTGGTCTGGATCGAGTCTGGATCCGAAGGCCAGATTGAGTTAGTGCAAAGCCCACAAGCCTCTTAGGGGCGGTGCGGAGGGCCCGAATTATTGGTCCAACGTTTTATTATTTGGCTGGGCCAATAGGGTACGCTGTGCATGACTCTCTCCCAAGTTTGCTTGAGCTGGAAAGGATTTCCGATGGACTCCGTCGTAACAGTTCCTGACCGGGCAGAGGTCGTAGTCATTGGTGGCGGCGCCGTCGGCTGTAGCGTTGCGTACCATTTGGCACAACTCGGGATGACTGACGTGGCCTTGCTTGAACAGGGCGAACTTTCCTGTGGCACAACATGGCATGCGGCTGGCATTGTCGGTCAGGTCAGGGCTTCGGCCAGCCTCACGAGACTGGCGCGCTACAGTCTGGAGCTGTACGCGAGGCTGGAAGCAGAAACTGGGTTCTCCACCGGGTGGAGGCCAAGGGGAGCAATCTGGCTGGCGCAGAGTGATGAACGGGTCACGCACCTCGCAAGAGCAGTGTCGGCGGCGCGCGTCTTTGGCACGGCGGCCGAATTCATTTCGCCCAAGGAGGCGCAAGAGCGCTTTCCACTTCTCGAAGTTGACGATCTGAAGGCTGCGGTTTGGCTTCCCGAGGATGGAACCGTAAATCCCTCAGACCTCACCCAAGCTCTCGCAAGGGGCGCCACAGCCAAGGGTGTGCGTATTTGCGAGCGGGTGAAGGTGCTGTCAATCAACTTGGTGCGCGGGCGAGTGACTTCGGTTAGCACATCGCACGGGGAGATTGAATGCGAGAGGGTTGTCATTGCTGCTGGCCAGTGGTCGAAAGCGATCGGTGACAGCATCGGGGTGCCGATTCCGCTTTACCCCGCGCAGCATTTCTATGTGGTCACGGAGTTCATTGAAGGAATGGACCGTAATGCCCCAATTCTGCGTGACCCTGATAGCGGAACTTACTTCAAGGAGGAAGTGGGAGGCTTGCTGGTCGGGTGCTTCGAGCCGGATGCCCTCGCGTGGGTTCGGTCTCAGGACATCCCCGAGCCGTTCCAGTTTCAGCTGCTCGACGAGAACTGGGACCACTTCGCGCCGATGCTCGAAAATGGAGTCAGGCGCATCCCCGCGTTGGCTTCAGTTGGTTTGAAGAAGTTGTACAACGGGCCTGAAAGTTTCACCGCCGATAACCAATTCATCATCGGTGAGGCCCCACAAGTAGGCGGAGTGTTTGTCGCTGCTGGATTCAACTCCGGTGGCATTGCCAATGCCGGTGGAGCGGGATTGGCACTGGCCGAATGGATTGTCAATGGTGGGCCAACTCGCGACCTCTGGACGGTTGATATTGCCCGCTTCGCGCCGTTCAGCCGCAGCGATCGTTGGCTTCGTGAGCGCACCATCGAAACTCTGGGAGATCATTACGCACTGCCGTGGCCCAATCGAGAACTGGAGACTGGCCGAGGAGTCCGTCGTTCACCGGTGCATCACATCCATGAGAGTCTCGGTGCCTGTTTTGGATCCAAGCTTGGGTGGGAGAGAGTCAATTGGTACGCCAGTTCTGGTAGCCACCCGGAAGTGAATTACTCATTCGGCCGACAGAATTGGCACGACAACGTTGCTCGGGAGGCCCATGCAACTCGAAATGGAGTTGCAGTTTTCGATCAGACGGCGTTTTCGAAATTTGTTGTCGCCGGCCCTGATGCGGAGTTGGCGCTTCAGTGGATCTGCGCCAATGATCTATCGGTCCCGGTCGGGAGAGTCACTTATACGGCGATGCTGAACGAACGCGGTGGGTTCGAGTCCGATCTGACTGTCACCCGCCTTTCGGATGAAGAGTTCTTCGTGGTCTCGGGTACGGCACAACAAGTTCGAGACTTCACTTACATCCGTCGCCAGATGCCAGACGGGCTGGATGCGACCATCTCTGATGTCACATCCGCATTCGCGGTGTTCAGTGTCATGGGTCCATTGTCGCGAGCCCTGATGAGCCAATGTAGTTTCGAGGATTTCTCGGCTTCGGCATTTCCGTTCGGCTGGAGTAGATGGATTGATCTCGGTGACGCGCGGGTAATGGCGACCAGAATGACCTATGTTGGGGAGCTCGGCTGGGAGTTGTACGTTCCCGTTGAAATGGCCAGCGGGGTCTACCAATACCTACTGAGCCAGGGAGCAGGTTTTGGAATCACCCCTGCTGGGTATTACGCGATCGAGAGCCTGAGACTTGAGAAGGGCTACCGCGCCTGGGGGCGTGATGTGACACCCGATGTGACACCTGCGGAGGCCGGATTGCTGCAGTTCTGCAAGCTCGACTCTTCGATCCCATTCCGCGGTCGCAAAGCGCTGGAAGAACAACTGCTGCGTCCGTTAAGTCAACGCCTCGTTGACTTTGAGGTGGTGCACCCTGAAGCGTCACTCTGGGGTGGCGAGGTTCTTCTCATAAATGATCAATTGGCGGGGCCGGTGACCTCAGCCGCCTTCGGTCATACCTTGGGCAAATCTGTTGGTATCGCGCTCGTCAACGATCCCACTCCGGGTTTCGACTGGATCAACTGTCAAGACCTCTGGGTCCAGGCGGGTGGGGACCGGTTCAAAGCCCAAGCACGTTCCTTGGGTAACTAGGCAGTCAGGCTTCGTCTAGATCAGATTCGAAGGCACCGATAAGTAGGTCGGTAGAGAATCTTGCACCGTGGGTGGCCCCTCGGCCTCGTCCCAGTAAAAGACGCCAGCCCGCGCGTGGTGGTGCCCCCGTGCCGCCGCTGCGTACCTTCTGTGCCACGAGCGACCACTTGGACGCACAGACAGCAGCTGACGAGATCATTGGATTTCCCGCAGGCCCTAGGCCTGGGTTCCACACGATTGTCTTGCGGCTCCAGGTAGCGCCGACGGCATCGCACCGCGTGCATTTGCCACTTCTAGCTGGGCTACAAGTGAGTGTTCGGCGCTCGTTCAGGCTGTCACTGCAAGCGGGACGGCAAAGAGTGTTTGCGACTGTGAACGTGGTCTTGCCTGCGGTTGCACCGACTCCTGACGCTGCGGGCAATCGGGCTGCTTCTGTGGCGACTACATTGCAACCGTTGGTACGTAACGGTCCATGCGCTCCCGGGGGAGTCAGTGCTGACCCAGTTCCACGCCATGGGGCAACCACGGCGGACTAACGCCGAGGCTCACCTGGCGCCGATGCATGGAACCTTTCCCGACACCGCCCCCTGAGCCGTGGCGATCAACCCGGCGACCGCGTCGGCGTTCGTCACGATCGCCATGTGATTGATTCCCGGCAGCGTAGTTGGTCGTTGCACCATTCACTTCTCAGCCCGTACCTCAACATCGGATTACTCCATCCACGTGAAGTACTCGACGCTGCCCTCGCACGATTCGACCAGGGTGATGTTCCGATTGCCTCGGCCGAAGGATTCGTGCGGCAACTGATCGGATGGCGCGAATACGTCAACGCCATGTATTGGCATCAAGACTCCGACTACAAAGAACGCAATGGTCTTGAAGCCACCAATGAACTGCTGCCTGTGTTCGATGACGCATCAATGACGTCGATGAATTGCGTGGCGTCGATCGTGCGAGATATCGACACGCGCGCGTGGGTGCATCACATTCCGCGGCTGATGGTGTTGAGCAACCTAGCCTTGCTGACCGGCACCAACCCGCAAGCGTTTCTCGCGTGGATGCGTCGACGTTTCATCGACGCTGCCGAGTGGGTGATGGTGCCCAACGTCATCGGAATGGGTGTGCACGCCGACGGCGGCGACATGATGACTAAGCCGTATGCCGCGGGTGGTGCCTACATCGCACGCATGAGCACCTACTGCGCGCCGTGCCCTTACAACCCCAAACTGCGCACTGGCGAAACCGCGTGTCCGTTCACCACGTTGTACTGGGACTTTCTGGATCGCAACGAGCAGACCTTTGCCGGCAACCACCGCATGGCTCAGCAACTCGCCGGGCTTCGCAGGCTGAGTGATCTACCCGAGGTTCGTGACAGAGCGGCGGTCGTGCTTGAGGGGTTGGCGCGCGGCACCGTGTGAGGGTGAGACGTGCGGGATCGTCAGCCGAGCAGTTCGACCAGCGCTGACGAACGCGGGACGTAGGTGACCGAGACCGGTTCGAAACCCGCCCGCTTGAGCAGGTTGTGTCCGTTGTGGTCTTCGCACCCGGTCGGCTCAGTCACGTCGCCGAGGTCGAGGACGTCGTCTGAGGCCCACGGCCACACCTGTACCGCATAGGGGTTCCGTCCCTTCCAGAGGTGACCGACGTAGTGCCGAGGGACGTTGTTCTGGGCCGCCGTCTTCACGGGCATCGTGATCGGAATGTCGAACGACTCTGCCGCAAGGAAGCCCGATACTCCCGTCAGTCCGTTGGCGGCGACGAGGCCCATTCCCTCGCGTAGGAAAGGCACGGTTCCGAATCGCTTCGCGGCCCGGCCCTTCATGACGTTGTGTCCGTCCCATGACAGATCGAAGGTGAACTCGCTCGGCTGATCCGATAGGACGCTCGAGACCGGCTTCGGGTGTTTGGGGAAGGCTTGCATCTCGCGTCCCCACGAGATCGATAGCGGACTGTCGATCCAGAGTGAGTGCAGGAACTGCGAGTCGCACACCGATGGCCCGAAGTTTCCGTACTGCAACGCCCATGTGGCGTCAACGCGTCCGCCCTCGCGGAAAGCCACCTTCCCGGCACTCGAGTGGTTGACGTCGAAACTCAGCACCACCTCGTTGTACGCCCCGCACACGCTGTCGTTGATGATGTTCAACCAGATCGTGGCCATCGCCTTCGGAGCCGCATCGCCCTTGCGCTGCGCACCGACGGGGAAGACCCCCTCGTCGGCAAGTGCCTCGCTCACTACCTCCATGTCGCAGAAGCCTCGGATCAGGAACGAGGTGTAGCTCATGGCGTACCACTCGCGATCGGTCGTCAGCCCGTTCGACAAAGTGGCGGGGTGATACGAGTACTGGTTGAACCAGGCAGTGCCCGCCACCGGTCGAGCGGGAGTCGCACCCCACGCCGCGAGGTCATCGCCTGCTTCGCCTCGTGCGATTCGACTTTCAGGGACTCGCCCCGCGACGGGATCGAGAATGGGGTTCGGTTGCATCGTGCACCTCGCAGTATTGGCGACCACACGAGGGCTCTCGGTGAGGAGTACACCATAGCCGCGGGGCCTAGTGTGCAGGCGAGTCACTCGAACAACGTGGTCGCCGGCGTAGAAACCGTCACGGCATGATTGGGCTGTGCCGATGAGCCAAGAACCCGACTTCACTGCGTTGCTGTGTCTCCGGCAGCGTCTGCACAGGAGCGTGTGAGCCGTGTACGTTCTGCTCGCCCTGCTCAGTTCAGTCCTGTTCGGTGTCTGGGCTTTCGGAATCGGTCGGTACCGGGGGAGCATCTCGGTCTTCAGCGTGGTGCTCGTCAGCGCCACCGCCGCCGCAATGGTGTACCTCGTTGTCGGGCTGGCGAACGACGGGCTTGAGTTCGCCGAGGGTGACGTCTTGCGGGGCTTGGCGGGCGGTGCACTCAATGTGTCCGGCACGTTGCTCGTGCTCAAGGCTTTCCAACGCGGCCCGATGGGCGTGGTGTCCGGAGTGGCTGCTTCGAGCACCCTCGTGCCACTCGCGTACTCACTCTTGACCGGAGAGTCGCTCTCGCCCTTGGTCGTGGCGGGCATCGGCCTGATCTTCGCGGGCCTACTGGTGTTCTACGTGCCGTCGATGAAGCGCGACCCGAATGCAGCGCGCGGTTTAGGCGCCGTAGGCCTGGCGCTCATTGCCGCGCTGTTCTACGGTCTGGCCACGGTGACTCTTGATCGGGGCTCGCTGGTCAGCATCACCGCGACGATGCTGGTGTCACAGATTCCGCAAGTGCTGGTCGCCTTCGTGATGGTGGCGTTCGTCGCGCGCAGTTGGGGAGGGTTGACGCGGCGTGCGCTCCTTCCGCTTGCCGGTGCGGGGGTGGCACTCGGGCTGGGCCAGGTGGCCTTCTTTGCTGCGGCCGGCGAGGGCAGCCTCGGTGTGGTGTCGGTCCTCGGATCCCTGAGCCCTCTGGTGACCGCGCTGCTCGCGTTGGTGTTCCTCAGCGAGAAGATGACACGCTGGCAGACGCTCGCTCTGGTGATCGTGCTGATGGGTACCTGCCTCGTGGTGGCGTAGCGTCGAGACGTTGCGCAGCGCGTCGTCGGGCTTCTTTGGTCAATCGATGCCCGTCTCGGGCTTCTTTGGTCAAGAGATGCCCCCACAGCCCGTCGTCGGGTTTCTTTGGTCGGTGGGTTCTAGGGAGTGATGCAACACCCTGAGCGTGGAGGGGTGCTGTTGTGGGTGGTCGTTGGTTGGGTCGTGATGTGGAGCGGGTGTTCTGGGCGGGGATCCGTTCGGGGTTGACGATCGTGGAGGCC
>JAPLAU010000009.1 GCA_026393115.1 Actinomycetota bacterium
CCCACGGCCGTGGTGTGGACGAAGGCTGAAGTGAGTGCAGTGTGTCTTCGGTGCGAGTACCTGAGCCCGCCGTCACTGTCGGCTGCAGCTGCGGCGAGGTCGGCACGGCGTCATGCGCGTTCGTCTGCTGCTCGCCCTGCTGATGCGGCGCAGTATCCGCCTCTGGTGTGGTCGGGGTGCAACCGACCGTTGCGAGTCGACGACGTGGTGTTCGTGCGTCAGCCTTATGTGACCAGTGATGAACCACCGCCGATGTGGGGCTGGTGTCGCGCGTGCGGAACTTCCACGGTTGTCGCTGGCACCGCCACCGAAGCCAGCGAGAACACCACCTTCTACTGCGCGCAGTGGGCGATTGCGCACACGTGCGCGGACTATGCAGCGACAGGGGCGAGTTGATGGAGTGGATCATCATGATCACGGGGCACCACGATCTTCCGGGCAACTTCTACACCGGCATCTGCGATCAGTGCGGAAACTTCGAGTATGGGCCGCAGATGTCGACGCTGCCTGATGACATTGCCGACGAGTTGAGTGACGAGCTAATTGACGAGTGCTTCGCGCAGATGGCGGAGGCGCACGTGTGCGGTGAACTCAACCTCGGCACATTGGCCGACGCGTCCTTCGACAGCGCGATGCGCGCAATGGGCTTTCCTGAGGAGGTCATTGGCTAGTGCTCCGCCACCCCCACCACCCCCACCACCCCCACCACCCCCACTACCTTCATCCCTTTCCGCGAGTTCATCGGTTACGCGGCAAATTAGGGGTGGATAGGCCGCGTAAGCGATGAACTCGCGGGAAGAGACGGGGCGAGAAAGGCATTGAGTAGTGCGCGTGAGGGTTCTGGCAGGGTGGTGGCACGGGGTGAGGTAACGAGAGGCGGCGACCATGCACGTTTTGGTGACAGGAGGCGCGGGCTTCCTTGGCCAGCAGATCACGGCGGCCTTGCTCGCGTCCCCGGGCTTGCCACTCGGGCGAGAAGGTGCGCTCGAGCCCATCGACGGCGTGACGACGTTTGACGTGGGGCCCAGCATGCTCATCGATCCTCGGCTCGACAGCATCGTGGGCGACATCGCCGATGGTGCGCAGGTTGCGCGCGTCGTGCGCCCCGACACCGCACTGGTGGTGCACCTCGCCGCGGTGGTCAGCGGAACCGCCGAGGCCGACTTTGACCTCGGGATGCGAGTCAACATCGGCGGCACGCGAGCCGTGCTCGAAGCGTGCCGCGCCGCAGGGACCGTTCCTCAAGTGCTGTTTGCGAGTTCGGTCGCCGTGTTCGGCGGTGACCTTCCCGATGTGGTCACCGATGCCACCAATCCGACACCGCAGAGTTCGTACGGTACCCACAAGCGCATCGCTGAACTCTTCGTTCAGGACTACACGCGCAAGGGCTTCATCGATGGACGGTCCGTGCGCATTCCGACGGTGGCCGTTCGACCCGGTACCCCCAACGGCGCGGCCTCCGGCTTCGCCTCGTCCATGATTCGCGAGCCACTTGCCGGAGTCGAAGCGCAACTGCCGGTCGATCCCTCGACCGTAATGTGGATCGCATCACCCCGTGCCGTCATTCGTATGCTCGTGCACGCGATTTCACTTCCGGCTGACGCATGGGGATGGGACCGCTGCCTGAACTTGCCAGGGCTGAGCGTCAGCATGCAACAGGAACTCGACGTGTTGCACGCGGTCTCACCCGACGCCGCGGCCCTCGTCCGACAGGAGATTGACCCTGCAATTGCAGCGGTCGTCACCACCTGGGCCACGCGGTTCGACACTGCGCGAGCCAAAGCCTTGGGTTTCCTTGGCGACACCGATTTCGCGAGTGTGGTGGCTGCATACATCGAGGACAACCCGCTCGCGGTGAAGTGAGTTACGCCCGCGCGTAGCCCGCGCGTAGCCCGCCCTTAGCGGTGCGCCAGCACTTCGCCGTGCATCAGGATGAACAGTCCCTCGTCGTCGTCGGCCCAGCGCAGAAACGCGTCGGCGAAATCGTCGAGCTCAGCCGAGGTGGCCAGCCCGTCCTCGAGCGTCTGCCGGGCGAACTCGCTGCGGCGCACGCGGTCGGACCAGACGTCGCCAAACCAACGGCGCTCCTCCGGGGTTCGAAATGTCCAGGTCGACGTCGACACCGCGCCGTCGTCGAAGCCTGCTGCGGCGACCCACGTGTGTAGTTGGCGGCCCGCATCGGCGGTGGCTCCGTTGCTTCGGGTGAGGGCGTGATACACCTCGTTCCACCTGTCGAGCCGCGGGTCGGCAGGCCACCACGTGAAGGCGCCGTAGTCGCTATCGCGCACCGAGAGGAGTCCGCCGGGGCGAAGCACGCGTCGCATCTGGCGCAGGGCGGCCACCGGGTCGCTGAGGTGCTGAAGCACCTGATGGGCGTACACCACATCGAATGACTCGTCGGGGAACGAGAGGTCGTACACGTCGTCGACCTCGAAGGTGAGGTTGCCGGGACCGTCGGCGAGTTGGGCTCGCGCGCCCTCGATCACGTCAGTGGAGAGGTCGATTGCAGTCACCCGGCCCGGGGCCACCGCATTCGCGAGGTCGACGGTGATGGTTCCGGGGCCGCAGCCCACGTCGAGAAGGTCTTGTCCGGGTCTGAGGTGCGGCAGTAGGAAGCCGGCCGAGTTCTGGGCCGTGCGCCATCGGTGGCTGCGGAGCACGGACTCGTGGTGGCCGTGGGAGTAGCGGTCGTCGGGCATGGGGCCACGCTACAGGCGGGTGTCGGCGGCGGTGGTCGATCACCGTGTGGAGAACGCCATGCGCACGCACACCCTTCCGCGAGTCCATCGGTTACGCGGCAAATTAGGGGTGGATAGGCCGCGTAACTGATGAACTCGCGGAAAGAAAGGGGGGAGGGGGGAAGTCGATGAGTTGTGCGGGTGGAGGGGTATGTCACGCTTGCCCCTTACGGTCGGCTCGACCGTGAACACCGCACAGGATGAGGACACGAGATGAAGAAGTTCATCAATGACCCTGACTCGTTTGTCGACGAGGTAATCGAGGGCATCTTGGCGGTGCATTCCGACGCACTGAGAGCCGCATCACCCGACAACCGCGCCATCGTGCGCGCAGACGCCCCGATCGCGAGCCAAGTCGGAATCGTGACGGGCGGAGGTTCCGGTCACCTTCCTGTGTTCCTGGGTTACGTCGGTCAGGGATTGTGCACGGGTGTGGCCATCGGCAACGTCTTCTCGTCTCCGTCATCAGATCAGGTGCTCGCCGCCACCCGCGAGAGCAATGGTGGCGCCGGGGTTCTGTTCGTCTACGGCAACTACGGAGGCGACGTGCTGAACTTCGACGACGCCGCCGAGCTCGCCGAAGAGGAAGGCATCACCGTGCGAACGGTGCTGGTGGCCGACGATGTCACGTCTGCTCCTGCCGATCGGCGCGACGATCGCCGAGGAGTTGCCGGACTCGCGTTCGCCTACAAGGTTGCAGGCGCGGCCGCCGCGCAGGGCGCAACGCTCGACGAGGTAGCCGAGGCAGTCGAGCACCTCAACGCGAACATGGGTTCGATGGGTGTGGGGCTCTCGCCGACCATCCTGCCCGCTGCGGGCGAGCCGACCTTCACCCTCGACGAGGGTGAGATGGAAATCGGCATCGGAATCCACGGCGAGCGCGGTGTGCGGCGTGGACCACTCGACCCGGCCGACAGTATTGCCGACGAGCTATTCGCAACAATCTCCAACGATCTGGGTCTGAGCAGCGGCGACAGCATTGCCGTGCTTGTTAACGGACTCGGTGCCACACCCCTTGAAGAGTTGTACATACTCGCCCGGCGCGTGTCGCTGCGCTGCAGCGAAGCCGGCCTCACCCTCGAGCGCACCTACGTCGGCGAGTACGCCACGAGCCTTGAGATGGCGGGTGCGTCGCTCACCGTCGTGCGCCTCGATGATCGCCTTCGTCACCTGCTCGCTCAACCGGCATCGTCACCCTTCGTTGGCGCGATGCTGTGAACGGGTCGGAACTCGCCGCGGTGCTTGACACCGCGTGCGAGCGGCTGGCATCGACAGGTGACGAACTGCGCGAACTCGACGCCGAAGTGGGTGACGGTGATCTGGGCATCACGATCACCAAGGGAGCGGCCGCGGTGCGTACGCGTCTGGCCACGCTTGACGCCGATGCGCTTCCCAATGAGGTCGTGCTCGCGGCAGTCGACGCATTCGGAACGGCGAACCCCTCGACCTATGCATCCCTGGTCTCCTCGGGTGTGAAAGCGGGCGCGAAGGCGATCGAACTCACTGAGGTGTCAACTGCCGAAGTGGTTGCTTTCGGTCGGGTCGTGGCCGAGACAATCGCGCGACGCGGGAAGAGTGCCGTGGGTGACAAGACGATCCTCGACGCACTCGTGCCCAGTCTCGATGCTGCCGAACTCAGCGCCGATGGTGGTGCGCTCGAGGCTGCGATCACCGCAGCTGCGACGGGAATCGCAGAGACCGCCGCTATCGCTGCGAAGAAGGGCCGCGCTGCGTGGGCCGGTGATCGAGGAATCGGTGTCGCTGACGCAGGGGCGACCGCGTACCTGCGATTCCTCGAGGCACTGCGCTGACTCGGATTTGCATCACCCCCTTCCGCGCGAGTTCATCAGGTATGCGGCTTATTGGGGGTGGATAGGCCGCGTAACTGATGAACTCGCGCGGCGTTCACCAACCTTCGGTGAGCACCTTGTCGAGCATGTCGGCAAAGAAGTCAGCGGCCGCGATGTCGATGCACAGTGGTGGCTTGATCTTTAAGACGCACATGCGGTCACTGGTGGGCTGAACGATGATTGCGCCGATTCAACGACTGGTCTCAAGGCAATACTCACAGGTACTGTGTGGCCCGAAACCGAGAGTTACTTCACCGCCGGGTCGTGCGAAGCGGTGACGTAGTGGCCGCCGACGTGCACGGGGATATCGTCTGACCACACGTCTGGCTCAGCAACTAGCCGTGCAACTCGACAAGGGGTTCAGGCGCCGCGGCTGCGTAGTTCGAGCACCCTGCCGGTGATGCGACTGACCCCCGTCGCGTCGCGGCTTCCCGGTGACCTCACCACCACGCGCGTTCGGTCGGCTCGAAAGCGATCGTGACTGTACTCGAACGGAACTCCCTGCGCGTCAACGGTGGTGCGCGTGACGGACAGCAGCGGATCACCTGCCCGCACACCCAGAATCGCCGCCTCGTCGCGGGTAGCAGACATCGCCTCGATGCGTTCGATAGCCTCGTGCGGCCGGAGGTCGTATTCGCGGTCCAGCAATTCATAGAGCGAGCCACCCAACTCACGCTCGATCAGCCCTGGCGCTCGATCGGCGGGAATGCGGGCATGCTCTAGAGAGATGGGCGTTCCGTCGGCGAGTCGGATGCGCACCAGATCAACGACGTGCGCGCCCACTGCCAACTCCAGTGCCTCGCGGGCTCGTTCATCTGCTGGCACAACCGCCACACTGACGAGGCGCGAGCCCACGGTGAAGCCTTGCTCGCGCAGCAGAGCGGGAATTCCCACGATCTGCGACAGGTCGCGCTCGACCTTGGTCTCTGTGACGTAGACACCCCCGTTGCGGCCTGCGACTCGGTGAACGCGACCCTCCTCCTCGAGCACGCCAAGTGCGCTGCGCAATGCCGAGCGACTGACGCCGAGTTCGGCGGCGAGATCGCGCTCAGCTCCCAGTCGTGCACTGGCCATTTCTCCGGGGAGGGACAACATCTCGCGCAGTCGGGCGAGGGCGTCGCGCGCCACCGGGCCCACCGGTTCTGTTCGCCCCCGCTCGTGCACCATCAGTCCATCGCCTCCAGTGCGGCCAGTGACTCGGGCAGAACCTGGCCACCGTCGACCACGAGAGCCTGGCCGGTAACGTAACGCGCTTCGTCGGAAGCGAAGTACAGGCAGGCGTTACCAATGTCTTCGACGTTGCCTAGTTGCCGCATGGGAATGGACATTTCCATTGAGCGCCGGTATTCGTCGCCCAGATCGGCGAGACCCTCGGTGGCCACATTACCCGGCAATACCGCGTTGACGGTGATCCCGCGGGGGGCAAGTTCAACGGCCGCTGTGCGCATGAAGCCCAACTGCGCGGCCTTGCTCGCGCCGTAGTGAGACCAACCGGGGTATCCAGTGATGGGACCGGTGATCGACGAGGTGAGGATAATTCGACCGCGTCCGGATGAGGTGAGTGCGTCAAGGCAAGCCTGGACCGAGAAGAACATTCCCTTGACGTTGGTGTCGAATACGAGGTCAATGTCGGCCTCAGTCATTCGCGAGAGCTTGGCATCAGGGAAGATTCCCGCGTTGGCGCACAACACATCAATGCCTCCGTGACGCTCGATGGCAGTGGCAGCGACATGGTCGCATGAGGTGCGGTCGGCGACGTTGGACATGACGTACGACGCCGTGCCGTCGCCGAGCGCGTTCAGTTCGGCGCAGGTGCTGCGTGCCGCTGCCTCATCGCGTCCGGTCAGCAGAACGTGCGCTCCCTGCATGGCGAAAATGCGGGCAATGCCCTTACCGATTCCTTTGGTGCCGCCCGTCACCACGACCGAGCGGCCATGAATAGGAGTGAGCATTGACGTCCTCTCTCGATCAGGAATGGCGCGAAAGGTAGGTCTCGGCCAGTTCGCAACTGACTGTCGTGTACGGCGTTCCCATCTGCTGTGCAGTCTCGGTCATTGAGTGCGATCCAATCCAGGCAACCAGAAGGAGTCGCCGGAGCATCACGAATGTCTCAAGCTCGGCTTCATCTTCGGCTGCCAGGCTGGTGACTTCTCGGTATCCGTTTGTCCACGATGCAATCATCTCAGGAACCTGCGGGTGATCTTCAATGAATGACAGGGCGCTGCCCAAGTCGTACATGTACCAACTGAATCCACTGTCATCGAAGTCGATCACCGATACGCAATCACCGTCGAGGAGGAGGTTTGCTAAGCGCATATCGGCATGCACTAGACCGAATCGAGTTGAATCAGAGCCGTAGTTTGCGAGACGTCGACTCATTAGATCGGCCGCACGTCCGAGCACTTGCTGCTCCTGCCGGCCGACTCCCATTCCGTCGTGCCAATTGCCCCAACGCCCCTGCGGACCAAGCGTTGACTCGAAGTCCCAGGTGAATCGGGTGAAACCGGCCGGCCTTTTCCATGACCGGGCATGCACGTGCATCCTTGCCGCGATGGCGCCCAGCGTACGGAAGCTGTCGACTAGCCGATCTCCCGGTGGCTCAATTCCTGGCAGAAATTCGAACATCACCGCGTGACGGCTTTCTCCATCGGGCTGCGCACCGTCGACCACCCGTCGACCGTCAGCGGCAGGAATCACCGTAGGCGTGCGCACTACGTTGGCCTCGCTCAAGGCTTCCACCCACGCAAGTTCGCTTTCGATCGCCTCACGGCTGTGGTAGTTCATCCGGTGCAGTCGCAGGATGGTGGGGTCATCGCGGCGCGGGTCACGAACGAGAAAGGTTGCGTTCTCCGAGATGTTGAGCAGCGTCAGCTCCTCGGACGGGGCGATACCGTAGTGCACGAGAAAGCCGCGCGCGATTGCGTCGAGTCGCTCAAGCTCGCTATCCACTGCGCTGCCTCCTTAGTGCTCCCGCCCGATCACAGCTTCAAGTGCGCGGTCGATCGCATCCCGGGCGACCAGCACGTCGGCCAGCGAACCACCAATGTAGAGCCGACCGGCTGCTCCGACCATGGAGACGTCGACGAGGGTGATTCCCGGTGCTGCTCTTTCAGCCTCGTTCGCTGCCATGGCCGCGAACAGTGCCGGGGTCATCTCGTACACCAGGAGCGTCTCGCCGGGAAGCAACATGGATGCTTCCCGATTGCGGTTGATAATCACTGCATGCTGATCGGTCACCGCCTCGATGACATCCTGGAACAACACTCGGGGGCGCAATTGATCGTGCGCATTGGCTCCTATCCCCGCAAGAATCGCCTGCCCGGCCGCGCGCACATCGTCGAGACTCGATCCGTGCACCTCGAGAATGCCGAATTGACGCTCGACGAAAAGCAGCCCCGGCTCAACTAACGGCACTGAGCGCAATGCAAGGTCAGTCACGCGCTCTATCGCTAGGCCGGGTGCGACCTCGACGATGAGTGAGTGCTGCCCGGCGAACGGCGGGTAACCCCTCGCCCGGATGGGCGTGCCCATATACGCGGCGAACTGCTGTTGCAAGTCCTCGATGAGCAGGTAGACGCGCAGCTCCGGCGCAGGTGTCACGCCTCAGCCGAGGTGGCGAAGGTCTTCGCGACTTCCGGGTGCGGACGCGGGATGACGTGCACTGACACGAGTTCACCTACGGACGATGCAGCTTCAGCTCCCGCTTCGGTGGCTGCCTTCACAGCGCCAACGTCACCGACAATGGTGACAGCGACGAGACCAGCTCCCACTTGCTCGCGGCCCACGATCACGACATTGGCGGCCTTGACCATGGCGTCAGCGGCCGCGAGAGCGGCAACGTAGCCTCGGGTCTCGATCATTCCAAGCGCGTTGTTCGACATAGTGTTTCCCTTTCGTTAGTCCTAGGCGTCTGTCGGAGCCTGGGAGTCTGGTCGGTGCTACTGGTCAATTGATCCGATGATGAGGGCGTCGATAGGTGCGGGCGAGGGGAACCACGCAGCCGCCACTGACCCAGTGGCAACCAGCACCTGTTCGCCGATACCTGTACCGAGAGGGTCGAATGCGACCAGGCGAGTGCCGCCCTCAATCTCGACCTCTAGGAAGGCACCGTGGGGTACTTCGCTGAGTCTCTTGGTGGCCCATACGTTCCCGATGACGGTGGCTCGCAACATGGTTACGACTCCTTTGTAATCTCGACGCCAAGTGCCCGAGCGCGGTCGCGCGCGAGCGGGGTAAGAACAACTCCCCGAGCAGTGATGAGAGCGTGGCCGGCTTCCGCTGCCTCGCGTACCGTGCGCTCGGTAACAACTCCGCGCTCGATGCGACGTAGTGAAGTCGACGCCGTGGGCGTACCCACCACACCTGTCTGGGCAAGGCCGAAGCGCCGTCGACCTGAGGTGAGGTGCTGACGCGAGACGGGATTCTGGGCCAGTTGCACAATGCGCTGCACGAACGCATCGAGGTCGGCGTCAGTACGCAGTGCGACAAGCTCGCGGCCGTCGGTGGCAGCCGGCGCGGCGGTGCTCATGGACGTGCCACCCTGCAGTCGAGTCAGCGTGGATTCCTCGACGAGTGCTGGCAGCACATCGCGCAGTACTTCACGCACCATGTCGCGTAGTAGACCGCTCTGGTCGGTTGTCACACCACCGCCCCCAAAGCAGCTTCAGCGGCTTCGGCCGCGGCGCGTACGTCGGACTCGCGACCACTGAGGTACACGCGACCGGTCGCTCCGATCATGCGGTAGTCGACCACCTTGATGCGCGCTGCCTTCTCAGCCTCATTCGTGGCAAGGATCGCGTACGACGCTGGCTGCATCTCGAGAACGAAGAGCGACTCACCCGAGAGAAGCATTGACCCCAGCTTGTTGCGGTTGATCAAGAACGCGTGTTGGCGATCGACACTCGGCACGATGCGAGAGGCGAGTATCTGCGGCCGCAAGGCGTCGGCGGGAGTAGCTCCCAGCCGATCGAGCACGGCTCCTGCTGCACTGCGCACGGCCTCGGCGGGACCGTGCACCTCGAGGTAGCCAAACTGTCGTTCCACCACCAAGATGCCCGCGCCAACCTCGGCGTGCTTGAGTGCAACATCGGTGAGTGGCTCGATGTCGATCCCCGGTGCGACTTCAATGATTTGGGCGGCCACATCCGCACGGGGCAGAGAACCTCGCACCCACGAGCCAAGGCACGACATGGTCTGCGGTTGCAGCCGGTCGAGGAAGATGAAAGAGCGAAGTTCGGCCATGTCAGCCTTTCATCAAATTCGTGAGTTCGTCGATGATGAGCCGGCGAATCTCTTCGCGCAGTTCGTCTGTTGAGCCACCGACTGCTTCGGGCCGTACGGTGGCGAGGTGTGTCACCGAGGCTGCGCGCTCGTTGGATGCGTACGGGTAGGCAGGAACGGGACCCTGGGGGGCTTGCCAAGGGCTCAATCCGCTGAAGTCACCCATGCGCTCGCGATCATCGGCGTTGTAGGCGATGCGAGTGAAGTTGACCAGGTGACGCGGCTCGAGGTTCTCGCCGACCGATGAGCGGCCGAAGAAGCCCGTACCGATCGTCATGGCGGGGGCAAGATTGGTCTGAATGCCTGAGCTGCCAAGGCTGTTGCCCACGTTCACCGCAACGCGCAGCACGCGCACGGCAGCGGCAAAGTCCATCACCGTGGCCGAGTCAGTGCTGTGGATGGCAGCAGAGTGACCGGCGCCGCTAATGCGTAGCACCGCCTTAGCCACCTCGATACCGCGCGCAGCGGTGGGTACGCGCACCACGCCGAGCACCGGACACAACTTCTCGTGCGCCAGCATCTCCTCGGGTACCGCGAGTTCAAAGGGAGCCAGAAGCACGCGCGTGCGCGCCGGGACAGTGACCTCAGAAGCAGCGGCAATCTCGACCGCTGACTTGCCAATCCAGCGGGTGTCAAGGTGACCGTTGGGGAACAGCAGGGTGCGCACTCGATCGCGCTCGGAGTCATCGAGCACGTGCCCGCCGGCTTTGCGCATCTCTGCGAGTAACCGGTCGGCGATGACATCCTCCACGATCAGCACACTCTCGTTGGTGCACAGGATGGAGTGATCGAAGGACTTGCTCTCGATGATGCGCTCGGCAGTCCGTACCAGGTCTGCGGTGCGATCGACCAGAACGGGAACGTTTCCGGGGCCAACTCCGATGGCGGGATTGCCACTGCTGTACGCCGCACGCACCATCGCGGTGCCACCGGTCGCAAGAATCACATCGGTGCGCTCATCGGTCATCAGCGCATCGACCAGTGCGATGTTGGGTTCGTCGACCACCTGAATACAGCCGTCAGGGGCTCCCGCGGCCACGGCCGCCTCGGCCATGACTCGCGCGGCCTCCGCGCACACCCGCTTAGCGTAGGGATGCGGACACACAACGATTGCATTGCGGGTAATCAGGGCTAGCACAATGTTGAACAAGACTGTTGCGACTGGGTTGGTCGAAGGCGTGAGAGCGAGCACCACACCTGCCGGCCGAGGAATCTCGACGATCTTCGCGACCTCGTCGATGCGCGGGCTCACATAGTCGTGGCCGCGGTAGGTCTCGATGATTCCGGTCGAGCACGCAATGTTCTTCAGCACTTTGTGCTCGACGACTCCGAACCCCGTCTCGCTAACCGCTGCTTCCGCAAATTCGCGGGCATGCTGAGCAGCCGCTTGGGCGGCGGCGTCAGCAATGCGTGCGACCGTGGCAGCGTCGTAGGTGGCGAAGGCACGCGCGGCCCATTCGGCCCGTTCGATCATGGCGCGACCACGTGGCACGCCCGCTGGCTCGAGCGGCAACTCGAATACCGTCGCGCCCATCAGGCGACCCTCCGCCGACCCAAATCGTTGGTACCGCGTACTTCACGGTACGCCCGACCGATGGCAATCTCGGTGCGGTCAAGAACTTCGTCAACGAGTTCGGGCTTCATCAACACCCCGGGCTTGAACTGCAGAACACGCGGATCGAGTGTGGAAAAGATTGCCCACACACCGTTCTCGTAGAGCTGCTTCATCACATACTTGGCGCCCTCGGGGTGGTTGAATTCCAACCCGATTACTACCCCGTTCTGACGAATGCCAACGAGCCAATCCGGGTACACTTCGGCAATTGCCCGAAGCCTCTGACCCACGGTGTCGGCGATGTAGTGCACCATCGAGCGGGTCTCAGGGCGCGAGCAGACTTCGAGTGCCTTGAGCGCGGCGATGCACCCGAGTTCAGCACCGCCAAAGGTCGAAATGTGGCCAAACCCATCTTCGGTGAGCCACCCTGCGCAGCGCTCACTGATGAGCACACATGCGATGGGGTACATTCCACCGCCAATGCCCTTACCCGTCACCATGATGTCCGGCTCGATACCGTGCTTGGTGATAGCCCACAACTCGCCGGTGCGCATCAGGCCGGTCTGCACCTCGTCGGCGATGTATAGGGCGTCGTACTCCTCACAGAGCCGCTTGACCGATTCGAGGTAGCCCGGCTCTGGCAGGGGGAAGCCGTAGGTTGCCGGAATGGTCTCCATGATTACGGCGGCAATGTCGCGGCCCCGAAGAACCCCCTCCATCGCTTCGAGATCGTTGAACGGAACATGCGGAAACTCTTCGGGTCGATCAGACAAGAACAGGTTCGAGAAGCGCTCGTCACCAGTGGCCACCGCGAGCCCGGTGTGCCCGTGGTACGCCTTGACGATCGAAAGGATCTTGCGCTTCTGGGTGGTGTGTCGGGCGGTCTTGATCGCGATATCGATGGCCTCACCACCACCGGAGCCGTAGATGACCTTGGAGAGTCCCCCCGGGGCGCTGGTGATGAGGGCCTCGGCGAGGGCCGTACGAGCCAGGGCCGGAAAGTGGTGGTTACCGACGTCGAAGTGCTGCATCGCCAAGGTGACTGCCTGCACCACCTCGGCATTGCGATGGCCGAGATTGTACGTGCCGCCGTTGAGGTGCAGGTCGATCAGGCGCTTGCCGGACATGTCGTAGAGGAAATAGTTTTCGCGCCGATCGATGACCAAGGGAACCCCAGTATCGATCCAAAACTGGGTCTTTCCCGGGTTCCAGAACTCTTTGGACTTGGCCAGCACCTCATCCTTCGAGGCGAATGAGAAGGCGCCGTAATCGAACCCTCCGGCGGGTTCTATCGAGTCGTCGGACATGGATACCCCTCGCATGATGCATCGTCGCGCGATTGGAGCGTACCAATTAATCGAACCAATTAGCAACAATTGGTTGCGTTAATATTTCGTTCCATCTCACTAATGGTTGTTTCTTACAGTGATGGAGGTCTCTGGGGTGCAACTGCTTCTGGCCCTCGAAATTTCTGGTCTGATCTAGGGCGCCACCGCCTGTCGACCATGGCGCAGATCCGTCCACCCTTGTCTACAGCCGTGGCGGCGCAGCGCTCGCGGTGAGCATTCGGCCTTCTTGCACCAGCAGATGGTGCGGTGGGTGGCAGAGCTCACGGGCATGAGCGACCTCGACTCGTATCAACGCGCATAGCGGGCACCGCAGCTGCCATGGATTTGCATTCTCATCGTTGATATTCACCAGTAGAGTTCCGGTACGTCGCGGTCGTGTGATCAGTGGCCGATGTCTGACGCGACGGGAGGCAACAACGTGACCGTCGGACGCTTCCGTTTTATGGATGAGCAGCGGGTGAACCTCGACGGCTTTGCAGTCGAGGATGCAACTCTGGGATTGCTTGCATTCAATTCGCCTGCCGACCCCGAACCTGAACTTGTCGTCGTTGACGGAAGAGTCACGCGCATGGACGGGCGCGATGAGTCGGCCTTCGATTCAATCGATACCTTCATTGCCTCGCACGGACTTGACCTTGGTGTTGCAGACGAGGCGATGGCTCTTGATGACACCACGCTGGCGCGCATGATCGTCGATCCCGGTGTGCCTCGTTCCGAACTTGTGCGACTTGTGGCGGGTATGACTCCCGCCAAACTCGCGCGCGTACTCGCGGTTTTGCGTCCGGCGGAACTGGTGATTGCCATGACAAAGGCGCGGGCGCGCCGCACCCCAAGCAACCAAGCGCACGTGACGAATAGATCCGACGACCCGCTGCTGCTTGCCGCCGATGCGGCTACCGCTGTTGCCTTTGGTTTTCGCGAAGTTGAAACCACAGTTCCGGTGCTCGGTGACGCTCCCTCGAATGCCGTGGCCGTCAGTATCGGCGTCGCAGTGGGGTCACCGGGTGTGTTGGTGCAGTGCTCGGTGGAAGAGGCACTCGAACTCGAAATGGGGATGCGCGGCCTGGTGTCGTACGCCGAGACAGTGTCGCTCTACGGCACTGAACAGATCTTCACTGATGGCGATGACACTCCGTGGAGCAAGGCGTTTCTCACCTCTGCATACGCCAGTCGCGGTATCAAGATGCGCGTCACTTCTGGTGGCGGTGCCGAAGCTCTGATGGGCGGAGCCGAGGGTTGCTCAATGTTCTACCTTGAAGCTCGCTGCGTGTCACTCGCGCGCGCCATTGGTGCCCAGGGAGTTCAAAATGGCGGCATCGACTCAGCATCGGTGGCCGGCTCGGTGCCAGGTGGCGTTCGTTCATTGATGGCAGAGAACCTCATGGTGATGCTGCGCAATCTTGAAGCGTGTACCGGAAACGATGCGCTCATGAGCGAAAGCGATGTGCGTCGCACCTCGCGTACGCACCCCATCTTCATCGCCGGAACTGATTTCATTTGCAGCGGCTTTGGGTCGATTCAGCGGTACGACAACATGTTCGGGCCGAGCCAGTGGAACGCTGAGGACATCGATGACTACCTCGTGATGCAGCGCGACTGGGGTGTTGATGGTGGGCTGAGAACCGCCGATGCCGACGAGGTTGAACGCTTGCGTCGACGAGCAGCCGAGGCGGTGCGCGATGTGTATCGTCACCTTGGCCTCGCTGAGTTTTCCGATGAATGGGTTGAGCAAGCCATTGATGCGGCAGGTTCCAAGGATGTGCCGGCCGCTGACCTCATGGTTCCGCTGACTGCAGCTCGCCTCATCCGTGACACCGGTATCACCATGCTCGATGTAGCGCGTGCGCTCGACGAATGCGGGTATGAACGGGAAGCTGAGCGCGTACTCGCGATGCTGCGCGCCCGGGTCGACGGCGACTATTTGCAGACCGCCGCCATCTTCACTGAAGAGATGCAGGTGCTCTCACTCATCACCGATGCCAACGACTATGCAGGTCCGGGTACGGGCTATCAACCAACGCCGGTTCGTCAACATGAGATCGACACAGTGCGCCAACAGCGATCGGTCGAAGACTTGCGCGCCGAGCAAGCACAATCTCGCAACAACCGACTGCGTGTGGTCGGTCCTGCAGCGCAAGGCCATGATCCGCGCGATGTGGTGATCGGAGTTTCGGCTGCCACCGGACGCGAACTGTGGGTCACGCTCTCGGGCCTTCCCGTCAACGACGTCATCGAGGAATTGGTGGCAGGGCTGGAGGAGGAAGGGTGCGCGGGCCGTATCGTGCGCATCAACGACACCATCGACCTCGGGCGCATCGGGCTGGAAGCGGCACGACTTGCCGGTTCAGGTATCGCCATTGGATTGCAAGCCAAGGGCACGGCCCTCATTCACCGACGCGATTTGACCCCGTTGGCCAATCTTGAGCTATATAGCGTGGCGCCCACTGTCACGCGCGGGCTCTACCGCCAACTCGGAATCAACGCTGGTCGACATGCGAAGGGATCTACCCCGGAGCCCGCGCGAAACCCCTATTCCGATGAAGCGATCGAAGCGAGATACCACACCAAGGTGATCTCGCTCGTGGCGATTGAGAGGGCATGCGCTCAGGTCGATGGCGCTCCTGAAACTCTCGAACTCGCGGCGAGGGAGAGTGACTCGTGACGCGGGCGCGCAGTGGGCGCGAGCGCGACGACATTACTCTCGACGCACTGCGCGAGCGTGCACTAGGAAATGATGACGTGCGAATTCATCCCGAGACGCTTGAACACCAAGCGCAGGTGGCCGAGGGCGCAGGTAATCCGCAACTCGCCGCGAACTTCCGACGTGCGGCCGAACTCACTGATCTGCCCGATTCCGAAGTGCTCGCCATCTATGAAGCACTCCGACCTGGGCGATCATCGGCCGCAGACTTGCTCACCATTGCCGACTCACTGGAACAGCGGGGAGCCACCATGAATGCCGTGCTGCTTCGTGAGGCAGCAACGGTTTACGAGCGGCGCGGCTTACTGCAGTGAGCATCATCGCCGGAATCGACGTGGGCAACGCCACGACTGAAGTGGTGATTGCCGACGCGAGCGTGAATCCGCCGCGTCCTCTCGCGTGGGATCGATCGCCGACGCGCGGCATGAAGGGAACAGAGCAGGCGTTACGGGGTGCTTTGTCGGTGCTCGAGCGCATCGAACGCGCGGCTGGTGTTGCGTGCGATGTCGTGGTGGTGGCACCTCAGCGACCGGTGCTCACCCGTGAGCTCGCGGTTGCCAAGGCTGACATTGATTTGGGGCGAATCTCATGGGTGGTCGCTGGGCGGCCTACCCCTGGTGGCCTCGGTGTGGCAGTCGGGCGCCCCGTTGCCACAACTGACTCGCCGACGTCAAGCGATGCCCCGGTGGTGCTCGTTGCGCGCGACCCGCTGGGCTTCCGCGATACGGTGGCGGCCGTCGGCGCGTGGCGTGCCGCGGGCGCTCGGGTTGTCGCGGTACTTCTCTCCGGCGATGAGGCGGTGCTTGTCTCGAGCCGACTCGATGACGCCGTTCCGGTCGTCGACGGCATTGACGTCGACCGCGCACTGCAGGCCGAACTGATTGCGGTCGAAGTCGCGCCGCCAGGACGTACCGTGCAACGACTCAGTGACCCGGTGGCACTTGCTCACCTGCTGCAGTTGCGACCCGATGAACACGACCACGCCGAGTTGGCCGCCGCAGCCGTGCGCGGTTCACGCGATGCGACCGTGGCGCGTGGTGGTGCATCGACACAGCGCCCTCGCGAACGTGGCGACGACTGCGCGATCACGTTCTCAGATGGCAGGCGCATGTCGCTGCTCGATGCGTTGCATGAGATCGCCTGCGGAGGACGCGCCGCCACTCTCGATCACCGAGGCTCGCTCAGTGTTGACGACATCTGGGGAGTCGACCTGGCCCACGTGATGGAAGAGTCGCTGCTACGCGCGCCGAGTGATTCAGCGCGCACAGTTCTGCTGGCTGCACTGGTTGATGGTGGCGGTGACATCGCCGATCCTGCAGCGGCGATCGCGCAGTGGTCCGGACGCGCCTGTCGATTGGTGTATTCGGAAGCAGCGGCCGCGCGGGCCGGGGCTCTCACGACTCCGTCTGCGCATCCTGACGCGATGGTGGTTGATATCGGAGCGGGCACTATTGACCTGGTTGATGGCGACAACAACGCTCGTCTGCTTGCTGGTGCCGGCCACCTACTCACCGAGTCGGTTGCCACAGTTCTCGGAATCGGTCGCGGTCAGGCTGAGTGGGTCAAACGCGGGCCCTGCTCACGCATTGAGTCACCGCAGATTGCTCTCGATGAAGACGGTATTCGGCGCTACCTCGATTCCCCTGCTGGCGCCGGGCTAGTCGGGTGGCTCACGGTTCCGGGACCGGCCGGCCTTCTTCCTTTTGAAACTCCCTTGGCGCCCTCGGAATGGCGGGGTCTGCGGCTTCGACTGAAGTCGGCTGTTATCGGCGCGAACCTTGCTCGTGCCGGGGGTGGCGTGCCGCACGAGGTGATCCTCGTGGGAGGACCGGCGGGTGATGATGAATTGCTAGGCGTCGTGGCGCGCGCACTTCCCGGAACGGTGCCAGCTCGCGGTGATGTTGCAGGAATTCTCGGTCATCGTTACTCCGTCGCGTACGGCTTGGTAGTTCTCTCCTCGGCATGACGGCATGAGGACGAGGGAATCGCGCGGCGTTTACCAACCTTCGGTGAGCACCTTGTCGAGCATGTCGGCAAAGAAGTCAGCGGCCGCGATGTCGATGCACAGTGGTGGCTTGATCTTTAAGACGCACATGCGGTCACTGGTGGGCTGAACGATGATTCCGAGTTCGAGTAGTCGTTCGCAGATCGCGTACGTCTCCTCGGTTGCGGGTTCGAGAGTGTCTCTGTCGCGTACGAGTTCGACCCCCATGTAGAGCCCCTCGCCGTGAACGGCGCCGATGAGCGCGTGGCGTTCGCCGAGTTCGAGCATGCGTTGCTTCAAGTGAGCGCCGACGAGTCTGGCGCTTTCTTGCAGGTGTTCGTCGCGCAAAGTGTCGAGTACTGCAAGGCCGACGGCACACGACACGGGACTTCCTCCGGTTGAGGAGAAGAAGTATCCCTGTGATGCGAAGCGATCAGCGATCTCGCGGGAGGTGATGACCGCGCCGAGGGGATGTCCGTTTCCCATTGCTTTCGCGACCGCCACGATGTCGGGCACGACGCCCTGTTGCTCAAAGCCCCAGAACCACGATCCCAATCGGCCGTAACCGACCTGTACTTCGTCGGCGATTGCCAGTCCACCGTGTCGGCGCACTGCGTCGTAGACGGCGGCGAGATAACCCTCAGGAAGCGCAACCCCGCCCGCGTTTCCGTAGAAAGTTTCGGCGATGAGGGCGGCAGGGGGTCGACCGTTCGCGGCCAACTCATCGATTGTGCGCACCGCATCGGCGGCGTAGAGGTGAGCGTCGGCGCCGCGGTGAGTTCCGCGGTATGAGTTGGGCGAGTCGAGAATGCACACCCACTCGGGCCGTGTCTCGAGTGCCGTGGGGTTATCGGCGGTTGAGGTACTGACGGCATCGGAAAGGTAGGTCCAGCCGTGGTAGGCCTCGCGCATTGCGAGCACATCGACGCGTTCAGTAGCGGCCATTGCCAGCCGTAGTGCGAGGTCGGTTGCTTCCGATCCGGAGTTGACGAGGAACACCGTGTCGAGCGACTCGGGCAGCAACGCGGTGAGGCGTTCGCAGAGTTCGGCGATTGCGGAGTAGTGGAAACGCGAGTTGGTGTTGAGCCGGTTGAGTTGTCGCACCGCCGCGTCGGCAACGCGCGGGTGCGCGTGCCCGAGCACCGTGACGTTGTTGACCATGTCGAGGTAGGCGCGGCCGTTGGTGTCGATCAAGTGGTGACGCCAGCCGCGCTCGATGCGAGGCGGCTCGACGTAGTAGTGCTCCTGCACTGACGCGACGGTGCGTTCCCTGCGCGCGAACGTGTCGTCGTGTTGAGGTTGATGTTGTGCGAGGCCGAGCAAGGCAGCGGGATCGGCGACCTGTGCGAGCCATCCGGGCGCGTACTCGGGGCGCACGAATGCGGGCACGTCGACTCCGACGACCACAGTGATTCGTGCTCGAGTGGTCGTGACGAGCGGGTGGCCCGCGATGACAGGGCCGGCAGCTGTTGCTGTCGACTCGTCGCACTCAATGATGAGCGTGGCGTCGGAACCGCGCAGCGCGAAACCATTGTGGCGCGGCACGACCTCGCCACTCCAGGGTGCAGTGAGCGTCAGAGGAAATGCGAGCCGCACGTCAATTCCGGTCGGAACGGTCGCGGGTGACCACTCGGATAAGGCCCGCGACGCCGTGAGTTGCGGTTGGCCCCATCGCGTGACGATGGCGCGTGCACCTGCGGCAATCAACGTCGATGCGCCGCGGTCTGCTGTTGAGGCGTCGAGCCAGGCACCGGCGTTCATCAGGTTCGAGTCCCAGCCCAGATCGAGCACGGCGATGTCGTCGGGGCTGAGGTCTGCGAAAAGTGAGCCCGTCGGTGTGATGTGAGGGGAGGCGTCACTCATTCCGAGCATGTCGCGAATGAGTGCTTCCATCACAGGAGAGGGCACCGATGCTGCCCCCTCGAACATGGCAGTTTCCTCAGCGATCGATTCGGCGGCGTAATGGTTGTTCTCGTCGATTGTCACTTGCTGTTCGCTACTCATCAGGCACACGGCGCCGCGCACAACGACCAAGGGCCACAGAGCGGCGACCTCATTTTCCGACAGTGGCCTGATGGCGTGGAATGCGCTGATCGCCGGCAGCGTACGGGCGGGGTCAACGCCTGGGTGCCGAAGAACTGAACTGAGTGCGACTGCAAGATCGCCCACTGACCATGAGTGGGTGAGGTCGCCGAAGTCGATGATGCCGTCGGGAATGCGCGCACCGTTGCGCACTGTGCAGACCACGTTGGTGTCGGTGACATCGTTGTGCATGGCCTGCCGTGGCAAGTGTGGTGCGTGCGTGAGAACAGTGGCCCACTCGGCATCGACGATTGCTTGCATGCGCGTGCGCTGCTCGTCGTCGGTGATGTGCGCGATGAGGTGCGACACCACGACGTCTGCGTACTGCAAGTCCCATTGAATTCGACGGTGTAGACCCGGGTGATCGAAGTCGGCGAGAGCCACATTGGCCCGCGCAGCGAGCGCGCCGAGTTCGGCGATGGCGCGGGTCGAGAGATGGTCGCGGTCGTACAGAGTTCCGCCGTCGAGATAGCGCAGAACCCGAGCACGTGCAGGTCCGTCGGGAGTCTGCACCATCGCAGTGAGTGGCGCCTCGCGACTGAGCACGGTGCCCACACGAAGTGAGGGATCGCGGGCGGCCATGTGATCGGCGGCAGCATCCTGCGCGTCAAGTTCGGCGGCGGTGAACGCGGGGTTCGCCACACGCAGTACGCCGACGATGGTGCCGTCTGTTTGGGTCAGCAGGAAGTTGGCGTCCTGTTGGCTTCCGAGCGACGTGGCGCTTGCATCGATACCGAAGTGTGCGTGGGCGAGTTGCTGCGCGTCGGCTTCGGTGAGGCGCGGTGCCGGCAGCGCTCCCTCGACGAGGAAGTCGATTCCCGCGTAGTCGGCCACGCACTTACGCTAGTGCGTCTAGCAGAGCGGGTCACTACGCAGCGGCCGCCAGTCAGCTCTTCCTTCCCCCGCTTTCCGCGCGAGTCCATCGGTTACGCGCCTAAGAGGGGCGTTTGACCCGCGTAAGTGATGAACTCGCGGAAGGGGGGGGAGGGACAGAAGTGGGTTGAGGAAGGGGATGGTGCACCCTCCGATGTGACTCTGCGCCGACATCCCGGCCTACACTGACGCCGTGTCGAACTCGGGGTCAAGCAGCAACAGTCGCGGCCGTCGCTCACGTCAGGAAATTCTCGACGCCTCGGCACGGGTGATGGCTGCCCGCGGCTACGCCGGTTCGTCGATGTCGACACTTGCCGACGAGGCAGGAATTCCGAAGAGCGCGATCTACCACCACTTTGGTTCGAAGGCAGGCTTGCTCGCCGCTGTGATGGAACGTGGTGCCCGCGAGTTCTTTGACGCGATGACTGAGGCACACAGCAACCCACCATCCGACGGAACATCGCGAGAACGTCTGGAGTGGTACTTCCAGCGCACCGGTGACGTGTGGGTGCATCGAGCGGAGTTCCTACGCCTGCTTATCTTGCTCGTCATCAGTGACGAAGCCGAAGAAGCACCTGAAGCCATGGAAACGGTGGTGCGTGTGCGCACGGAAGGCCGCGCCTACCTCGAGCACATGATTCGTTCATCGTTCATCGGTGAAGGTGACGACGTCGCGAGAATCGTCGGTCGAGAGCTGTCGTTCTACGCAATGGTCGGGTTCGACGGGCTGTTCGTGTCGTTGCAATCGCACGACGGAAAGCCGGTGGTTGAACTGATCGACCAGATGGTGGCCGGTTTGGTTGCCATTGGTGAGGCGCGCAGCCGAGAACTGCGTACCGCCCCTCCCACCTAGCAGCCGCTCACCACTGATGTCGTCCGTATAACGGACATTATGCCGATATCCCTTGACGCCTACGCCGGTATTGAGTGACTCTCGTCACTTATAGACCAACCGATCGGTCCAATACTTGATTTCCGGTGACGTTAAGGAGCCCTCGCAATGGCCACCCCCACAGTCGAAACAGACGTTCTCATCGTCGGTGCAGGACCCGCCGGCGCCAGCGCCGCGGCGCTGCTCGCCACCTACGGCATTGACACCGTGATGCTGAACAAGCACGGCGGGGTGGCAAACGCGCCGCGCGCCCACATCACCAACCAGCGCGCGATGGAGGTTCTTCGTGACCTCGGCCTGGAGCAGGAGGCCGTAGAGACGGCCACCCCGCAGGCCCTGATGGGCGAGCACGTGTGGGCCACGAGCCTGTCGGGGCAAGAACTGGGCCGCTTGCGCACCTGGTACACCCACCCGCACTTCAAGGCCGAGCACGATCTGGGCTCACCCTCGTCGGTGTGCGATCTGCCGCAAGATCACCTCGAGCCCATCCTCGTGAATGCCGCCTCCTACCGCGGTTCGAAGGTGCGCAACAACACTGAACTGATCGGCTTCACGCAAGACGACGACTTTGTGACCGCGCAGGTGGTCGACACGCTCACCGGCGCTGAGTTCGAGATCAAGGCGAAGTACCTGATCGGTGCCGACGGTGGCCGATCGCGCGTCGCCGAGATTGCCGGCCTTCCGTTCGAAGGTGAGATGGGTCTCGGCGGTTCGATGAACGTGGTCTTCAAGGCTGACTTGACGCACCTTGTTGAACACCGCCCCGGCGACATGTATTGGTTCATTCAGCCAGGCGTTGGTCACGCAGGAATGGGAATCGGCGTGCTGCGGGTAGTACGTCCGTGGAACCGGTGGATTGGCGTGTGGGGTTACGACGTCTCCGCTGGTGAGCCCGACCTTACCGACGCACTCGGCGTTGAAATCGCTCACAAGCTGATCGGTGACGACAGCATCGAGATTGAGGTCGAGTCGATGTCGACGTGGTCGGTCAACCACATGTGGGCGACTAACAACACCGCAGGCCGTGTGTACTGCGTGGGCGATGCAGTGCACCGCCACTCGCCCATGAACGGTCTGGGATCCAACACGTCGGTGCAAGACAGTTACAACCTCGCGTGGAAGCTCGCGATGGTGCTGCAAGGTCAGGCCGGAAGCGACCTGCTCGACACCTACCGTCAAGAACGCGTTCCGGTTGCCGAGCACCTCATCGATCGGGTATCGCGCAGCAACCACCTCATGCCGCCGCTGTTCATGGCACTGCACCTTCCGCCGGCTTCAGACGAGGCAGTGTTCACCGCATCGCTTGCAGCACTCAATGCGCACACACCCGAGTCGACTGCTGCACGCAAGGCATTCGACGACGCGATGCACGGAACGATCATGTGCTTCAACTCCCATGGCATGGAACTCAACCAGTTCTACACGTCGTCTGCCGTCGTCACCGATGGTGCCGAATCGCCTGCGCCGCCGCGCGACCCCGAGGTGTACTACTTCGCCTCGACGTTCCCCGGTCGTCACCTTCCGCACGTGTGGCTCACTAAGAACCAGCGTCAGGTCGCGTTGTTCGACCTATGTGGCAAGGGCAAGTTCACCTTGCTCACGCGCGAACTCAATGCGCCGTGGGTTGCCTCTGCACAGAAGGCCAGTGCCGCTCTCGATATCGACCTCCGCGTGGTGACGATCGGTCGCGAATGCGATGTGCAAGACATCTACGGCGACTTCGCTGACATCTCGGAAATCGGTGAAGGCGGAGCGATCCTTGTTCGTCCCGACCACATGATCGCGTGGCGTTCGGCAGATGGTGACGCGGCCGACACCAACCTCGAGCGTGTGCTGCGTCAGATCTTGGCTCGGTGATTCGGTGAGTACATCGGCGATGCCGGCACAGCAATCAGTTCAGACTGGAATCTTCTCCACCGCGTACTACCACGCAGGGGAGGGCTCGGGCCGGCCCGTCATCTTGGTTCATGGTGGCGGTGCTGGCGCGGAAAGCGTCAGTAACTGGCAGCGTTGTTTCCCGCTATTTGCGGCTCGGGGATCGACCTACGCCATGGACATGGTGGGCTTCGGAAACTCCGATGCGCCGTCACCAGATGACTTCGCGTACACGCAGGATGCACGCAACCAACAGTTGATCGACTTCATCGAAGCACTCGATTTGGGCCCCGCACATCTGGTGGGTAACTCGATGGGTGGCGCGACATCGCTTGGTGTTGCGATGAAGCGGCCCGACTTGGTTGAGAGCCTCGTACTGATGGGAAGTGGTGGGCGCGCGCGCACATTGTCGGCCGATCTCGGCCCGGTAATTCATTACGACTTCACCGTCGAAGGAATGCGCGCCATCATCGGTGTGCTTGCCAACCCTGGCTTCATCCCATCCGACGAGCAGGTTGAGTACCGGTTCGAGATGTCAACGCGGCCGCACCTCGTCGCGGCGTACAAGGCAACGATGGGATGGGTGCGCGAGAACGGTCTGCACTACCCCGAGGAAGCGATCGCCGCGGTGAAGACGCGCACGTTGGTGGTCAACGGCAAGGAAGACAGGGTCGTGCCAATCACGCAGGCCTTCGAGTTCCTTACGTTGTTGGAGAACTCAACGGGCTACCTCATTCCGCATTGCCGTCACTGGGCGATGATCGAGTACCCCGAACTGTTCACCAAGGTGTGTATCGACTTCTTCAACGACCCCACCGACTACGGGGACTCGAAGTGAGCGAGTCAGACAAACGCATTGCGATCATTGGCGCGGGCGTTGGTGGTTTGAGTCTGGCACTCGCATTGCGCGAACGCGGCATGGAAGCACAGATCTACGAGAAGACGCATGAACTGCGAGAAGTCGGCGCCGCGGTGTACCTCGCAGCCAACGCATCGCGCTTCATCGAACGGTTTGGTCTAGGCGATGCATTCGCCGCTGTTTCGTGGGAACCAACGGCGCTGATCTATCGCGATGGACGTGACGGTCATGTCATTGCGCGGCACGACGAGACGGAGTTGGGCGCGTACGGTGCACCTGGCTACGGCATTCACCGTGCCGACCTGCAGGAAATCCTGGCCGATGCCGTCGGGCACGACCGCATTCACTTGGGCAAAGAAATTGCATCGTACGCGCAAGAAGGCAGCGAGGTGACGATCGACTTCGCCGACGGCACGCAGGCGGTAGCCGACATCGTCGTCGGCGCCGACGGAGCGCGGTCACTCGTGCGCGAGTTGATGGTCGGACACGATGACAAGATCTACACCGGGCGAAGTGGATTCCGTGGCCTTGTGGATGTGAAGGATCTGCCAAGCCTTCCTGACCCGACGGCGATCCAATTCTGGATCGGCCCGGATGGTCACCTGTTGCACTACCCCATCGGTGGCAACGGCGACGTTATCAACTTCCTACTGGTCAAGCGCATGGCGTGGGAGGGAGACGACTGGATGGTCGATGCGGGTCCCGACGAGCACTTGCGCTTGTTTGAAGGATGGCACCCCGCTGTCATGGAGATGATCAGCGCTCCCACTTTCGATCGCCGCTGGGCGCTAAATCGCAGGCCACCGCTGTCGCAGTGGTACGACGGTCGCGTCGTGTTGCTAGGCGATGCTGCTCATGCCCTCGTTCCACATCACGGTCAGGGCGCCAACGTCACGGTGGAAGATGCCGTCGTTCTCGCGCGTTGTCTGAGCAAAAGCGATGACATCGACGCCGCGATTGCTTCATATCAAGACCAGCGGTTGGAACGTACCGCTCGCGTGCAGAAGGCGTCGTATGTCACCGCCGACGTATTGCACCTTCCTGATGGTGACGAAGCCACGCAACGCAACGCGCAACTTGCATCAAGCGAGTGGATACATGGCCAACTCGACTGGATTCATTCGTACAACGCAGATCCCGACTTCGACAAGGTGGACATCGCATGAATATCGAACAACTCGGATACCTCGGCTTCAACTCCACCGAGCCCTCGGCGTTTACGAACTACGCGACCAACGTGCTGGGCATGCAGTCGGTGGATCTGGAGACCGGTCGCCCGTCATTCCGCATCGACTCCAACGAACAGCGCGTGATCGTCGAAACGTCTGACACGAACGGCGCCGCGTACATGGGCTGGGAAGTTGTGGACTCTGCAGCATTGCGCGACGCCGCAGGCGAGGTTGAGGCTACCGGCGTGTTAGTTACCGAAGCGACTACTGAGGAACTCGAAGTGCGTCGCGTCGCTCAGATGGTGCACTTCCTCGACCCTGCCGGTCACCGCGTCGAGTTGTACTCAGGTGCGGCGAAGACCAGCGAGGCGTTTAACTCGCCCCGCGGCATTCCAAGCTTCGTGGCTGAGGAACTCGGAGTCGGTCACGTTGTTCTGTCGACCCGCACCCTGGTCGAGACGCAGGCGTTCTACGTTGACGTGCTCGGCTTTAAGGTGAGCGATTACATGATCGACGCGCCGTTCACGGCAACCTTTCTGCACTGTAACCCTCGCCATCACAGCATCGCGCTGGCCGATGGCAACTTCTTCGACATCCCCAACGTGATGCACCACTTCATGTTGGAAATTGAAGATGAGGACGAGGTGGGTCGCGCGTGGGACTACGTGCAAGCGGAAAACGTTCCGGTCGCGATGAGCATTGGCCGTCACACCAACGACAACATGTTCTCGTTCTACGTGGCGTCACCGGTGGGCGTGCTCACCGAGTTCGGCGCCGGTGGGTGCCTCATCGACGATGCGACGTGGGAGCCCTGGCAGATGCCCGGCCCGGACGTGTGGGGTCACAAGCACGGTCACTGAGTTGACCCGACCCGTCAGTTCTCTCCCTTCACCCGCTTCCCCGCTTTCCGCGCGAGTCCATCGGTTACGCGGCCTAAGAGGGGCATTTGACCCGCGTAAGTGATGAACTCGCGGAAGGGGGGGATGGAAGGGGAGGTGCGCGGGGCGGGGATCAGAGCAGGCGCGCCGAGAGGTAGTTGAACAACACGGTGCCGCTGTCGACGCCGTATTGGTGCAACTGCTGCGGAGTTGAGGTCACCTGATCACCCTCAAGTCGATCGAGCAAGACAGCGCAGATCATCGCGAACGACGAGAATCCCCACCAGTTGAGATAGGCAGCGAGCATCGCACCTTCCATCTCGATGTTGGCCACGTCGTTCTCGCGCAACCAGTTGAGAAAATCCTGTTTCGTCTCAGCGGTCTCAAGTCGCAGTGCGCCATCGAGTCGGAACTGTTCAAGGAAGAACTCGTGGGTGGCGATGGTGCGGCCGGACACGAGGGGAATTCCAGATCGCTCATTCGCCCGCAGGATTGCCTCTCGCGTAGCGGCAGGGAAGGTGCCGTCGAACCAGTAGGTGCCGCGCCCACCTTGCATGAGGCGATAGGGCTTGAGGTCAGCCATCAGCCCTTCAGTCGATACGACGACTGTGCCGCCTGGCTGTCCTACCCCGCCGCTGGTTCCGACTCTCGCCCAGAACACCTCATCAATCGCATCGAGGTCGCCGCCTTTGAGGAAGTAGACCATGCGCAGCACTTCTTGTACGGCGATAGATGCGCTCGGCATTCCCATCCCGTGCGATGCGAAAAGGACGCCCGCGGTGTAACGCGTGACGAAGCGATCCTCTTTCGGAAAGGCGATGATGGCGCTGCCACCGTTGAGGTCGCTCCACGTCTGAGCGAACTCATTGATGCGCTCCCCTGAGCCGGCCATGATCACCGCGCGCACATCGCGTAGCGGTTCGAGCATGGTGTCCGAGCTCGATGTTCCAAAGTGGTAGTAGAAGTCTTCATGGGAGCCGTTGAGCACGCCATCAAGGAACTCGGTGTTGATGTTCTCGCTCTTCATGGCCTCTCCTCCGACGGGTGCACCTGAATCCGACAGTAGTGCGCCAGTGAGGGCCGAGGTGTGCGCCTTCAGATACCCCAGGGGATTCCGAGCAGGTACCACGCCATGAAGAAAGCCGTCCACACCACGGAGAGCACTGCGAAGTACGGCAGCATCAACGCAATCACTGTGCCGATTCCAGAGCGCTTGTCATAGCGCGCGGCAAACACCACGATTAATGGGAAGTAGGCCATGATCGGCGTCACGATGTTGATCGGTGAGTCGCCCACTCGGTAGGCAGCAAGCACCGCAGCCGGATCAACTCCGATGCGCAGGAACAACGGGATGAAGATCGGTGCGAGCAGTGCCCACTTCGCGATCGCCTGCGGAATGATGATGCCGATCACGAGCGTGATCAGGATGGCAACGAGCAGCAACCATCCGGCGCCGATGTCGACGCGCTCAATCAAGTCGCCGAGTTTGACCGCTGCAACCTGCGGCATCTTCGAGTAGTTGAAGTACGCAATGAACTGAGCGATGAGCAGGAACAGCAACAGCAAGCCTGCGAGCCCAGCCCACGACTTGGTGATCGCGTCAATCGCTTGGGTCGACGTGCGAATCGTGCCGGCGCCGCGGCCGTAACCCATGCCGGCCGCGAAGAACAGCAGCGAGATGATCACGATGAGGCTGTCCATGAACGGTGACGTGCCAATGATGTCGCCGGTCTCAGCATCGCGTAGAGGTGCGCCCGCCGGCAAGGTGAGCAACAACACCAGTGCGAGCGCTGCGACAAACCACCAACCTGCGTGACGAAGTCCGCGCTTATCGGCCGACTCTTCGATATCAGGTGAGTCGTCGGCCTTCTGCATGTCACTCGCGTCGACGACAGGTGCAATCGATGGGTCGTACTTGCCAAGTCGCTTCTCAACCACTCGTGAAGTAATCACCCCCAGCAACACGGTGAGCACGATGGTGGAACCGATGCCGAACCAGAGGTTGGCCGTGATTCCGATCGACTGGGTGGGATCAACGATGTGGATTGACTCATTGGTGATCTCGGCAAGCACCGCATCGTTGGGTGTCACCATCAGATTCACACCAAACCCACCTGCGACACCGGCGAAAGCGGCGGCCATTCCCGCGAGCGGATGTCGTCCCACGCTCATGAACGCAGCGGCGCCGAGTGGAATCAGAACGAGGTAACCGGCATCGGAAGCGATGCTCGACAGGATTCCGAGAAACACGATGATGTAGGTCAGGGCCGCGGGAGCCGACACGGCAACGAGTTTGCGAATGAGTGACGCAATGAGCCCTGAGCGTTCTGCGACTCCCACCCCGATCATGACGATGAGAATGATTCCCATCGCCGTGAAACCCATGAAGTTGGGCACGAACGAGGTAAACAAGAAGCGGATGCCGTCGACGGTCAGTAGACCTTGAATCTTTACCGTCTCAGTGACCACGTGGTAGTCGAGGGCGTCGGGTGGCTGTGAGGGCATGGTTTCGCCCGGCAGTACTGAGCCACCAATTCCGATCGCATCAATCGACTGAGGTGTCGGCTTGACCACTTCGTAGGTTGCACCCACTCCGGCCCACGACAGCAATTGCGACAAAATGATGGCGCCGATGCACAGTGCGAGGAACAGGATTGCCGGGTGCGGCACCTTGTTTCCGACGCGCTCGATGAAGTCGAGCAGTCGTTGCAGCAGGCCACCGCTCTTTGCTTCGGGTTCTTCGGTGATGGTGTCGGTGCTCATACGCTCGACCGGGCGCCGAGCCGACCGAATAGGTCAGCAATGGCAAGCGTGGTGCGTTCGAGTTCGTCGAGCAGGACCCGCTCGTTAGGACCGTGAATGTTCGAGTAACCATCGGTACAACCGACGAGCAAGATGTCGGCCGCGGGTGCTGCCTCATGCAGTGAGCGCACGAGCGGAATCGAGCCACCGGCGCCGATCTGCACCGTTTCGGTCTCCCACGCGTCGGCCCACACCGAGCGCGCGATGTCGTAGACAGGTCCGTCGACCTTAGCTGCGTACCCGTAGCCGGTCTCGAGTCCGGTGACCGTGAGTGCAATTCCGAACGGCATGGCGTCGCGCAGGTGCCGAATCATGGCATCCTGCGCTTCACGCGGGTCTTGCTCGGGGTGCACGCGCACATTGAGCTTTGCTCGCGCGTAGGGCGACACCGCGTTGAGTGCATTGTCGACCGACGGAACATCAACGCCGATCACCGTGATCGCAGGGCCCGTCCAGATGCGTTCGCCCAGGGTGCCGGTGCCAATCAGGGGAACGCCGTCGGTGACCTCGGCGAGCGAACGAAACTCATCATCGGAAGGTCCGCCGCCGGTCCAGGGGTCGCGGCGTAGTCCGGCGACCGCGACGTCGCCTCGGTCGTCGTGCAGGCTGGCAATTCCACGCATCAGCGCGAGCAGCGCGTCGGGGGCCGCACCGCCGTACTGGCCGCTGTGCTTGGCCGAACCCAGAGTGCGTACCTCAATCTCGACGTTGGCCATTCCGCGCAGCCCCACCGTGAGCGTCGGAACACCGGGGCGCATGTTGCCCATGTCGGCAATCACCATGACATCGGAGGCGAACCGAGTCGGATCGGTTTGCGGGTACGTGGTGAATGCGCCGCCGCCGACTTCTTCGAGTCCTTCGACAACGACCTTGATGCCGACCGGAGGGCGTCCACCCCACGCGCGGATCGCGCCGGCACAAGCGACGATGTTGCCTTTGGTGTCTGCGGTGCCACGGCCAAACATCGCGCCGTCGATCATCGTAGGAACGAAGGGTGAGGTATTCCAGAGACTGTCATCGCCAGCGCCCACCACGTCGTAGTGCCCGTAGAGCAGCACGGTGGGTGCTCCGGGTGGCGCAGGGATTTCACCGAAGACGATGGGAGCCGTTCCCGGAAGGTCGATGGTGTCGAAGTGCTCGATTCCGGAATCAGCGAAGACCCGCGTGACTTCATGCTGAGCGGCCGCCAGTGCGGCATGTGTCGACTCGGGATAGCCCGGTACCGACACCGACGGGATGGCAACGAGTGTTTCGAGTTCGGAGGTGATTTCCGGCATGAGCCCGCGAACTCGAGTGCGCAATTCCTGGGTGCTGGCAGGGTCGGTCATCACGTGCTCCTCCGTGGGCGATGGTTGTCTCGGCCGGCGAACCTATGAACCGGACCTTAACCTCGAACCTCGTGGACCGCGACCGCTAGTCACTCGTGTGCGACTAATCTCTGGGCAGATGGGTGCGATAGGTGCGTCAGGTGCGTCAATTTGCTCGCCGTTGGCCAGGAGTTAGCGTTCGGTGGCCCAGAATCGCGCCATCCGGCCGACATCACGAGCGTGCTCGACATGGGCGTCGACGGACTGATTTCCGACTACCCCGATCGTGCCGTTGACATCGCGCGCTCATCGACGCGAACGACGGTGTCTCGCGCGGTAGCTGTTGGCCTCGGCATCGTGGGGCTGTTGCTGATCGTGGTGGGTATCGCGGGCCGCACGTCCCGTCGCCGGTTGTGAGGGTCGTAACGCCCAATCTCTGGGCAAAACGGTGCGCTTTATGCATCGATTTGCCCAGAGAATGCTAGGAATCTTTCCCGCGCCCGCGTTACAGCGGATTACTCCACGCCCGAGCGCCCGTTTCGTCGGTCACGACGACTCGGCGATACACCGGATTGGGATCACAGTCGAGTAAAGCGCGAGTGATCAGTCCATTGCCGTCGGTGGCGAGTATTGCGCCCATGCGCCGACCGCCCCGACCCACTGACACATTGGTTCCGTTCTCGTGCTCGCGCTGAAGTCGAATCGATCGAGCCGGTGAACATTCCACGATCACCCCGGCGTCGACAACTTCAATCGCGTGAATCGTCGGACCGTTGGAAAAGTACGACTGTCCGTTGCGCAATGCGTCAAGTACTGCTTCCTGGGAACGTTCGGCAGCACGCACCATCGTCCATGCCAGACCAAGTTCGAACAACGGGTAATGCTGATCGTCGGTGCCGATTCCGAATACGGTGCGACCACTTGCCAACAGTGCGTCCCACCACACTGAGGAATCGCCGCGGCCGTCTTCCTCCTCGGCCGATCCGTTGAACATCTCGATACCGGCGATGCCGTCAGCGTCATCGAATTCGTCGATCGACAAGTGATTCCAGTACGGATGTGCGGTGTACGCAACCGCACCCATGGTGGCCGCCCACGCCGCTCCTTGCGTGAGCGAGGGAAACGTGCGGACCTCCCAGTTCTCCTCAGCGTTGAACATCCAGTTGTCCTTGTTGCCGCCAGGATCGTCGGGTAGGTGATCGATTCCCCACACGAGGAATTCGGCGCTCTGGCGCGGATAGTTCGGCTTGCGCAGATCGAAGCCAAGCTCGGCGCCGGGAATGGTGAGCAGTCGATCAGTCGACGGCGCTTCGGCGATACGCCAGTGATCGGTGATCGACAGCACGTCGAAGCCGGCTTCTTCGTACGCATTCGCGAGAATGTGCGGCGGCAGAGTTCCATCACTCACGGTTGAGTGCGTATGCAGCGCGCACTTGAGCCACTCGCCGCCAGCCTCGAATGGGTTGGGCCGATTCGTACTCATCGGTACTCCTTCATCGGTCGCGTAGCCGGGGGTCGAGCACTTCTTCCAACGCATACCCGCACAGGGTGAATGCCAGCGTGACACACACGACGGCAAGTCCGGGCGGCACGATCCACCACCAGTATCCGTTGGTCATCGCACCACCGTTGAAAGCCTCTTGGATCGTGCGACCCCACGAAATCGACGTAGGGTCACCGAGTCCAAGAATCGCCAGTGTCGTTTCCGACAAGATCGCGACCGCGACAGTGAGAACGGCCTGGGCGAAGATCACCGGGAACACGTTGGGCAGCACATGCCGGGTGATGATGCTGCGGTCGGTGGCGCCGAGCGCGCGCGCTCGCTCGACGAAGGGCAACTCGCGCACACCCAGAGTCGAAGCGCGCACAACGCGTGCGGTGAGTGCCCACGACGTCACGGCGATGACGATGATGATGTTGAGCAGTGTTGGTCCGAGGATGGCGGCCATGACGATGGCCAACACGAGCCACGGAATGACGAGGAACCAATCGATCAGCGCTCCGAGTACGCGATCGATTGCGGTGCCCCCGTAGTACCCGCTGAGTAATCCGAAGGTGGCGCCGATGAACACGGCGGCGGCCGTCGCCGCGAGGCCGACCGTGAGCGATACGCGCGTGCCGACGATGAGCAAACTCAGTACCGAACGCCCGAAGGAGTCGGTTCCCAACGGGTAGCCAGCGGTCGGTGGACTGTTCGGCGTTCCAGTCGCACTCGATGGATCAATGGAATCGGGGGAGACCAGAAGTGGCGACAACACTGCGACGAGTCCGAACCCTGCCAACACGATTAGTCCCAGCATGCCGCGTCGGTTGTGTCGGAATGCCGCCCAGCCACGCGAGAACCCGATGCGCCGGCGCTGCCACGTGAGTCTGGAAGCCGAGGAGGCGTTGGCGGGCTGAATGTCGACCATGTCAGACCTGCTCAATCCGAGGGTCGAGTAACCCGTAGGCGATGTCCGCGATGAGATTTGCGACGATGACCGCAGCGCTCGACAACAAGAAGACGGCTTGCAGTACGGGATAGTCCAGCGTTTGAATCGCTTGGTATGTCAGCAGTCCAAGCCCTGGCCATGAGAACACTGTCTCGATCACGATTGCGCCACCGAGCACGAATCCGAAGCTCAACACGATGAGCGTGATGGTGGGAAGTAGTGCGTTCGGCGCAGCGTGGTGTCGACGCACCGCAGGATCGGTAAGCCCTTTGGCGCGCGCAAGTCGGATGTAGTCCTGCGACTTCACGTCAATCATCGACGCGCGCATCACGATGAAGAACTGACCGACATAGCCGAGTGCGAGTGTGAGCACTGGAAGCGCGAGGTGTGACGAAACGTCGCCGGCGCCACCTCCGGAGCTCGCCGACGAATATCCACCAGCCGGGAACCAGCCGAGGGCGCCGGCGAACAGGATGAGCAGCATCATTCCAAGCCATCCCTCAGGCGTGGAGTACAGAAGAAGCGAGGTGTACATGCTGCCGTTGTCGATTCCACTGCCGCGACGCCATCCGGCGCGCATGCCGAGTAGTACACCCACAACTGCGGCGATCAGCGTTCCAATTCCGACGAGCAGAATGGTCGGCCACATGCGAGCAGCCACCATCGACACGACGTCGGTTCCGGACAGGATGCTCACGCCGAGGTTGCCGCTGAACGTTTCACGCAGATAGGTGAGGTACTGCTGGGGAAGTGGTTGATCGAGTCCGAAGAGTTGTCGTTGGTGATCGAGTGCCTCGGGTGACAGGCGCTGGCTACGCGCCAGCAGCGCCACCGGATCACCGGGCATGATGCGGAACAGGAAAAAGTTGACCGACAGAATGAACCACAGTGTGAGCAGCGCCCAGCCTGCCTTGCGGGCGATGTACTTCAGACTCATCCGCGTTGCCCCGTGTGAGTTCTAGTCGAGTTCTTCGCGGTCAGCCTCGCCTCGGCGACGACGAACCATCAGCACGCCCAGTGCGATGACGACGACCGCGACAACTGCCCACACCCACGGCGGGATACCCGTACTTCCCGACGTTGTGGGGGTAGTGCCCGTATCAGCTTGCACCGGATGCGCGTTCACCATGCTGGTGTAGACGTACGACGGCATGAGGTAGCCATTGCCCTCAGGAACCGCAGTGAGTCCCGCCACCTTGTCGGTGCGGTAGGCCTCGATGGTCTCGGGGTAAATGAGCACAATGTTGGGCACCTGGTCGTACACGTATTGCTGCATCTCGTCGGTGATGACCTTGCGCGCAGCCGGATCGAGGGTGGCTTGCTGCTTGGCGAACATCGCGTCGTACGTAGGGTCCTTCCAGCAGCCGTCGCTCAAGCCAGGACACGCTGAACTATCGAACGCTGACAACTGGTAGTTGGGGTCGGGGTCACCGCTCCAGTACCAGATGTACGCGTCAAAGTCGCCGGCCTGCTGAAGGTCGTACATCTTGCCCGCGGTGACGGGTTGAACGGTGACGGCGATGCCGATCTTCTTGAGGAACGACGCGACGAGTTGCCCGGCTTGGGTGCTTCCCGGAGTGTCGTCTGAAACGGGCATTCGAATCTTGAGCGGCTTACCGGTCTTGGGATCGATGCGTACGCCATCCGAGCCCATCGTGTATCCCGCCTGATCGAGCATGGCGTTGGCGGCTGCGGGGTCATACGGAATGAGCTTGTCCTTCGGCACCGTGAGATGCCAGTACGCAGACAGTGGACGAATGATCGTCTCGCCGGGACTCGCCGCACCGGGATATACCTTGTCGACAATCTGCTGCTTGTCGATTGCCATTTCGATCGCCTTGCGCACGCGAATGTCTTGTAGTGCAGGAAGGGCATTGGCAGTGGGACGGCCGCCGAAGTTGAAGGCGAGGTTGATCCACGAGTCAGCGACGACCTTTTGCACGGCGACGTTTGGAATCGCGCTCACGGCCGGTAGCAGTGAACCTTCAATTCCGTCAGCGATGTCGATTTGGCCGTTCTTCAACGCCTGCACCATTGCGTCTTGGTTGGTGAAGAGTTGAAACTCAATGCTGTCGTACGCCGGCTTGGGTCCCCAGAAGTTGGGGTTACGTGTGAAGGTCCAGTTCTGCCCGGGGTTCGCCGCAGTCATCACGTAGGGCCCGGACCCTACGTTGGGGAGCGCCGAAACAGCGCGAATCGTCTTGGCATCGGCGTTCGCGTACTTTCCCCAGATGTGCTCGGGTACGACGTACGACCACGCGGGAACGGTAGGCCCGTTAGTCGGAGTCGGCGACTTCCACACCAAAGTGAGGTCGTCGGGCGTCTGGAATGTCGTTCCTTCGGGGAAGTAGCCGCTGAAGTAGTCGAACTGCTTGTCCATCACAAACTTGTACGAGAACGCGACGTCCTTTGACGTGAGCGGCTTGCCGTCACTCCACTTCAGCCCGGGCTGAAGGTGACAGGTCCAGACCCTGCGGTCGGCGTTGGCGTCGCAGCCGGTGGCCAGTGAGGGAACAGCGGTGAGGTCTTTATCGCCGAAGCGCATCAGCATGTCGTACTGCATGACGACTGCCTGCCACTCGGCGACAGAGGTCACAGCGAAGATGTTCGGGTTGTCGATTCCTGAGGTCATGCCGACGCGCAGCACGGTGGGCGCGGCGGTTCCCGTTGGCGAAGGAGAGGCAGAATCCGCCATCGCAGGGGCAGCCATGAGGCCCACCACTGCGAATAACGACACCAGAAGAACCGGGAGAGGGCGACGCGGTCGACTCATGGGGGAAGTGTGACACAGGCACACGGCGCGGCAGGCTGCTTCTCGGTGACGATTCGGTACCTACCATGGTGGAAGCGCCGAGTTGCCGATTCGCGCCGCACTCCTTCTGGGGAGCACTGTTCATCTAGGTGACTCTCTGAGTTCATGCGCAGCACGCGCGAAGAACCGCCAATCGTGGTCGCGTGCGAGGAGACTCGGGTCGAATTCGGATCCGAAACAGTTGAGTAGGCCTCGCTTATGAGCACACGCACACTGACGTCGGTACCTGCTGGCAAGTCGGGGGCAGGCACTGGCGAATTGCTGCATTTCCTCGCACCCTTCCTTCGGCCGGTGCGTGGCCGAATAGTTGTCGCCCTTGTGCTCGCGACCATTTCCCTCGGATCAGCGGCGATCATTCCTCTGCGCGTCGACGCGGTGTTGGCCGGCGAGGGCAACACAGTGATGATCGCCCTTGGTATCGCCGCGCTGATGGCCGTAAGCCTGATCGCATCGAGCATTTCGCGCTGGCTGTCGTACCGTTCAGCTGCTGCGATCGGTCAGGAACTGTCGGAGTGTGTCTACGACCACACTCTCGATGCCCCGATGTTGCGGCAACAGGGAATGCGTCGGCCCAGTGTGATCAGTCGTCATACCAGCGATGTTGATCGACTCGAGGAGGCCGTTGACGTCACCGTCACCGAGGGGCTTCCGGGTGTAGGTCGAATCGTGGTGAGTCTCGCGCTGCTGATGTACATCGAGCCCAAGGCTGGCGTGGTCACTCTGGTTGCCACGTTGCTCTTCCTCGTGCTGAACAGTCGAATCAGTCGCGGCATGCTCGCACGCAATAAGGCCAGGCTCGATACCAGTAGCGAAATCGGCGCGGTAGTCGATGAGTCAATCACGGCCAACCGCAATGTGACCGGCATGAACCTCAGTGACTGGATGCGCGAGCGCTTCTCACAACGAGCAGCCAACTTGAGAATTGCGACCGAAGAACAAAAGCGCGAAGCCAGTCGACTGGTCACCGCCGCGCGATTCACCGGATACGCGGCGCTGCTCGCTGTCGTTCTCATCAGCATTGCCTCCGGAGGCGGTGAGGCGGGCGCGATCGCTGCTTCCCTTCTCTATATCGAGGCTGTCGTCCGCGGGCTTGAGTCGCTTCCGACGTGGCTGCGCGATATCCGGCTCGCCGTTACCAGTAAGCGGCGCATCGAACAGATCACTCAAGCCGAGCCACGCGTCACTCGATCGACCGGTGAGGTGACATCGAGCGAGTTGCCCTCTCTGGTGCTCCGCGACCTCGCCCTTCATCCCGGTAGCCCGCTGGTTAGTGGTGATGCGCGCATACCCCGCGGCGGCATCGTGGCCGTTGTCAGCGACATGGGGGTGTCGACGAACGCGTTTCTTGAAGTGCTCAGTGGCGACGCTGATCCGGCGACTGGCGTCGTGCTCTTTGACGGCATCGATGTTCGCCAACCTTCGATTAAGCGCCGCATGATGTTGCTGACAGACGACCCGGTACTGATGGATGCGTCGGTGCACGATCACCTGCGGGCTTCCGGTGCAGGCTTTTCTGAAGCAGATGTCACCGTCGTGCTCGAGATGGTCGGAATCGGGCATCTTGCGGATCTTCCGAACGGTGGCCTCGATGCGCCGCTGGGAACTCAGGCCGAGCGGTTGAGCATGCATGAACGCCAGCGACTGATGATTGGAATGGCTGCCCTTGGCGACGCCGATGTGGTGGTGCTACAAGACCTGCCGCTTCTCGCTGACCCTGATAGTGCAGCACCGGCACTTGCTGCTTTGAGCAGGCGCCCTCATCGCACCGTCGTGTTTGCGACGTCGAATTCCGAACTCGCGGCACGTGCCGACTGCGTGGTGGCACTTACCGGTTCTCACATTGCAGTGGGCCCGCATCGACAACTCATGCAAGTGCCGGAATATGCGGGCGTGTGGGAGCGACAGATCGCGGGCGGTGTTGACGCTCGCATTCTTGAGTCGATTCCGGAGGCTCAGCGAGACACCTTGCGCTCGCGCCTTCTCACCGAGCATTTCCGTAGTGGCGAGATTCTGTACCGCGCTGGCGCGCCTGCCGATCGCGTGATGTTCGTCGTTACCGGCAGGGTCGGTATCTATACCAGCGACGCTCACGGCAACGAGCGACTCGTCGCCGAAATCGGTGCGGGCAACTTCTGCGGTGATGTCGGGAAGGCGGACGCGCGACGTACTGAGACGGTGCGGGCCGTGAACGACACGATGGTGCGCACACTCAGCGTTGAAGCGTGGTCGGCAGGAGTGATGGGCCTACTCGACGCTGATCCAGCCGAACGGCTGGTGATGGCGGCGATCCTGCGCGGTGACCATCCGACCGTGGAACAGCTGCCGAACCTGGTGTACGGATTGGGTCATGACGAGACCGCGGCGGCCGCAATGGCGCTCCTGGAAAGTGGGCAGGTGCGTGTCGACGATTCCGGCCGACTTTCGATCACCATGCGACGACGCGCGCGCTCGCACAAGGTGCTCGATCAGTTGGCGGGACTGTAAGTCGAGGGAAGTGTGGCTCCCCTTTCGCCTGCTGGCTCCCCCTCCACCTGCTGGGCATCTTTTGACCAAAGAATCCCCAGACGGTCATCTCTTGACCAAAGAACCAGGGAGTGAGGTGACGACTTAGTCGGACGCTTCGGGGTAGAGGTTGTCAGCTACTGACGTACCCATGCCGCGTCGTCGTCCAAAGACCGGTGAATACACCTCGTTGTCGAGTGTGATTACCCCGGCGAAGACGAGTGATTCGAGCACCTGGCCGAGTTCGGTCGGTTCGATGCCGAGTTGCGCAGACAACGTGGACTTGTCGGACGGAGCGCGTGTGAGGGCGGCCACCACGCGCGCTTCGGTGGCATCTTCAGAAAGCAACCCAGCCAACGAACGGGTACTAATTCCGAACACGGTCGAGCGAATGAAGTCGCCGCGGGAAATCGCCAACACCTACGCGTGAGTGAGAGCAATGAGGGTGCCCGTACTCGGTGACGCCTGTGCAAGTGCCGACTCTTCGAATGCCTCACCCTTGTCGAGTACATGCAGCCTGACTCCGTCGACGTCCAATGCCAACTGGCCCGAATCGACCACGAAGAGCACCTCGTTGACATGTCCCTGTTGTACGAGTGCTTGACCGGGCTCGACATCAATCCACTGTGCCTTCTGCGCGAGGTATTCCAACGATGGTGGTGACATGCCGACCAAGAACGGCACTCCGCGCAGTAGGCGTACGACATCGGGCCGGAACACTGCGCGTCGGTCAAGCGCGCGTAGGGCCGGCAGAGCAAGCAGGGGAGTAAAGATGAGGATGATGCCGAGCGGAAGGTACGCGAGCTGTGCACCGAACACCTTCACAAAGAATGGCGCCATCAGCGCGCCCAGCGTGAGACCGAAGAGCGTCACGGACTCTTGAACGGCAAACACCCGTGCGAGCACAGTTCCGTCGGTGGTGCGCTGTAGGAGGGTGCGCGCAGCCACGGCGGACATCGCGATTCCAGTGCCACACAGAGCAAGTAGGAACATTGCCAGTGGCAGGGTTCCTACAGCCACCATGACAAGCAACGGCAGTCCTGCTGCTGCGAAGGCCACAGCGACAGGTTTGAGCAGGCGTGGGCGCAGGGTGACGCCCAGAGCGAGTGCCGAGCCAATGAGTAGGCCGATGCCCTCGGCTCCCATCACCAGTCCTGCAACCGCCTCGTCGCCATTGAGTACGTCGGTGGCAAAGGCGATGCCGAGGATCTCGAATGTGCCGGTCACCACGAACGAGACGGCGGCAAGCAGCAACAATGCGAGCACGGGGCGATCGTGGGACACGAGGCGGATGCCGGCGAGGGCGCCTTCGTCGGCCCCGTCTGGTGCGTTGACGTAGGGAAGGCGCAAGCGCAAGCACAGAAGTGCGGCGATCGCGGCCGCTACTGCAGATGCGGCAATGACCGTAGTCGTACCGCTGATGAGAATGAGGGCGCCGGCGATTGCCGGGCCGACGAATACTCCGACTCCTTCGAGGAAGGTTGAGGCAGAGTTTGATCGCACCAGACCCCTCGCAGTTGACGCCAACTGCGGAAGTGCGGCGAAGTGAAGTGGGCGGGGCAGTGCAAACGCGATCGTGGCCAACGATGACAGAATCACAATCACTGGAAGTGAGGCCCCCGCCCACACTGCGATCGTCAGCACAGTGAGTGTCGACGCCATGAGGGCATGCGCCAGCGCCACTGCTGTTCCGCGCGGAAGCCGGTCGACCAGCGAACCGAGCGGAGCAGCGAGCAGAGCGGCTGGAAGCAGTTGTACGAGCAGCACAGCTCCCGCAATCGCGGGTCCGCCCTCTTGGTAGGCGAGAAGCAGCACCGCTGTCCAGTAGGAGTACTCAATGACGCAGAAGAGGGCGTGCGCAACCATCACCCGACTGAGCCGGGCGTCGGTCACGCCGAATCTGGTCACCGTGCGATCAACTTCTCCGCAGGCTGTTAGAGGGCGAGGTGATGCACTTCGATGTCGGTCTCGACGGGAACGCCCTGGAAGCCACCTTCGTGATTCTCAGCGGCGTAGGGAAGTACAACGGTGTCGCGGAAGTTTTCCCAACTTTCCTTCGACTCGTGCACTGCGTAGATGTGGTACCCGCCTTCGATCGGGCCAGCACAGTGGAATATCTGTCCGGGGGGCAGACTGCCGTCGCTGGGGTGAACTGCGCGCATCGAAATGTCGTACTGCTCGGCAGTGCCGCCGGGCCAGAAGTGCATGATCGCGTAAGACATCAGGCTTCCCTTCAAGTCGTGTGGGTGAATGGTCCCACAACCGTGACCGGAGAAAAGCCAATTGGCCACCGTGGTAGCACGGTGGCCAATTCAGGCGAAGCGGTCATGCGAATTGCGGAGGCATTCACCCCACAGTGCGGCGCTCCATCGTCGGAATGCCGGGGGTGGTGTCGTTGATGCCCCAACTGATGATCACTGACGGCGTAATGCGGAACAACGGGCCGTCTTCGATCGTGGCGGTTCCGATGAGTTTGATGCCCCGGGGAGTCCACGGATCGGTGCTGGCGAGGTCGTCGACGACCACTGTCACCTGCGGATTGACGGTGATGTTGCGGTAGCGCACGGTTTTGGGAATGTCGAAACCACCGGAGGTGATGGTGTCGCCTTCGACTTGGAACACCACGGGCGAGACATCGGGCTTGCCCGTGAGCGACGCACTCGCGAACCGCATGAGTGGGTGCGTACTGAGGTAGTGCAGTTCGGCTTCGGTGAAGGCGCTCACGCGGCACCGTCAGCAATCGCGGGGGCCTGGATCGGGTACACATCGAGGTCCCACCACTTGGCCATCGGCAACGAGGCCACGGTTTCGATGGCGAGAATCTCGTCAAGGGCGAATACCTCGATGAAAACCGTTCCGCGAGCGAGTGACAGGTGAACCGATCCGAGTCGGCCTTCGGCTTCAAGTGCCTTGACCTGCGCCACTTCCTCGGCGACCACCGCAAAGACTTCCGTCATGTCGGTGTCGGGTTTGAAGGTGCAGATCACGATGAATGCGGACATGCGGGTGGATCTCCTTTGGGTGCGGCTGAGTGGAAGCCCCATCCTCACACCTCAACAAAGGTTGAGGTCAAATGCTAGCGTCGTGCCATGCCGCGCGCCGAGACTACGTTTCATGAACTCACCGTCGGACGCGTCGCCGAGCGATCCGGGGTGAGCGTCTCGGCACTGCACTTCTACGAAGCCAACGGGCTCATCACCAGCACTCGCAGCGCTGGAAACCAGCGGCGCTACTCGCGCGATACCTTGCGTCGGGTCGCGTTCATCCGCGCGTCTCAGCGGGTCGGAATTCCGCTCGCCGATATTCGGCAGGCACTCGATGGGTTACCTCAAGCACGAACTCCGAATGCCGAGGATTGGTCGCGAGTGGCCGAACGTTGGCGTGAACGACTGGATGAAAACATTGATCAACTCATTCGTCTTCGCGAAGACCTTGCCAGCTGTATCGGCTGCGGGTGCCTGTCGATGACTGCGTGTCGTCTGACCAACAACAACGATCGGCTCTCGAGCGAGGGGCCGGGTGCGCGACGGCTGATGCCCGGAACTCCGCGCGCTGACGTCGCCGAGCAGGCCTGACAACCGTGGAAGGTCAGAGAGCACGCATGCGGTTGTTGCGAGGCTGATGCTCGAGTTCAGCAAGGCCCAACTCTTCCATCAGCGGAGGTAGGTACATTCCGAAGCGGCCGCGCAGACCCTTCTTGAGTCCGTACCAACCGCCGATCGGATTGTCGGGCGAGCGGCCCCACGCTTCAACGGTGCCGTCTTTGGCTGGCTTCTGTTCGTCGGCCGACCCCAATTCCATCCAGTCGCCGTGCTGACGCAACATCGCGTGGAGATCATCGATGCACCGTGCGTCGTAGAAGAGAGTCGTCTTTCCGACAGTGCACACGATGGCCGCTGTGCCGTCGCGGTCGGCGCGGTGCATCGTGTATTCCGATGTGCCTGGCGGTGTGGAGAGAAGCCAGGGATCGGTTTCGGTTCCTGCGCCACTCATGAATCCTCCGTGTCGTTGTCAGGTAGGAAGTGCACTGTGCCTGAACGCAATTCTTCGAACCATTGATGCACGGCAGCCTTGCGGTCTTCGCTATCGGGTAACAACATCGCGTGTAGTCCGAGCCACATTGCGAATGCTGGTTCACCGGTGACTTCCGCGTGCGTGGGTCCCATTTCGACGGCTGCTTGGTTGTAGCGAATCATCACCATCTCGCCGAGGTCAATGTAGTGAAACACTTTTGGCTCATTGCCTTCGCACTGCTCGCGGATGTTGTGCGCCGCGTGGATGCCCTGCTGCTTAGCGACTGAACCGAGTTGCGGAAGGGGCGTGCTGCTGTCGATGGACGTGTCGCCGACGCAGTACACGCGGTCATTTCCGGTGATGCGCAGATCAGGGTCGATGGTGATGCGACCGCCGCGACCGAGTGCCGGCGCAGGAGTGAGTTGCGGCGATGTCGCGCTGATTCCGCCCGACCACACCACCAGATCGCAGTCGATCGACGTGCCGTCGTCGAGGTCAACGCCGTCTGCGCGTACCTGGGTGACCGAGCGGCCAAAGTGCGCGTGCACCCCCGCTTTCGTGAGATCAGTGGCCACTGCCTGCTGACTTTCCGGCCGCATGTTCGCAACGGGAACTTTGCCGCGGTCGACTACATGAACGGCGACTTTCACGTTGGCGAATTGCGGGTAGGTGCGCGGCAACGCATTGTTGATCACGTCGCCCAATGCGCCCGCGAATTCCACACCGGTAGCGCCGGCACCGATCACGACAACGGTGAAGTCGCGATTTGCTTCCACGAGGTGTTGGATGCGGGACTTGATGCGCGTGGCATCGGTCGAGGTGTAGAGCGGAAGTGCGAACTGCTCGGCACCCGGTACGCCGAAGAAGTTCACGTGTGCGCCGGTAGCGAGCACGAGGTAGTCGGCGGTGAGGGAGGTGCCGTCGGCCAGGGTGGCGACGCGGGCGGTGAGATCAACTGAGTCGACCTGCGCTGCCACAAGGTTGACGTCGTGCAGGTCGGTGAGTGGGTAGTCGACTACGTCAACGGGAAGTTGGCCAGTAGCCACTTGGTAGAGCAGCGGTTGGAATGACTGGATGCCGCGGGTGTCGACGAGAGTGACGCTGCAGCGGTGGTGCGCTGCCATCTTCGCGGCGTACAGTCCGGCGAATCCGCCGCCAATGACGAGGACATCTGAATGCGTCGGCATTCCAGCAGCGTAGGCCTTGCGCCGCCCCAAACTTTCCGCGAGTCCATCAGTTACGCGGGCTATTCGGCCCTCTTTTGCCGCGTAAGTGATGAACTCGCGCGGAAACGGGAGGCGCGGTTGGGGCGGGCGGGCGGACGGGCGGCTGGGGCGGGCGGGCGGTTGGGGCGGGCGGACCCGGCCCTAGGTGGTGCTGAGGTCGAGTCCGTCGATCTTGACGATCTTGCCTGTCTTGGAAGTCACGAGGATGCTGACCTTGCCGGTCTTCTTGCTCGGCAGCACGATGGTGAACAGAGTGCGGGTGCCAGCCTTGCTGCCACCGGCGAGTGACACGGTCTTCTTGAAGGTGCCGACCTGCATGGTCACTGATCCGCAGTCCTTGCACTTGAGCGCGATGAGTCCGATGCGCTTGACCGACACTGAGGTTTTGGTGGCTAGTGCGGCGCCGTTGGTGGTGGCTTGAAGTGCGGTCTTGGCAACCCAGCCGCTTGGCGTCGATTTGGTCCACGCGCCCGTGCGCGCGAGCGTTTGGTCATCGAACGGAACAATGGTGCACTTCTCTGCCGACCACGCGCTCTCGTTTCCACTTAGGTTGCGTGCGCGCGTGGAGAAGCAGTACTTGTAACCCTGCGTTCCGGTGAACGTGGCACTGCGGGCGGTAACGCCTGACTTCCACGTCGTGAAACTCGTGGGAAGCGACGCACTCCACAATGCCTTGCGGTAGCGCACGTCGGTGTTCGTGATACTCGTGACACCGCCACTTGCAGTCCACTTCACGGTGAAGCCCAGGCCACTTTCGAACACCGGAAGGCTCGTGACCCCGACGGTAGGAACGCTGCCGTCGATCACGAGTGATCCGTTGACGTAACTGGTCGGGTTGTAGTTGATCGACGTTCCGCCCGCGCAGTGCGTGACGTAGGTGCCCGCGGCATGCGTGCCGGACAGTGCGGTCACGAACCCAGTGTCGGCTGTCGTGTAGACACCACACGTGGGAGCAACGCTCCAGCCGCCACCAACAGTTGACGGCGACGTGGTGTACCCGATCGTCGGAATGACCGTGGCCGGGTTGATCGCCGGCGGCGACGCGGCGGTGACTGCGACATCGATCTTGGTGATGACTAGTGATCCGTCGACGTAACTGGTCGGGTTGTAGTTGATCGACGTTCCGCCCGCGCAGTGCGTGACGTAGGTGCCGTCAGGCTGTGTTCCGGTGAGGGGTGTGGTGTACACGGTGTCGGCCGAGTTGTACACCGCGCACGTCGGAGCAACAAGCCAGTCGCCAGCAAGAGTTGTCGGCGACGTGGTGTACCCGATCGTCGGAATTGAAGTGCCAGGCGTGATCGATGTAGGCGAATCTGCCGTGACCGTAACGTCGGCCGGAGCGATCGTCAGTAAGAACGTTGCGGCGCGAGTTCCGAACAGACTCGTTGAGGTGACCTCAAAACTGTAGTCACCGGCGGTCGTGGGCGTACCCGAGAGCAGGCCTGAGGAGCTCAGGGTTACTCCGGACGGCAAAGCTCCGGCCGTGACCGCGAACGTGGTGGTGGGTGGCCGGAAAACGGTGGGGTAGGTCTGGAGGTAAGGCTTCACTTCGAGTTGCAGGCTGTAGGACGAGAGCGTGGTTCCTGCGGTGAGTGGCGAGGTGGTGTAAAAGCCTTGAGGTTCGAGCTCAAAACCGAGTTGGCCTCGGTGGTTGAAGCCCCAGCACTTCATAGCCTGGGACGCGGTCACCGCGCAGGAGTGGTGGTAGCCGGTGCCCAGCGACGTGACGCTGCCGGCAGGGGTTTGACTGGTGGCACCGTAGAAATTTCCTCCCCAACAGGTGATCGACGCGTTCAGAAGTCGCGCACAGGCATATCCGCCTCCCGTTGACACCTCGAGGGCGGGTGATGAAGTGGCGGTGCTGATCACCGAATCGGTGTCGGTTCCCCAGCACACCACCCGGTGGTTGGTGTTCACCGCGCACGCGAAGGTGTAACCGACGGACACCTGCGTGTAGGTGCCAGCAGGGGGTGTGGCGCGGCCGTCGGTGTTGTCACCCCAACACGCAAGCGCTCCGTCTGTGTGTACGCCGCAACTGAAGTCGATCGGTGATCCACTATTCCAGTCGCCTCCGGTTGAAACCTGAGTGAACGTTCCCGCGGGAGCTGTCGATTCTCCACTCGTGTTACGACCCCAGCAGGTGACCGTGCCGTCGTTGACGACGGCGCATGAGTGGCCCACGCCTGCCGATACCTGAGAGTAGCTACCGGTTGACGGAGGAGTCGCCTGTCCGAAGTTCGATCCACTGAGACCACCGCCCCAACATGCGAGCGACGCATCAGTCGCGACCGCGCATCCGTGGTAATAGCCCGAGGACGCCTGCGTGAACGTTCCAGTGGGCGGCGAGGTCTGGCGCGCATTCCCGTTGCCCCAGCAGTCGAGGTTGCGCGCAGTTGTGATGGCACAACTCTGGGCGACGCCTGAAGTCACTGACAGTGCTGTTGTGGCCGAGTACGTAAACGCGCTAGGCAAGTGAAGAGTGACACCGGCGTTCACGACCGACACATCCACAGTGCCGGCGGCGTGCGCACCAAGCACACACGTGATGGTCGTCGCGTCGACCACGGTCGGCGAGGTGCACGTGATTGCGCCCACGGCCACCACCGGAGTTCCGGTGAAGCCGCTACCGCGCACAGTGAGCACGGGGCCACCAGCGAGCGGACCGGTCGTCGGTGTGATCGACGCGATGTTCACCGCCGGGCCGTCGAGTCGCGCGATGTACTTGCTCGCCACTGAGTCAAAGGTCGCCATGCTGCCGCCGACCACGGCCTGACCGTTGGGCGTGAGCGCGATTGAGTACACGGGATTGTCGGGGCCGTCGCCGACGTTGCTGGCGTACGCAGTGTCGAACGTGCCGTCGGCGGCGAGACGCACCACTCGTTGACTCTTCGTGGCGTATGTCTTGAGAATGTCGCCGTCGGCAACGATTGCGTCGTCGGCTTGAATCGCGAGTGAGAACACGTTGTCGTCGAGAGCTGCGGTCGCGGTGAACGTGGTGTCGAGTACACCGTCAGCGCTGAGGCGCGCGATGTGTCCGGCCGCCTGCGCTTGAGTGCCGCCGCCGTCGAAGCCGGTGAAGTAGCCGCCTACCACGATGCTGCCGTCGGATTGCTGGCCGATGCTCTTCACCTCATCGCTAAAGCCGGCGCCCTGCGCTGTGGTGAAAGAGGTATCAACAGCGCCGGCAGGTGTGAGGCGCATCAGCGCCGTGGGTGCGATTGTTCCAAGCAGGATGTTGCCGTTCGCCTGCAACGCGATGTCGTTAATCGCGACGCTGGTCGCTCCGGCGAGTGCGGTGTCAAACGCTTCGTCCACCGACCCGTCAGTGTTCAGGCGCACCAAGTTGGGACGTGTCACGCCGTTGAGTGCGGTGAAGGTTCCGCCGGCGAGAATCTTGCCGTCGGACTGCTGCGCGAGTGCGAGAACGTAGCCGTTGAAGCCGGAGTTATCGCCGCCGGCAACTATTCCAGCGTTGAAGGCGGTGTCAGGTGAGCCGTCGGGGTTTAGGCGTGCGAGTCCGACTGTGTTCACGTCGTTGATTTTGGTGAAGTCTCCGCCGACCAGTATCTTTCCATCTGCCTGCACCGCCACCCTGGTGACGTTGCCGTTCAATCCTGTTCCCTGCGCTGTGGTGAACGCCGTGTCGGGACTGCCGTCGGAATTCAGACGCACGATGTGCGGCGCCGCGACGCTGTTGAAGGTCGTGAAAATGCCGCCTGCGAGTACGCGGCCGTCGGGCTGAGTCGCGACCGTCAACACCCGAGTGCCGCTGCCGGGTCCCGTGCCCATCGCGGTGGAGTACGCGGTATCGAGGAGTCCGTCATCGAATACCGGCACAGCGTGCGCAGCGCCTGGCACAGCGACTAGCGCCGCCGCGGCGATCGCGATCGAAATGGCAACAGAGGTAATACGGCGCATTGAAATCTCACTTCTCGCGCGGCCACCGGAACGTGAACCGAACCGCCATCGTCACCCGCCGTGATCGGGTGACCAAGCGGAAAGACCTTGGTGCGCAATTTTGGGGTGGTAGCACTACATGAGCGCGCACTCGTGTGGTGGTAACCATTACGGATAGCGTCTTTGCGCTCGCTGAGAGTGACGGCTGTGACCGTAGCGGATGTCGTTAGCCTTGCGGCATGACTTCCTACGAAGGCCTTTCCGTCGTTATTACCGGTGCGAGTGAAGGTCTCGGCGCGACCCTCGCGCGTGAACTCTCCGCTCGAGGCGCTCGCCTGACGCTGGGTGCGCGCACGCAACCCGCGCTCGAAGCCGTCGCTTCCGACTGCGCCGACGCCATCGCAGTTCCCACCGACGTCACCTCACGCACCGACGTGCAGCGGCTTGCCGATCGCGCACTGGCCGAGCGTGGTCGCATTGACGTGTGGGTCAGCAACGCGGGTCAAGGAAACTCACGTCGCGTCGACGACCTTTCCGATGACGAACTCGACGCAATGCTTAACGTGAACTTGCGGTCGGTGTTGTACGGAATCCAGGCCGCACTTCCGGTAATGCGCGAACAGAACTCTGGCGTGATCGCGAACGTCTCGTCAGTGCTGAGTCGTTGGCCTCGCGCACATTTCCGAAGCGCGTACAACTTGTCGAAGGCCGCAGTGAACTCGCTCGGCGAGTCACTGCGCCTGCAACTTGTCGAAGAGGGCTCGCCAATTCGGGTGGTCACCGTGCTGCCCGGGATGGTGAGCACCGACTTCAGCCTCAACGCACTCGGCGACGGCGAAGACATGCGCGCCAATCCGATGTCGCAAGACGTCAACGACTGCGTGCGCGTGATTGCCGACGGTTTACTCGATGGCCCGGCCGATCTCTACACGCGGCCCGAGAGTTACGAGGTGGTCAGCGCGTACCTCGCGTCACTCGTCGGAAAATAGGCGCGTGCGCTTTCTTGCGACGATGCAGCCCTTTCTATGAGCGTAGACGGCCCGTTTCGGGCGTTATTTGCTCATAGAAAGCCACTACCTACGAAATCGTGATCGATACCACGCCCGACTCGGCCAACAGCGCAGTGGTCTTGTCGAACGCACCATCGGAAAGCGGCTTGTCGGCGATGACGGCCTGCAAGTCGCCACTCTGCTGCAGGTAGACCCAGCCACTCGCGCTGCCATCGGAAGCCACGGTCATTCCCGAAGCGATCACCTTGGCGTTGCCGTCGGTGGTCTTGATGATCGCCACCTGCTTGCCCGAGAACGACGCGTCGGTGCTCAACGACACCCCGATGCGATCGGTGGGCGATGACACAGTTGACGTCACCGAGAACGTGATTCCCTTCACGGTGCCACTCGGCGAAGGCTCAACCGTGGTGGGAGACGCCGTGGCTGTTGCCGTGGGAGTGGCGCCGCCACCTCCACCGCTGCTGGAACTACCGCCACCACCGCTCGATGACGAGCAACCCGCGAGGGCAAGTGAACCGGCCGCAAGAACGGCGCAGAGGGATACGGCAGCAGTGAGTCGGCGCATGGTGGTTTCCAATCGTGGGGTGAGATCAGCCTACGCTCGGGAAAAGTGAACGTCGTACCTGCGTCAGCCAGCTTTCTTCACGAACTGTTCGAGAGCTTCTCGAGCGAGTGCTGACACCGTGGTACCGCGAGCGGCTGCGAGTTCTTCGGCGCGATCGCGAATTGTTGGCGAGAGTCGAAAGGTCACTTGTGGGGATGTGCCGCGCTTGCCGGTGAGGGAGGGTCGGCCGGCCTTGCGAGGGAATGCGACATCGGCTTCATCAAGCGCGGAGTCGTCAGACTCGAACTCCTCCGCCAGCAGCGCAGCCGTTGCTTCGCTGATGATCGAGCCGTCGGGCGCTGTCCAGACACTCTTCTTGCCACTCATCTCTTTCCCTCCTCGTATAGCGCGCGCCACTTCGGACGCAAGTCCGTGGCATGGATCACCAGCAACCCGCGGTCCGTGCGAACCGCCATCACCTCAAGGGCCCTGCCGGAAGCGTCATCTCCGAGAAAGACCAGACGCCTTGCCGTCCCCGTTCTGCAGGAAGGATGGCCTCGGCCACCGGATCGTCGAGAACCTGCCGCACCCGAGCTCTCCCAACGCGATGCTTGCGCGCTGACTGAGTGAACTCGACTTGCACTACCCTATTTTGCACGACAAAAGCGCGGTGTCTAGTGCCTGTGGATACTGCCACCACATAGGCTTCTGACATGAGCCAAGTACGCGTTGAGTCCGCTGACTCCTCCTGGACCGTCACCAAGATTGTGTCGATCGTGGTCGCCATTGTCACTGCCGGATACATGCTGCCGTGGTGCGTCGCTGCCGTGCGCGATGTGCGCCACTGGGGAGTGTTCTGGGTGAACCTGCTGCTGGGCTGGACCATCATTGGCTGGATCGTGGCACTGGTGATGTCATTGCGTGCGCAGCGCCAGATCGTCACTCGCGTTTGACGTTCCCTCGCCTACAGCAGCGAGGGTTGACACCGGCATCAGCGCGGAGTTGGCTCCACGAATGAACTCGCACTCAGCATTCTTCGACGGAATCGCACTGACCGATGCCGGCCTTGAGACGGTGTTGATCTTCAACGACGGACTTGACCTACCGGCCTTCGCCGCCTTCCCGCTACTCGATAGCGAGGTCGGTCGCGCCCATCTCGAGCGTTACTACCAGGACTTCCTCGACTTGGCCGACCGTCACTCCACCGCACTCATTCTCGAAACGCCGACCTGGCGAGCCAACCCCGATTGGGCAGCGCAACTCGGTTACGACGCATCGTCACTCTCGCGCATTCAGTACGACTCGGTGGCCTTTGTGCGAGGAGTTGCCGAGACATCGCCGAACCCGGTCGTGGTGAGCGGATCGGTCGGTCCCCGGGGTGATGGGTACGTTCCCGGCGCCACGATGAGTTCGAAGCAAGCCGCGGCGTACCACAGCGCGCAGATCGCCGACTTCGCGTCGGCCGGCGCCGACCTCGTCACGAGCTTCACGTTTTCGTACGCCGACGAGGGAGTGGGATTCGCGCTGGCGGCCGCCGACGTGGGCATTCCTGCGGTCGTCGGCTTCACCGTCGAGACAGATGGTCGCCTGCCTTCGGGGGAGTCACTCGCGCAAGCAGTACACCGCGTCGACGAAGCGACCGACGGAAGTGTGGCGTGGTTCATGGTGAACTGCGCACACCCTGAACACGTGCTGCCGGGAGTTTCCGGAAACGACGAGTGGCGCGCGCGTATCGGTGCGGTGCGCGCTAATGCGTCGCGGATGAGTCATGCCGAACTTGATGAGTCCGAGTCACTGGATGCCGGTGATCCGGCCGATCTCGCGTCGAACTACCTAGTGTTGCGCGAACAACTGATCAACCTGCGCGTGCTTGGCGGATGCTGCGGAACTGACGTGTCGCACGTCTCCGCGATCGCCGATGCGTGGTTGGCCAGTGGTGGCTACCAGCCGGTGTAGGGGGCGACCTCGTCATCGGAGATGACGCCTCTGACGGCGTCGGCGAAAGCGGTGTGAAGCACGTCGACCCCGAACTCGATCTCGTCGTCGGGGATGGACAGAACCGGAGTCACCTCGAGCACGTGACCATTCACGTAGTAGACGACGACGCCGAGCTGGTGAGCGCGGTAGACGACTTTGCGCGCCAGGAGGGGCGAGGGCTCGCCCGTGAGCGGATCGACCACGTCGACGCCGATGGTGAGTCCGCGGCCACGCGTGTCGCCCTGTCCGGGTGCACGATCGGCGTTGAGTGCCTCGAGCATGCGCTTTCCTGCCACCGCGGCGCGTTGTGGCAACTCGTCCTGCTCAAGCGTGGCCAGAACCGCCCGACCGGCTGCCGCGCAAACAGGGTTGCCCGAAGTCGTCAGCAGCGACGTGGCCTCGGCCACGTCCAGGATCGACTTGGGACCCACCGCGGCACTGAGCGGCAGACCACCACCGATGACCTTTCCGAACGTCACTAGGTCGGGCGTGATGCCCTCGTGCTCGAACGCATGCAGCAGGCCCGTGCGGCCGAGGCCGACCTTGACCTCGTCGATGATCACTGGAACCCCAGCGGCCCTGCAGAGTGCGACGGCGTGGCGCAGGAACCCGGCCGGCGGGATCACGATGCCGCCATCGGACTGGATCGGTTCGACGATGAAGCACGCCACGTCAGCCGCGTCCAGCTCGTGGGCGAGGTCGGCCAGAACTGACGCGACCTCGTCGGGACGTCGGGGGAAGTGCAGCAGCGTCGAGTCGGGGTCACCGGGCAGCCCGGCGTCGACGTACAGCCCCGACACGCCCATGGCCACGCCGAGTCCGCCGTGGTACCCGCGGTGGAAAGCCAGGATGCGGCGTCGTCCGGTGGCAAGGCGGCATGAACGCAGGACAGCCTCGTTGGCGTCTGTTCCCGAGTTGCCGAGGTAAACGCGGCGGTCTGGCTCTGCCGCGACGATGGGTGTGATCCGTCGAAGGTCCTCGGCGAGGCCGACCATGTGCTGGTTGACCGCAGACAGCCCACTGGCGCCGCTCTGATCGCGAAGCGCCGATGTGACGGCCTCGACGATCCGAGGGTGCCCGTAACCCAGTCCCGCGGCGGTCCATCCGGCGCTGAGGTCTAGTACGCGTCGACCCCCTTCTTCGACGAGCCATCCACCTGACCCGCCGGTCACAGCGAGCGGGAAGAAGCGGAGCTTGGATACTCCGGCCAGCGCAGCGTCGTCACGGTCGAGCAAACTCATGTGCCCTCCTTGATGGGGCCGAGCACCATCTCGCATGCCGCTAGATAGCCGGCGAGCTGACAGCGGGCGACGCCGGCGACGTCGTCGTCGGACGGAAGGAAGCGCGGGTGATGTAGCCCGGGTCTGTCGGGCATGGCGTCACCGACTCCGTAGAACACCATGGTCGAAGGGAACAGCGAGCCGTAGTAGGCGAAGTCGTCGGCACCGCATGACCGTAGTTCGACCGAACCGAGTGTGCCGGTGTTGGCAATCCACGAATCGACAAATCTGGTGAGCATCGGGTCGTTGATCAGCGGTGGTTCACCGACTCGGAGGTCGGTCTGCGCCGTGCAGTTGTGCATGGCGGCGATCGCGTCAGCCATACGCGCCACTTCCTGTTGCAGCAGTTGACGGTCGGCTTCATCGAAGGCACGCAAGGTGCCCGAAATGAAGGCACTGTCAGGAATCACGTTGGGTGCTTCGCCCGCATGCACCGAACCAATCGTGAGTGTTGCCGGGTGCAGTGGGTCGATGCGTCGTGACACAAGAGTCTGCAACGCCGTGATGAGGTACGCCGTCGCGACGACCGGATCACCAGTCACATGGGGGTAGCCGGCATGGCCGCCGAATGCGCTGATGCGAATGTCGAACTCATCGGCCGATGCGTTCACCGCTCCTGGCAATGCCGAGTAGGTACCGCCCGGAATTCTCGGCTGCACGTGTACTCCGACCATGGCGCGCACATCGTGGTGAGCAAAGGCTTCAGCATTAACCAAGTCGGCGGCACCTGAAGGAATCGCCTCTTCGCGAGGCTGCAAGAGGGCGAGCAGTGGCAACACCGGCCCTATAGCGCTGATGGCGCGTGCACACGCGGTGAGCGCAGCCAGGTGCACGTCATGTCCGCATGCGTGCGTGTACGCGTTGATCGATGACCACGGCACACCGGTGTCATCGCGCATCGGTAGCGCATCTAGTTCGGCACGCAGTCCGACGGTGGGACCCTCGCCTCCGATGCGAATCAAGCGAGCGCCGCACACGTCGGTGCCAGGTCCGGCGCCGATGGCATCGGCGACTCGATGTGCAGTACGGCTCTCGTCGCCGCTTCCATCGGGCTCGCGGTGCAGGGCATGGCGAAGCTCGATTGCCGCTGGAAGCTCGCGGTCAAGCGCGGCCCAGAGCGCGTCGGCAGTTGCTCGTGTCCACTCAGCCACGCGAGTCTTCCATCAGTCGGTAGGCACGTAGAGCATTGGTGCGCCCCATCATGTCGAGATAGCGCGCGGCGTCGTCTTGTGACACGTAGTCGTTGTCGACCCACTCAGTGAAGATCGTCGCCAGGCCGCGACGCCACAGTAGGCATCCGTTGTAGTAAAGCTCGGGAAGCCCAAACGCATCGGACGAGAACAGCACTTTGCTGTACGGTGCCATTTCGACGAGTTGTCGCATCAACGACATGTAGCTCGGTCCGGTGTAGTTGAGGGCCGCGCCATTGTCGAGCCACACATGCGGATACACCTGCGCGAGGAAGCCCGCTTCACGAATGAACGGGTAGCAGTGCAGCAGCATCACTTCGATTCCGGAGTCGACGGTGCGCCGCAGGAACTCGGTCATCTGGGTCGGATCGCAGCGCGGCATGGTGATATCGGAATCGCCGTACCCCACGTGGAATTGAATGGGCATCGCGAAATCGACGGCCGTCCACAGCAGGTGTCGCAGTAGCACGGGGTGGTCAACTCGCACGCGCCCCTCGCCAATGTTCGACAGCCACTCACCAGCAGCAGCAACGACTTCCGCGTCACTCGGACGATCGGGATCGAAGTCGAGGCCGTAGCGGTACGCGATGATTGTCTTGAATCCGATGGCGCGTTCGGCGCGAACTGCGAGTGCCGTGCGGAAGTCGTCAGCGAACGTCGCCGCGGTTGTTCCGTCGATGACCACCTGCTCGGCCACCTGCTCGATGCGCACGATCTCGTTGTGGGCTGCGCCCGTGAGTTCGGTCATCTGGTTGGGGCTCAGAATCGTCGGACTGCGGAATCCCGTGTCGATCATGAGTCGTCCGATTCCGGTTTGTGACATCAGGATTCGACTCACCTCGGCTTGACCGAGTTCGGCACGCCGACTCCAGTAATCGTCGGCGCTGCAGTGGCGCGGTAGTCCGAGAAGGGGTGCACATTCCGCGCGAATCATCGTGCCCACGGGGGCGTCAAAGATGGTGTGGTTGTGAGGTTCGGGCCAGTCCGATTCCGACGCGAGCATTTCGAACTCGGAACGAGTGAGATCGTCGCGCATCAGTCCGTGGCAGTGGTGGTCGACCAGAGACACCTGGGCGCTGACCTCATGCAAGTAACTCATCGGGATTCCTTCTCCTGTTGTGTGGCCGACTCAGGGGCGGTGAAGTACTGCTGCTCCCACAGTCGGTCGTACTCGGCAATTCGTCGTTTCGGCTGATCGCCGAGTAGTTCAACTACTGCTGCTACCAAGGTCTCTACCAGTCCGTCGACTGCAACGAGAGTGTCGAAGGGTCGCGGGCCAACCACACCCACCGACAGCACGATGGCCGCCTCGAGCGCGAGTGGACTCAACCACGGGTCGGTGACGAGTACGACCTCGGCACCTTTGCGGTGTGCTTCGCGTCCGAGTTCGACGGTAAGACGTTGGTAGCGACGCACGTCGAATGCCACGAGTACATCGCCGCGCCGAGCAGAGAGTGCGTACGACACCCAGCGGTCGGGCGGAAGGTGCGTGACACCTGGCCGCAGGATGTCGAGGTGCATGGCCAGGGTCTGCGCTGAGAGGCCGGTGAAGCGGCCACCCGCGGTGAACACGCGGCGCGCCGTTGCCAGCCGGGTAACGGTTTCAGTGAACAATCGCCGGTCGATCTGCTGTAGCGATGTATCCAGACACGACACCAGCGAGTGGCGAGCGCGGTCGACGACATCACCTTCGCGTGCCTCAGGTCGGTGGTCGTATTGCACGAGCGGCGACGCGGTACGTTCACCCACTTCGCGCAGTAGTTCATCTTGAAATGCTTGGTATCCATCGAATCCAAGCCTGCCAACGAATCGGATCACCGTGGGTCCGCTGACATCGGAACTCGCCGCCAAGCGGGCCACCGTCTCCAGTCCCGCAACGGGGTATCGGCCCAACACCTCGTGGCCCACGCGCCGTTCGGCCTTGGGCAGGTTGGGCAACACCTCACGGATGCGGTCGGCGACCGTAATCATCATGTAACAAACGATACGGATTAGCCCTTGACAGCACAAGCGGAATATTGATCAGATAGGCACCTCACCTTGTGGAGGTCTGATGCGCACTCGTTCCATCACTTTCGTTGCCCTTGCAGCGCCCCTTGCATTGACTCTGGCTGCCTGTGGATCCTCCGGTGGATCAACAGCCTCGTCATCCGCCGCCAGCTCGGCGTCGGCGTCCGCCTCGTCGTCGGCGTCTGCGTCGACATCAGGCACCCCGACGGGTGATCCCATCAAGATCGGTTTCCCGGCTGACCTGTCGAGCACCTACGCGTACTACGACGTGCCGATGAAGGAAGGCGCGCAGATGGCCGTTGATGAACTCAACGAAGCCGGCGGCATCCTCGGTCGTCCGCTCGCGCTCAATGTGGTCGATCAGCGCAACGACCCGGCCGAGTCAAGCAAGGTCACGCAGCAGTTGATCGACGACGGTTCGGTGTACCTCATCGGAACCACAGGCGACACCGTTCCGGCCCAGGGTCAACTTGCGTGCGCCGCCAACATTCCGATCTCAACGGGTGACGGTACGTCGCCGGTGTTGGTCAACGACATGGGAACCTGCGCGTACCAATTGCTGATGAACGACACAGTGCAGGGCGCGACGATTGCCGGCTACGCCCTCAAGCAGGGGTACAAGACGGCACTGACCCTCGGCTCACCCGAGTACCCCTACACGGCCAATCTGCCCAAGTACTTCAAGGAGATCTTCACCGCGGGCGGCGGTCAGGTTGTTGCCGACGAAAGCTTCCAGATTGGTTCGGGTGACTTCTCAGCAGTCGTCACCAAGATTGCCAACGTCAAGCCGGCACCCGACATGATCTTCACGCCGATGTTCCCGCCGGACACGCAGGTGTTCATGAAGCAGTTGCGTGACGCGGGCGTCACTATCCCGGTGCTGTCGACCGATGGCAACCTCGACCCGTCGTTGGCAGATGCTGGTGCCAAGGCCATCAACGGCATGGTCTACAGCGCCAGTGTGTGCACGGCCGAGGCCGATCCGAAGATCGCTGAGTTCTATGCCAACTACAAGAAGCGCTTCGGCAAGGACCCGAGTTCGGTGGTAGCCGCGCTTGGTTACGACGAAATCATGATTCTTGCGGGCATCATCAAGACCGCGAACTCGGCCGAGCCGAGCGCGATTCTTGACGGACTCAAGGGCGTCAACCACGACGGCGTGACCGGCAAGGTGGTCATGGACCCCGAAACCCGTCGTGCCAAGAAGGCTGTCTCGCTGATCAAGATGGACCAGACCACGTTCACCTGTCTCGAGCAGCCGGAGTTCCCGGCAAAGCTGCCGAACCCCTGATGCTTCGAAGGGGAGACCTCTTGTGGGCGAGCAACTCGTGACATCGAGTTTCTCAACTGCCTCGACAGTGGTGGCTGATCAACCAGTCATCGCGGTGACCTCGCTGACGGTGAGGTACGGGGCCGTGACGGCCCTGCGAGAGGTCTCCCTGGAAGTAGGGCGCGGCGAAATCGTTGGCGTGCTGGGGCCCAACGGCGCTGGCAAGTCAACGCTCATGCGCACCATTGCGGGCGTGCACAAGCCGGTCACTGGCCAGGTGTTGCTCGAGGGCCGACCGGTCGTCGGGGGTGCACCCGAGAAGGCTGCTCGAGCCGGACTGCGATTGGTTCCAGAAGGTCGGCGCATCTTCGGTCCACTCACGGTCGAAGAGAATCTGCGCATCGGTTCGATGTCACGTGGGTCGACGTTGAAGGATGACCTCGAAGCTGCGTACGACCGCTTTCCAATTTTGGGCGAACGTCGCAGTCAGTCGGCCGGAACTCTGTCGGGCGGCGAGCAGCAGCAGTTGGCGATCGCGCGAGCGCTCATGGCTCATCCCACAGTGATTCTCTACGACGAACCGTCGTTGGGTCTCGCCCCTCGCATTGTCGATCAGATCTTCGAACTCATCGCGCACCTACGCGATGAAGGTGTCACGTCAGTGTTGGTTGAACAGAATGCCCGCCTCGCACTTGATCTCTCCGATCGCGCCTACGTGTTGGGCTCCGGGTCGATCACTGCGTCGGGTAAGTCATCAGACCTCGCCAAGATCGACCTTGCTCAGTTGTATCTGGGAAAGGGGGCGCAGCGGTGACTCAGTTTCTGCAGCAACTGATCAATGGGCTCTCACTCGGCAGTATCTTCGCGGTGCTCGCGCTCGGTCTGGCCATGGTCTACGGAACGCTGGGCATCCTCAACTTCGCCTATGGCGAGTTGATTGCGATCACCGGATACACGATGTACTTCGCGACTCAGGCAGGGCTGTCGTTCTGGCTTAGTGCACTCATCGGCGCGGTGGCCGCAGCGGTCGCGTCAATCCTGATGCAGTTGTTGGTCTTCCGGCCATTGCAGGGCACAGGATTCGTCACACTTCTGTTCGCGTCGTTTGCCCTGTCACAAGTGTTACAAGGAATATTCAGACAGGCGATATCACCGCGCGCCAAAGGAATTCCGGCTCCTGAGGTGCTCAGCAACGTTTTCGAGTTCGGTGGCCTGCGCATCAGTGTGCTGAACGTCGTCACCTTCGTCGTGGCGATGGTGTCGCTGGGTCTGTTCGCACTCTTCATGCGCACCTCGCGATCGGGACTTCAGATGCGCGCGGCCGCCCTTGACCTCACCACCACGCGACTTCAGGGAGTGTCCGCCGGACGCGTCATCTTGCTCGCGTTCGCACTCTCGGGAATCCTGGCCGGCATCGCCGGCGTTCTGTGGATCAGCCGCACCGGCACGGTGACGCCAACAACCGGAGCCACTCCGATTCTGGTTGCTTTCGTGGCGGTGGTGTTGGGCGGTCTCGGAAGTACCGTCGGCGCAGTTGTTGGGGGATTCGTCTTTGGCATTCTCGAGGTCTTCCTCGAGGCGTACCTGCCATCGGGTGTCGTGCCATTCCAATTCGCCTTCGCGCTGATCGCGGTGGCGGTGGTGCTGTTCGCCAGGCCAGAGGGCCTGTTCGGTAAGGCCGTCGAGGTGAAGGTGTGAGCGGGCGCTTGCGGGTTGCGCTCGTTGGCGCGCTCATCACTGGATTGCTGCTTGCGATTGCCGTTGCCCTCATGGCGAGCACCGGTAACAAGGCGCTCGCGGCCACGGCCGTGGTGCTGGCCATCAATGTGGCCTTAGTGGTGTCACTTCAGACCTTCATTGGCAACACGGGCATCCTGTCGTTCGGCCACGTAGCTTTCATGGGAATCGGTGCGTTCACGGCTGCACTGCTGACCATTCCGCCGGCCGCGAAGAAGACTCAACTGCCGAACCTTCCCTCGTTCATTCGCGATGTCCAAGTGCCTCCACTTCCGGCCGTACTCATCGCGTCGTTGGTGTGCTTGTTTGTCGCAGCGCTCTTCGGACTCGTATTGGTGCGCATGACGACATCGGCCATGGTGATGGCCACCTTCGCATTGCTCATCACCACGTACACGGTGCTGCTCAACTGGGCTGACTGGACTCGCGGTAGCGAGGGTGTCTACGCGGTTCCTCGCGTGATGACGCCCTGGTTGGCGCTTGCGGTTGCAGTCGTGTTCATTGTGATCGCTCGTTTGTTGGCGGCGACATGGATGGGCTTGCAAGCACGCGCGATTCGTGAAGATGAACTGGCGGCGGGTGCCACCGGCATTCGCGTGCGTGCGAGTCGTTACGCGTTCTGGATTATCTCCGCATCGCTGATGGGAGCTGCGGGAGCCATCTACGCCGAGAACGTTCTCGCATTTGATGCCGGGCAGTTCTCTTTCGCCACGACGTTCGCGTTGCTCGCGATGCTCATCATTGGTGGCCGCGAAAGCGTGCTGGGCTCGGTGGTCGGTGCGGCGCTGATCGTGCTCGTCACCGAGATGTTTTCGCGGGTCGAACAGGGCTTTAGTATCGGTGGCTTCGAACTTCCACGTATCAGCGGCACTGTGCAGTTCGTGTTGGCGTTACTCATCATTCTCGCGCTGATCTGGAAGCCCGACGGAATCGTTGGTCGCCGCGAGGTGGAGGACCTCATCCCGGGATTGCGTGGTTGGGCAGAGCGCAGCACCACTCCCACACCCGGCGGTGTTCCCGATCGAAGTGGCTTTGGTCTGGATGAAGTGGTGCTGTCGGGCAAGAACCTCAGTAAGTCGTTTAGCGGCGTGAAGGCAGTCCAAGAGATCGACATCCACGTCGCGCGCGGCGAAATTCTCGGACTCATCGGACCCAACGGTTCGGGCAAGTCAACGCTGCTCAACTTGCTGTCGGGGCTGACCGCCGCCGACTCGGGGACGGTCGAGTTGTGTGGCGTTGACGTCACTGATCAGTCGGTTCACAGTCGGGCGCTCGGTGGCCTAGGTCGTACCTTCCAGAACATCCGGCTGTTCAACCACCTCACCGTGCTCGACAACGTGTTGGCGCCACCGCGTTCCGAACCGCATGAGGCAGCGGGACTGCTTGATCAACTCGGCTTGCTCGATGTGGCATCGGCCGAAGCCGACACGTTGGCCTACGGCCAACAGCGACGGTTGGAAATCGCGCGGGCGCTGTCGACTCAAGTGTCGGTGATTTTGATGGACGAGCCGGCCGCTGGAATGAATGAGGAAGAGTCCGACGTCTTGCTCGATGACATTCGCGCGCTTGCTGCCGAACATCGCTGCGGTGTCATCATCATCGACCACGACCTGCGCCTGATTACTCGGTTGTGTGACCGCATTCAGGTTCTTGAAACCGGCCGCACGATCGCTATCGGAACTCCCGACGAAATCGTGCAGAATCGCGCTGTACGCGAGGCATACTTGGGCGACGCTGTGGGCGCCGAGGATCACGAAGGTGGAATGTGAGGAGTTCTCATGTCTGACGACGGCATCGTGATGCTGGCGTGGAGTGACTACGTAGGCGTCACCCGCTGCCGTGCGGTACCGAGCTCGCAGCTCGCGTCACGGATGGAAAGCGGCCTGGGCTGGGCGATCGCTGGTCAGGCGCTCACTCCCTTCGCCGACATCGCACCCAACCCGTGGGGACCGATGACCGAGGTGAGGCAGATTCCTGATCCCAGCACGCACACCCGCGTTGACATCTGGCCGAACTCACCCGCCCTCGATTTCGTGTTGTGCGACTCGCGCAACGCCGACGGTTCGGATTGGGATTGCTGCACGCGCACGTTCTTGCGTAAGGCACTCGACGATCTGCGCGCCGAGACCGGACTGGAATTACTGTCAGCGTTCGAGCATGAGTTCGTCGTTGTCGGAGATCTACCCGCGGCGCCGCCCTTTTCATTGGAAGCTCTTCGAAACGCAGCGCCGCTTGCACACGACATCGCGGTGGCACTCGAAGCTGCAGGCCTCAATCCTGAAACGATCGAACCTGAGTATGGCCTTCGCCAGTACGAGGTAACCGTGTCGCCGGCTTTAGGAATTGCCGGTGGCGACCAAGCAATCATGACGCGTGAAGTGATTCGCGAGTGCGCACGACAGTTAGGGTTGCGCGCGAGCTTCTCGCCGAAGCCCTATCACGATGGCGTCGGCAACGGTGCTCACGTGCACTTCTCTTTCGTTGATGAATACGGTGCGAATGCAACGTACGACCCCACGCACCCCAGCGGCGCAAGCGCGGTGGCCCGGTCGTTCATCGCGGGAGTAGTGCGGCACATGCCCGCGATGTGTGGGTTGGTGGCGCCGAGTCCGGTGTCGTACATGCGGCTTGGCCCGCATCACTGGAGTTGCGGCTACGCGGCCTTCGGAATCCAGAACCGCGAGGCGAGTATTCGCATCTGTCCGTCGACGTCGAAGGATCCGGCGACGGCCGCGCGCGGGTTCAACCTCGAATTACGACCACCCGACCCCACCGCGAGTCCGTACATGGTGCTCGGCGCATTGGTGCGCGCCGGACTCGAAGGAATTCGCGCCGGCCTTGAGCTGCCGCCGGCCTGTGATGTCGATCCGTCAGACCTCACCGACGAGCAGCGCGCTGAAATGGGCATCCTTCCGCTTCCGTCGAGTTTGCCCGAGGCACTCGACCTCATGCTGGCCGATGACGTGGTGATGTCGTGGATGTCGCCGGTGATGGCCGAGTCGTACGTGGCGGTCAAGCGCATGGAGCAGGAACTCACCGAGGGCGAGACTGACGAGCAGACGGCTGAGCGGTACCGCAACGCGTACTGAGCGCCCCCGAACTAGGCCGGGTACGACGACATTGCGGTGTAACCCCAGTCAGCGAGTATTGCCTGACCGTTCACCGATCGCGTGACGGGAGAGATCAACAGCGCCAGCGCGCGAGCGATGTCGAGCGGATCGTTCACCGGGTAGTCAGCGTCAGCAAATCCCTCAGCTTTGTCCATGGCTCTCCGCGATTGCGGGGTATCGACAATGCTCGGGCACACGCAGTTCACCCTGATTCCGTCGACTTGCAAATCAACAGAGAGCGCGCGAGCGAACGTGAGCGCAGCACCCTTCGAGGTGCAGTAGACAACGTCACCGGGAGCAGCGACCATGGCTGAATCCGATGCCACGATCACGATTGCCGCACTGGCCTGCTGCCGCAAGTGGGGAAGTGCGTGCTTGATCGGAAGCCACTGCCCCCGCACATTGACCTGCATCATTTCGTCCCACTCAACAGTGGTGACGGATTCGACGCTCCGGCCGAAGAGGGTCGATATTCCGGCGCATGAAACGACGGAGTCGATACGACCCCATCGCGCAACGACTGCGTCGATCGCTGCGCTCACTGACGATTCGTCGCGTACGTCGCAGGGCACGCCGATCAGACGGTCGGACTCCGACACGGTAGTCGTGTGCAGGTCGAATACCGCAACCCGCGCACCTTCCTCAATGAGTAGCGTTGCAGTCGCAGCACCGATGCCTGAAGCGCCGCCGGTGACAATGACGACGCGATCGTTGAGTTCGAGGTCCATTCAGAGCGCCGGGTCTTGATCGGCGTAAGGCCCGCGCACGCCGGTCCACGGAATATAGGGCCCGAGCAAAGAAAGGTCTGCAGCGCTGAGTCGGTCATTCGCCGTTTCTGCTTGGTGCCAATAGGGGTAAATCAGATTGGGAACGCTGGCCTTATCCAGGCGCGCAAGGTCATTGGGTGTGAGCACAAGATCGACGGCCGCCAAGTTGTCGCGTAACTGTTCTTCGTGTCGTGCGCCAACGATGACGGTGGCGACGGCGGGACGAGTGAGTAGCCATGCCAACGCGACTTGAGCTGCCGAAACGGAGTGCGACTGCGCAACCTCGACCAACACCTCGATCATGTCGAACATTCGATCTTCATCGAAGATAGGCGGATCACCCCAGTTCGCGGTCAGGCGCGCTCCCTCGGGAAGGTTATGCTGGCGACGGAATTTACCGCTGAGCAGTCCACCCGCGAGCGGGCTCCACACCATGAGTCCCACGCCCTGATCGATGGCCGCGGGTGCGATTTCGTACTCGGACTCGCGTGCTTGCAGCGAGTAGTACACCTGATGGCTGGCGACGGTGAGATTCGGAAACGCCTGGGCGCGGCCCATCACCTTCATGAATTGCCAGCCGGTGAAGTTCGACAATCCGATGTAGCGCACCTTGCCTTGAGTGACGAGGTGGTCGAAGGCGGCGAGCGTCTCGTCGATCGGTGTCTGGCCGTCCCACTCGTGTGCTTGATAAAGGTCGATGTGGTCGGTGCGTAGCCGGCGCAAGCTCGCTTCGCAGGCGCGAATCAGGTGGTGTCGAGACAGGCCCCCGTCGTTGGGTCCTTCGCCCATCGGAAAGCGTGCCTTGGTTGCGATGAGTACTTCGTTGCGCCGCGGCTCGATGGCCTCGCCCAGGATTTCCTCGGACCAACCATCGGAATAGATGTCCGCTGTATCGATGAGGTTGACGCCGGCCTCGATGCATATGTCGAGCTGACGACGTGCATCGTCGACCCCAGTGCGGCCGATATCGGCTGCCCACCCCGTGCCACCGAAGGTCATGGTTCCAAATGACAGAACCGAGACGGTGAGGCCGGAGTTACCGAGCGGGACGTATCTCATCTGCTTCTCCTCTCGAACGGTGGTGGCGGACGCGATGTGCGCCGCCACCACCCTTCGCGATTACTGCGCTTGGTAGAGGTACTGCTTGACCTCAGGAGAATCAACATTCTCCTTGGTCGCGATGACGTACGACTCGAGAATCTCCGGCGGAATCGCAAGCTTGTCGCCATTGAGGTAGGCGACGGCGTTCCTAACGGCGAGTTGACCGAAGTCGTAGGCCTTTTGCACGATGAGCGTTTGGATGTGGCCGAGCTTGAGTGCTGTGACCTCTTCAGGTTCAGCATCGAATGCCACAACCTTCACTTCGCGGCCAGACGTCTGCACCGCGTTGGCTGCGCCAGCACCGTTCGCGGTGTCAGTCGCGAAGAAACCATTGAGGTCGGGATTCTTCGCAAGCAACGCCGATGCCGTGGCTGCTGCACCGTTGACGTCGTCCTTGTCGCGGCCCACGCCCAGGTACTTGATACCGGGGTAGGTAGCAATCTGCTGCTCGAATCCCTGCTGACGCAAGTCGGTGGTGGTCACGCCGGGCTGCTCATTGAGAACGGCAACTTCGCCCTTCTCGCCGAGAAGTTTGGCCAGCGCATCTGCCGCCTGCTTACCTCCGAGCAAGTTGTCAGACGTGATGTTACCCAAGCGTGCCGACGTGTCATTGACGTCGCTGTCGAGAGTCATCACCGGAATGCCTGCCTCGCCTAGCGCCTTCAGCGGTGCAATCAGCGCTTGACCGTCAGTGGGAGAGATGAACACGAAATCAGGCTGGGCTGCTGCCACGGCTGACACGATCGGAATCTGCAGTGTTGAGTCGTACTGCTGCGGACCCTGCCAGTCGACCGTCACGCCGAGCTCCTGTGCTGCGGCCTGTGCACCCGCATTCATACTCACGAAGAACGGATCGTGGTTATCTCCGGTGATCAGCGTCATGTGATAGTCCTTGCTGGTGGGCGAGGCTGATTCACTGGCGCTTGTCGATGCACTGGTGGAGGCGGAAGCCGAACTGCTGGAGCCGCCCGATGAACTACTGGAACAACCACTGACCGTGGCGACCAGGGCGATGGCCACGCCAGCAATGACTGCTCGACCAGCCCTCGCCCGTGGCGCCTTACGTAGCATGTGACCCATGCGTGACCTCATTTCCATTCGGGGTGGTGGCGCCGGCATCATCATCCGGAGCCTGAACACGGGAGCCGGTACTTCTCCGGCGCACCTGGTCGAAGTAGACGGCAATGATGAGCACCGCCCCGACCGCTACCTCCTGCCAATAGGGCTCGAAGCCCAGGAGGATGAATCCGTTGTGCAGTACGGCCGGAATGAAGGCGCCAATAATGGTGCCGCTCATCCGCCCCTTTCCCCCATACAGACTCACGCCGCCGATGGCAGCGGCAGCGATGGCCTGAAGATTGTCGGTGGTATGTGCGGCGATTGAGGCGGTGTTGAACCGCGCAACGTCAAGCACACCCACGATTCCTGCGAGAAAGCCCATCAAGCAGTACAACTGAATGGTTTGTCGCGGCACGTTGACACCTGCGCGGCGTGCAGCTTCGGAGTTCGAGCCGATGGCGTACGTGCGCATTCCGAAGCGTGTTTGCGCGAGCAATAGCCACAGAATTCCCACGATGATTGCGGCCACGACCGCGATCCACGGAATGCCGAAGATCTTGCCAATGCCGAGCGTCTCTTGAAACGCTGGAGGAATGCCCGGGACGTTCAAACCGCCGGTAATGATTTGCGCGGCGCCGAGCGACATTCCCAACGTTCCGAGAGTGACGATGAACGGTGGCACCTGCCAACGCACTGTGATCCAGCCGTTCAGCCAACCCCACGCGGCACCCGCCGCGACACCACCGACGATGCCGGCGGCTAACCCGAGTGCCAGATGTGGAAACTCGAGGTTGCTCGCCTGTTCCGGGGTTGCCGACAAGCCGGCAACGAGCTTGGCGCAAATCACTGACGAGAACACGACGAACGCACCGCATGACAGATCGATTCCGCCAGCGATCATGATGAACGTTTCACCCGCTGCCAAAAGCAGAATCTGTGAAGTGTCGGCCAAGATCGAAGTGAAGTTTCCGGCAGACAGGAAGCGATGCGCGGGCGACGTGATGGTGAAGACCAAAATCATCGCGATCAGCACAGTGAGAATCAGGCCGTTGCCGGTGCTGCCGGTCAACATGTCGGCGAACTTCCGGTGGCGCGGCTTCGCGACCGCCAACTCTGACGACATCACTCAGTCCCTTCTCGATCAGCGGGCGAATCGAGTGCGCCGCTCATTGCGCGTACGAGGAGATCAACGGAGGCATCGGCCTTCGCACAGCGCAGGCACACTCGCCCTTGATGCAGCACGGTGATGTCATCGGCGATCTCGAGAATCTGCGGAACGTTGTGCGAGATGAACACCACGGCCTGGTTCGATTCCTCAGCAGAACGACGAACGAGGTTGAGCACCTGCGCTGTTTGACGAACACCGAGTGCTGCTGCTGGCTCATCAAGAATCAGCACGCGGCCACCCCACATCGCCGCACGCGCTACTGCGACCGCCTGCTTCTGACCACCCGACATTGACTCGAGGGGAAGGCTCGGGCTGGGCACCTTGGTACCGAGGCGCTGCATTTGTTCCATGCCGCGTTCGCGCATTGCGGGGCGGTCAACGAAACCGAAGTGACCGAGGAGTCCACGGCGTAGCAGCTCGCGGCCAAGAAAGATGTTTTCGCCGAGGTCGAGTGCTTCGGCGACAGCGAGATCCTGATACACCGTCTCGATTCCAAGGTGTTGCGCGGTTTCAGGCGACGCGATGTCAACGGGCTCGCCCTCCATCAGAATTTCACCGGAGTCTGGTTGCAGCGCTCCGGAGAGAATCTTGATGAGAGTGGATTTGCCGGCCCCGTTGTCGCCGACCAGTGCGTGCACCTTGCCTCGACGCAATGTGAGGTCGACGCCGCGCAATGCGCGAACATGGGCGAAGGACTTGGTGATTCCCGTAGCCACCAGGACGTCATCGTGTTGCTCGGTCACGACGTCACCCCCTGGTGGGGCTGTTCAACTCGGCTCAGTGTCACTGGCGTCTCCGTGCGTCAGCGCCGCGGTGTCGGCGAGAGAGCGTCGGTGGGACTCTTGCGCGCCCTCGTTCCGAACCCTAGGCTGTCTGACAAGTGGGGTCAAGACCTCAGACAACATTCAGATCACTGATGCAGTGGCCCCGAAACGTGGGCACTGTGGAGGAGGCGAAGGTGCTGAACTTCGACGTGGATCGCTTCCTTTCGATCCAAGGCGGTGCCGTAGGTCTGGCCGACTCGCTCGACGCCTGTGTGCGTGAGTGCATGCAGAGGCGCCCGGTTGACTCGGTGTATTTCGTCGGGTCGGGCGGCGCGGGAATTCTGATGTATCCCGCGGCACATCTACTCGCTCGATCGTCAAGCATTCGTTCCTTCGCACCGTTCGCGGCCGAAGTGGTGCTGCAGCCTGATGTGCATCTGGGCCCCAACAGCCTGGTGATCGCACCGTCGAGATCGGGAACGACGGCCGAAACGGTAACCGTGATGAATCATGCGCGTTCACTCGGAGCGGCCACCATCGCGCTTGTTGCACACGGCGATACGCCGGTCACCGAGGCTTCCGAATTCTCGTTCGTTAACTTCGCGGCAGATGACACCTCGTCGGAATCGTTCTACCTGCAGTCACTTCTCGTTACCTTGTCGGTCATGCAGATGCGAGGCGACATCACCAACCGAGACGAGATCGTCGGGCAGCTCGCACTGCTTCCGCAGGCTCTCGTGAATGCGAAAGAGGCATTCGAAGAACGAGCCGCAGTGCTAGCGCAGTTCATCGCCGACTCTGATTACCACATCATTTCTGGGTCAGGAAATGTCTGGCCGGAGGCGTACTACTACTCAATGTGCATTCTCGAAGAGATGCAGTGGATTCGTACTCGCCCTGTTCACGCAAGTGACTTCTTCCACGGAACACTGGAATTGGTTGAGGCAGATACATCACTGCTGCTGCTGAAGGGCGAAGACCACACGAGACCGCTTGTTGATCGTGTAGAAACGTTTGCGCGCACTCTGACCGATCGCGTGCAAGTAATCGATTCGGCGGATGTTGAGTTGGCCGGAATCAGCGCCGAGGTACGCGCATTGGTGGCGCCCGCTGTCTTTGCTACCTTGCTCGAACGAGTCAACGCACACCTTGAAGTAATCCGTGATCACCCGCTAACAACTCGTCGTTACTATCGCCAGATCGCTTACTAGGCCTCACGCAGGGCCGTCGATGGACGGAGTTGCCCATGCGCTTGCTGACGATCGGTGACAACACGATCGATCGCTATCGAGGAGCGATGACGGGTGAACGTGTGGGAGGCAATGCCCTCAATGTGGCCATGAACCTCGCGTTGGCGGGGTATTCCGTTGTCTACGCGGGGGCCGTGGGCAGTGACGATGCGGGCGACCACGTGGTGGATGTTCTCCGGTCCGTCGGAATCGACACGAGCCATGTGGTTCGTTCGCATCTGCCGACAGCATCGACCGATGTGCGCGTCCTCGAATCAGGCGAGCGCGTGTTCGAAGCTGAGCACTACGGCGCCACGGGCGAGTACCGGCCTGATGGCCGATTGCTCGCGAGCGTGGGTCCGGTCGACGCGATTCATCTTGGCTATCTAGCTGATGTGGAACTTCTCTACCCGGCGTTAGCGACGACCAATGCCCTCGTCAGTCAAGACTGCGCGGTCACTCCTCAACGAGGTGCGCTGGGCATCGCGTTCATTTCTGGAGGCGACGGAGACTCGCAGGTGGCGCGCTCGTTAGCCGAAAGCGCGGTCGCTCAGGGTGCCGCACTCGCGGTTGTCACCCTCGGGTCTGCGGGAAGTGCGGTATACGACGCAGCCGATTGGTACGAGTGCGCTGCCGCCCCTACGATCGTCGTCGACACTACGGGAGCGGGAGACAGTTACATTGCTGAGTTCATCGCTCAACGCTGCAACATCGTCGACATCGAGACGGCGATGCGGGCGGCCAGCATCGCTGCTGCCGCGACGTGTTCGCACTGGGGTGCGTGGGCAACTGTGAATCCTGGGAACCTGTGATGGCCGCGCGGAAGGGAACTGATCGGCGTGAGCCGGCTCGTCCTGAGCCGACGGTGCCGGAGACGCGACAGTCATCGCGGGTCGAGCACATGCGCGCGATTTTGGTTGAGTACTTTGCGGCCGAAGGTTTCGCCGCGGGTGATCGACTTCCCAGTGAAGAGAAACTCGCGGCCATTGGTGGCGTAGGTCGCTCCACCACTCGCGAGGCGCTGAAGTTACTTGAGCAAGAAGGACTGGTCACCTCGCATCAAGGCAAGGGTCGGTTCCTCTCGTCGCTTGGGACATTGCGAGTCGAGCGGCCGATCACGCGTTACGAATCTCAAACCGACTTGCTCGGAAATCTCGGAGTCAGTTTCGAGACGGTGACGTTGTCGGTGAAGGAAGTGCCGGCCTCCAAGTTGGTGAAGGCCGAGTTGGGGTTGGAGCCGGCGTCGACGGTTATCCGCATAGAGCGGCTGCGTTCATCGAAAGGTGAGCCGCTGATCTACACCGTGTGCCACATTCCGCGCTGGTGTATTGAAGGCCCCATCAAGCACGTGAATTGGGCCGGGTCGCTCAACGATCTCCTTGCAGCGCAAGGACTTGCACCTGCCTCATCCATTGCCCGGATGACCGCAACGACGCTCGACGCCGATGTCAGTGAGGCCTATTCACTAGGTGAATGGCCGCTGTGGCTGCTGATCGAGGAAACGGTGGTTACCGATCGTGGTGAGCGGGTCATGCACGCCTTGGATTACCACCGAGGCGACCGCTTTGCTTTCAATGTCCTGCGTCGTCCGTGAGTCGGGTAACACCATGGCCGGCAGCTAACGGTTTCATCCCCCCTCCCCCTTCCCCTTCCCCTCCCGCCCCTTCCTCCCCTTCCCCCCTTTCGCATCGGGGGCACCCAAGCGCGCACCTAGCGCGTTCGCACGCCCCAGTTCATGAGTCCTTCCGCGAAAATCTGCCGTGTTTGTTGTTTTTCGGCCGAATATGGCTCCAAAAACAACCAAGACGGCAGATTTTCACGGGAACGCGACGCGGAACTCGCCTCAACGCCGCCTCGCACCGGCACCAGTCCGGCTCGGCCAATTACGCGCGCAGCAGTGTGAGCCCTGGCGCCGACTCGAGGGCGCTGAAGTGGGTGTCGTGGCTCAGCAGTGGAAGTCCGTGAGCCATCGCAGTTGCCGCAATCCACAGATCGTTCGCGCCGATGCGGGAACCCGCCAGCGCTAGGTGGCTGCGAAGCACAACCCACGCGTCGGCAACTCGCTCGTCGATGTCGTAGATGGTGAGGTCACGCCCCGCGTCGAGAGTGCGCATTCGTCGTAGCAATGCCGACGTTTCTTGAGCCGCGGCAACTCCTGCCTTGAGTTCAGCATGAGTGGCGACCGACAAACTCGGATGGATCACCTCGGCCACTGCGTCGACTCGTACGCAATCCTGCCTCAACGACGGATTGCTCCCCGTCCGTCATCCACAGGCTGATTTCCCTTCCTGTGATGCGGTTTCGGACCCCGCAGAAACGGGCAGAAGGGGGCATGGATGCCATCGAGCAAGCCATCGCCGTGTTGGTCAACGCCGGGTTCAATCCGGTCATCATTGAGTCGACTACGCGCGAGGAACCCTCCCCCGAGCCAGCCCGCACCTGGCCCACGCGTCTCGCCTCCTGAGCCGACCTGACCGCCATCGCTACCCGGAACCCCCGCGGGCCTGCAGTTAGTGTGTGCGCGTGGAACTTCGCTGGCTCGTCATCGGACTCGTCGTCGGCGTTCTACTCATTCTGATTCCGTTGGGCATCGCGCTGACTCGACGCGCGCGTCTGCTGGAAGGACTCGACTTCCGCATCAACGGCCCCGACGTTCCGCAGAATGTGCTGCTGGCCGTGAAGGCTGCCGAGCGTGCGGCATATTCGGAAATGCCCACTCCGCGACGCCTGGCCGAAGACGCGCAGGATGCGCTGACGATGCTGTGGCCGCAAATGGTCTACCGCCTCGACTTCTCGATCGGCGCTTACCGCATCAAGGCGCACACCATCCACCAACTTCTCGACTACGCGATCGAGCAGGGCTACCTCACGCTCTACACACCGCGTGGTCGTCGGTTGAACAAGGCGCTGCCGTTGCTCGCGATTCAGCCCGGACTCAACGACTGGCAAGCGGCGCTGGTGTTGCAAAGCCTGAAGGATCGCCATCCGATGATGCGCGACCGAAGTTGGAATGACATCGCGGCGGATCCGAATGCGATCGCTGCACTGTATTCGGGCTACACCGGCGCGGGCGGCGCATGGACATTGTGGGAGAGCGATGTGCAGCCAGGACCGGTGTCGCGCCATCGCTTGGGTTACGACGAAGCGAGTGGAACGTACGCGCGCATTCCGTCGCCGTCGCAATAGAAGCTCCGCCCCACAGCCGAACCGCAGCGGGCGCACAGACGTATCACAGCGAACGCTGACGCTGCCCTGACGCGCACGAAACCTTCCGTGAATCCGCGCGGGGCATGCTGACAAAGACAAGCAACCCGACCGAGAGGAACGCTCATGCGTATCAACAAGAAGACTGCAGCAGGTGCCATTACCGGAGCTGCGGCAGCTGCGCTCGTACTCGCGGCAATCGCGGGTGGCAGCGTGGCCAACGCCGTTGACACCACTCCTAGCCCGAGCACGACGCAATCGGCGCCGACTGCTCCGCAGGCACCGCAAGCACCGCAGGAAGAGGCACTCACCGGCGACACTGCCGACAAGGTGAAGGCTGCCGTTGAGGCCAAGTACCCCGGCGCGACAATCCACCGCATGGAAAAGGAATCGCGCGGTGACGCCGCGTACGAAGCGCACATCACCAAGACCGACGGAACCCGCGCGCGCATCGCACTCGACGCCAGCTTCGCCGTCACTGGCGAGCAGACCGGGCGACCCGGCGGCGGCATGGGCCACGGTCCGCAGGAAGAAGCCCTCACCGGCGACACTGCCGACAAGGTGAA
>JAPLAU010000006.1 GCA_026393115.1 Actinomycetota bacterium
CCACCGCAGCGGCCTCCACGATCGTCAACCCCGAACGGATCCCCGCCCAGAACACCCGCTCCACATCACGACCCAACCAACGACCACCCACAACAGCACCCCTCCACGCTCAGGGTGTTGCATCACTCCCTAGAACCCACCCACACTTATAGGCCGAACACGGAGTGTCGATTGGCGACATGTTCCCGTTGAGAATGCTGGCCGAACCACCGGGTGACGAGTAGGTGTACGCACGCGGCCACGCCTGGTTCATTTCGAGCACCATGCCGCGCTTCACGCCGAAGTGAATGAGCGCCCGCGCAAGGTCATTCGCGTAAACGCGGTATCCGTAGACATAGACGACCTGGCCACTTGATGTAACGCCAACCGCCGATCGCTCGCCGGGGCAGTGGCGATACTGAGCGCCGACAGCTCCCCAGGAGTCGCAACCGTTGCCGCGCGACGAGGTCTTGTTAACGCCGTTGTCGACAAGTAAAGGAAGGTTCTGACGCACGACGCGGTAATTCGAGGCGCTCATCCCACTCGTCCACTTAATGACGTTGAGGTGACCGGACTTGTCGACAACGAGCGATCCGTAGCCGCTGCGGAGTGACTTGTAGATGTTGCCGCGAAGGGCGTAGCCACCTGCATCGGAATTCAGCAGGAAACCCCCGTTGAAGGCGGCGGTCATGCGATTGCGATAGGTACTCGGACTGTCGTAGGACGAGGAGTAACCGCCCGGGGCAGAAGTGCCGGGCACGAACTGGAACGAGTTGAGAGATTGGCTGATCTTGACGATCGACATACCGCCCCAACTGGCCCGGACGACGCCAGGTGCGCTGAGCGGCGACACCGACGACTTCACGACCGGCGCGGGCGCCGCGTGGGCCACACCACCTGCTGCGACCGTGAGCGGAATTGCGATTGCTGCCGCGGCGAAAGCTGCCGTGTACCGAGCCCGTGACATGTTTCTCCCCTTATCGATTAATCGACGACGTATTTCGATGGTAAGCGACGTTCCAGCGCCGGCGGTCACCCCTCCGAATGACATGCTGGAGCCGTGGCCATCGAATTTCGCATGATCGAGACCAATGGCATCCGCCTTCACGCGGCCGTCGCTGGCCCCGATGACGGCGAATTGGTGATCTTGCTGCACGGATTCCCCGAATTCTGGAAGGGGATGCTCGCCCCTCTCGAAGCGTTCGCGGCCGCCGGTTACCGCGTCGTAGCGCCCGATCAACGCGGCTACAACCTCAGCGATAAGCCTGCAGGAATTCACTCGTACGCCATCGAAAACCTCGCGAACGACGTTGTCGGACTCATCGACGCCTTCGGTCGCGAGCGCGCCCACGTCATCGGCCACGACTGGGGGGCGGCGGTCACCTGGTGGCTTGCCATCGCGCATCCCGACCGACTCGCTCGCGTGGCAGTCGTCAACGTGCCGCACCCGGCCGTACTTCTCAAGCAACTCCGTAGTAACCCGAAGCAACTCGCGAAGAGCTGGTACATGCTCAGCTTCCAAATACCGTGGTTGCCCGAGCGAGTGTTCGGCAGCCTCGCCGGAAGGGGCTTCGCTAAGGCGTTGGCCCGTACGGCCAATCCGGGCTCATTTACCCCTGACTACATCGCCGACCTCGAACGCGCGTGGGAACAGCCGGGTGCCGCGGCCGCGATGCTCAATTGGTATCGCGCGGCGTTCCGAAGTCAGCCCTCCGGACCGCACGAGCGTCGGGTCACCCTTCCCATCCTGATTCTCTGGGGAGTCAACGACATCGCGCTGAATCCCTCACTCGCTACCGACAGTTTGCCCCTCTGCGATGAGGGCCATTTGATGTTTTTCGACGACGCCACTCATTGGCTGCTGCACGACGAACCCGAGCAAACGTGTGCCGTTCTGCTCGACTGGGTGGCAGATCGACCCGTCGACTGAGGAATGGACGGGTGCGGTCGAGACGTTGTGATGACACGATGGATACGAAAGCACCCAGATCAGTCGACGCGACTCGCAGGACGCAACTCACAGGAATGGAGGGATGACCGTGCAGCCGCCTGATGACCTGTACGAGATCTACTCCGAAGACATTCCTCCGGGCCTCGTGCTGATTCACAACCTCACGGGTTTCCTCGACGCCGGAGCAGCGGGCGGCTTGGCCGTCAACCACCTGCTCACCACGCTCGAGAGCGAAGTCGTGGTGCGCTTCGACATTGACGCCCTCTTTGACTACCGGGCACGCCGACCGCGCATGACCTTCCTCGGCGATCACTACGGGCAGATCGACATGCCCGATCTAGTCATTTCCATGCTGCGCGACCAAACCGACACCCCGTTCCTGCTGATGCATGGCCCCGAGCCCGACTTCGGGTGGCGGCGTTTTGCGGCGGCCGTTGAAGAGGTCGTCACCGAACTCGACATCAATTTGGTACTCGGAATGCACGCGGTTCCTTGGCCAGCCCCGCACACCCGACCCATTGGCGTCACAGTCCACTCGGCTGATCCAGTACTTCTGGCCGGTCGCCAACCGTGGGTGGGCGACCTCGAGGTTCCCGGGCACGTAGCCGGACTGCTCGAAATCACCCTCGACGCGGCCGGTCATCGGTCGATGGGGTTTGTCGCGCACGTGCCGCATTACCTCTCGGCCTCCGAGCACCCGTCCTCGTCGGTGGCGCTGCTCGAAAACGTCATTGCCCAGACCGGGCTCGCCCTTCCTCTCGACGTCCTTCGCGAGGCGGCCCGCCGCAACGACGTCGAAATCAACGCTCAGGTGCAGGGCAGCGACGAAAACGGCGAAGCCGTCAGCATGCTTGAAGCGCAATTCGACGCGTTGATTGCCACCCGGGGGGCTGATCTGACCTTGCTCGACCAAACCGAATTACCCAGCGGGGACGACATCGCCGCCCAGGTCGAGCAGTTCCTCGCCCAGCGAGACGCGCACGGCAATGATTCGTAGCCAACGTCAGCACATCGTCAAGGAATGTCAGGGTTCGGTTCGGAACATGGTGAGAGGGGGTTGAGTCGTGGTCGAGTGGGAACAAGGGCAGCGCGACGCACAACCTGAACCGAACCCGCTAGGAGACCCTGACATGACGAACATGCCCTTCCCGCCAGAACTTCCTGTTCCGGCAGGCCCGCCGGTGGCACCGTGGCCCGACAGCGCCACCCGTGTGCTCGACGCCCCGCCTCCCACCGCGAGCCCGTACACCCATATTTCTGCGCCCCCACTGCCGCCCACTGCTCCTCCGCCCGTGACCCCCGTGGGTTCTGCCCCGAGTGGCTCACGAAGTTCGGGTGGGAAAATTATCGCTGGAGCCGCCTTGGCAGCGCTGCTTGTCGGAGGTGTCGGCGGTTTCGCCGGTGCCACGGTCGCCAACCACAACGCACCGGCCACCACGTCGGCGTCCATCATCACGACCGGTGGCACGACCAACGCTGGAATGTCCCGCCCGGCCGATGGCTCGATCGCGGCCGTTGCCGCGGCGGTGAGCCCGTCAGTGGTCAAGATTGAGGCCCGCAACGGAAACAGCGGTGGTACCGGTACCGGCTTCATCATTAAGGACGACGGCTACATCCTCACTAACAACCACGTCGCTGCCGCCGGTGGCGACGGTGGAACGCTCAAGGTCCAGTTCCAAGACGGCAGCACCGCGTCGGCCAAGCTGATCGGCGCCAACGCCGACTACGACGTTGCGGTGATCAAGGTCGAGAAGACCGGCCTCCCGGCGGTCAAGGTCGGCGACTCGAATTTGGTGAAGGTCGGAGACACGGCCATTGCGATCGGTTCGCCGCTCGGACTTGAGGGCACCGTCACGGCCGGCATCATCAGCGCGCTGAACCGCCCTGTGACCGCCGGTGGCGAAGGTGAAGGCACGTCGTACATCAACGCCATTCAGACTGACGCTCCGATCAACCCCGGAAACTCGGGCGGTCCGCTGGTCAACGGTGCCGGCGAGGTCATTGGTATCAACTCAGCGATCGCCTCGCTCGGATCCTCCTCGGGCGGTCAAAGTGGTTCGATCGGCTTGGGCTTCGCGATTCCGATCGACACCGCGATTCGCCTCGCCAACGAACTGATCTCGTCCGGAACCTCGACCACACCGATCATGGGCGTCAAGCTCAACATGGGTGCCGACAAGGCCACCATCAGTGAAATCACCGCTGGCGGTCCTGCCGAGGCCGCGGGCCTGAAGTCCGGCGACGTGATCGTCAAGGTTGACGGTCGCACGGTTGGCAGCAACACCGACCTCGTGGTGGCAGTTCGCGACCACAAGCCGGGCGACTCGGTGAAACTCAGCATCGAGCGCGACGGAGACACTCAGGAAGTCACGCTTACGCTCGGTTCCCAGAAGGGCTGACGCGTCGCACTCATCGTCCCCCGATGGCCGCTCACGAGGTGGCCGTCGGGGGACTGCGGCGTCTGACGGACATGGCACCATGAAGTCAATGAAACGGTCACTGCGCTGGCTGCTCGTGCTGGGGGCACTGCTCCTCATCGCGGGCGTTGCTGTGCTGGGTATGCGTATGGCCATGCAAACCGTTGCCCGCCCGAGCGAGTCGATGCCGAAGGAATACAAGGCATTGATCCTCAAATCCGCCAAGCTCTGCCCGCAGTTACCAGCCTCGATTCTCGCCGCTCAGATCGCTACCGAAAGCGGCTGGGACCCCAAGGCAGTCAGTGGCGCCGGCGCTGAAGGCATCGCCCAGTTCATTCCGCAAACGTGGAAGGACTACGGGTACGACGCGAACGGTGATGGAACGGCTGACGTCTTCGACCCTGCAGATGCGATTCCGTCGGCAGCCAAGTTCATGTGCGGATTATTCGACGAAACCAGCAAGGTTCCGGGCGACCCCATCAACAATGCGCTCGCGGCCTACAACGCGGGCCCCAACAAGGTGCGCAAGTACGGTGGCATTCCGCCCTTCCCCGAGACGCAGAAATACGTCGAGCGCATTCGCGCGCGAGCAGCCACTGAGGCGTTCGCCTCGCTCGATACCTGATACCTGCCCAGAGCGACATCGCGAATAGTGCGCGTTGGTTGCGGTTCACGCGGCAGAGTGGGCGTATGGAATCCCCCGTTGCTGAGTCGCCGACGACCTCTGATCGACGTGCGCGTCTGGCCGGCGCCGTTGCGTACGCGGGTCAGGGAGTCTGCTTCGCAGCGCTCGTCACCCGCATTCCGGCGCTCAAGGATCGGTTCGGCCTCGATGACGCCTCTCTCGCCCTGCTGCTCGCGGTGGTGCCCATCGTCGCTGGCATCGGAAGTGTGCTGGCCGGTTCGGCCGCGTCGCGGATAGGTGCAGCTCCGGTCTTACGCGTCATGGGACCGGTGGTACCGCTTGCACTCGTCGCGGTGGGGTTCAGCCAGTCGCTTCCTGTACTGGTCGCGGTCTTAGTGGTGTTAGGGCTTGGGCTCGGATCGGTTGACGCGGTGATGAATGCGCACGGCATTGCTGTGGAGGCGCGCTATCACCGCAGCATCATTGCGTCGTTCTACGCGGTGTTCAGTCTCGCGGGAATCGCGGGCGCAGGACTTGCGGCGTTGTCGGCTGATTCCACCCTGTCGCTCGGCCTGTTCTTTCTGCTGATCGCGGTGGCGCTCATTCCAGTGCAATTGATTGCGGGCCCGTTTCTGTTGCGCGGCCTAGTCGAAGTGGACGGCACCGTCGATGAGGCGTCACCTGACCATCCGGCCCCTGGCCGCGTTCACATTCCGTGGCGCCCCATCGTGTTGATCGGAATCGCACTGACGTGTGTGTACATCGCCGACTCTGCGGCTTCGAACTGGAGCGCTGTGTACCTCACCGATGGGTTGGGGTCCGCGGAGTCGGTCGCTGCGTTGGCGTACTTGCTCTACGCTCTGACAACTCTCGTGGCACGCGTGTTGGTTGACCGCGGCGTGATGCTGCGTGGTCCCGTTCCCCTTGTGCGTGCTGGCGCACTCATCGGAGTGGTCGCCGTGCTGATCGTTGCGCTCGCACCAACGCCAGCGGTGGGTCTCATCGGATTCGCACTACTGGGAATCGGCGTGGCCCCCGTCATTCCGTTGGCGTTCGCCGCTGCCGGATCACATGACCCGGGTGGTACGGGTGTGGCCGTAGCGCGGGTCAACGTGTTCAACTACGTCGGTTTCGTTCTCGGTGCGCCGCTGATTGGCATCGTTGCGGAAGTGTCGTCACTTCGGCTGGCTTTTGCCTTGCTCGTTCCGCTGTTGCTGCTTGCAGCATTCTTGGCACCGCATTTCGCGCACAAGATCGTTCCGGCAATCGAGACCGCTTAGTTCACTCAGCGGCGGCGCGTTGCAGTCGATCGCGAATCGCAACCGCGAGACCGTCACTGCCCTCAGGGGCAACGGCTACGACGGTGCGAAGCCCAAGATCGTCGGCCGATCGAAGTGCGGCGTAGAGGGCGTAGGCGTATTCAGTGAGGCCCGTTGGTTGCGCGAGTCGGTGGACGCCCTGAGGCGTGGGCACACCCGCTTCAGCGATGAGTCCGGTTGTCGAATCGCCCTGCCAGCGATCAACCGAGTCGGCTTGCGCGATCACAACAGATGCATGCGGTGAGTAGTGCGCGGCCAAGGTGCCGGGCGCGCGCACACTTCCGTCGGCGGGTAGCACGCGCAGGCCGGTGATGGTGGTGATGTCGAGTTCGGAAATGGCACCGGGGCGCAACAGGCGAGGCTGTTCACCGGTTGCCAGCACGATGGTCGACTCGACACCGACAGGGCAGGTTCCGCCGTCGAGTACGAGGTCATGCGCCGAATCGAGGTAGCGACCGAGTTCGCTGACGACGTGTGCGGCCGAGGTTGCCGACACGCCACCAAAGCGATTGGCACTCGGTGCTGCGACACCCGTTGCCACTGCCGTCAGCAGTGCCAGCGCCACGGGGTGATCAGGAACGCGCAGTCCTACTGTGTCTTGTCCGCCCGTCACCGAATCACTGACGTGGGCTGTTCGCGGGAGCACCAGGGTGAGCGGTCCGGGCCACAGTTGTTCGGCAAGGGTGGCCGCCCAGGCTGGAAAGTGCCTAGCCCATTGCTCCAGCTGGGTGACAGATCCGAGGTGCACGATTAACGGATGCGAGCGTGGTCGGGCCTTGATCTGGAAAACGCGGGCGACCGCCGACTCGATCGTGGTGCAGGCACCGAGACCGTAAACGGTTTCGGTCGGAAAGGCCACCACTGCACCACCTAGCAGGGCTTCTGCGGCCGCATCGACCGACGTGGTGAGGAGGGGCGATCGCTCTGGTGACCGCTCGACGGGGGTCGGCTGCGCGGTCTCGCTCACCTCACCATTGTGTCGGCGTTTGTTCGGGAGGTGTAATTCGACGCTCATGTCGGACCGTTGGATGCAGGAATTCGCAAAGCGGTGACGTATCGTTGAATTTGAAACTTCCCCGTAGTGAGAGGCACGATCCGGCCATGGTCCCCATTGTCCGACGCCTGAGTTTGGCAGTAGCGACTGTTGTCATTGCGTCAACGGTCGCGATTGGAACGGCCTCGGCAATTCCGACTCCCGTTGCGGCACCGACTGTCACTCCCGGAGTGGCCAAGGTGACGGTGGGCTGGAATACGAGTCCTTCAGGTCCCTACGGGAGCGCTCCAGATCGCACGTACACCGTTCAACTCTTCCTCGCAGGCACTCCGGCTACTGCAATCCTGACAAAGACCGGCCTCACCTCGTCGCCCGCTGTGTTTAAGGTCGACCCCAGCGTCAGCGTGATCGCGTCGGTCATGGCGTACGACGGCCCCACGCCCGCTGCGACTTCCGACCAATCCACTCCCGGTGTGAAATCGACGGCGCCCGCGGCACCCACGGGCCTTGCGGCCACGTACCCCGCGAGCGGTGCGGTTCGTCTTTCTTGGAACTCCGTGGCTGGCGCGACCAGTTACGCGATTTACCGCGGTGGAGTGAAGATCGTCAACTCGACTCAGCGCCTGTACTTCAACGACAGCGGCCTCACTAACGGAACGTCGTATTCGTATTACGTGGTTGCTCTTGTATCCGGCCTGGACTACCAGGCCGGCGGTGTCGCTACGTCGTCGAAATCGGCCACGCTCACTGCGGTTCCTGCCACCGTTCCCGCCGCTCCGAACCACGTCACCGGAACTGTGGGTGATCGGCTGGTCAACCTCCGGTTCCGCGGTGGTGCTGCGAACGGCCGGCCGATCATGAACGTGTATGTGTACATCGGTACCGACACGAGCCGCGTGCCTGCGTGCACGCGCACATCGACCGACGTGTGCGCAAGTACCACCACTGCCAACGGCATTCAGGTACGCAATCTCAGCGCCGAGCGCGGTTACCGATTCCGACTCCGTGCGCGCAACATCATCGGACTCTCGCCGTACTCGTCTCAGACTCCTATGCTGCAGCCGTTCACCATCAAGCCCCCGTTCACGCAGGGAATGCGTGGCGCGACGATTGTTGAACTTCAGAAGCGACTTACGTGGGCAGGCCTGCCGACGCCGATCACCGGTGTCTTCGACTCGGCTACTCGCAAGCAGGTCAAGCACCTGCAGGAGAAGTTCCTCTACAACGAGACTGGAGAAGTCAGCGTCTCAACGTGGTCGTTGCTCAAGCGCATCACGGTCAAGGGTGCGGCCCTTCCGTCACAATGCCGCGGCACCATGATCTGCATCTCGAAGACCCAGCGAGTGTTGCGATTCCTCGAAAAGGGCAAGATCACGCGCTACCTTGATGCCAGGTTCGGTCCTGAAGGCGGCGGCTTGGCCACCGGTGAGGGAATGTTCTCGATTGATTACAAGGATGGCTGCTCTAGTGGAGCCAACCCCAACGACTACGGGTCGCTGATGGCGAACTGCCATGTGTCGAGCGGATTCGGAACTCCGATGGCGTGGTCGATGTTCTTCAACGGCGGCCAGGCGATTCACCATTCGTGGTACTTCGCACGCGATGGGTACTGGGGCAACTCACACGGATGTATCAATATCCGTGACTGGGAGGGCCTTCGCTACCTATACGACCATGCGCCGACAGGTACTCCGGTCTACGTCTACTGGTAGGCCGTGGGTCCCCGTAGTTAGCCTCACTCACCATGGCACCCCTGCTAGTGGCATGATCACGCCATGAGTGAGAGCGAACGCATGGAGAACCCGGGTCGATTGTTGCACGGACCGGCAGAGGCAGGGCCTTGGTACACGTGGGGTCCGTATCTGTCCGAGCGTGCGTGGGGCACGGTCCGCGAGGACTATTCCGCTGACGGAGACGCCTGGGGGTCTTTCCCGTACGACCACTCGAACGCACGGGCGTATCGCTGGAACGAAGATGGTCTGGCAGGACTGTCGAATATCTGGCAAGACCTCTGCGTTGGCCTTGCGCTCTGGAATGGTCGCGACCCGCACGTCAAGGAGCGGCTCTTTGGCCTCACCGGGCCCGAGGGCAACCACGGCGAGGACGTCAAGGAGTACTGGTGGTACCGCGGTGCCACGCCGTCACACTCGTGGCTGAGCTGGCGTTACCACTACCCGCAGGGCGAGTTTCCCTACGAGGATCTCCGTAGGGTCAATGCATCGCGCGGCCGGCTTGATCCCGAATACGAATTGCTCGACACCGGCATCTTTGAGGAAGACCGCTACTGGGTAGTCGACGTCGACTACGCCAAGGCCGAGCCCACCGATATCTCCATGCGGATTCGCATCACCAACGCCGGTCCCGATACTGAGACTCTGCACGTCATGCCGCAGGCGTGGTATCGCAACACGTGGAGTTGGGGTGGACTTCTGGAAGACAAGCCGCCCGTCCTGATGGATGCGAACGGTGTTATTCGTGCCGAGCACTGGCGCCTCGGAGTGTATGACTTCGCAGCGGCCCCCGGCCCCGACGGCGTTGCCCCGCAGGCCCTCTTCTGTGACAACGCCACCAATGATCAAGCCATTTGGGGACACACCAGCGAGTCGAGTTCGAAGTACCCCAAGGACGGAATCAACAACCACATCATTCACGGTGCCGAGACAGTGAACCCGATGAAGCAGGGAACGAAGGCGGCCTGGTGGTACAAAGTCACGGTTGAGCCTGGCGAAACGGTGGAGCTCCGGTTGCGCCTGTGGTCACCGAGTGAAGGCGATACGACGCACCCGGGCTGGCAGAACACCGATTTCGACGAACTGATGGCCACCCGTGAGCGTGAGGCCAACGAGTTCTACGCATCGCTGGCACCTGTCGATACTCCTCCTGCCGCGGTTCATGTCATGCAGCAAGCCTTCGCCGGAATGGTGTGGGGCAAGCAGTTCTACCGATACGACGTTGACCGTTGGCTTGAGGGTGACGAGGGTGAAATGCCGCCGCCTCCGGGTCATGACGCGGTTCGCAATCGCAAGTGGACCCACCTCGATGCCTATGACGTCATCTCGATGCCCGACCCGTGGGAATACCCGTGGTTCGCGGCCTGGGACCTCGCGTTCCACACCGTGGTCTTCGCGCACATTGATCCCGAGTGGTCGAAGTACCAATTGATGCTGATGCTGCGCGAGTGGTACATGCACCCGAACGGCGCGATTCCTGCTTACGAGTGGTCGTTCGACGACCGTAACCCCCCGGTGCATGCATGGGCCGCATTGCGTGTCTTCGAGATCTCTGGTGGCACTGACTACGACTTCCTCGAGCGCATCTTCCACAAGTTGCTGATGAATTTCACCTGGTGGGTGAACCGGGTTGATGCCGAGGACAACAACGTCTTCCAGGGTGGATTCCTCGGACTCGACAACATCGGTCCGATCGATCGATCACATGTGCCTGAGGGTTACCAAGTTGACCAGGCCGACGGAACCGCATGGATGGCCTTCTACTGCCTGATGATGCTGCGCATCTCGCTGCGACTGTCGGCCACGAACAAGGTGTACCAGTCGATGTCGACCAAGTTCCTCGAGCACTTCGTCGACATCACCGACGGCGTCACGGCAACGGGCATGTGGGATCCGGCGGATGGATTCTTCTACGACCAACTTATTCGTCCCGACGGCGAGCGAGTTCCTCTGCGGGTGAAGTCGTTGGTCGGACTCATGCCGATCATGGCGGCAGCCTCACTGACGGGAGGTCGCGCGGGTGACCTCAACGCCGAGCGTCTGCAACGTCGCTGGGAACTGTTCTTGCACCGTCGTCGCGTATCGGAGGATCCGAGCAAGGCGGGGTTCGTCTCGATGGTGGGCGGCTCACCCCTGCAGGGTGGGCGCATGCTGCTGTCGATTGTTGACCCCGAGCGGCTTAAGCGGGTGTTGGCCGAAGCGCTCAGTGAAGAATCGATGCTGTCTGACTACGGCATTCGCTCGCTGTCGAAGCGGCACCAGGACAATCCATTCTCGGTCAATGTCAACGGCCACGAGTTCCGCATCGATTACGAACCTGCCGAATCGCAGAGCCCGATCTATGGCGGTAACTCCAACTGGCGCGGACCGGTGTGGTTTCCGATCAATCACTTGTTCATCGAAGTGTTGGAGCGCTACTTCCTCTACTTCGGTGCTGAATTCACCGTTGAATGCCCGACCGGTTCGGGCGTCATGATGAATCTGCAAGAGGTCGCCGACGAACTACGCAGGCGCCTGCTTGCCCTGTTCATCCCCGACGAGAACGGCTACCGGCCGTACTACGGACGCGATCAGAAGTTCGCCGATGATCCTCGTTGGCAAGGTGACGTGATGTTCTTCGAGTACTTCGACGCAGACACCGGCGCAGGCTTGGGAGCATCGCACCAGACCGGCTGGACGGGGCTGATCGCTGATCTGATCATCGGCCGCAAGGGCTGAACGTTCGAACCCGGTAAGGAAGTAGTTGGGAGCTCGATGCGACTACGTCGAATGACCGCGTTACTGACATTCTGAAGACATGGCGTTTTCCGATTCAGTTGCTTCGTGGCGTGATCGCTTCAGTATCTCGGGATGGGCGCTGCTTCCACTGCGCCTCTTTCTGGGTTTCACCATGGTGTACGCGGGCTTTCTGAAGATCAGCGACCGTACGTTCCTCGATGCGTCGAACCCCGCCAGCATGCAGGCGCAGATGCTGCATGCGATGAAGAGCAGCCCCCTGTCGGCGCTACTGCCGCACATTTACGAGCATGCCGCATTGTTTGGGTGGCTCATCTCTTTGGGAGAGGTGGCCGTTGGTGTCAGTCTCCTGCTCGGCATCTGGGTGCGGCTCGGAGCAGTCGGTGGATTCCTGCTGTCGTTCTCGTTCTTCCTCACCGTGAGTTGGGGGACAACGCCTTACTTCTTCGGCCCCGACATCGTGTTTATGTTCGCGTTCATTCCCTTGGTGCTCGCCGGCGATGGAGGAGTCTGGTCGCTGGCTTCCAGCATCAGGGCAGCGGTGGTGCGCACGTCGAACCTTCCGAATCGCCCCGTCGAGCAAATTGCGCCCGCGAAACTGGCCGAAGTTGATCGCCGCGTGCTGCTGCGCACCGGTGGTGTAGCGGTGGGTGCTGGCTTGATCGCCGTTGCGGTGGGTGTCATTGCCCGCTCGTTCGGTGGTTCGTCGTCAAGTACCACTGCCGCAAAAACGACGCCGACCCCGTCAACGTCGGCATCCTCATCGGCGTCGGTATCCCCGTCGGCAAGTGCGAGCCCAACGCCTACCGACAAGCCCTCGGGAACCAAGGTCGCGACCACCTCACAGGTTGCGGTTGGCACCGCCTTCGCCTTCGACGCGCCCGATGGCTCGCCTGCCTTCATGGTGCAACCTCAGGCTGGCACGTACATGGCGTGGAGTCGCGTGTGCACGCACGAGGGATGCACGGTTGACTTCGACGGCGGCCAGAGCCAATTTGCGTGCCCGTGCCATGGGGCCACATTCTCGGAAGACACTGGTGACTGCACAGGCGGACCTGGGCAGGGGCCGCTGCAGAAGTACACGGTGGTGAAGGCCGGAAACGACCTCTACGTCGCCTAATGAGGGCGCGCCACGTGGCATGCTGGCTGATCTGAGTCGCTTTACACGGGGGAGCCCTTCATGGTGCAGTGCATTCCGCCTGATCCGTCATTCGCCCACGCATCCGAGCGTGAGGTGTGGCAGGCGCTGAGAGCGGGTTTGGGCGACAGCGATGTCTTGCTCGCCAACGTGCGTTTCACCGATGCAGCGGGTGATCATGAGGCTGACCTCATCGTCGGTATCGACGGTGCTGGTGTCGTCGTGATCGAGACCAAGGGGGGCAGCGTTTCGCACGATGGACACGTCTGGTCCCAGCATGGTGGAGCGAGTAGAACCATTGATCCGGTGGCACAAGCACTGCGGGCCAAGTATGTGCTGCGCGGTTTCCTCGACAGTGATCCACGCTGGAAGCGACGCCGACTGCGCTTTGGGCATGCGGTCGCATTTCCCTATTCGCGGATCTCAGCGGACTTCGCGATTCCCGACTGCCCGCGCGCGATGGTGCTCGATCGAGATGACATCGCGGGAAATCCCGCGGGGCTGCTGTGGGATCTTTTAGTTGAGCGCGACGACCCTAACCCCCAGGCGACGGCAGATGACCTCGCCGACCTCGTTGACATCCTTTCCGGTCGCCTACGTCCCCAGCGCGATGTGCTGGCCATTGCAGCCGACCACGAAGCACAGGCCAATCTGCTCACTGAGCGTCAGGCGATGATTCTGCCTGCGTTGCGACTGCTCAACCGCGTCGAAGTTCGCGGTGGAGCTGGTTCTGGCAAGACGTGGCTCGCGGTTGAACAGGTACGCAGGCTGTCAGCTGCGGGCCAACGTGTGGCGTTGATGTGTTACTCGCGTGGACTGGCCGAATTCCTCATACGTTGGGTGGCGAGCCTTCCGAAGAAAGAGCAGCCGGCCTACGTCGGTACCTTCCATGGCCTGGGCTATAGCTGGGGTGCTGAGCCGGGCGACGACAATGACTCGGGGTATTGGGAAGAAGCACTGCCGGCGGCCATGGTGGCGTTGGCTCGAAATCTCGAGCCCTCTGAACGCTTTGACGCCATCATCATCGACGAGGCGCAAGACTTTGGTGCTGCGTGGTGGCCGGCAGTGCAAAGTGCACTTGCAGATGATGAAGAGGGAGCGATCTACGCGTTCTTCGATGAGGGGCAGCGAGTGTTCGCGCGTGGTGGACCACCGCCCATTCCACTGGTTCCAATCGTTCTTGACGAGAACGTGCGCAATACCAAACCCATCGCGCAGACGTTCGGATCGCTCGCGCCCATCCAGATGCGCTATCGCGGTGCCGATGGTGATCCTGTTCGCTTCATCGCGTGTTCGGAGGATGCGGCGGTATCAATGGCAGATGACGTGGTCGATGAGTTGTTCTCGGAAGGTTGGCTGCCCGAGCACCTTGCGCTGCTCACTACTGGGTCGCGGCACCCCGAACAGAAGGCGCGTCAAGAACTCGGACAACAGGAGTACTGGTCAAGTTTCTGGGATATCGATCAGGTGTTCTACGGTCACGTGCTGGGCTTCAAGGGACTCGAACGTCCGGCCGTCGTACTTGCGGTGAACGGATTCGGTGCCGATGGGCGAGGCAAGGAGAAGTTGTACGTCGGACTCTCGCGTGCCCGAGACCGACTGGTGGTGTGCGGAGACCCGGAACAGATCCGTGCGGTGGGGGGAGAAGCGGTCTACCGCCGACTGGTGGGAGGGTAGTGACATGACCGAACGAAATACCCCCCTCGTTGACGCTGTTCGTGAGGCTCGATCACAGAATCGGCATCCCTTGCTTGTGCCGGGGCACAAGATGCAATACGACCAGGATCCCGCGACGATCGGGTACGACCTCCTCCACGATTTGGTGCGCGATGACGTGGGGATGCAGGGCGGTGCTGACTCAACGGCGTACACCGGCGGATTTCTCGATGCTGCCGAGCAGTTGTACGCCGACGCCATCGGTGCCGATCACACGCGGTTCCTCGTGGGTGGATCCTCACAAGGCAATATCTCCGGGCTGTTGACTGTGGCGATGCCCGATCGCCCCATTGCCGTCGATCGCACGTCGCATCGCAGTGCGTTGGCCGGACTGGTGCTGTCGGGCGCGATGCCGGAGTGGATCTTCCCGGAGGTTCACCCCGACCTCGGTATTCCGATTGGTGTGACGGCCGCGGCAGTTCGCGCGGTTCGCCCTGATGTGACAGCTGTCTTCATCACGTCGCCGTCCTATGTAGGCACCCTCAGCGATATCTCGGCACTCGCAGAAGCTGCGCACGCACTCGGAGTTCCGCTCGAGGTCGATCAAGCGTGGGGTGCGCACCTGGATTACATGCCCGGACTCGGAGCCTTCGTCCAGGGCGCCGACGTCGTGGTCACGAGCATTCACAAGGCCCTGATGGGGTACTCGGCCACTGCCATCGTGTCGTGCCGTGGTGAGCGAGTGGATCCAAACCGCCTCGATCGTTCGGTCGACATCACCAATACCACCTCTCCGTCTGCGACCTTGCTGGCATCGATCGACGCCACGCGTCACATCATGCAGACCGAGGGACTTGCTGCCATTGAGCGCGTCATAGAGGCGGTCTCGAAGGCGCGCGCGGTGTTGCGCCGCGTTCCCGGTGTCGTGGTGATCGACGACGCCACTGCCGGAGTTCCAGTCGACCCGACCAAGCTCACGCTGTGGCTTCCGCCGACAGGGACGACCGGCACGGCTTTGAGTGACGCGCTCTGGGGGCACCACTACGCCGTCGAGTCATCAGATTCGGACACGATCGTGATGACCTTCACCGTGGCCGATTCCTCCGAGTGGATTGTCGACATTGCCGGTTTCGTGGCTGGGCTGATCGAGGGATTGCGGGGGACTCCTCGCACCCCGACGCCTGCGGCCACCTGGCAGGTGCGCCCCGACGTGGTCATGACGCCGCGAGAGGCTGTTTTTGCCCCGCGTCGGCGGATTGCGCTGGAAGAAGCGGTCGGCGCCGTGAGCGCAGAGCAGTTTTGTCCTTACCCTCCGGGAGTTCCACTCTTGGGACCCGGTGAGCGGGTAACTGCCGAATTGGTGGCCGATATTCGGTTGGCGGGCACTCTTGGCCGGGTGGCCTACTGCTCCGACCCGACCTTGGCGACTATTGAGGTCGTCGACGGCTCCTGACGGCAACCTGCCGTCACGACGGCGGCATGAGAGACTAGAGGACCAGAGTTACGCGGCCCACCCTTGGCGAACGGATTCACATGCGAGGCAATGCCCTGTACCGGTTCAGCAACGCCTGCGTCGTTTCCGTCGCCGCCGTTGATGCACCGATCACCGTCACTTCCGCCGAGATCGATGAACAACTGGCCGCTGTGTACGAGCGGCTCGGTCTCCGGTCCGGAATGCTCGAGAACGTCGCGGGCGTTCGCGAGCGTCGCTGGTGGCCGGAGGATGTCACGTTCGAAGACGCCGCGGTACTCGCCGGCGAAAAGGCTCTGATCGAATCGGGTATTCCTCGCGATCGCATCGGCATGCTTATCGACACCTCCGTGTCGCGTGCACACCTTGAGCCGTCGGCTTCCGTTGCCGTTCACCATCGACTCGGAATGCCGACAAGCTGCCTGAACTTCGACCTGTCGAACGCGTGCTTGGGTTTCGTTAACGGAATGCATCTCGCGGCAACGCTCATCGACGCCGGTCAGATCGATTACGCGCTCGTGGTCGACGGTGAAGGAAGTCGGCAGCCGCAGCAGAGCACCATCGCGCGCCTACTGGCAGGTGAGCCCACTGTCGAAGATATCTTCGACAACTTCGCCACCTTCACTCTCGGATCAGGTGGCACCGCGATGGTGTTGGGGCGCGCTGATCAGCATCCCGAGGGTCACCGTGTTGTCGGGGGCGTTGCACGGGCCGCCAGTCAGCATCACACGCTGTGCGTGGGTGACCTCGACGGAATGCGCACCGATACGCGTGCCTTGTTTGAAGCTGGCCTTGAGTTGTCGGAAGATGCGTGGAAAGAAGCACTGCAGGATTTCGATTGGCACGACATGGATTGCTACATCATTCATCAAGTGTCCCTCGTGCACACCGCCGCGATTTGCGAGCGGCTGGGCTTCGATCCGGCTCGGGCTCCGCTGACCTTCCCCACGCGCGGCAACATTGGTCCCGCATCAGTTCCTTACACGCTCGCAACGCACGCACCCGAATTGTCGAAGGGCGACCGGGTGCTCGCAATGGGTATCGGTTCTGGCCTCAACGTGTCGGCGCTCGAGATCGTCTGGTGACATCCGTAGCCGTGCCGTTCCCGCTCGATGGGGTCGACCCCGCGTGGTCGCGCACGGTGAGTTTCACCGAGAGCAATGGCATCGCCCGTACCGCGCATGTGCTCGATTCTTGGAACGGCCGAGAGTCCGGTGTTCCCGAACTCACTGTGCTCTGCGTTCACGGAAATCCCACGTGGTCATATCTGTGGCGCCGGCTGCTGTCACTCGCCCCAGCGCACTGGCGCGTTATCGCCGTCGACCAGATCGGAATGGGCTTTTCCGAGCGCACTGGTTCGATGCGTCGACTGGCTCAACGCATCGACGACCTCGCTGCGATCACAGCCGCCCTCGAGATTGACGGACCCGTTGCGACGGTGGCGCATGACTGGGGCGGGCCGGTCTCTCTGGGCTGGGCACTGGCGCACCCCGAACTTCTTGTCGGTGTGGTGCTGACCAACACCGCCGTTTCGCAGCCGCCGAACTCGCCGGCGCCCCGCTTGATCCGTGCGGTGCGTTCGCCTGGTGTGTTGAATGCGATGACGGTGCGCACGCAGGGCTTCGTGCGCGGCACACTACGGCTCGGACCTCACCGTATGTCCCCGGAGATTCGGCGAGGATTCCTCGCCCCCTATGCGACTGCGCAGAGCCGAGAGGCCATCGGTGACTTCGTTGCCGACATTCCGCTCGACGCCTCGCACCCGTCCTACGCGGTCCTGGAGGCCGTGGCCGAAGGAGTGCGCGGGTTGCAGGTTCCGGTGCTGCTCGCCTGGGGACCGTCCGATCCTGTCTTCAGCGATCTCTACCTCAACGATTTACTGCAACGCATGCCACACGCCGATGTGCATCGTTACGTGGGCGCCAGTCACCTCGTCACCGAGGATGCGCCGCAGGCAATCCCGGACATCCTCACCTGGCTCTCCACCCTCCCGCTCCCCTCCCCCCTCCCGCATCGGGAGCACCCCTCCCCCCTCCCGCATCGGGGGCACCCCTCCCCCCTCCCGCATCGGGGGCACCCAAGCGCGCACCTAGCGCGCTCAGACGCCCCAGCAGTTACTGACGATGCGCCCGATGCCCGTCACGATCTGCTCGAAGGCCTGCGGTCGCGGTCGCGCGATGAGTCAGCGGCCGTTGTCGAACTCGGTGGTAAGCCGCGCATCGTTTCGTGGCGCGAACTGTCTGACACTGTCGACTCATTGGCGGCCGGATTCATGGCCGTCGGGATTACTGCCGGCGATCGGGTGGCGGTACTCATTCCGCCCGGCGCCGATCTCACCGCGTGTGTCTACGCGTGCTGGCGCATCGGAGCGGTTGTCGTTGCGGTTGATACCGGTCTCGGAGTGCGCGGCATGGGACGCGCCCTGCGATCAACCGCACCGCGCCACCTCATCGCCATTGGCCGTGGGCTCGCCCTCGCGCGAGCGGTGCGATTGAGCGTTCCCGGTCAACGGATTCTCGTCGGAACGGCCACAGCACGCTCACGGACACTCGGAGCGGACGCACTTTTGCGCGATCTGATTCCACTCGGTGCTGCCACGGAACTTCCAGCGATGCCCTCAGCAGACGACGAAGCGGTAGTCGTGTTCACTTCCGGTGCCACCGGCCCTGCTAAGGGTGTCGTCTACCGCCATGCGGCTCTGGAAGCGCAACGCGATGCACTGCGCTTGCTCTATTCGATCGAGGCTGACGACGCACTCGTGGCCGCCTTTCCTCCCTGGGCAGTACTCGGACCCGCCCTGTCCATCGCCACTGCCGTTCCTGACATGGATCCCACCTCACCCGGAACGCTGACAGCGCGCGCACTTGCCGATGCAGTGCAGGCTGTGAAGGCGCGACTGGTGTGGGCCTCTCCCGCCGCTCTGCGATCGGTGGTTGAGACCGCTGACGAACTCAGCCCGTTGCAGCGGCGTGCCCTCGGACAGGTGCGGCTGCTGATGTCGGCTGGCGCGCCGGTGCCCATGTCGTTGCTCGAACGTTCACTGGTGGTCGTACCCAACGCCGAACCGCACACTCCCTATGGCATGACCGAAGCACTTCCCGTCGCCGACATTTCGTTGAGTCAGCTTCGTGAAGCAGGCACCGGAAACGGCGTGTGTGTCGGTTGGCCCGTTCCTGGCGTCAGGTTGCGCATTGATCCACTCGACAGTGTGGGCGAGCCGCGTGGTGAGCCCACAGATGCGGTCGACGTCACCGGTGAAATCTGCGTGCGCGCACCGCATCTTAAGGATCGCTACGACCGGCTGTGGGCAACCGAACGCGCGGCGACGACCGACGACGGATGGCATCGCACAGGCGACGTCGGCCACGTTGACGGTGAAGGACGCCTTTGGGTCGAAGGGCGGCTGCAGCATGTGGTCTCAACAGACCATGGGCCGGTGACCCCCGTGGCCATCGAGCAGGCAGTTGAAGGTCTCGCCGGAATCTCGCAGGCCGCCGCCGTCGGCGTTGGCCCGCAAGGCACCCAGCAACTTGTCATCGTGGTGGTGACCGATGCTCCGACGCGGCAGCGATCGCCGCTCGCTCCACTGGAACTACTCGATCAGGTGCGTGCGGCGGTTGAACGTGAGTCGGTATCGACGGTACTGATTCGAAAGTCCCTGCCAGTCGATCGACGACACAATTCGAAGATCGATCGACAGGAATTGGCGGCGTGGGCCGCCGATGTGTTGGCCGGCAGCCGACAATCGGCGCGGCTGTGATGCGGGTACTCGTGACGGGCGGCACATCGATGCTTGGGGCATCGGTGGCACGTACGCTCGCCGAGCGCGGCGACCAAGTCACACTGCTCCAGCGGTCGCCGAGTGGAAGTGGTCTACGCGAGGTGCTCGCCGACATCAGCGACGCTGACGCCGTGTTGGCCGCAGTCGCCAACCACCACGCCGTCGTGCACTGTGCAGCACGCGTGGGAGTGGTCGGAAGTGCAGCTGATTTCGAGCGCACCAACGTCACCGGCACTCGGGTACTGACTGAGTCGATGGTACGACACGGAATTGAACGACTTGTGCATGTGTCGAGCCCGTCAGTGGCACATTCTGGAAGCGCGCTGGTGGGTGTCGACGCCCAGCCCGCGAATCCTGCAACGGCACGCGGTCACTATTCCCGAACGAAGGCGGCTGCCGAGCTGCTCGCGCTCGCAAGCGGCGTGCCGGCGGTGGTGGTCATTCGACCGCACTTGGTGTGGGGACCTGGCGATACCCAACTCGTTGGCCGCATCGTCGATCGCGGTCGAGCGGGCCGGATGGCCTTGATCGGAAACGGAACGGCACTTATCGACACCACCTACATCGATAACGCGGCTGACGCACTCGTGCACGCGCTCGACCGTGCACCCCAACTGCGCGGTGAGTGCCTCGTGGTCAGCAACGGCGAACCGCGCACGGTGGCCGAACTCATCGAGCGCATTCTTCGAGCTGCTGGAATCTCAACCCGCCTGCGCAGTGTGCCGGCATCGGCGGCCCGGGGCGCGGGGGCCGCTGCCGAAACGGTGTGGAGTGCCACTTCGCGTGACGATGATCCGCCCATGACGCGGTTCCTCGCCGAACAACTGTCAACCGCGCATTGGTTCGATCAGCGTCGAACGCGCGAACTATTGCATTGGCGGCCGCAGGTGACGCTGGCTGAAGGATTCGAACGGCTAGCGCAGTGGTATGCCGAGCGAGCATGATGCTGTCATGCAGCCACACCTCACGATCGACGGTGCACACCACCGGGCCCTCATCATCGGAGCGGGATTCGGTGGGTTAGCCGTTTACCGCGAACTCCTCCGGGTTGGCGTGACTGACGTGCGAGTACTCGAGCGTGCCGACGATGTGGGTGGGGCCTGGTGGGTCAACACCTACCCGGGGTGCGCGTGCGATGTGAAGAGCAATCTCTACTCGCTCTCGTGGGCACCCAATCCGCACTGGAGCCGGTCGTACTCGCCCCAGGCCGAGATTCAACGCTACTTGCGGCATGTGAGTGACGAGATCGGAATGACGGCCGCCACTTCATTTGGCACTGAGGTCATCGAGTCGCGGTGGGATGCCGCAACCTCCGTGTGGCGCGTGAGTACCACGCGGGGTGAGATCACGGCGGACATCCTCGTGGCGGCAACCGGAGCCCTGACTGTTCCGACTCTGCCCGATATCGAGGGCCTTGCGCAGTTCACCGGCGAGGTCGTTCATACGGCGCAATGGCCGGCCGATCTGAACCTGCAGGGGCGCCGCGTGGCCGTGGTCGGAACGGGAGCGTCAGCGATTCAAGTGGTTCCGGGCATCGTTGAGGACGTTGCTGAACTCACCGTGTTTCAGCGCACACCGGCGTGGATTACCCCGCGAGGCGATCGCGGTTTCGGGGCTCGTCAAGAGGATCTCTTCCGTCGAGCTCCGTTGGCGCAAAAGGCGGTGCGCGGCCTCATCTATGCGCGCAACGAAGCGCTGGCACTGGGTTTCACACGTCGGCCCGAACTCATGGATCTTTTCTCTCGCGTTGCGGTCAAGCATCTTGCCGCGCAGGTGGCCGACCCTGCCCTGCGTGCCGAACTCACCCCGGCCTATCGCTTTGGTTGTAAGCGCATCCTCAGTAGCGACGATTTCTATCCGGCACTGCAGCGACCCAACGCGCGGCTTATCTCAAGCGCGCTCGCGCGCGTCGACGGCGGTACCCTCATCTCTGCCGATGGACAGTCCGCCGAAGCCGATCTCATCGTTCTGGCAACGGGCTTCGATGTTGCCGAACCACCGAGTGCTGAGGGAATCTTCGACGATGACGGAATCTCACTCACAGCCCGTTGGCAGGGCGCGCCCAACGCGTATCTCGGAACAGTGGTGAGCGGGTTTCCGAATCTGTTCCTCATCACCGGCCCGAACACCGGCCTTGGTCACACCTCCATGGTGTACATCATCGAATCGCAGGCCCGTTACATCGCAGATGCGGTGCGCACGATGCAGTCGCGCGGATGGCGCACGATCGATGTGCGGCCGGAAGTGCAAGAGGCATTCAACGCCGAGGTTGACGAGCTGATGCAGCGAACGGTGTGGACGAACGGCAGTTGCCAATCGTGGTACCAGACTCCCGACGGTCGAGTGCCAACGCTGTGGCCGGGCTACACCTTCCAATTTCGACGTCGCACTCGCCGTTTCGACCCTGCGTCGTACCGCGTCACCACCGGTGTCAAGGTCAGCGCATGAATCGAATCGTGATCGTGACGGGTGGTGCCTCCGGAATCGGTCGGGCACTGAGTGCGGAGATGGTGCGCCGAGGCGACACCGTAATCGTGGCTGACATTGACGGCGAGGGTGCGCACCGTGCCGCTTTGACAATGAGTGGTTCGGGAAGTGCACGTGCTGCGGTTCTGGATGTACGCGATGCCGATGCGGTGCTGGCGCTGGTGACGTCGGTGTATGACGAATTCGGTCGACTCGATGTCATGGTGAACAATGCCGGCATCGGGTTGGGTGGATTCGCCGAGGAATTGTCGGTTGACCATTGGGACAGCGTGATCGACGTGAATATCCGAGGTGTGGTGAACGGCGTGGTCGCCGCGTACCCCGTGATGGTGCGGCAAGGCCACGGTCACATTGTCAACACCGCTTCTCTTGCTGGCCTGGTCCCAGCACCCGGACTGACGCCGTACGCCATGACCAAGCACGCCGTCGTGGGTCTATCGACCTCACTGCGGGTCGAAGCGGCCGGGTACGGAGTCAAGGTCACGGCGGTGTGTCCCGGATTCACTGACACGGCGATTCTCGATACCCCGGTAGCCCCTGGTCTTGCGCCGACGTCTGCCTCCGGACGGGGGCGCGAATTGGCGTCGAAACTTCCAGGCGGCCTGTACGACGCCGATTTGCTGGCCCTCGACATTGTCAACGGAATCGACCGAAACCGTCGATTGGTCATTGCTCCACGGTCGGCGCGGGTGGCGTCTCTTGCGAATCGGTTGATACCCGCTCTCGTGGAACGACAGGTACGCAAGGGTATCGGCGCCATGCGTGGGCGGCCGTTGAAACACTCACGCCAACCTCTCGCTAACCGAATCGTTTCAGCGCGAAATTGCATCAGGCGGACAGATACTGTCGGCCTGACGGGCGAACGTCCCGACAGACTCAAAGGAGTTCGGCAATGGCTGGAATTGAAGATGTTCTGGGTGGACTCACGGGCGGCGAAGGCGGCGCCGGTGGGATGGATCTGAGCCAGTTGCAGAGCATGGCCGGTCCGCTCATGGAGATGGTGAACCAGAATGGTGGCCTCGAAGGCATTCTGGCGAAGTTGCAGTCCGGTGGTCTGGGCGACCTCGTGAGCTCGTGGTTGGGTCAGGGTGCCAACGCACCTATCAGCCCCGACCAGTTGTCGCAGGCGCTAGGTGCCGAGAATGTGGCGCAGATGGCCAGCCAGGCGGGTGTCTCACCCGAGCAGGTCAGCACCGACCTCAGCACCATGCTTCCTGGCCTTGTCGACCAGCTGTCGCCCAACGGTGAGCTTCCCAGCGCTGACGATCTCGGCAGCATGCTGGGCGGACTCTTCGGCGGCGGAAAGTAAGCTCTAGCGCGCACGCTCGGCGAGGTACACGCCCAGTAACACCACGGCACCGCCAAGGAGTTGTACGGGTGTCAGTACCTCGCCGAGCAGCACGAAGGCAAAGAATGAGGCGATGACCGGCTCGCTCATGCCGACGGTCGATGCTTGAGATGCGCGCAAGTGACGCATCGACGATACGACCAGCCAAAACGGCACGACGGTTCCGAGCACCACCATGTACGTGAGTAAGAGCGGCTGCGGAACGGGCGCCAAGATGCCGGGGCTCGTCGACACGCCGCCGAACACATTCCAAGGAAATGTCCACCACGGCTGCACGATTGCCCAGAACGCCGCGGCCGCGACGAAACCCCACATGGTGAGCGACACAGGATCGCGAGCAGACTTGCCGTTGACGGCCTTTTCGCCGGTGACGTAGTAAACAACGAGGGCCACTGCAGCTGCGAATGCCGCGGCGACTCCGATGACGTCGAGAGTGAATCCCTGCCAGATCTGCGCGACCATCGCTAATCCGATGAGTGCCAGAATCAGTGCCCACCACACGCGGCCACCGACCGCTTCCTTCAACCCAAATCGGAACCAGAGGGCAACCATGATCGGCGCTGTGAACTCGATGAGAAGTGCCACTCCCACGGGAAGACCGCGATCGAGAGCCACGAAATACAGCCACTGGGTCATGACGATTCCGAGGACGCCGTATACCAAGAGGCGACGTATCTCACTGCGGCGTAGCCGGAATGCAGGCCTGTTCGTGAGGGCGACAATCACTACCAGAATGATCATCGCGGCAGTGACACGAACTTGAGACAGTCGTGCTGCGGGAATACCTGACTCAAGCAGAATCTTCGCTATAGATCCATTGAGAGCGAAGAGAGTTGCCGCCGTGATGTAGAGCGCGTACCCAACGATCGGTCGCCGGTTGAATTGGCGAGCGTCTCCGACCAAATGTTTACCGGCGTCTCGGTTCACGTCGAACGGTGAACCTGCTCGGCGCTCTGGTACACGTCCACCGTTTGTTGGGCGATCGAGTCCCAACTGAAGTGGCTCTCAGCGCGATCGCGACCTGCGGCTCCGAGAGTGGAAGCCAATTCAGGATTGGAGACCACCTCGTTGACTCGGGCGGCAAGGCCTGCTTCGAACGCCTCGGGCTGATCAACGTCGTAGTGGACCAAGTACCCCGTGGCGCCATCGACGACAACCTCGGGAATTCCGCCGACGTCGCTTGCCACTACTGCGGTGGAGCTGGCCATCGCTTCGAGATTCACGATGCCGAGCGGCTCATACACCGAGGGGCACACGAACACGGCGGCCGCGCGGTAGAGGGCGGCGACCGAAGGGCGGTCGAGCATGTGGTCGATCCAGACCACTCCGGCTGATCTGCTGGCCTGGAGTTCGGTGATTGCCTTGGTGGTTTCTTCGCCGATTCTGGGCTCGTCGGGTCCTGAAGCGCACACCACAATCTGCACATCAGGGTCGAAGAGGGCTGCGGCACGACAGAAGTGGCCGATGCCCTTCTGACGAGTAATGCGCCCGACGAACAGGGCGAACGGGCGACTTGGATCGACACCGAGTTTGGCGATATCGACTTCCTGAGCAGGCGGCGCGTAGGCGGCCATGTCGATTCCGTTGTGCACGACATGCACACGTGCGGGGTCGATGAAGGGGTAGCAGTCAAGTACATCGCGACGCATTCCGTCGCTAACGGCGATGATGGCATCGGCCGAGGCGTAAGCGGTCGATTCGACCCAACTTGAAACGCGGTAACCGCCGCCGAGTTGTTCGGCCTTCCACGGTCGTCGGGGTTCGAGCGAGTGGGCGGTGATGATATGCGGGATACCGTACATCAAACCGGAAAGGTGACCGGCCATATTCGTGTACCAGGTGTGGGAGTGCACGACGTCGACGTCGCCAGCGGCCTCCACAATTTCGAGGTCGACTCCGAGCGTCTGCAAGGCGGCATTAGCGTCGCTGAGTTCGAGCGGAACCGCGTGGGCGGTGGCATCGAGGCGGGCCTGGCCAAAGCAATGCACGTCGACATCGACCAGTCGCCGCAATTGAGGCACGAGGTGCTCGACGTGAACTCCGGCCCCACCGTAAACATCCGGGGGCCATTCCCGGGTCAAGATCGCCACTCGCATACGCCACACAGTAGTGGCGGGCTAGTCTGAGCAAGTGACTGCACAGCCAAGCGTGCTCGGAATTGTCCTCGCCGGGGGTGAGGGTAAGCGACTCATGCCCCTGACCGCCGACCGCGCCAAGCCTGCTGTCCCGTTCGGGGGGGCCTATCGGTTGGTCGACTTCGTACTGTCGAACCTCGTGAATGCGTCGTACAAACGCATTTGCGTGCTGACGCAGTACAAGTCGCACTCGCTTGACCGGCACATCACCACGACGTGGCGCATGTCAGGAATTCTGGGCGACTACATCACTGCGGTTCCGGCCCAGCAGCGGTTGGGTCCGCGTTGGTATACCGGTTCGGCCGACGCCATCTTCCAGAGTCTGAATCTGGTCTATGACGAGAAGCCCGACTACGTCGTGGTTTTCGGCGCTGACCACGTGTACCGCATGGATCCGCGCGACATGGTGGAGCAGCATCTTGCGACCGGGGCAGGCGTTACTGTCGCCGGAATCCGCATGGCCCGCGAAGGTGCCTCGTCGTTTGGTGTCATCGAGCAAAGCCCCAACGACACCAAGGTGCTGGCGTTTCACGAAAAGCCGGCCGACCCGCCGGCCGTTCCTGGTTCACCCGATCAGGCTTTCGTTTCGATGGGTAATTACGTCTTCACCACTGACGTGCTGATCGAAGCACTTCGCATTGACGCGGCCGATGAAACGTCGCTGCACGATATGGGTGGAAACATATTGCCGATGCTGACCGAGCAGGGGCTCACACACGTCTACGACTTCGACAACAACCATGTTCCGGGTGAAACCGATCGCGACAAGGGTTACTGGCGCGATGTCGGAACGCTTGACTCGTATTACGAAGCGCACATGGATCTTGTGTCGGTGCACCCGATCTTCAATCTGTACAACCGGCATTGGCCGATCCTGTCCGACGCCCCGTCCCTGCCGCCGGCCAAGTTCGTTGAAGGCGGTAACGCACACGAATCGATGATCGGTCTGGGTTCGATCGTGGCCGGTGGGCACGTACGTAACAGCGTGGTGTCGTTCGACGTTCAGGTCCGCGAAGGTTCGTACGTCGAGGGCGCGGTGCTTTTGCCGGGTTCACGCATTGGCCGAAATGCCGTGGTGCGTAACGCAATTCTCGATAAGAACGTCATCGTGCCCGATGGTGCCACCATCGGCGTTGATCTCAATGTCGATCGAGAGCGCTTCACGGTCAGCCCGGGTGGCATTGTCGCCATCGGCAAGGGCACCATCCTGTGACATCGTCGACCGGCTCCTCGTTACGCGTTGCGGTGGTGACGGGTGCCGCTGGAGGGCTCGGTCAGCAGATCGTTTCCGATTTACGTGGGCAGGGTTTCGACGTGGTGGCGACCGATGTCGTGGCCGCGCACGGCTGCCGTGAGCTTGATGTACGTAGCGCTACGCAATGCCGGGCCTTAGCCGACGAGATACGACCCTCGGTGTGGGTCAACTGCGCTGGAATTCTTGGCTCTGGCGATGCGGCAACGCAAGAAGACGATCTTGTTGAGCGTGTAGTGATGGTGAACCTGCTCGGTGTCATGAACGGAACGCGAGCAGCGATTGAGGTGATGCGTGCTGACGGCGTACGCGGTCACGTCATCAACATCGCATCACTGGCTTCGTGGGTGCCGGTTCCGGGCGAGTGTGTCTACGCAGCCACGAAGGCCGGAGTGTTGTCGTTCTCGTTGGGCCTGCAGGCGGAATTGCGCTCTCAGGGTGTCGACATCCACATCAGCGCGATCTGCCCCGACGGAATGTTGACGCCCATGCTCAGCGATGTCATCGATGACCCCGCGATCGCTCTGAGTTTTTCAGCCCCGCGACTGACAACGGTTGAGGAAGTATCTGCTCGACTCGTTAGGTTGCTAGAGCGCCCGCGACTCATCGCGTCGGTGCCTCGGTGGCGTGGTGCGCAGGTTCGGCTCCTCGGGGTAGTTCCCGAATTTGGGGTGCGAGCGTTGCCGCTCTTCCGCCGTATGGGACGCGCCCAGCAAGTCAAGGCGCGCGAGCTGCTGTCGTCGCGCGGGCAGTAAGAGCTCGACTCAGCCGACTCAGCCGACTCAGCCGACTCAGCCGACTCAGCCGAATCGGCCTGACACGTAGTCTTCGGTCGCCTTCTCCGTGGGGGTGGAGAAGATCTTGGCCGTTGGACCCATTTCGACCATCCGACCAGGCTGGCCAATTCCAGCGAGGTTGAAGAAGGCCGTCGTTGAACTGACGCGGGCCGCCTGCTGCATGTTGTGCGTGACAATCACGATCGTGTAGCGCTCTTTCAAATCCTCAATGAGATCCTCAATCGCCAGCGTCGAGATGGGGTCAAGTGCCGAGCACGGCTCATCCATGAGAAGAACCTGCGGCTCGACTGCGATCGCTCGAGCGATGCACAAGCGCTGCTGCTGACCACCTGAGAGCCCTGAGCCCGGTCGGCTGAGACGGTCTTTGACTTCCTCCCACAGATTGGCGCCGCGCAGCGATTTTTCGACCACGGCATCCATCGACGCTCTATCGCGTTTGACGCCCTTGGTGCGCTCAAGCTTGATTCCGGCAATCACGTTGTCGTAGATCGACATGGTGGGAAAGGGGTTGGGACGCTGGAACACCATGCCGATGGTGCGGCGCACGTTGACGGGGTCGACGTCAGAGTCGTAGATGTTTTCGCCGTCGAGCAACACCTTGCCATTAACGTAGGCACCCGGAATCACTTCGTGCATGCGGTTGAGTGTGCGGAGCACCGTTGACTTGCCGCAACCCGACGGACCGATGAAGGCCGTGACCGTTCGTGGTTCGACGCTGAAGGTGACGCCCTCGACCGCGAGGAACTTGCTGTAGTAGATGTCGAGGTCGCTGACATCAATTCGCTTGGCCATGGGTCTACTTTCAGTGTGAAGGTTGGGTCTAGCGTGCCTTGGGAGCGAACACTCGCGCAAGCAGGCGAGCCCCGATGTAGAAGATCATGACAAACAGGATGAGCACGAAGGCGCCGCCCCACGCGCGAGCCACAGAAGCGTCGGTTCCGTTGGAGATCTGATCCCAGACGAAGGTGGGTAGTGCCGCCTGGGGCCCACTGAAGGGGTTCCAGTTCATGCTCTGCGACAGGAAGGTGGTGAGCAGAAGCGGGGCGGTTTCGCCGGCAACGCGTGCGACTGCGAGCATCACGCCGGTGATGATTCCCGACAATGCGGTGGGTAGCACGATGCGCACGATCGTCTTCCACTTGGGAATGCCGAGGGCATAAGACGCCTCACGAAGATCGTTAGGCACAATCTTGAGCATTTCTTCGGTGGTGCGCACGATCACGGGGATCATCAGAATGACCAACGACAGCGCGGCAGCGAAGCCTGATCGGTCGAAGCCCAGTACAAGGATCCAGAAGGTGTAGATGAACAAACCGGCGACGATCGACGGCACGCCGGTCATGACATCAACGAAGAACGACACCCACTTGGCCATGCGTCCGCGTCCGTACTCGACGAGGTAGACCGCGGCCATGATGCCGATGGGTACCGCGATCACAGCCGAGATCGCAACTTCCTCGATCGTGCCAACGATGGCGTGAGCGACACCACCACCGGGTTTGCGCGGGCTGACATTACGCATGGTCTCGGTGAAGAAGCTAGGAAAGTCGGTGAAGACCACTCCTGCGCCTTTGGTGATGACCGAGAGGAGGACGGAAAGCAGCGGTGCCAGCGCGACGATGAAGCAGGTGTAGATCAGCGTGGTCGCCAGTCGATCGATCGCGTGGCGACGCCCCTCGACAGCGAACGACCACGCAGTTTGTCCGATCAAGAAGAGCAGCGCTGCGACCACGAACCACGCGAGTCCGAAAATGCTGCCCGCGGCACCGATGCCATAGCCGATGACAACGGCGGCAACGGCAGTTGCCAGTGGGGCCCATCGCGGCAACTTCTTACCGGCCAGCGACTCACTGATCGAACGACTCTCGGGTGAGCGAGTCGGTTCAGGAGAGATGACCGTCATGTTAGTTCGCCCCCGAGAAATCCTTGCGGCGCGACACAATCCAGCGCGCGAGCATGTTGACGACCAGGGTGATGAGGAACAGCACGAGTCCGGAGGCGATCAATGCCGACAGTCCGATCGGACCGGCTTCATTCCACTTCAGGGCGATGTTGGCGGCAAAGCTGTTTCCACCTGGCTCGGTGATGTGCCAGTTGATGGTGAAGGCCGCCGAGAGGATGAGCGCGACTGCGATCGTCTCGCCAAGCGCACGCCCGAGGCCTAACATGGCGGCCGAGATCATGCCAGGCAGTGAGAAGGGGAAGACTGCCATTCTCACCATTTCCCAGCGGGTGGCTCCGAGTGCCAGTGCGCCTTCAACGTGCTCCGAGGGCACCTGAATGAAAACTTCGCGGGTGACGGCGGACACGGTGGGCAGGACCATGATCGCGAGGACGACTCCGGCGATGAACAGGCTCTTGGAGTAGATCCCCAAAGTGTTGTCAAAGATGGGAATCCAGCCGAGGTAGTCGTTGAGCCACTGTGCTGTTCCTTGCATGTTCGGCATCAGCACTGCCAAACCCCACAGGCCGAAGATGATCGACGGCACAGCAGCGAGGAGGTCGGTGATGAAGGCAAGAGTGGAGGCCACCGGACGCGGCGCGTAGAACGCGATGAACAGCGCGATGCCGATTCCGACGGGTACCGCGAGCACCATCGCAATCGTGGCGCTAATCACCGTGCCGAAAAGCAGGGCAGCAATTCCGAACACGGCGGGGTTGTCGTCAGGAAACCATTCAGTGGTCGTGAAGAAGTTGGTTGAATCGGCTTGCAGCGACGGAATCGACTTCCAAATCAGGAAGGCTCCGATCGCTCCCATGATGACGAGGACGAAGATTCCTGCGCCGCTTGCGAAACCGCGGAAGATCCGGTCGCCGACGCGTCCGGTTTGCTGATGGCCGTGGGGAATGAGCGGATCGTGCTCATTCTCGGTAGCCGTGTTACTCATGGGTCCTTCTTACCGCGAGGGGGGTCGTGCGTGGGAATCGCCTCGTCATACAGGTGACCCTGACCCTGACGTGTACAAGCCGGGGTCAGGGTCACCTGAGACACACTAGGAGATTGCTGAAACTGCCGTGCGCACCTTCGTGAGCAGGTCGCCAGTGATCGGGACGTAGCCGTTGTCAGCCAGACCACCCTGACCAGCATCGCTGGCCGTGTAGGTGAGGAATGACTTCACAAGAGCCGACTGGTCGGCCGCGAGTCCCTTTTCACAGGTGATCTCGTAGGTCACCAGGACGGCCGGGTAGTTGTTGGGCGCCTTGGTGGTGCGGTCGATCGTGAGTGAGAGGTTGTTGCCGGTACCGGTGACGGTTGCCGCCGCGATTGTGGCTGCTGCGTTGGCCGAGGTGGGCTCAACTGCGCCGCCGCCGTTGTCGAGCCAGGCAGCTCCGACGCCTTGGGCGCCCTGCACGAAGGACAACTCAACGTAACCGATTGAGTTCGGCGTCGACTTCACCGAAGCGAGCACCTGGTCTGAACCCTTGGAGCCCTGACCGCCTGGAGCCTTCCACTCCTTGCCGGTATCTGACGTCCAGTCAGCACCAGCGGTGTCCTTGAGCCACGCGGTGAAGTTCGCGGTGGTTCCGGAAGCATCGCTGCGGTGGAACTGAGCGATGGTCGCGTCGGGCAGTGTGACGCCGGGGTTGAGCGCGGCGATCTTGGGGTCGTTCCACTTGGTGATCGCGTTGCTGAAGATTCCAGCGGTCACGGCGGGGTTCAAGATCAACTTGTCGACACCGGTGAGGTTGTAGGCCACGGCGATTGCGCCGCCGACCATGGGAATGTTGATGGCGGGGCCACTCGCGCATCGCTTGTCTGCCAGGGGCTGCTCAGTGTCCTTGAGGGCCGAGTCAGAGCCAGCGAAAGCGGTCTGAGCGTTGGTGAAGTCCTGAACACCTGCGCCCGAGCCATTGGCCTGGTAGTTGATGGTGGTGCCGCTGCATGCCTGCTGGTAGGCGTTGATCCAGTCGGTCATCGCGTTCTTCTGGGCGCTCGAGCCGGAAGCCTTGATGGAGCCGGTGGCGCAGTTGACGCTGGCGCTCGCGCTGGTGGACGATCCGCCACCTGATGATGAGCCACAGGCAGCGAGGGCGAGGGCCCCGGCAGCGGCGATGAAGGTGAAGCGGGCAGTGCGTGAGATGGTCAAGGTGGATCCTCCGTGAAGTGGGTGTTTGTGAAAACGACACTAAGCAACCGGAGTGACCGAACCTCTCCGCGCACATGAACGGAAGATGAACGTCGAATGACGAAACGGTGCGTGATCGCTCAGGGAGCGTGACGCTCTGCCGCGACCGCTTTGACGGTGCCCGAACTGAAGTCGCGGTGGATTACCACGAATCCGCCGGCGGGAAGTTCCGGGTCGATATCTATTCCGCCGATATCGCGGCGCAATTGCTCAAAGAGTGCGGGCAGCACGGGTCGGTGCGTGCAGACGACCATCGGGGAGGGGTCGTTGAGAAGTTCGGTAACCCGCTTCATGGCCTTCTTGCGTGATTCGTTGAAGCCCTCCTCCGACAACAACGGCTCTTCAACGATGTCGACACCTGACTCGGTGCAGTAGGGCAGCACGGTTTCACGGCAGCGCACCGATGGTGACGAATGTGAGCTGGTGACCCCGAAGGCGGCCAGTACCGGGGTGAGGTCTTCGGCCTGGCGCTCACCAACTCGAGAGAGAGGTCGCAATGAGTCGGGGAGGGCTGATTCGTATCGACGCGCGAACTCGCGCCGCTTCTCGGCTTGGCCGTGGCGCAGGATGATCAGTGACGACGTGCCCCGACGCTTCTTGACTGCTGACTTCACCAGATCGGCGTCGCGGGGGTAGGAGAGAAGTTCGGCTGCTTCGCCTACATCGACCCACCGCACCTCGTCGACCTCGCGATTGGGCTCCCACGCACTCTGGCCGACGACTCGAGCCAGCCAATACGACACTTCTTTGGTCTTGTCGCCGATCGAATACCGCTGGGTCTTGAGCGGCATTCCTAGAACGACGTTGAACCCGGTTTCCTCAGCCGCCTCGCGAACAGCGGCCACCGCCACATGCTCGCCGCGATCGAGTTTGCCCTTGGGTAGCGACCAGTCGCGAATTTGAGTGCGGTGAATAAGTAGGACTTCGGTGCCTGGTGGTTCGTCGTGTGTGTGACCGCCTGGACGTTCACGTAAGCAGACGACTCCTGCGGCGCGGATGATGTCGTTGTCGGGGGCCACAGAAATCACCGTAGCCGTGAACGTCGATGCACCTTGACGGCGGCCGCCCACACGGGGATGAACTCGATGCGTGAGCGCTGCTCACTGTCGATCTCAACACCGTGTAGCAGACCCAGTCCCCATCCTTCGACTCCGGTGAGAGTGGGATCGCTGGCCATCAACCGGATGGCATCTTGGGCGACGGACGCATCCTGATGTTCACCCAATAACTCGGTGACTGCTTCCAACGACTGAGCCAGGGTTTGAGCGTCGGCGCCAAACACCGGTTCGAGGGCCTCGGCCGCGTAACGTGCGCGTTTGGCGATGATGCGGGTGCGGTGCCATTGCTCAGCCTCGGTGTCGTGTGTGAGCCACTCACCCTCGCGCTTGAGCCTCTTCCACGCATCCCAAGACAGTGCTGGTAGCACGGCGCGGGCGGGACGTGACGCCTCGTCGGTGAACGCCGGTTCGCGCACAGCCACGACAAGAACGTCGAGGAGTGTGCGGTACCGCTCGGAGCGGAGTGCGTCGAGTGCCGAGGCCCGGGCGGTCACCAATTGGGCGCCCAAGGCTCGATCAACAACACCGCGTGCGGCTTCGCGGCCCGCTTGGTCATCGATGAGATCGCAGTGGGCATCGAGTCGCTTCAGCAGAACCTCGGTGTCGCGGATAGCACCGAGTTCGCCTGCCAGCCAACCGAGTTCGTCGCGCAGGTGGTCGGCCCACTCGCGGTCGACGAGTGGACGGAACGTGCGCATCGAGCTGCGCAGTCGTCGGGCGGCGACGCGCATTTGGTGTACGGCATCGGGAAGATCGCGGCGCATGCGCACGTCGTTCAGCAGCAGCCGACGGGCTTGGGAGAGCAGGTGCACGTGAACCGCGGCGGACGCGGGGTCACGCGGCCCCGGGATGGTGACGGGTGCAGGGACGTCCGGCGGCGCAGTTGCGCGCGGGCCGAGTGCATGAGCCGCCTTACTCGTTGTTCCGGGTTCGGCGCCGGCAGCGAGTAGCACGGTGAGCACCCGGTCGAGGTCGTCGGTGTCTCCGTCGCGGGCTTCAACTTCAATCTCGCGGAATCGTCCGGCCACGCGCTCGCCGTCAAGCACAGAGACGACATCATCAACCAGTTCAGCGATGAGTCGATCGTCGTGATCGCGCAGCAGGAAGGGGGTACGTTCGGTGCGCAAGGTGGCAACTTCACGCAAGGGCGCGCCACGTACGAGCGCTGAGACAAGTTCGACGAGTTCGCTCGGTGGATTGCCCGGCTCACCTGCGTCGAGGGGAAGTGTGACCTCGTCGCGGTCGCCGGGGTGGCCGCCGGCGACGGGCAGTTTCAAGTGCCAGCCGGCGTCGGACCCGCCTTCGCGCCGCCTGAAGGTGACGCCCCAACGGGCCAGACGCAGGTCGTCGGTGTCGTAGTAGGCGGCCGTGAGAACAAAGGGTGGGCGCGCAACCACGCGCGCTACTCCGGTGTCTTCGCCAGTGATGGGTGGCAGCGTGAACAGCGGAGGCACTCGAAGCTTGCGTTCGATTTCGCGATCAGTGCGCGGTTTCTTTGGTTCTTTGGCAATCGGAGTTTCGCCCGATTCCGCGCCAACGATCTCGTCGGTCGCTTCAGTTGTGGCTGTCTCGTCGGTAGCCTCGGCCGGCTCTTGTGCGGATGACGCGTCAATCTCAGGTTCGTACTCGTGTGGTTCGCTCATGGCATGACCGCCGTCGGTCGTCGGTGCTTGGTAATGATTAAGCCGGCTTGATAGTCGCGCAACGGGTTGCCTGCCGCATCGTGCGTGCGACGTACCCAACGGCTGTCGGGCATCAGATCCCAGGCCGCGGTGTCGGGGTCGAGCGCGAGGTCGAGCAGGTCGCCAACTTCCGACACCTGCTCAGGCGCATCGAGTCGCACGAGCGTTTCGACGCGACGGTCGAGGTTGCGGTGCATGAGGTCGGCGGAGCCGATCCATACCTCGCGAGCGCCGCCGTTGGTGAATTCGAAGATTCGACTGTGCTCGAGGAATCGACCCAGAATCGACACAGCGCGGATGTTGTCTGACAGACCCGGAACTCCGGCGCGCATCGCGCAGATTCCACGCACGACTAGGTCGACGGGTACGCCGGCCTGCCCTGCGCGGTAGAGGCTGTCAATGATGGCTTCGTCGACGATCGAGTTGCACTTGAAGCGGATGCGGGATTCACGGCCTGCTTTGTGGTGCTCAACCTCGCGTTCGATGCGCTCGATCAGTCCGCTGCGCACTGAGTGTGGGGCGACGAGGAGCCGATTGTACGACGTGTTCATCGCGTAGCCCGAGAGCTGGTTGAACAGGTTCGCAACGTCGGCGCCGACATCGGGGTCGCTGGTGAGCAGTCCGAGGTCTTCGTAGAGGCGCGCAGTCTTGGGGTGGTAATTGCCGGTTCCGATGTGACAGTAGCGACGCAATTGACCGCCATCGTTACGTACCACCATCGACAGTTTGCAGTGAGTCTTCAGACCAACAAGGCCGTACACGACATGCACGCCGGCCTGCTCAAGTTTGCGTGCCCAACTGATGTTGGCTTGTTCGTCGAAGCGCGCTTTGAGTTCGACGAGTGCCAGCACCTGCTTGCCAGCCTCGGCCGCGTCGATCAGTGCGTCGACGATCGGCGAATCGCCGCTGGTGCGGTAGAGGGTTTGCTTGATAGCCAACACATTCGGGTCAGTGGCGGCTTGCTCAAGGAATCGCTGCACGCTGGTGGAGAAGGAGTCGTACGGGTGATGAACGAGGACATCCTTGGTGCGCATGACTTCGAGCACATCGGGTGCGAGCGAGGTTTCAACCTCCGCTAGGGCGTAACTCGTCTTGGGTACGAACGCGGGGTACTTGAGGTCGTCGCGGTTGAGGTCGACGATTCCCCAGAGACCACGAAGATCAAGCGGACCTTGTAGTCGGAAGACTTCCGATTCGGTAACACCTAGTTCGCGCATCAGAAGGTCGAGAACGTAGGGGTCCATCGAGTCTTCAACTTCTAGGCGCACGGCCGGGCCGAACCGGCGACGCATGAGTTCGCGTTCGAGCGCCTGCAGCAAGTTCTCGGCGTCGTCTTCCTCAACCTCGAGGTCTTCATTACGAGTGACCCGGAACGTGTGCTGCTGCAGCATTTCCATTCCGGTAAACAATTCGTGCAAATGAGCGGCGATGACATCTTCCAGCGGAACGAACCGCGCCCCTCGCACATTGAGGAACCGGGGGAGGACCGGGGGAACCTTGACGCGGGCGAAGAGCTCGGTTCCGGTGTCGGGATTGCGCACGACGACGGCGAGGTTGAGCGAAAGCCCGGAGATGTACGGGAACGGGTGGGCGGGGTCGACTGCCAGCGGCGTGAGAACCGGGAAGATCTGGTCGCGGAAGACCTTGGCGATACCTTCCTGCTCGCTGTCACTGAGTTCGGGCCAACGCACGAGTTCGATTCCCTCGCTGACCAAGCCGGGTAGAACGTCGCGGTGGAAGCACTCCGACTGGCGCAGCATCAACTCATGAGCGTGGCCGAGCGCTGCTTCGTGAACTTCGCGGGGCAGCATGCCGCTGGCGGCGCGGGTGGCGATTCCGGCTGCAAGTCGACGCTTGAGGCCCGCGATGCGCACCATGAAGAATTCGTCGAGGTTGCTGGCGAAAATTGCGAGGAATTTCGCGCGCTCGAGAAGGGGGTTGTTGGCGTCTTCTGCCAGTTCGAGAACTCGGGTGTTGAAGGCCAGCCACGACAGTTCACGGTCGATGAATCGGTCATCGGGGAGGGCGACCAGGACGGGCGCGTCCGGTGAGGACACATTTTCGTGGGTCTCGTCACTGCTGATCGGCGCAAATGAGTCAGTCTCGTCCATTGCGCCAGTCTGGCAGATGAACCCCAGGCGGTGGTGGGCTCCTCAGAGTGCTGACGTCGCCTAACCCTGCCATCATCGAGTGATGACCACACTTCCCTTACCTCGATTGCTCATGGTGCTTGGCTCGGGGGAGACCAGTCCGACGATGGTCACTCCCCATCAGCGGGTGTTTTCGCGCCTAGGCGCTCCCGGTGAAGTTCCAGCGCTCCTCCTCGATACGCCATTCGGATTCCAAGAAAACGCTGATGAGCTCACCGAGCGCGTTCAGACCTATTTCCGTGAGTCGGTGGGACGTACGGTCGGCGTCGCGTCGCTGCGCTCCCGAGCGGCGATGCAGGCCGATCCAGTTGCCGCGGCACGTGCCCTGGCGGCGCTGGGGCAGGCTCGCTGGGTGTTTGCGGGGCCAGGATCGCCGAGTTACGCGCTTGAGCAGTGGAGCGGCACACCCGTCGTCGGCCTTCTCGACGAGCGACTGCGCACCGGTGGTGCGGTGGTGTTTGCGTCGGCGGCGGCACTCACATTAGGTGCTTTCACGATTCCGGTATACGAGGTATACAAGGTGGGTCAGGAGCCGCGGTGGCTCGAGGGGCTCGATGTTCTCGGACGTGCCACAGGGTTGCGGGCGGCGATTGTTCCCCACTTCGACAACGCCGAGGGTGGCACTCACGACACGCGCTTTTGCTACATGGGTGAGCGTCGACTGGCTTCGTTGATCGACCAACTGCCCGACGACGCATTCGTCCTGGGCATTGATGAGCACACGGGTGTGGTCATCGATGTCGCGTCAGGAGAGATCGAAATCGTCGGCCGGGGGCGTGTCACGGTGCGTACGCATTCGTCGTCAACAGAGTTCCGGCCCGGTGATGCCTTGACGGTGACGCGTATCGCAGAGATCGCGGGCTCGGGTGAGCGAGTCGTCTCGGTGCCGGTGGCGGTGGCTTCCGATGTCGTCGATGAGACCTCGATTGCGGCGAGTCTGGCTGCGGGCGATGTTGAGGCAGCGGTGACTGGATTGCTCATGCTCCAGGCCGACCCTGAGGCGGATTCACGTACGGTGGGGGCGCTGATCGCGGCGTTGGGTGAGCGAGCCGCGAATGCGCCGGTTGATCGCGAGTCGATCGTTGGTCCGTACGTCGAATTGCTGCTCGAGATGCGGATGGCAGCCCGCGCTGAGAAGCGCTTTGCCGATTCCGATCTCATCCGCGATCGCCTTGCCGAGCAGGGGGTCACCATTCGCGACACGCCGACGGGCCCGGAATGGGACCTCGCCTAATTCCGAACCCCCAACCCCCCAATTCCGCATGGGGGGACACTCAGCACGCATAGACGCAGTTTCTTTACCCCAGCGCGGGCATGCTCTCGGCAAGGCGTCTGTGATCATGTCTGAATGACAACCTCACTACCCGGTCCGATCGCTCTCGTGGGATCGGGCGAGTACTTGCCGCAGATGCTGGAAATTGAGCGCGCACTCCTCGACGGACGCGCGGGGCGCTACGTGCAGATACCGACCGCTGCCGGTCAAGAAGGCCAGAGTTCCCTTGACCATTGGGTGGCGCTCGGGCGGGCTCAGGCAGAGCGACTGGGGGTTGAGTCGGTGCCGGTCGTTGCGCGCAATCGCGAGGAGGCAGATGACCCTGCAATCGCCGACCTCATCGACGGCGCGGGGCTGATCTACCTCTCGGGCGGTGACCCACATTTCCTTGCAGGAACGCTGCGCGACACCCTGCTCTGGGAGCGCATTGAAAACGCGTGGCGCAATGGGGCAGCGCTCGCGGGATGCAGTGCCGGGGCGATGGCCATGACCTCGTGGGTTCCGTCGGTCAAACGCTTGGGGCTCAGTCCCGACCCTGGCCTCGGAGTTCTTCCCCATCTGCGCGTGATTCCGCATTTCGACAAGATGGCCGGCTGGATGCCCGACATGATCACTCGGGTGCTGCTTCACGCGCCGGAGGGTGTCACCGTGCTTGGAATTGACGAGGACACTGCGGTCGTTGGTGGGCCGCACGAATGGCGCGTGGAAGGCCGTCAGTCGGTGTGGGTTCTCGGACATGGATCTCGGCGTGAAGTTCGAGCCGGCGAGGCGCTCGAAACTCCGTGACAGTGGAGTGATGGGGTAGAAAAACTGCGTCTATGCGTGCTTAATGTCCCCCCATGCGAAAAGGGGTTTGCTACGAGGGGACGCGAGTAAACAGAACATCGGTGTCCCATCGCGCAAACCCCAGCGACTCGTACACCTTGATGGCGTTGGTGTTGCGCGCGTCGACGTAGAGCATCGCTTGGTCGAGTCCGCGCGATCGGAGGTGCACCAGCCCCGCCACCGTGAGCGACCGCCCGAGGCTCTTGCGCTGCCAGTCGGGGTCGACTCCGACCACGAAGACCTCTCCCAGTTGTGCGTGTCCGTGTCCGTGTCCGTGGTTGTCGCTTCCGTGCACCTTGGTCCAGTGGAACCCGGCGATCTGCTCGTCAACGCCGGTGCCCGTCACAGCCAACAGGAAACCTGTCGGATCGAACCACGGCTCGCGCATGCGCAGATGGAGATCGTCGAGAGTCCAGCGCCCCTGATCGGGGTGGTTCTCGAAAGCGCGGGCATTGACTACCACCCAGGCATCGTCGTCGTGGCCGGGCTCGAAGGCGCGAATGCGCACGCCTTCGGGAAGTACCAAACGCGGAAGTGCCGCCGACAGTGAACGCCGCATCTGCCAGAGCACGCGTGTCGATGTGAACCCCATCGAGCCGGCCAGGTGCGCTGATGCCGTGCTCTCACCGTGAGCCCACAGCCGCATGTGGCCTTCGGAACACCGATCAATGGTTGCCTGCACCAAACTCCGACCGATTCCTTGCCGGCGAAACTGCGGATGTACCGCGAGTTGGGCAACCGGCCCCGCGACCTCATCGGTGGAATCGAAGTGTGCGTACCCCACGAGTTGAGCTGCTGCATCGGAGTTCGATCGGTTCCACGTCAGCAGGTGGCGAGCGCCCACATCTCCACCGCGCCGGATGTGTAGAAGGGCGTGTTCATCCAAGGGTCGAACCCCATCAGCGTCAGTGACCTGTTCGATTAGAGAAAGTACCGCGTGCACGTCGTCGTGCTCGAGGTCGTAGACGTCGTCGAGCCAGCGTTCGTCGCCAGCCGTCGTCACAGCCGTGACGCAGTCGCGGGCGCTTCGAGCTGCTCGTCATCGCCGAGTGTCGCGAGCGTTGCCTCATCTGTTTTTTGCGGAACAAACCGGTAGCCCACGTTACGTACGGTGCCGATGAGTGACTCGTGTTCGACGCCGAGTTTGGCGCGCAGTCGACGCACATGAACGTCAACGGTGCGTGTGCCTCCGAAGTAGTCGTAGCCCCAGACTTCCTGCAACAACTGCGCTCGCGAGAACACGCGACCGGGGTGCTGAGCCAAGAACTTGAGCAGTTCGAATTCCTTGAAAGTGAGGTCGAGAGCCCGACCGCGCAGACGTGCGGTGTAACTGTGCTCGTCGATCACCACATCACCGCTGCGGATTTCACCACTTACCTCATCGTCGACAACCAGTCGTGCGATAGCCAGTCGCAGGCGGGCGTCGAGTTCGGCCGGGCCGGCCGACTCGAGGACGAAGTCATCGATACCCCAGTCGGAGGAGACGCCGACAAGCCCACCCTCGGTGGTGACCAGTAGCAGGGGAATGTCAATTCCGGTAGTGCGAATCAGCCGACACAGACTGCGCGCGCCGGCTAAGTCGCGACGACCGTCAACGAGTAGCGCGTCGGCCGAAGGTGCATCGAGGAGTGCGCTTGCCTCAGCTGGCAGCACACGGACGTGGTGGCTGAGCAGGCCAAGTGAAGGAATCACCGTGGTGGAGGCGTCAAGGGTCGAGGTGAGCAGCAGAAGCGTCGACATTGCACCTCCTCAAAACACGAATTCCTGTGGTGACAGGATAGTTCACTGTGAAGTCCTCAGCCGCCGGTGTTCCCTCAAACCCTCGCGAGGGGCGGTTACTGACGACTGACGGAGTCGATATTTGTGCGACTTATCGGCCAGCTCCGCAGGGTTTCCCGCACGATCCGGTGATCGTTGTTGGGCATGGATTCACTGGATTTCGCGCTAAGGCCGACAATTTGCGCATTGCTGAACGTCTCAACCAGCACCTCGCAGTTGTCGACCTTGACTACCGCGGACATGGTTCATCGGGGGGCACCAGTTCGCTCGGAATGCGCGAAGTGCTCGACCTCGATGCGGCCATCGCTTGGGCACGTGATCAAGGGCATCAGAAGGTGGTGAGCCTTGGTTTTTCGATGGGATCGGCCATCGCGGTGCGTCAGGCAGCACTCACGCGCACAACTGACCGAGGACCCTTGGCGCTGACCGCCGAGAACGCCCCTGACGCGGTGGTGTCAGTCAGTGGCACTGCGTTCTGGTTTTACCGTGGAACGGCGCCGATGCGACTCGTGCATCGCGCCGTATCAACTCCCGTCGGTCGCGCCGTGCTTGCGCGCGTCGCACACACGCGAGTCGACGTCGGCGACTGGGAAGCAGAAGAGCTCGGCTACAGCCCGGAAGAAGCCGCTGCGTACCTTGCCCCGATTCCCTTCCTGTTGGTGCACGGTGACGCCGATACCTACTTTCCGTTGGAACACCCAGAAGCCGTGCATCGAGGCGCTGTTCAGGGTGCTCGCGACCGAGGATTTGAGCCCAAAATCGATCTGTGGATCGAACCAGGTTTCGCGCATGCGGAGGCCGCGGTCGACGATGAGTTACTCGACCGCATCTGCGCGTGGGCACTGTCGATGGCCGGTGGCGAAACGTCGTGAGCACCGGACTTGGAATCCTTGTGGTGGTGCTGATCGCTGCCACCGCGTTCGGGTTGTATCGCCGTTTCACCGACGGCCACATCAAGGGCGTCGACTCGGTGCCTGACGCGCCGACCCATGACGGTGAGGTGTTGAGCGCTGCCGATATCGGCGCACCTTTGGGTGAACGCGCGACTCTGGTTCAGTTCTCGACAGCCTTCTGCCAGCCCTGTCGTGCCGCGCGCCGCACGTTGGGTGAGGTAACGGGAATGGTTGAGGGGGTCACGCACGTCGAGATCGACGCTGAAGCGCATCTTGATCTTGTTCGCCGCCTTGATGTGATGCGTACGCCAACAATTCTGGTACTCGATTCAACCGGCCGTATTCGTCGTCGTGCGGTGGGCGCACCCCGAACCGCTGATGTGGTCGCCGCGCTCGGCGACGTCATCGACTAGGAAACGGCCGCCGGCTGGCAATGCCCTGCACTTGCGTGACCGACGCAGCCCTTGTCCAGAATGTGGACAGGTCTGTGAGACCGAGTCATTCCCACCTATCGTTTGCTCATGACCAGTCGCCAGCCTGCGCTTACCAAGCGCCGCACTGTCGACTTTGGACGCCTTGCGTCCGGCTCCTGTCACATGCGCTGACCGCGTGCCCACCGATCGGTGGGTTTGTCGTTCGTGCCCCTGACAGGAGACCTCATGACTACCGCAACCCCTCAAACCCACGTTTCGCCGACCACGCCGTCTGGAATCGATCCCCGCGGCCCTCGATTCGGTGCCGCTCTCACAGTCATCGCCCTCGTGATCGCACTGCTGGCCGGATCCAATGTTCTGGGCACGGCGGTCATCGCCTGGCAAACTCTGGTCTTCGCCCTCGGTGCGTTCGTCGGCCTGAGTGCGCAGCCGTACGGAGTGCTCTACCGCAAGGTGGTGCGGCCGCGTCTGGGCCCGCCCGCCGAACTCGAAGACCCGGCACCGCCGCGATTCGCACAGCTCGTCGGCTTCCTCTTCGCTGTCGTCGGTCTGATCTCGTATCTGCTGGGTGCCACAGTTGTTGGCCAGGTAGCAATCGGGCTCGCCCTCGCGGCCGCTTTCCTCAATGCTGCTTTCAACTTCTGCCTCGGGTGTGAGATCTACCTCGTAGCGCGTAGATTGCGTTCATGACCCGATCCCTTGTTATTAAGTGCACGACTGGCACCGACGAGAATGTCGAGCGCGCATCGCAGGCGTTCACGGTGGCTGTCACCGCAGCAACGGCTGGAGCGCCCGTCTCGGTGTGGCTTACCGGTGATGCGGTGTGGCTTGCGGTGCCGGGCCGGGCTGAGGACGTGGTGCTCGAAGGTGGAGCTCCGTTCGCCGAACTCCGCGACGCTGTTCTCGCACTAGGAAGTCTCACGGTGTGCACTCAGTGCGCGATGCGTCGCAAGCTTGAACAGTCTGACCTCATCGAGGGAGTGCGCATTGCTGGTGCCCCCACGTTCGTTGAGGAAGCACTGGCCGAAGGTGCGCAAGCACTTATCTACTAACGCGTGATGTGAGGGTGAGGTCGGTACCCTGTGGGAATGACTGAAGACGCAGCGCCCAAGGTCGCAGAGTCGCTCGTCCCGCTGTCGTGGCTGATTGGCCGCTGGGAGGGAGCCGGTGTGGGCGGTTACCCGACGGTTCCTGAATTTCGATTCGGCCAAGAGATCATCGTCACTCACGACGGCCGTCCTTTCTTGACGCACTGGTCGCGCTCGTGGTTGCTTGACGACGACGGCAACAAGGTGCGCCCACTGGCGACTGAGACCGGCTTCTGGCGCCCAGCACCTGATCACCGAGTCGAACTGTTGCTCGCACACCCCACCGGTTACGCGGAAGTGTGGGTCGGCGAGGTCACCGTCAATTCGATTCAGGATGCGCGCATCACGGGCGCGAAAGCAGAGTTGCGCAGCGATGTCGTGGCGCGCACTGCGACGGCGAAGGACTACACGGCCGGTCTCCGACTGTACGGGTTGGTCGATGGTGACTTGCTGTGGGCTTTCGACATGGCTGCGGTCGGTCACCCCCTCACCTCGCATCTTTCGGCGAAACTCAAGGCGGTTTCATGACAGAGCACGTGCACACTCACGACCGTGCGCGATCCTCGACCGACTCGGGCGAGTGGGAGCGACGTCTGCGTGCACGCGGTTACCGCATCACCCCGCAACGGCAGCTGGTGCTCGAAGCAGTTGAAACGCTGCGTCACGCAACACCAGATGAACTTCTTGTCGAAGTGCAGCGCACTGCTGCCGGAGTCAATCTCTCCACGATCTACCGAACACTTGAAGTGCTTGAAGAAGTCGGCCTCGTGAGCCACGCACACATCGGTCACGGTGCTCCGACCTACCACGCAGTCGAAGACGAAGCGCATATTCATTTGGTGTGCGATGGGTGCGGCGAAGTCATCAGCATTCACGTCGATGTCGCTGAGCCATTCGTGCGAGTACTGAATGAGCAGGTCGGCTTCGACACCGACATCACCCACTTCTCAGTACACGGTCGGTGCGCTGAGTGTCGCGCGGCGACGACGCTGTCATGACCGCTCTGCGAAGTCAGGGTGTTCCGCATCCGGACCTAAATCACCCGGATTCCGGAGTGGCCTGGCATTACGGCGATCCTCACGGTGAACAGCGCCGATTGGAGGGGGGTGGTGGTTACGTCGATCTGTCTCAACGCGGAGTGCTCACTGTTACTGGCCCTGATCGCCTTACCTGGCTGCACTCGTTACTGAGTCAGTCGATTGAACACCTGCAGCCTGGTGAGTCGGCCCTGTCGTTGCTTCTTGATCCGCATGGTCGCGTGGAGCACGAACTGCACATCATTGATGACGGCGAGGTCACCTGGATCACGACCGAGTCGACAGCCACACAGCAAGTGCGCACTTTCCTTGACTCCATGCGCTTCATGCTGCGCGTTGAAATTGCCGATGTCTCTGATGCCTACGCGGTGGTGTGGCAACCCGTGCGGGTCGTCGACGACAACTTCCCCACGTGGCTTGTTCCTGAAGCATTCGCGGGTCTGCCGGCCCCCGATGCGGGAGGTGAGTGGAACCGCTTGTTGGCCGAGCGCCCTGCGCTGCTTGTGGGCCGCGAAGTGATCGTCTCGCGCGCTGAACTCGATACGTTTCTCGACAGTGCGGGGCAACCTGCCGGCACGTGGGCGCTCGAAGCGTTGCGCATTGCGGCCGGAGTTCCGCGAGTGGGACTCGATACAGACACGCGCACCATTCCAAACGAGGTGGGCTGGCTCGGTTCCGCGGTGCACTTAAGTAAAGGGTGCTACCGAGGACAGGAAACGGTGGCCCGCACGCATAACCTCGGCCGGCCTCCTCGCAGACTGGTGCTCCTGCACCTCGACGGCACCGAGGAACGCCTGCCAGCACAGGGAACGTTGGTGACTCTCGACGACAAGACCGTGGGCACCGTGGGCTCTTCAGCGCGACACCACGAACTCGGACCCATCGCCTTGGCGCTGGTTAAGAGGTCAGTTGCGATCGACGCTGTACTTCTGGCCGACGGAATTAGCGCATCGCAGCAGCCGATCATTATCGGCTGACGTCATTTGTCGTCGCGCAGACCCAGACTGGTGAGTTCGCGCATGAGGGCCGCGGTGTCGGCGGGTTCGACGTTCTGCTCACCGTCGTCGTCGGTCGATTGGAAGGGCTCGGCACTCGGCGGAGGCAATTGGCTAAACGTCGAGGGCAGCGGCTCGGCGGTGACTGCAGGTTCGAAGGTCAGGGCCGGCTCAGCAGTCAGCGGGATCGACTCAACGATCGGTTCGTACGGCGCCTGGTATTCAGGCGCTTCGATAACAGGCGCTTGGATGAAGGCAGCCGGCTCGACCTCAGTGAAGCTGGGAGAATCGAAACTCTGGGAATCGAAGCTCGGGGAATCGTCGTAGACCGGTGCAGATTCCTCGGAGTCCTCCGTGACCAAGTGCAGCGGAAGTACTTCAGCCAACGGCTCGAAGGGGTCATCGACCAGCGAGGGGAAACCCGTTGGTCGGGGGTCGTGCAGAAGATCAGTGGCCGTCGTCACGAGTCCCTCTGCCGCCAAGCCGAGAATGATGTCAGCGGCTTCAAACAGGGTGTAGCCGCAGTCGTCGGCGATGTCGACCAAGGTGCGCAGTCCGTCGACGTAGCCGAGTACGGTGCGTTCGCTGGAACTGAGGGTGGCGTGCGGCACAGTTCCTGTGGGCAGCGGCACGACGTCAGCGCCGCCGATTTCGTCGACCACTATCGGCCATTGACGTTGGCGCGCGTGTGCCTGTTCGATCAAATCGGTTACGTCGGTGAAGGGTGCCAGATCGGTGCGGGTGCGGGCCCCATTGCGGAACCAGTGGTTCGTGACGGTCCAGCCCAAGAGGTCGGCGAGCATGTCGCGCTGTTGTTCGAGTGCGAATGCCTCAATGACCCGCCGATTGACTAGGCGCAGATGCACAAGTACTTCGCCGAGGCGGGCGGTATGCATTTCGCTGCGCTGCAATTCAAGGGCTGCGTTGAGTTGATCGGGGCTGATGGCTCCAGCCGTGACGAGTCGCACACCCAAGAGGGGGCGGCGGCCGGGTACCGAGGCTGCATAGACCTGTCCATCGCGGAACCAGACCAGACCTTCGTCACCGGAGGCGTTCGTGATGGTCAGGCAGCCGCTGGCTTCTTGAGCAGCAAATCCGAGGATGATTCCCTCAGCATCCGAGGGGGCTGGGTGCGCTTGGGGAGCGTCAACTGTGACGCCATCGAAACCAGGGTCGGGGGCGTCAGACTGCCCGGCGGAAGACTGAGCAGCATCACCAGCAGGAGGCCCAACAGGAGAATCGCTCATCAGTTGCTCGTCTTCTGGCCACGGCGCGGCTCGAGCCTGAGGTTCGAACACCGCACCGTCCCTCCTTCATCGTGACTCCGTCTGCCGACGCAAAACCCCGTCATACAGTCTTTCGGCACCCCATGGCAGGGAGTTAAGTCCATCACCCTGAGAATCTTCCCCGTGGGGTAATCCGTCAACAATCACAGGTTAATGCCCACCCCTTGCGCTCGGGCCCACTCGTGACACGATGGGCCCATGGCGAAAGGCACCCTCATCACGGTAGCCCCCACAGGGGCAGAGAGCGACCCTGCGCAGGCTCCTGGCCTTCCGGTCACCGTTGAATCGCTCATCGAGACCGGACGCTCCTGCCAAACGGCCGGAGCGGGCCTGATCCACGTGCACGTTCGTGACGGCCAGGGTCAGCCAACGCTTGATCTGGGACGAGTGACTGCTGCGGTTGAGGGCCTGCGTGAGGCCACGGATCTGGTAGTTCAGGTGTCGACGGGCGGCTCGGTTCATGATTCTCTCGAGGCGCGACTTGCAGTTCTTGAGGCCAATCCTGACTCGTGCTCGCTGTCGTGTGGCACGGTGAATTTTGGCGATGATGTCTTTCTCAATCCGTGGCCCTTCATGGTTGAGCTGTACCAGCAGACCCAGCAGCGGCAGATCGTGCCTGAGTTCGAGATCTTCGACCTTGGTCAGGTCACCTCAATGAAGCGGTTACTCGACAAGTACGGTCCGCCAGCGGGCGGCTCGGTGCATGCGGACCTCGTCATGGGCGTTCCCGGCGGGATGCCGGCCACGGTTGAGGCCATGGTGGCAGCCGTTCAAGCGCTTCCCGAAGGGGCCACGTGGTCGGCCACCGGTGTGGGCCGTTGGAGCATGCCCGTGATGCTCGGTTCGCTCGCCGCGGGTGGGCACCTGCGAGTCGGTATGGAAGACACGCTCACGTTTGCGCCGGGGCGGCCGGTGGTCGATAACTCCGAATTGGTTGCTCGAGCGGCTAGCCTTGCTGACACGGCCATGAGGCCAGCCCTGACTCCCGAGGAGGCACGAGCCATGCTCGGCATCGTCGATCGTCGTGTAGATCGTTCGCGATGACCCGCCCACAGTCCGGTGGTCAGCGCCGCGTCGACAAAGTACTCGCCGACGACTTCCTCAACGAATTAACCGACCTACCCATCGAGGAACTGCGCGCACGACGCCATGAGGCCGAGCAAGAAGAGGCCGACTTGTCGTATCTGCGGCGAATGTTGCACGGCCGTATGGACATCGTGCGGGCCGAGATCGAGCGGCGGGCCACTCCCGGTGAGGGTGATCTGGTCAGCCGTTTGGCCGAAATCTTGGCCGATCCCACGCGCACGACGCACGGTGCTGGACGACACATCACGGTGCAGCCCAGTCGCGTCGATGAGCACCGCCGTCAGGTTGAGCAAGCAATTGCCGATGCGATGGTTTCTGATGTGAGCAATCGCAGTGACGAGGAACTTGTTGAATCGCTCGCCGCGTTGAGGGTGCACGAGGCCGAGGTGTCTGACGTTCGGCGCGACGTTCAACAGGTTGCCGATGCCTGCGCGGCCGAATTGGCTCGTCGCTACCGCGAGGGACTCGTGTCCGTTGACGACGTGCTGGCGCGAGTGCAACCCCCGACGCCTCGGTAGCCTGCTCGCTGTAGCAAGCACCGCGTTTGCAATTGCAAGCACTCGCGGTTATCATTGAGGTGTGAGTTCACGAATCGACGTTGCCACCCTCGGTGCCTATATCCGCGAACAGCGGGAGGCGGCCGAGGTGTCGCTACGACAGTTGGCCAAGACCAGCGGGGTTTCGAACCCTTATCTGTCACAGGTCGAGCGGGGCCTGCGCAATCCCAGCGCCGAGATTCTCGGTCAGATCGCGAAGGCGCTGCGCATCTCCGCCGAGACTCTCTATGTTCGGGCGGGTCTCCTCGAAGAGCATCCCGCCACTATCTCCGTGGGCGAGGCGATTGTTGCCGACCCGCTGCTCACTGATCGTCAACGCGGTGTGTTGTTGGAGATATATAGCTCGTTCCAGGCCGAAAATGCAGCAAGCCTTGCGACGGAAACCCCGAAGCGAAGGTCAACACCTCGGCGGACCACAACCTCCGCTGACGCCAAGTAGGGCCGGGTTACACACCCGCCCAGCCAGCAACCCGGCTGGCCCACGTGAAAGGAATGCCCATGGCTACCGCCACCCCCAAGAAGACCGCCACGAGTAAGACGACGGCGAAGAAGACAGCTCCCAAGAAGACCGCTCCCAAGAAGACCGCCACGAGTAAGACGACGGCGAAGAAGACAGCTCCCAAGAAGACCGCGACCACGGAGACAACGACCACGCGCAAGCCTGTTGCGTCCAAGACCTCAGGCGCACGCAAGGTCACCGGTAACCGCACGTTCGCGGTGGCCCCGGCCGTTGTGGCTGCTGCTCCGTCATTCCTCGCCTCGTTGGTGGAGGACCTCGGCAAGTTCGACCTGCGCGAACTCAACCTCCCGGCAGTGGAGATCCCCGGCTTCGATGTGCAGAAGGCCGTTGCCGAATTCGACATGCACAAGGTGTTCGCCGATGTGGTCGCGTTGCCGGCCAAGGCGTCGGGCATGGTCACAGAGTTTGCGACCGACGTGGCAACCGATCTGGCCAAGCGTGGTTCAGAGGCGTACTCCTCGGTCAACCACAGTGTCACCCTCGTACGTGAGGCCGTTGGCGTCTGATCGCCTGACTTACTGGCCCGTCCGCGCGATCCGCGGGCGGGCCAGTTTCATGTCTGCCGACAGGTGCGAACCCGACCGTCGCCTAGGCTGTGCCCATGCCGCCGCTGATCGAAACCCTCGTGTCGGGCCTGAACCTCGTGATCGCGTTCAGTGCGTTGTTCTGCTTCATCGACGCAGCCATCCGCCCGAGTCAGGCCTTCCCAGCGATCGATCGCCAGACCAAGGTGTTCTGGTTGATCATCTTGGGGCTGTGTTTTCTGGTGATCGGGGTGGGTTTCGGGGTGCTTGGCCTGTTCGGACTCTTCGCAGCAGTCGCGGTGCTGATGTACCTGGTTGATGTTCGTCCCAAGATTCGCGAAATCACCGGCAAGCGCTGATTACGTTCGGCGACTAACTCAGCGACTAACTCAGGGCGATGCGCACGCGTCGGAAACCCTTGCCCTTGTTCTCGACCTTCACTATGCGCATGTCGCCGATCATTGCCGTTGCAGCGACGTGAGTTCCACCATCAGCCTGCACATCAAGCCCGCGAATATCGACAATGCGCACAATTTCGATATCGGGTGGCAGCAGGTTGGTAGCCGTACGAATGACGTCGGGGATGGCGAAGGCCTCTTCGCGACCTAACTCGTAGGCCTCGATGGCGCGATCTGCCACGACCTCAACATTGCAGGCAGCCTCGATCGCCTCCTTGAAACCCTCGGGAACTGACTCGAGATTGAAATCGAGTCGTCCTTCCAGCGGTTCCATATTTGAGCCCGTGACCAGTGCGCCAAAGTCGCGAAATACGACTCCCGAGAGCAAGTGCAGGGCCGAATGTGTGCGCATGAGCGCGGTTCGACGGCCATCTTCGATTGCACCGCGTACGGCCGTTCCGACCGGGGGAATCGGGTCTCCCTCAGCCGGGATCAGCACCGGGTCATCACCGCGACGCACGCCGACGATGCGCGTTTGTACTCCGCCCCAGAGCAGCACTCCGTGATCGGGAGGCTGACCGCCGCCGCCCGGGTAGAACGCTGAGCGGTCAAGCACGATACCGGGCTCGTCGTCGGGAGGCCCGAAAGCTGCGAGTACGGTGGCGTCCCACTCGCGCAGTGAGGAGTCAGCGAGTTCGAGGCGCTGGGTCGACATCAGCGTCCTTGATTGGCCACGGCCGCGGCCGCGGTTGCAGCAGCGTCGGGGTCGAGGTACTCGCCACCCGGTACGAGGGGTCGCATCGAGTCGTCGAGCCGATAAACCAGCGGAATACCGGTGGGGATGTTCAGGCCGGCGATGTCGTCGTCGGAGATTTCGTCGAGGTGCTTGACGAGCGCCCGCAACGAGTTGCCGTGTGCGGCAACCAGAGTGGTGCGACCGGCTCGCAGACTCTCACTGACGATCACATCTTCCCAATACGGAATGAGGCGACGCACAACGTCAGCGAGACACTCGGTGGCAGGGCGTGCTTGCGGAGGTAGAGGTGCGTAGCGCACGTCGTACGTCTGCGCCCACTCGTCGTCGGGATCGATGGGCGGGGGAGGCGTGTCGTACGAACGGCGCCACAGCATGAACTGCTCTTCTCCGTACTCGGCGAGCGTCTGCTTCTTGTTCTTTCCCTGCAATGCTCCGTAGTGGCGCTCATTGAGGCGCCAGTTGCGCACGACAGGAATCCAGTGGCGGTCGCACTCATCGAGTGCCAGATTCGCTGTACGAATCGCCCGACGCAAAAGCGAGGTGTGCACGACATCGGGAAGTAGACCGTTCTCGGCCATCAACTGGCCACCTCGGCGCGCTTCTTCTTCACCCTTAGACGTGAGGTCGACATCGACCCAGCCGGTGAAGAGGTTCATCGCGTTCCACTCGCTCTCGCCGTGGCGGAGCAGGATCAGGGTGTGAGGTGCATCGCTCATGGGTCCATCCTGCCCGATCAGGTGCCCGGTTCGCTGCCAGCCTCTGACCTGCGCAGTGCTTCGGGGTCGGCGAGGTGACGGAACGCCTGCAAATTGCCCGTGGGCTCGCCTCGCGAGAGTCGCCAAGCCCACTCGCGTGAGATGGCTGACGAGAAACCGAGTTCAAGAATGGTGTTGAACGAACCGTCAGCGTTGTCGAGCACTGACCCGAGGATTCGATCGAGTTCATCGGGTGTGATGGAACTCAGCGGCAGGCGTCCGGACAGGTAGATGTCACCCAGAGGATCGATGCAGTACGCGACGGCGTACATGCGGCGATTGCGTTCGAGTAGCCACCGGTGCAAGCCATCGGCATTTTCGTCAGGGTGTCGCGCGACGAAGGCCTGGATCGTGACGTAGTGAGTTCCGATGGAGATTGAGGTGGTGGTGCGCTGTTTACGTTCGCCCGGCAAGACCACGACGAAGGCGTGAGGTGATGTCTGTTCCCATTCGAGGCCCGATTCATCGAGCCATTCACGAACGTTGCCAGCAGCACTGTCAGCGGTGTCAGTCATATCGCACTTCCGACGCGCCGCCAGTGTTGGTAGGCGCTCATGGCCTCGCTGTACACCTCGAGCATCTGGTCAGTCGTTGCCTGCCAACCGAAGTTCTCGGCATGGCCGCGTGCGCCGAGTGTCAGACGCGCGAGTTCGTCAGGGTCGGCAAGAAGTCGTGCCATGACATGTGACCAGGCCCGCGGGTCGTGTCCCTCGACAAGTACTCCGCTGATTCCGTCAGCCACAGCTGTGGGAAGTCCGCCAACTGCGGCGGCCACCACTGGGGTTCCGCACGCTTGGGCTTCAATGGCGACCAGCCCGAAGGATTCAGAATACGAGGGGACGACCGACAGGTCGGCAGCCGTGTACCACTGAGTCAGTCGGGCGCGATTGCTCGGAGGCTCAAAACGCACGAGATCGGCGATGCCGAGTTCGGCTGCCAGTTCGACGAGAGCGTCCGGTCGTGCCATTCCGTTTCCGGAGGGACCGCCGTTAATGACCACGACGAGTCGTGCGCGCAGCGCAGGGTCGGCAGACACCATCTCGGCGGCCGCCCGTACCAGGACATCGGGAGCCTTGAGTGGCTGGATACGGCCCACGAACAGCAGTACGACGGCGTCGTCAGCGACTCCGAGTTCGCGACGTGCCGAACTCTTGCCGCCGGGGCGGAAGACGTCGAGATCGACTCCTGGATGCACCACGCGCACGCGCTCGGGATCGGCGCCGTACATCGTGATCAACTCGGTCGCCTCAGTATCGGTGTTGGCGATGAGCCGTGAGGCCGCTTCGACAACCTGCTGTTCGCCGATGATGCGCAACTCGGGTTCGGCGGTGTCGTCGGCGGCCAGCGAAAGATTCTTGACGCGCGCCATGGTGTGCATCGTGTGCACCAACGGAACGTCCCAGCGATCTGCTGCGAGCCACCCCACTTGGCCAGAAAGCCAGTAGTGCGAATGTACGAGGTCGTACCAACCCTCGTCGCGACTTGCTTCGGTGCGCATCACGCCCGCGGTGACAGCACACAGTTGAGCGGGAAGATCCTCTTTCAACATGCCCTCGAAGGGGCCGGCAGTGACGTGCCGCACGAGCACGCCCGGGTGAAGTTCGACCGTGAGTGGCTGGTCACTTGACGTGGCGCGCGTGAAGATCTCAACCTCAACACCTGCCTCCGCCAGACGGCGTGAGGTCTCGACGACGTATACATTCAGGCCTCCGGCATCGCCGGTACCTGGCTGATCGAGGGGGGATGTGTGCACTGAGAGCAAGGCAACCCGATGGGGAAGCTGCCGCTCTGACATGACTTGAGTGTGCCTCATGGAGCGCTGAACTGCGACGTTGAGCCTGCTGGGAGCGTGGCTGCCGACTTGCACGACGTGCACGACGTGCACGACGTGCACGAGTTACAGAGAGTCAGTGTCGATTGTTCCGTAGGGCTCGCCCGTCACGATATGAATCACGCGGCGAGAGATGGTGACTCCGTGGTCGGCGAATCTCTCGTAGTAGCGCGAGAGCAACGTGACATCGATGGCAGCTTCGACACCGTGACTCCACGTGGGGGAGAGGACGACGGTGAAGAGTTCGCGGTGGAGGCGATCAATTTCGTCGTCGTGTCGACGGATGTCGGCGGCGAGGGTGACATCGCGGGTTTCGATGACCGCGGCCACCTTGGCCACCACTTCCTGACACAAACTTCCCAGCCGCGCGAATGTGGCGCGCAGTTCAGGAGGAACTGACTGGTTCGGGTAGCGCAGTCGCGCCTGCTTCGCCACGTGCGCGGCGAGGTCACCCATGCGCTCAAGTGAGGCCGAGATGCGCAGGCCGCTCATGGTGGTGCGCAGGTCGGTCGCCACCGGCTGTTGTAGCGCAGTGACCTCAAAGCACTTGTCTTCGAGTTCCTGATTAAGTTGATCAACGGCCTCGTCGTTGTTGATGACCTGCTCTGCGAGTGAGATATCGGCATCAAGCAACGACTGAGTCGCGAGCGCCATCGCGGTGCCCACGAGGTTGCTCATCTCGATGAGTTCGGCCGAAATGGCGTCGAGTTGCTCGCGGTAGTTTGCCCTCATCCCTCCACAATAGATCCGCTGAGTACAGGAGGTACACCGCGACATGAATGGGATGCAACAGATTGATGAACACCAAGTTCCCCACGCTGAAATCTGACCTAACGATTGGCCTGATGGCACGGCGTGGGCGTTTGGTGGTTGAAAATCCTCGTATTCTGATTAGGTGAGCTATTGGACCGTCGCCCTCGTGGCCCTTCTGGTCGGTGCCGGACTCGGTGCCGTCACCGTGGCCCTGCTGCTGCGTCGACGTTCCATTGACCCTCCGGCGCCCATGATCGACCGCCCCTCAGGGGTGATTCCCAGTAGTCTGACAGCTCTGCTTGAGGTTCTGCCTCAGAGTTCGGTGCTCGTCGACTCTTCGGGGTTGGTGGTGCAATCGACAGCCGAGGCGCAGGCGCTCGGAGTCGTGGTGGGCAACCGAATTGGCAATAGCGAAGTTGCCCGTCTACTCAGTGAGGTCGCCCGCACCGGAATCTCGCTGGAGCGCGACCTCGATCTCAATCGGTCACCGTCAGGACGCTCGCCGAGAGAAATGCGCTTTCGGGTAGCGCCGCTGACATCCGATGTCACGTTGATTCTCATTGAAGACCTGTCGGAATCTCGCCGCATTGAAGCGGTGCGCCGCGACTTTGTCGCCAACGTCAGCCATGAACTGAAGACTCCTGTGGGTGCGCTCGGACTGCTCGCCGAAGCAGTTGAGGTGGCAAGCGACGACCCCGCCCAAGTACTTCACTTTGCTCGTCGCATGCGCATTGAATCGTCGCGACTCGCGGCTCTCGTCGCCGACATCGTCGACCTGTCGCGGCTGCAGGGTGACAACCCGCTTGAGCACGCGCGACCGGTGTCGATCGATGCTGTTATCGCGGAGGCCGTCGACTCAATGCGGATGTCAGCCGACGCGAGCGCGATTGACGTGGTGAGAGGTGGCACGCCGGGGCTAGTAGTTTTTGGCGAGGAGAGCCACCTCTTGACCGCGCTGCGAAACCTCATCGGCAATGCGATCAAGTATTCGCCCCAGAACACACGCGTTGCAGTCGGCACGCGGCTATTCGACGGCTCAGTTGAAATCAGCGTCTCTGACCAAGGAATCGGTATCGCGGTCGAAGATCAGGTACGAATCTTTGAACGCTTCTACCGCGTCGATCAGGCGCGTTCCCGCGACACCGGCGGTACTGGCCTAGGATTAGCGATCGTCAAGCACGTGTGCACCAACCATGGTGGAAGCATCAGCGTTTGGTCGCTTTCTGGCGAAGGCTCCACATTCACCATCCGCATTCCGGCACACCCGACGTCGCTGTCGCTTGTTCCCGAAACAGACGAGTCGGCGCGTTTTACCAACCCCCTCGAGGAGGGTGACATGCACACTCAGTCAACCATCGAGGCGGCATCGTGACGCGTGTGCTCGTAGTGGAGGACGAAGAGTCCTTCAGTGATGCACTGTCGTTCATGCTTCGCAAGGAAGGCTTCGAAGTTGGCATCGCTGCCGATGGCAATGTCGCACTCGAGGAATTTGATCGCAATGGCGCCGACATCGTCCTGCTCGACATCATGTTGCCCGGCCTCTCCGGAACTGAGGTCTGTCGCGCGCTGAGAGCGAAGTCAACGGTTCCGATCATCATGGTGTCGGCCAAAGACGGTGAGATCGACAAGGTCGTTGGCCTCGAACTCGGCGCCGACGATTACGTCACCAAGCCTTTCTCGTCGCGCGAACTTGTTGCTCGCATCAGAGCGGTGTTGCGTCGTCAAGGTGACGACGAGGGTGAACTGATCAGCACCGTCATCGAAGCCGGACCTGCACGGATGGATGTCGATCGCCATGTGGTGGCTGTGCGAGGCGAGCAGGTGGCGATGCCGCTTAAGGAATTCGACTTGCTCGAACTTCTGATGCGCAATGTCGGCCGAGTGCTGACTCGATCGCAGCTGATCGATCGCGTATGGGGAAGTGACTACGTGGGCGATACCAAGACGCTTGACGTCCACGTGAAGCGACTTCGGTCGAAGATTGAGTCAGACCCAGCCAACCCCGTTCACATCGTGACTGTGCGCGGGTTGGGTTATAAATTCGACGCCTGAGTGATCAGGCAGCAGGCGGCGTGGGCGCGATGCCCTCGTAGTAACCAGCCGGTGGAACAACCAGCACCTGCAGGGTGGTTTGGCCCGCATCCTTGAACTTCAGCGTGACCGGCACGTATGAGGCAGTCGGCACATCGACGCTGTAGAAATTGACGAAGTCGGTGCTGTTGAAACCAACAGACGCAGCTTCGGGCCCGGGCACGATCGGTACCGCACTGTTGGTGATTTTCGCGTCGGTACCCGGGGCGGTGCCAAGGTTGGCCCCGACGAGTGCGTCGGGTGTCGCGCCGGTGTTAAAAAGTCGCGCGACCAAAGTGAGTGATTTCGAGCCTGGCGGGCCCTGAACCAAGGTGACGTTCTGAGCCTGTAATGACCCGATGGTGGCAAACTGCCCGTTTCCAGAGGGGTTCAGACCCTCGTCGACCCAGTCCTTACCGGTGCCGCAGGCGCTCATGCTGCCGACGACGGCCACCGCGAGAAGGCCAGCGGCCACTCGGCGCAACGGACGGGAGAGTGAGGGTCGGGCCAAGGCAGCACGGGTCATGGAGGCAGGCTATCGAATCCCCACGCTGCATGCCGAGGCCCCGGGTCCTTTTTGGGCCTGGTATCTCGGCGGGAGGGGCGTGCGATTCCCGTGGTAAACTCAAGATTCTGGAAAGGGGTCATCTCATATGGCGTTCAAGGTTGGCGAGACCGTTGTCTACCCACATCACGGGGCAGCCAAAATTGAGGCCGTAGAGATGCGGTCCATCAAGGGAGTCGACACGGAGTACCTCGTACTCAGGGTCGCTCAAGGCGACCTCACCGTGCGGGTGCCCTCCGACAATGTTGATCTCGTCGGTGTTCGCGACGTGGTCAATGCCGAGGGCCTTGAGAAGGTCTTCGAGGTGCTGCGTCAGCCCTATACCGAGGAGCCCACGAACTGGTCTCGTCGATACAAGGCCAACCTTGAGAAGCTAGCTTCCGGTGACGTCATCAAGGTTGCCGAGGTGGTGCGCGACCTGTGGCGCCGCGATAAGGAGCGGGGATTGTCAGCCGGGGAGAAGCGCATGCTCTCCAAGGCCCGCCAGATTCTGGTCTCTGAACTTGCCCTTGCCGAGCACACCAACGAGGACAAGGCAGAGACCATCCTCGACGAGGTTCTGGCTTCCTAGGTTCACTCAGTGACCACGGCTGCCATTGTTCCTGCAGCAGGCCGCGGTGAACGGCTCGGGCCCGGAACCCCCAAAGCCTTTCGCGATCTCGGGGGCCTGCCCATTCTCGTTCATGCCGTCCGAGCACTCGTCTCGGCGCGTTCTGTTGACCTCGTGGTGGTTGCTGCTCCGCCCGACGATGGTGGAGTTGACGAGGTACGTCTGCTTCTTTCCGACCATGTTCCGATGGCGAATGTTGTGATCGTGCCGGGCGGCTCATCTCGGCAACAGTCCGTCGCACTCGCACTTGATCACCTGCCCATCACCGTCGATGTCGTTCTCGTGCACGACGCTGCCCGACCGCTTGTGCCCGTTGAGCTGGTCGATGCAGTGGCGTCGGCTGTGCGTGCGGGCGCAGGTGCCGTGATTCCCGTGCTGCCTGTCTACGACACGGTGAAGGAAATCGATCCCGGTGGTCGCGTCGTGCGAACCATTGATCGCTCGGTATTGCGGGCCGTGCAAACTCCGCAAGGATTTGACCGCTCGCTGCTCGTGGAGGCACATCGCTCTGCCGCAGCCGAAGGAATCGACGATCTCACCGACGACGCGGGACTTGTTGAACGCATCGGGCACACGGTGGTCGTGGTGCCCGGCCACGAGGAAGCGTTCAAGGTCACTCGACCCTTTGATCTGGTGATCGCTGAGGCAGTTCTGGCGCGACGGAGGTCTGCCGGTGTCATGGCCTGAACTGCGCACCGGAATCGGTGTCGATGTGCATCCTCTGGTGGAAGGTCGCCCCATGGTGCTCGCGTGCCTAGAGTGGCCCGACATTGGTGTTGGTCCCGAGGGACATTCCGATGGAGACGTTGCGGCGCATGCTGTGTGCGATGCCCTGTTGACCGCAACCGGCTTGGGTGATTTGGGAGCTATTTTCGGAACGGATCGGCCCGAGTGGGCGGGTGCGTCAGGGTCGGCCCTGCTCGCTGAGACCGCACGGTTAGTGGCCGAGGCGGGTTGGCACATCATGAGTGTGGCCGTTCAAGTAGTCGCCGAAGTACCGCGCATCTCGGCGCGACGCGACGAGGCACAAGCGGCCCTTTCGGCAGCAGTGGGCGGTGCTCCGGTCGCGCTGGCAGCAACGACGACTGATCACTTGGGGTTCCTAGGGCGACGTGAAGGTGTGGCAGCGGTCGCCACGGCGCTTGTGGGCCGCGAGTAGTCGCGAGTAGTCGCGAGTAGTGAGGAATAGCAACGCTTCCTCGCCCACTAGACTGGGCCCATGTCTGCTGTGATTCTGGCCCCCCACCGCGTGGTGAGGTAGAGCGATGGCACTCCGACTGCACGACACTGCCACGCGATCGGTGCGTGACTTCGTACCCCTACGCGAAGGTCAGGCCTCGCTCTATCTGTGCGGAGCTACTGTGCAGGCCGCACCTCACGTCGGACACATCCGATCAGGCGTGTGCTTTGACGTGTTGGGTCGCTGGTTACGTGTCAGTGGTTACGAGGTGACCTTCTGCCGCAACGTCACCGACATCGACGACAAAATCATTGCGCGTGGTCGTGCTGAAGATCGTCCGTGGTGGGCGGTGGCAACGCAGTACGAACGCGAATTCGCTTGGGCCTACGACGTGCTGGGTTGCACGCCTCCTACGATCGAGCCTCGCGCGACGGGTCACGTTCCCGAAATGATCGTGCTCATGCAGCGACTCATTGATGCCGGTCACGCCTATGCCGCGGGCGGCGATGTGTACTTCGATGTGCGGTCGTTGCCTGACTACGGGGCTTTGTCTGGCCAAAAAATTGACGATCTTTTGCCGGCTGGCGATTCCGAAGGTGACGATCTCAAGCGCGACCCGCGTGACTTCGCATTGTGGAAGTCGGCCAAGCCCGGTGAGCCGGCGTGGTCGACGCCGTGGGGCGACGGGCGTCCGGGATGGCACTTGGAGTGCTCCGCCATGGCGGGCAAATACCTCGGCGCTGACTTTGATATTCACGGAGGTGGGCTCGATCTAGTCTTCCCCCACCACGAAAATGAGATCGCCCAATCACACGCGGTGGGTGATGGCTTTGCCCGCTACTGGGTGCACAACGCATGGGTGACTACCAGTGGCGAAAAGATGAGCAAATCCTTGGGCAACTCACTCTTGGTACGCGAAGTCGTGAAGCGAGTTCGACCCATCGAACTGCGCTACTACCTCGCCTCGGCCCATTACCGATCGATGATCGAGTTCTCCTTCGAAGCGTTGGAAGAGTCGGCCACAGGTTTCCGACGACTTGAGAATTTCGTTCGTCGTGCCACGGAAGTGCTGGGTGCCGATGCGCCGAGTACGGGCATGCTCTGCGCAGATTTCGTGGCGGCCATGGATGACGACCTCGGGGTGCCGGCGGCACTCGCTTCGCTGCACCAGATGGTGACCGACGGCAACACCTTGCTCGCTGACGGCATCAACCGCGTCGCGATAGCCGGCGTGCTGGGTGCGGTTCGGGCGATGCTCGACGTGCTCGGTGTCGATCCGCTTGCCGAGCCATGGGCGTCACGCGAGTCATCGGGCGGTGATGCGCGAGCGTTGGGTGCACTGGATGCACTGGTGCAGGTTGCCATTGCTGATCGGGCGAGTGCCCGTGAACGGCGAGATTTCGATGCAGCAGATGCAATTCGCGATCGACTTCGCGAGGCGGGTATCGCCCTCGAAGACACAACCGGCGGCGCACGCTGGTCACTTGAGGGCGGTTTCTAATGGCGGGTAACTCGCAGCGCAAGGGCGCCATGCGCAAAACCGGATCGAAGAAGGGTCCGACGGTCGGAAGCGGTGGTCAACGCCGGCAGGCCCTCGAAGGCAGGGGCCCGACGCCCAAAGCCGCCGACCGGCCCAAGCACAAGGCGCATAAGGCTGCCAAGCGCGCAGAGAAGTCAACGACGGCGCGCGCTCCGCGGCGCACCAACCGTGCTGCTGAATTCGTCGTAGGTCGCAACTCGGTGGTCGATTCGCTCAACGCCCGCATTCCTGTGGTGGGGCTCTATGTGGCGCTCAACATCGACGCCGACGATCGAGTGCGTGAGTCCCTGCGTATCGCAGGTAACCGTGGCGTCCCGATCATCGAGTCGTCGCGTGCCGACCTCGATCGCCTGTGCGAAGGGGCCAATCACCAAGGTCTCGCCCTGAAGATTCCCGCATACCAGTACGCCGAGCCGTCCGATCTCCTTGAGCGGGCAGCTGACGCTGGCCAGGCTCCCTTGATCGTGGCCCTCGACGGAGTCACCGATCCGCGCAATCTTGGCGCCATCGTGCGATCAGCCGCTGCGTTCGGTGCCCACGGTGTGCTCGTGCCTGAGAGGCGAAGTGCCGGCATGACGGCCTCAGCCTGGAAGACGTCGGCTGGTGCTGCGGCTCGGATTCCGGTTGCCCGCACGACCAATCTCACTCGCGCGCTGCAGGCGTATCAGAAGGCGGGTTGCTTCGTTCTCGGTCTCGATGCCGACGGTGATGTCGACCTCGCTGAACTCGATGCCGAGTTGGCGGCTGGCCCGCTCGTGGTCGTGGTGGGTTCCGAGGGCAAGGGCCTATCTCGTCTCGTGACCGAAGCGTGCGATCAGACGTTGTCGATCGCCATCACTGCTGACACCGAGTCACTCAATGCTGGGATTGCCGCCGGCATTGCTCTCTACGGAATCAGTACTCTGCGCGTCTGAATCAGTCTCCTTCCTTGTGAGCCTCGATGCGACGAGGGGGAACACCAAGACTGACAGTGCACCGGCTCCCACGAGGGCCGCGGCGTTTTCGGGCAGCATGATTCCAGCGTCGACCTGCACCGTGGTCACCGCGACAATGATCGGTAGCGCTGTGGCGATATACAGGCTCAGTTCTGCTCGAGGCCGCCAGTGCGGAATGGCCCTGCGGTAGATAAAGAACTGTGGCAATCCACGAACGATCGCGAGCAGCAGGAAGAAGATCAGGAGTCGGCCGGGGTTTTCGATGATCGACTGGATGTCGAGTTTGACTCCGGTAATCACGAAGAACAGTGGAATGAAGAAGCCGAACGCGATGGCCTCGAGTTTGTGCTCGACCACCGGTATCGAACCGTGGGGTACGTAGAGACGCACGATGATGCCGGCGGCGAAAGCGCCGAGCACCAAGTCGAGCCCGAAGGCGCTGGCGAGGGCAAGAAGTCCGACCAGTAGCAGAATCACGATACGCACTGCGGTCTGAGCACTTGTGCTGTGACCGCGCTCGATAATGGCAAAGAGGCGGTTGCTGCGGAACCTACTGGGTAAGAAGGCGATGATGGCGGCGATGATGAAGAAGGCCACCAAAACGAGGAACGAGAGCCATGAAGAGCGGGTTCCGAGCAGCAGCGAGATGGCCACGATTGGGCCGAACTCACCGATAGCACCGGCCGCCATGAAACTTCGACCAAAGACGCTGTCGAGTCGACCGCTATCGCGGATGACTGGAAGCAGGGTTCCGAGCGCAGTGCTTGTCAGTGCGATCGCGACGCCGAGGGTGTCTTGGATGAGTCCAACGGAGTAGAGGATCTCGACGGCGATAATCGAAAGAATGACGGAGGCAATCCAGCCGATTCCGGCTAGTTTTCCGGTTGTCCCTTTGAGTACGGCACGATCAAGTTCGTATCCAGCGAAGAAGAAGAGGAAGCCGAGCCCGATATCGGCGAGCAGGCTGACTGAGTCAGTCAGATCGACTTTGTTGAGTATCTGGGGGCCTAGCAGGATTCCAAAGCCAATCAGGAAGACAATTTCGGCCACACGCAGATTGAGAAAACCCACGAGGATAGGAATGCCAGCGGCAACGAGGGTGACCCACAGAAGTGACTCGAGGTCGTTGGTCAAGACTGCGTCAGCAAGGACGATGGCGACGGGCATGCGCCGACTGTAGCGGTTAACTTCACGGCGAAGAAGAGACGTCTAGTGGGCATGTCGACATCGCTCATCTCGACGGCTGACCGACCACCGCACTGCCTGCGTAGACTCAAGGTCGCATCGAGGAGGTGTGGTGGCGGGAATCGCAGTCTTTGCGTTGGTCGTGGTTCTGTATACGGCGTTCTCTCGGCGATTCGCATCGTGGAATCTCAGTGCCGCGATTGTCTTTGCGGCCGCGGGGACAGTTTTCGGGATTGGACATATCGCGCTGGGGATCGATGCCGCCATGGTGCGCACCATCGCCGAGGCCACGCTCGCCATGATCTTGTTTCATGACGCGGCTCATTTACATCCTCGTCAACTCCTCGCGGACAAAGGCGTGTTGCTTCGTTTGCTGCTGATCGGCCTCCCGCTCACAATCGCCTTGGGTTGGATCGTGGCGCTCTTGCTCTTTCCCGAAGCCGGCGTCTGGCTCGCACTGTTCGTCGCGGCGGCGCTGGCACCGACGGATGCCGGGCTTGGGGCGGCGACGGTACTCAACCCCATCGTGCCCGTGCGCATTCGTCGCATTCTCAATGGCGAGAGTGGTTTGAACGATGGCCTGGCCACTCCGGTGGTGCTCTTCGCGCTGGCGGCCGCAGCGAATGCGCCCGGCTACTCGGATGTGTGGCACGCGGCGGAGGAGGCTCTCGTTGAGATCCTGATTGGCGGAGTGATCGGTGTCATAGCTGGCTTTGGCGCCGGCTGGCTGATGAAGCGAGCGCGCGATCGAGAGTGGGCGATTCCGGCACTGGTGCCTGTCAGTGTCGCCGTGATTCCGATCGTCGCCTACTTTGGCGCGTCCCTTCTCAATGGCAACGGGTTCATCGCGGCTTTCATCGCGGGAACAGCCTTTGCCGCAGTTGGTTTGGATCACCATGAAGAAGACCTCGTGACAACGGAGTCGATATCGACACTCTTGGGTTATGCGGTGTGGGGTCTTTTCGGTGTCATCTTCGTGGCACACCTCGGCGAGTACCTCACGTGGCATTCCCTTGTCTTCGCGTTGTTGGCGCTGACGGTGTTCCGCATCCTTCCGGTGTGGTTGGTGTTGTGGGGTACGGGATTTGCCTCTGTGACGAAGGGTTTCATCGGCTGGTTTGGTCCGCGCGGATTGGCCAGCGTGGTGTTCGCTCTGATCGCATACGAGGAACTTGGCGGAGTGGGAGTGCTGGGTGACGCCACGGGTGTCTTGGGTGTCACGGTGCTGTTGTGCGTGATCGCCCACGGAATCACTGGAACTCCGTGGGCCTCGGCGTATGGGCGGTGGGTGCAGAGAACGTCGCCGGCGGCGGAAATGGCAGAGCCCTGACGGCCGATCGAGTGCTCGAGCCGGTGGCCACGTTCCATCCAGCATCTTCCCGAGAGCGTCGACGAGGCCCGAACCCCCTTCTGCGAGCGTAGAACTCCCGAATCGGGCGCTTCGCGCTCATAGAACAGAGGAATCGGGATCCCGCCGCCTGCTGCGCGATAGCGTGGAGAGCGTGACCTCAACCCCGCGCTGGTTCTCCGACACTGACGACAACCACTCCCAGAACTACATCGCGCGGATGCGTGGGCTCGCCGCAGACGGTGCCGACCTGGCCGGCGAAGCGCGCCTCATTGACGCCATGGTGCCGCCGCGTTCGCGAGTACTCGACGGAGGCTGTGGTCCCGGGCGGCTGGCCGGCGAACTCAACGCGCGTGGCCATCGTGTGGTGGGTGTCGACGTCGATCCGGAATTGATCGACGCGGCGCGTGAGGATCATCCCGGTCCGGTGTGGCTGGTGGCCAACCTTGCCGAACTTGATCTGGCCTCGATGGGTGAGCCGGAACGCTTCGACGCGGCTGCGTTGGCTGGCAATGTGCTCGCTTTTGTGGCGCCGGAGACAGAGGTACAGGTGCTCAAGCGCGTTGCGGCTCACGTGCACTCCGATGGATTCATCGTCACCGGCTTCCATACTGATCGGTACGACATGGCTCTGTTCGATCAGCACATTGCCGAAGCGGGGCTGACTCTCGAGCATCGTTTCGCTACATGGGACCTGCGCCCATGGCGTTCGGATGCCGACTTCGCGGTGACCGTGTTGAGGGTGCCGTAGGGGTCGGTAGGCTCTGAGGGCACCGCCCGCCGGCGTGGCGCAATTGGCAGCGCACCTGTCTTGTAAACAGGGGGTTCCCGGTTCAAGTCCGGGCGTCGGCTCAAGTATTACCGCAGGTCAGGGGCACAGTGAGACCGCGCAAGAACGTCGTCAGGGGTCGCGGCGTCGCGGCGTCACCAAGGACGTCACACGTCCTCACGTCGTGGTGGCGTTCCACACCGAGCAACTCGATCCCTCTTTGTTCGTCGAGTACGTGGTGGCGGCGGACTGCACGCTTGAGGCAGTTCGCCACCTGGTACCTGCGGCCCATGGCCGACGACAGCGACTTCGCGGTGAGTATTTCGCGGTGAGTATGCTGCGAAGCCCATGAGCGACCAGCCGAGCATCGACGCCACCTGTCTCACGACCGGGCAGTACCTCGCGTTCCTCGACGCTGACCTCGACGCGACACTGGCGGCCGCCATCGATCTCTCGTCCCCGGTTCCAGGGTGCCCCGAGTGGACGGTGCACCACCTGCTGTCGCACCTCGTCGGCGTGTACCGGTACGTGGTGGCGGGCCTCGACACGGGAACTGCACCTGAGCTGAAGAGCGGCTCGTGGGGTGACATCGCCAAGGATGCCGACGTGCGCGAGGTGCTACGCCACGAGCACGCGCGGCTGCGCGACCGGCTGGGTGCGCGCGGCTCTGACTCGCCAGCGTGGACCTGGTGGCCGGCCGAGCAGACCGCGGGTTTCTGGCACCGCCGCATAGCGCAGGAGACTGCGGTGCACCGGTGGGACGCCGAGAGCGCCGTCAGTAGGCCCGAAGGTGCACGGCCGATCGACGCCGTCCTGGCGTCCGATGGCATCGACGAGATGCTCGGCTGGCTCACGACTCCGTGGGACGACCACGAGCAGCCCGAGGCCGAGGGTCACACCGTGGCCATCGCGACCGACGGTCATGCATGGACTGTCTCGCTGCACCCGACGATCGTGTTTGTGACGTCGGGGTCGGCCGACGCGCAGGCGGTGCTCGGCGGGCCGGCGCCAGGACTACTGCTGAGGATGTGGGGTCGGCCGGGCGATCACGGCGTCACGGCCGAGGGTGACACCCTCGCTCTCGACATTTTGCGCAGAAGGCTGGCAGCGCTCAGTTCGTGACTCCCACCGGAACGTCTCCCGCGATAGTGACGCGATGCATCACTCGACGAAAGTCGCCGTAGTTCAGAGTCGCGTAGTGTGCGGTGTTGCGGTTGTCCCACATCGCGACGTCGCTCTGCTGCCATCGGTGACGCATGATGTGCTCGGGCTTGGTGATGTGCGCGAAAAGCAGATCAAGGATTCCCCGACTCTCGGCCTCCGAGACGCCGATGATTCGTTTGGTGAACCAGGGATTCACGAAAAGTGCGGGTCGTCCCGTTTCAGGATGCACCCTGACCACCGGGTGCACGACGGGGTCGAGTCGCCTCACCGTGGTGCCGTCCCAATCGTTGCCGCCGTATTGGGCGAGGTAGTCACCGAACTCGTGGCTACCGTCATGCTCAGCAGTGAGTTGATCGGCGAGGTCGCGAACAGGCTTGGAAAGAGACCAGTACGCCTGTTCAAGGTCGGCCCACAAGGTGTCGCCGCCCACATCAGGAACCTGCACCGCTCTCAACACCGAACCCATCGGAGGCCGGGCTACGAACGTGACGTCGGTGTGCCACGCGTCATTGCGGGCGGTGGGATCGGTGCTGTCGAGTTCCCAGATTTGTGGGTGCTCGGAATCGAGTGCGGGCATCACCGGGTGGGACGACGTCGTCTCTCCGAAGTAGTTCGCAAACTCAATGTGCCGCTCAGCGTCGAGTGACTGACCGGTGAAGAGCAGCACCTTGTGCTCGAGGAGTGCGGCGCGAATCTCGGCTGCCGTCGACGCGTCGACCGAGCTCAGATCGACTCCGCTGACCAGGGCACCGAAGTGTGGTGATTGGCGAGTGAGGGTGAAGGCGGTGGTCGAGGTCATGTCACGACTGTGCCACTCAGCGACCACGGATATCAAGCCCACTGACGTGCCAGGGAATTGCGACATTTCATCAATCTGTCCAACACGCTAGTTGTCGGACATGAGCATTGAAATCGGCGTATTCGAAGCGTAGGTGAGGCTTTCAGAACTCCTTGACCGAGCAGAGTCGGGCGAGGACGTGGTCATCACCCGTCGGGTGGTGCCTAGTTTGTGGATCTACGAACTAGCATCTCGCCTGCAGAATGCTGCGCGGCGGGGGAGCTACTCGTGCGAGGTGCCGCCGGTGTCACTACGCGTGTCACTACGGGTTCCGACTAGTAGCGGTGGGCCGCGAACGTTAGCGGCCAACTAACGGGCGTAATCCGTTGCGGCGCAACGGATTTACGCACTCCGGTGACGAACCGCGAGCGAGGGCGAACTAACGCACAAGTGGCTTGTAAACATGGGGTTCCCGGTTCAAGTCCGGGCGTCGGCTCTGTGTGAAGTCTCGGGACATCCTTATGGGATGTCTCGGGACTTACTTATTTTTTGAACTTGTATCCCTTGGGCATGCCGCCTTTTTTGTTGCCGGGTTTGGGTCCTGGTTTGAGGCCGCGGGGTTGGCTGTCTTTGTTGGGG